>NZ_JBVJPV010000008.1:132048-360416 GCF_055609245.1 Streptomyces sp. NPDC036813 | reverse complement strand
ATAGTCTGAGACCTGATGCCGAGCCGATTGTGGTGAAGTGGATGATCCTATGCTGTCGAGAAAAGCCTCTAGCGAGTTTCATGGCGGCCCGTACCCTAAACCGACTCAGGTGGTCAGGTAGAGAATACCGAGGCGTTCGGGTGAACTATGGTTAAGGAACTCGGCAAAATGCCCCCGTAACTTCGGGAGAAGGGGGGCCACGCTTGGTGAGAGCACTTGCTGCTCGAGCTGGGGGTGGCCGCAGAGACCAGCGAGAAGCGACTGTTTACTAAAAACACAGGTCCGTGCGAAGCCGTAAGGCGATGTATACGGACTGACGCCTGCCCGGTGCTGGAACGTTAAGGGGACCGGTTAGCTCCATTTCGGTGGGGCGAAGCTGAGAACTTAAGCGCCAGTAAACGGCGGTGGTAACTATAACCATCCTAAGGTAGCGAAATTCCTTGTCGGGTAAGTTCCGACCTGCACGAATGGCGTAACGACTTCTCGACTGTCTCAACCATAGGCCCGGTGAAATTGCACTACGAGTAAAGATGCTCGTTTCGCGCAGCAGGACGGAAAGACCCCGGGACCTTTACTACAGTTTGATATTGGTGTTCGGTTCGGCTTGTGTAGGATAGCTGGGAGACTTTGAAGCTCATACGCCAGTATGGGTGGAGTCGTCGTTGAAATACCAGTCTGGTCGTGCTGGATGTCTAACCTGGGTCCGTGATCCGGATCAGGGACAGTGTCTGATGGGTAGTTTAACTGGGGCGGTTGCCTCCTAAAGAGTAACGGAGGCGCCCAAAGGTTCCCTCAGCCTGGTTGGCAATCAGGTGTTGAGTGTAAGTGCACAAGGGAGCTTGACTGTGAGACCGACGGGTCGAGCAGGGACGAAAGTCGGGACTAGTGATCCGGCGGTGGCTTGTGGAAGCGCCGTCGCTCAACGGATAAAAGGTACCCCGGGGATAACAGGCTGATCTTCCCCAAGAGTCCATATCGACGGGATGGTTTGGCACCTCGATGTCGGCTCGTCGCATCCTGGGGCTGGAGTCGGTCCCAAGGGTTGGGCTGTTCGCCCATTAAAGCGGTACGCGAGCTGGGTTTAGAACGTCGTGAGACAGTTCGGTCCCTATCCGCTGTGCGCGTAGGAATATTGAGAAGGGCTGTCCCTAGTACGAGAGGACCGGGACGGACGAACCTCTGGTGTGCCAGTTGTTCTGCCAAGGGCATGGCTGGTTGGCTACGTTCGGGAGGGATAACCGCTGAAAGCATCTAAGCGGGAAGCCTGCTTCGAGATGAGTATTCCCACCTCCTTGAGAGGGTAAGGCTCCCAGTAGACGACTGGGTTGATAGGCCGGATATGGAAGCACGGTAACGTGTGGAGTTGACCGGTACTAATAGGCCGAGGGCTTGTCCTCAGTTGCTCGCGTCCACTGTGTTGGTTCTGAAACCACGAACAGCCCCGTCCGGTTTTCCGGGTGGTGTGGCATGGTTCGACAGTTTCATAGTGTTTCGGTGGTCATAGCGTAGGGGAAACGCCCGGTTACATTCCGAACCCGGAAGCTAAGCCTTACAGCGCCGATGGTACTGCAGGGGGGACCCTGTGGGAGAGTAGGACGCCGCCGAACAATTATTGGGAAAACCCCCGCATCTTCGGATGCGGGGGTTTTCTGCGTTTCAGGGGTGTTTTCGCTCCCCCGGAGGGGAGCCAAAACACCGGGATCAGAGCCGGCCCGCTGCCTTCAGCGCCAGGTATGCGTCGGCGAGTGCCGGCGCCAGGTCGTCCGGGGTGGCGTCGACGACCGTAACGCCGTGGCGGCGGAGTCTTTCGGTGGTGCGGTTGCGTTCCGCCTGCGCCTGGGCGGCTGCGGCGGCCTCGTAGACCGCGTCGGTGCTGCCTCGGGCCGCTGCCATCCGGGCGATATGGGGATCGGACACAGAGGCCACCAGGACCGTATGGCGCTGGGTCAGTTGGGGGATGACGGGGAGGAGCCCTTCCTCCACGGGCGCCGCGTCCAGCGTCGTCATGAGGACGATCAGGGAGCGGCGGGGGGCCGTACGCAGGGTTGTGGCGGTCAGGCCGCGGGCGTCTGTTTCGACGAGTTCGGGTTCGAGCGTCGCCATGGCGTTGACCAGGGACGGCAGGAGGTCGCCGGCCGTGCGGCCCTGGACCAGGGCGCGGACCCGGCGGTCGTAGGCGAGCAGGTCGACGCGGTCGCCGGCGCGGGAGGCCAGGGCGGCCAGTAGGAGTGCGGCGTCCAGGGAGGCGTCGAGGCGCGGGGCGTCGCCCACGCGGCCGGCCGAGGTGCGCCCGGTGTCGAGAACCAGGAGGATGTGGCGGTCGCGCTCGGGCCGCCACGTGCGGACGGCGACGGTGGTCTGGCGGGCGGTGGCACGCCAGTCGATGGAGCGGGTGTCGTCGCCGGGGACGTATTCGCGGAGGCTGTCGAACTCCGTGCCCTCACCGCGTTGCAGGACGCTGGTACGGCCGTCCAGTTCGCGCAGGCGGGCCAGCTTCGAGGGCAGGTGCTTGCGGCTGGTGAACGGCGGAAGGACGCGGACCGTCCAGGGAACCTTGTGGGTGCCCTGGCGGGAGAACAGGCCGAGGGGGCCGTAGGAGCGGACGGTGACGCGGTCGGCCTGGCGGTCGCCGCGGCGAGTGGGGCGCAGGCGGGTCGTGACGCGGCGGCGTTCGCCCGCCGGGACCGTGAGGTGGTGGCGGGAGGCCTCGACCTCCGTGCCGGGGCGCCAGCTGCTGGGCGGCCAGGCGTCGCGCAGATGGGCGCGGAGCGGGCGGCCGGTGGGGTTGGTGACCGTCAGGGTGACGTCGGCGGCGTCACCCAGGCGTACCGAGGTGTCGCCCGAGCGGGTGAGGCCGAGGCGGCGTACGGGGGCGGCGAGGGCGTAGTCGCAGGCGCACGCCAGGGCCAGGGTGCCGTTGACGGCGAGGATGCCCGTCCAGCCGGGTTCCAGGATGCCGACCGGGAGGGAGCCGAGTGCCGCGAGGAGCGCGGCGCGTCCGGTGAGCGCCATCAGCGGGGCACAGGGACGTGGGCGAGGATCGCGGTGATGACGGAGTCGGCGGTCACGCCCTCCATCTCGGCCTCCGGGCGCAGTTGGACGCGGTGGCGCAGCGTGGGCAGGGCGAGGGCCTTCACGTCGTCGGGGATGACGTAGTCACGGCCGGTCAGCCAGGCCCAGGCGCGGGCCGTGGACAGCAGGGCGGTGGCGCCGCGGGGGGAGACGCCCAGGGTGAGGGAGGGCGACTCGCGGGTGGCGCGGCAGATGTCGACGACGTAGGCGGCGATCTCGGGGGAGACGGTCGTCTTGGCGACGGCGGCGCGGGCGGCTTCCAGCTGGGCGGCGTTCGCGACGGGGCGTACGCCGGCGGCGCGCAGGTCGCGCGGGTTGAAGCCGGCGGCGTGGCGGGTGAGGACGTCGATCTCGTCCTGGCGGGAGGGCAGCGGGACCGTGAGCTTGAGCAGGAAGCGGTCCAGCTGGGCCTCGGGGAGGGGGTAGGTGCCCTCGTACTCGACCGGGTTCTGGGTGGCGGCGACGAGGAAGGGGTCGGGGAGCGCGCGCGGGGTGCCGTCGACGGTGACCTGGCGTTCCTCCATCGCCTCCAGCAGGGAGGACTGGGTCTTCGGCGGTGTGCGGTTGATCTCGTCGGCGAGGAGGAGGTTGGTGAAGACCGGGCCGGGCTGGAAGGAGAACTCGGCGGTGCGGGCGTCGTAGACCAGGGAGCCGGTGATGTCGCCGGGCATCAGGTCGGGGGTGAACTGCACGCGCTTGGTGTCGAGTTCGAGGGCCGCGGCGAGGGCGCGCACGAGGAGGGTCTTGGCGACGCCGGGGACGCCTTCGAGCAGGACGTGGCCGCGGCACAGCAGGGCGACGACGAGGCCGGTCACGGCGGGGTCCTGACCGACCACAGCCTTGGCGATCTCGGCGCGCAGGGCTTCGAGGGCGGCGCGGGGGTCGCCCGGCTGTCCGGTCTGCCCGGCGTTGTCAGTGGTCGGGTCCATCATGGACGGCGTACCTCTCTTTCGAGGGCGTCGAGTCGGTCGGCGAGGGTGATCAGGGCTGCGTCGTCGCTGGGCGGCGGCCCGAACAGGAGGGTGTGCAGGGCTTGTTGTCCGTCGCCGTGCAGGCGGGCGGACAGAGCCGGGAGCAGTGCTTCGGGCGTGTGCGCCTGGGTGGTGGGCACGCCGACGAGGGGGGCGAGGCGGGTGCGTGTGGTGGAGCGCAGAGCGGCGGCGGCGCGGTCGCGGGCGTTCGCCTTGCGGTAGAGGCGGGCGCGGCCTTCGGCGGTTTCGGAGGCGCGGATCGCGACGGGGAGTTTTTCGGGAACGAGCGGGCCGAGCCGGCGGGCGCGCCACAGGGCGGCGAGGGCTGCCGCGACGAAGAGTTGCAGGGTGCCCCAGAGCCAGCCGGAGGGGAGCAGGTCGACGAAGGATTTCTGGTCGTCGGGTGTGGTGGCCGAGGTGTCGGAGAGCGAGGGGAGGTACCAGACGAGATGGGGGCGGGAGCCGAGGAGTTGGAGGGCGAGCGAGGCGTTGCCCTGCTCGTCGAGGTGCTCGTTGAGGAGGATGTCGGGCGCGCCGAGGACGACGGTGTCGCCGCGCCCGGTGGTGTCGGGGACGCGTACGAGGGTGGCCAGGCCGTCGCTGGGGTAGCACGCGTCGGCGTCGGCGTGGGTGGTGGTGTAGCGGATGCCGCCGGTGTCGGCGGTGCCCGCGCGTCGGGCGGCGGGCAGCGCGCAGTCGGGTTCCAGCAGGGAGTCGGTGCTGGTGACGGGGTCGGCGGTGACGCCGGGGGCGAGCCGTTCGACGGAGGTGTTGCCGGCGACGAGGAGGGTGCGGCTGCCCGAGCCGACGGTGGACGTGCGCAGTTGGCGTTGCTGACCAGGTGTCAGCAGGTCGGGGACGGCGACCAGGAGGGTGGTGTCGGGGCCCGCGGCGGTGCGGGCCTCGTCCAGGGTGGTGACCACGCGCGTGTGCACGCCGTGGTCGGCGAGGAGTTCGGCGACGGCGCGGCTGCCGGCGGGGTCGGCGGAACGCGGGTCGAGGGAGCCGTGTTTGGCGGTGGAGCGGACCATGGCGATCGCGACGGCCGCCGCCAGGAGCACGACGAGCGCGAGGGCGATGCCTCGGGCGCGGGTGAGGACCTGACGGGCGGTGGGCGAGGCCGAGGTCGTGGGGAGCGTGGCCTCGGTGGTCATCCGGCGGCTCCCTGGCGGTCGTCGGGGGTCGGGCCGGCGGTGCTGGTGGCGAGCTGGGGCTTGGTGCGGTCCAGGTCACGGTCGAGTTCGGCGAGTCGGTGGTACGACTGCTCGCTCGCTCGGCGGCCGCCGTATGTGACGTCGTCGAACTCCCGGGCGGCGGCGCGCAGTCGTTCCAGGTGCGCGGGCAGGGCGCGGCCGGCTTCGTCGGCGGCTTCGTCGGCGGTGCGGCCGGGGCGTACGTCGAGCAGGGCGCGCTCTTCCAGGGAGCGGACGATGGCGCGCATGCGTTCCTGGACGGCCTGGTTCCAGTGGCCTTGGGCGGCGTGTGCCTCGGCGGCCGCGCGGTGTTCGGCGGCGCTGCGGGGCCGGTCGTCGAACAGGGCGGCGGCGGAGACGGGCCGGCGGCGCGGGGTGCCCAGGCGCCACCAGAGGGCGGCGAGGACCGCGAGCACGGCGACGACGATGACGACGAGGCCGACGGTGCCGCCGGGCGTCGCGGTGGTGGCGGCGCTGAAGAGGCGGTCCAGCCAGTCCCAGAAGGCGTTGAGGGCGCGCTGGAGCGGGCTGGGGTCGTCCTGGTGGTACATCCCCTTGGACAGTTCACGGCGGGCGGCCTCCCGCGCGGGGTCGCGCGGTGTAGTCACCGGGGGCTCGCCGTCGGAGCCGGCGCGCGTGAACAGTGATGTGCCGTGCAGGCGCAGCAGTGCGTGTACGGCGGTGTCGGTGGCGTGGGCCAGTGTGCTCGCGGCGGTGTCGGCGGCGCGGGCCAGCGTCGTGCCGGCCGTGTCCGCCGGGTGGGCCAGTGCCGCCGCGGCTGTGTCGGTGGCGTGTGGCCAGGTCGGCACGGCCGTGGCGGCGGTGTGCGGCGGTGCCGAAGCCGCCGTGACGATTCCCCCCGTCAGGCTCACGGCATCAGCTCCTCGGTGTGCTGCCGGCCGGGCCGGTGCTGTGGTCCTGGAGGCCGGCGGCGCGGGCGAGCTCGAGGTCGAGGGCCTCGCGGCGGATGCGCTGGTCGATGTAGAGCAGCACGGTCACGCCGGCGCTGATCGGGAAGGTGATCATGGAGCCGATCACCGAGCCGACGCCGCTGATGATGAGGAACGTCCAGCCGCGTTCGCCCTCCATGAGGCCGGAGACACCGCCCCCGTTCGCGGCGGCGGCGATGAAGGTGAAGGGGATGACGACGAGCGCGGCGACGATGTTCGCGATGATCGCGGCGAGCAACTGGATGCCGAAGACGCGCCACCAGGTGCCGTGTACGAGCTTGTCGGAGCGGCCCATCGACTTGCGGATGCCCTGCTTCTCCAGCATCAGGGCCGGGGAGGCCAGGGAGAAGCGGACCATCAGCCACAGGACGACGACGAACGCGGCGAGGCCGCCGAAAGCGGCGAGCCCCGCTCCGCCGTCCGCGTTGCCGCCGACGGCCACGAGGATGCCGGGGGTGATGCCCACGCCGACGACGACGGCGCCGATGAGGATCAGCAGCCCGATCAGTCCGAAGAGCCTGGGCAGCTGGGTGCGGGCGTCGCGCCAGGCCTCGCCGAAGGTCACCGGCCGGCCGAGGACGGCACGGCTGGTCACCGTGGTGAGCAGGGCGGTCGCCGTGACCGTGCCGATCATGGAGATCAGGAAGATGACCGTCGAGTTGAGCATCGTGTCGCCCAGGGCACGGGTCACCTCGCTGAGGGTGGCGCTGGGGTCGTCGAGGGCGTCGGTGCCCGTGGTGTCGAGGGCGAGGCCCTGCAGCAGGACGGCGAGGACCTCGGTGACGACGGCGACGGACAGCGTGATGCCGAGCACCGTGCGCCAGTAGGTGCGCATGGTGGACACCGCGCCGTCGAGGATCTCGCCGACGCCCAGGGGGCGCAGCGGGATCACGCCGGGCTTGGCCGCGGGCGGCGGCCCGCCCCAGCCGGCCCCCCAGGCGCCGTGGCCGGGGGCGCCGTAGCCGTAGCCGCCGGGAGGTCCGTAGCCGCCGGGGCCCGCCGGGGGCCGGGTGCCCCAGCCGGGGCCCGGTGGTGGGGGCGGCGGGGACTGGCCCGGGCTCTGCTGCCCGGTCGGCGCCGACCACTGGCCGGCGGGTGGCTGCACCTGGGACCACTTCGTGCCGGGGCTCTGCGGGTCCTGAACCGGCTGGTCCGCGGGCTGCTCCGGCTCGGCGGGGCGGGACGCGCCGGGCTCGTGCCCGTCGGACGGGGCGGATCCGGGCGAGGCCCAGCCCGGAGTGTCGTTCATCGTCGCTCCTTCACGGTGCCCGTCCGCGGTCGCGGCGGCAGGTTGGCAGCCATCGTGCCATGGGGTGGTCACCCGGGTACCGGCCGAGGTCGGGCGCGCACATCTTCAATTGTCCGCCGGATACGGGGAAGACTGACGGCATGGCTGATCAGTACGCGCACGCCGGCGAGGACACGCGGCTCACCGGGATCCCCGCGATCCGCTGGGAGGAGCCGCCCGAAGGCCCCGTTCTGGTCCTGCTGGACCAGACGAGACTGCCGACCGAGGAGGTCGAACTGGTCTGCACGGACGCGTCCGCGCTGGTGGAGGCGATCCGTTCGCTCGCCGTGCGCGGCGCCCCACTGCTGGGTGTGGCGGGGGCGTACGGGGTCGCGCTCGCCGCCGCGCGCGGGTTCGACGTGGACGAGGCCGCGACCGCGCTGGCCGGGGCCCGGCCGACGGCGGTGAACCTGTCGGTCGGGGTGCGCCGTGCCGTCGAGGCGTACCGGGCGGCGTTTGAGAAGGGCGCCACTCCCGGGCAGGCCGCGCAGGCGGCGCTGGCCGCGGCGCGGACGCTGCACAGGGAGGACGCCGAGGCCAGCGCCCGCATGGCCGAGCACGGCATGGCGCTGCTGGAGGAGTTGCTGCCCGCCGGAGGGCACCGGATCCTCACGCACTGCAACACCGGGTCGCTGGTGTCCGGTGGTGAGGGCACCGCGTTCGCGGTGGCGCTGGCGGCGCACCGGGCGGGGCGGCTGCGGCGCCTGTGGGTGGACGAGACACGGCCGCTTCTGCAGGGGGCGCGGCTCACGGCGTACGAGGCGGCCCGGCACGGCATGGCGTACACGCTGCTCGCGGACAACGCGGCGGGGTCGTTGTTCGCGGCCGGTGAGGTGGACGCGGTGCTGATCGGGGCGGACCGGATCGCGGCCGACGGGTCGGTGGCGAACAAGGTGGGCAGCTATCCGCTCGCGGTGCTCGCTCGCTACCACCATGTGCCGTTCATCGTGGTCGCGCCGGTGACGACGGTGGACCTGGACACCCCGGACGGGGCGGCCATCGAGGTGGAGCAGCGTGCCGGGTTCGAGGTCACGGAGATCCCGGTGCCACAGGTGCAGGCGAGCGGCCCGGGTGGCGGGGTGCCGGTGGCGCCGCTGGGCACGCAGGCGTACAACCCGGCGTTCGATGTGACGCCGCCGGAGCTGATCACGGCGATCGTCACGGAGGGTGGCGCGCTGTCGCCGGTGACGGGCAAGGGGCTCGCGGAGCTGTGCGCGCGGTCCCGGGAGGGGGCCGCCGGGTAGGCACGCGGCCGGTGCGGTGCTCGCGCCCGCGACGGTCGTGGGCAGACAGTGACCGGTGAGTACGACTATCGTCACGGGCCAGTGACGTGCCTCACCAGGCGCCCCGGTCACTGTTACGAGAATGGGATGATGTCGTTTATGAAGGGACGAGTCCTTGTCGTCGACGACGACACCGCACTGGCCGAGATGCTCGGCATTGTGCTGCGTGGTGAGGGTTTTGAGCCGTCTTTCGTAGCCGACGGCGACAAGGCGCTGGCCGCGTTCCGGGAGGCCAAGCCCGACCTGGTGCTGCTGGACCTGATGCTGCCCGGTCGGGACGGTATCGAGGTGTGCCGTCTGATCAGGGCGGAGTCCGGGGTGCCGATCGTGATGCTCACGGCGAAGAGCGACACCGTCGATGTCGTGGTGGGCCTGGAGTCGGGTGCTGACGACTACATCGTCAAGCCGTTCAAGCCCAAGGAGCTGGTGGCCCGGATCCGGGCGCGCCTGCGCAGGTCCGAGGAGCCGGCGCCGGAGCAGCTGGCCATCGGTGACCTGGTCATCGATGTGGCCGGGCACTCCGTGAAGCGGGACGGGCAGTCGATCGCGCTGACCCCGCTGGAGTTCGACCTGCTGGTGGCGCTGGCCCGCAAGCCGTGGCAGGTGTTCACCCGCGAGGTGCTGCTGGAGCAGGTGTGGGGCTACCGCCACGCGGCGGACACCCGCCTGGTCAACGTGCATGTGCAGCGGCTGCGCTCCAAGGTCGAGAAGGACCCGGAGAAGCCGGAGATCGTGGTGACCGTCCGTGGTGTCGGTTACAAGGCCGGACCGAGCTGACATGTCCAGGGACAGTGCCGCCTCGGCTCCCGGCCGGTCCGGGGTCCGCGCCGGGCGGCCTGTCGGCCGGAAGCCGGTCAGCTCGCGCTGGGCACGGCTGGTGGAGAGCGGGCTCCTGCAGGGCGGGGTGCACGGCAGCCCCGTGGTCCGGCTGTTCATGCGCTGGATACGCCGTCCGCTGCTGCCGGTGATGCGGCTGTGGCGGCGCAACATCCAGTTGAAGGTCGTCGCCACGACACTGCTGATGTCGCTCGGCGTGGTGCTGCTGCTCGGCTTCGTCGTCATCGGGCAGGTGCGCAACGGCCTGCTGGAGGCGAAGGTGAAGGCCTCGCAGAGCCAGGCCGCGGGCGGCTTCGCCGTGGCCAAGCAGAAGGCCGACGAGGCAGCCGCGGGCACCGACGACGGCACCGGTGTCGACACGCGTCCCTCGCAGAACGTCATCGAGTGGATGAGCAACCTCGTCTCGTCCCTCGCCAGCGGCGGACAGGGCGCCTTCGACGTGGTCACGCTGCCCGCCGGCGCCGCCAGCGCGGGCGGACTCGGCCCGCGCGCCTCCGGGTTCGTCAGCCCGTCGGAGAGCGTGCCGCTCGCCCTGCGCGAGCGGGTCGACTCCAGCCCGGGCGCGGCGCAGAGC
Organism: Streptomyces sp. NPDC036813; assembly: GCF_055609245.1. Classification (NCBI taxonomy): domain Bacteria; kingdom Bacillati; phylum Actinomycetota; class Actinomycetes; order Kitasatosporales; family Streptomycetaceae; genus Streptomyces; species Streptomyces sp. NPDC036813. The sequence goes on along the minus strand of NZ_JBVJPV010000008.1, from coordinate 350,248 downwards.
TACACCCGCATCATCTACAGCAACGGCCGCCCCTCGCAGCCGGCGCTGGTCATCGGCAAGCAGGTCAACGACCCCAACAGCGACCCGTACCAGCTGTACTACCTCTTCCCGCTCACCCAGGAGGAGAAGTCGCTCAGCCTGGTCAAGGGCACGCTGGCGACCGCGGGGCTGTTCGTCGTCGTCCTGCTGGGCGCCATCGCGTGGCTCGTGGTGCGCCAGGTCGTCACGCCGGTGCGGATGGCGGCCGGGATCGCCGAGCGGCTGTCGGCGGGGCGGCTGCAGGAACGTATGAAGGTCACCGGCGAGGACGACATCGCGCGGCTCGGTGAGGCCTTCAACAAGATGGCGCAGAACCTCCAGCAGAAGATCAGCCAGCTGGAGGACCTGTCGCGGATGCAGCGCCGCTTCGTCTCCGACGTCTCGCACGAGCTGCGCACGCCGCTGACGACCGTGCGGATGGCCGCCGACGTCATCCACGAGGCGCGCGAGGACTTCGATCCGGTGACCGCGCGGTCCGCGGAGCTGCTCGCCGACCAGTTGGACCGGTTCGAGTCGCTGCTCGCCGACCTGCTGGAGATCAGCCGCTTCGACGCGGGCGCGGCGGCCCTGGAGGCCGAGCCGATCGACCTGCGCGAGGTGGTGCGGCGGGTGGTCAGCGGGGCCGAGCCGCTCGCCGAGCGCAAGGGCACGCGGATCCGGGTGGTCGGCGATCAGCAGCCCGTGGTCGCCGAGGCCGATGCCCGGCGTGTGGAGCGCGTCCTGCGCAACCTCGTCGTCAACGCCGTCGAGCACGGTGAGGGCAGGGACGTGGTGGTCAAGCTGGCCGCTGCGGGCGGAGCGGTCGCGGTCGCGGTGCGCGACTACGGCGTCGGGCTCAAGCCCGGCGAGGCGACCCGCGTGTTCAGCCGCTTCTGGCGCGCCGACCCGGCACGCGCGCGTACCACGGGCGGTACGGGCCTGGGCCTGTCGATCGCCCTGGAGGACGCGCGGCTGCACGGCGGCTGGCTGCAGGCGTGGGGCGAGCCGGGCGGCGGCTCGCAGTTCCGGCTGACGCTGCCCAGGACCGCCGACGAGCCGCTGCGCGGCTCGCCGATACCGCTGGAGCCCAAGGACTCGCGGCGCAACCGCGGGCTGAACGACGCAGGGGCCGCGCGCGGCGGCGGGGAGAAGACGGCCACCGTGCCGGCCCAGCCGGCGGCCGGTGAGCAGCGGCCCGGGCTGCCGTGCCGGACGCAGCTGCCGCCCCGGCCGGCCGGGTCCGCGGCCACCGCCGACCCGACGGCCCTGCCCGGCAACGGCGCGCGCGTGGTGCCCCGGCCCGGCGGCGCGGCGCCACGCCAGGACGGTGCGGCGGGTGGGGAGCCCGCCAAGGGCCGGGCGGACGCCGCCGTGGCCCGGCCCGACGACTCGGACACACAAGGGGAGGCCTTCCGTGGGCGCTGACCGCGAGGGGGGCGCCCGGCGCACGCCGGCGCGCGCGGTGGCGTACGCCGCCTGTGGGGTCGTTCTGCTGGCGGGCTGCGCGTCGATGCCCGACAGCGGGGACCTGCGGGGCGTGGAGTCCACGCCGCGGCCGGACTCGCAGGTGCGGGTGTTCGCGATGCCGCCCGCGGAGGGCGCGCCGCCGGCGGACATCCTGCAGGGCTTCCTGGAGGCGCTGACCAGTGACGATCCGGGCTATGCGACGGCACGGCAGTACCTGACGCCGCACGCGGCGCGGGCCTGGCAGCCGGGTCGGGCCACCACGGTGCTGGAGGACGGCCCCAGCACGCAGGCCGCCCGCTCCGCCAGCCGGGAGGACGCCGACGACGCCGCCTTCACGCTGACCGGCACCCGGGTCGCGACGGTGGACGCGCAGCAGTCGTACCGGCCCGCCGAGGGCCCCTACCGGCAGACGGTGCACCTGACACGGGACGACAAGACGCAGCAGTGGCGCATCGACGGACTGCCGCAGGGCGTCGTCATGGGCAAGTCGGACTTCCAGCGCAACTACATGTCCGTCAACAAGTACTACTTCGCGTCCAACGTGGCCGCCACGAACGGCGAGACCACGGCCGTCGCCGACCCCGTCTACGTACGCGAGCGGGTGGATCTGATGACGCAGGTCGTGCGCTCCGTGCTGCAGGGCCCCACGTCGTGGCTGCGGCCGGTGGTCCGCTCCAGCTTCCCCACCGGCACCGACCTGGCGCGAGGTACGGCCGCCCTCGCCCCGGACGACCAGAACAAGCTGACCGTGCCGCTCAACGACAAGGCCGCGCGGGTCGGCCGGGCCCGGTGCGACGAGATGGCGGCGCAGCTGCTGTTCACCCTGCAGTACGTCACGCCCACGGTGAACGAGGTCGAGCTGCGCTCCGGCGGCGAGCACCTGTGCTCCCTCACCGCCGATCAGGCCGAGGCGGTGGCCGCCCGCGGCTCGACCGCGCACCCCGACTACGTGTACTTCATCGACGACAAGAGCCGGCTGGTGCGGCTGGCCACCGGCGCCGCCGGCACCAGGGCCGAGCCGGTGCCGGGCGCCCTGGGCCAGGGGGTACGGCCGCTGCGCGCGGCCGCCGTGTCGCGGGACGAGCGCGAGGCGGCCGGCGTCAGCAGCGACGCGAGCGCCCTGTACGTCGGCTCGCTGGTCTCCAGCAGCTCGCTCGGCAGCGCGGTGGTGACCAGTCATGGCGCGACGCCCGCGGACCGGCTGACGACGCCCAGCTGGGACGCGAACGGCGACCTGTGGGTGGCCGACCGCGACCCCGTCCATCCGCACCTGTGGCTGTTGCAGCAGGGCGGCGGTACACCGGTGGACGTGGCCGTTCCGGGCCTGGACGGGCGCATCCGGGAGGTCCGGGTGGCCGCGGACGGGGTGCGGATCGCGCTCGTCGTGGAGAAGGACGGCAAGCAGTCGCTGTTCGTGGGGCGGATCCAGCGCCCCGACGACAAGGACGGCACCGGGCCCGAGGGCGCGCACCCGGCGGTGTCCGTGCTGGAACTGCGCCCCGCCACGCCCGGCTTGGAGGAGATCAAGGCGATGTCGTGGTCCGGCGACAGCCGGCTCGTCGTGGTCGGGCGCGAGGCGGGTGGTGTGCAGCAGATGCGGTACGCCCAGGTCGACGGCTCCACCCCGGAGGGGCCGCCGCCGGCCGCGTTGTCCGGCGTGGAGGACATCGCGGCCGCCGAGGACGACCGGGTGCCGCTGGTGGCGTACTCCGGTGAGGACGGCATCGTGCGGCTGCCGTCGGGGACGCAATGGCAGAAGCTCGTGAAGAGCGGTACGGCGCCGGTGTACCCGGGCTGATCAGGGCGCTCGGGAGTTTTCCACAGGGCGTTGTCCACAGGGGTGGCCGGGGCTTCGCGGGCTTGGCACAGTGGTCCTATGCGGGGGTGGTGGCAGGACCTCACCGACCTGGTGCTGCCGGTCGAGTGCGCCGGCTGCGGGCGGCCTCGTGCGGTGCTCTGCCCCGAGTGCCGTACGGCGCTGAGCGGGGCCGTGCCGTGCCGGGTGCGGCCGGAGCCGCAGCCGCCGGGCCTGCCGGCCGTGCACGCGGCGGCACCCTATGCGGACGAGGTGCGGGCGCTGCTGCTCGCGCACAAGGAGCGGGGTGTGCTGGCGCTGGCCCGGCCGCTGGGCGAGGCGCTGGCGGCGGCGGTGCGGGCCGGGCTCCGGCAGGGCGGCGCGTCGGGTGACGCGGGGGCGGGTGGGTGCGTGCTGCTCGTGCCGGTGCCGTCGGCGCGTGCGGCGGTGCGGGCGCGCGGGCACGACCCGGCGCGGCGGATCGCGCTGGCGGCGGCCGGGGAACTGCGCCGGGGTGGGATGCCGGCCCGGGTGGCGGCCGTGCTGCGGCAGCGGCGGGCGGTGGCCGACCAGGCGGGGCTGGACTCGCGGGAGCGGCTGGCGAATCTCACCGGGGCGCTGACCGTCGTACCCGGTGGCGGGCGGCTGCTCGCGCGGGGCCCGGTGGTGCTCGTGGACGATCTGCTGACGACCGGAGCCTCGCTCGGTGAGGCGGCGCGAGCGGTGCGTGATACCTGCGTGTCGCCCGTGTACCCGCGAGCCTGTGGGGAAGGACGAGAGGAACACGAAGCCGCTGTGCCGGAAGGGAGACCGGATCGGGCGCACGTGAGGTGGGGAATGCCGGATGAGGACCGCGCGGCTCGTGTCGTCTGCGCGGCGGTGGTCGCGGCTTCTCCGGATGCTTTCGAAATAAACCGGAACTGATCGAGAACCTCTGTCGTTGCAGGTAATGAGGGGTCAATTCACCTGAAGGGAGGTACACGTCAGGAGAGGGTGACGACATCCGGCCGGGCGAGATATGTTCGGTTGTGAGGGAAAGCCGCAGGCCATGCCCCTCGTTTCCGAATGCCGTGCCGCGGGTTTTGAGTAATCATCCGCAGCACAGGGGGTGTAGATCTTGCCCATGGGGGAGGAGGAGGTGAAAGTCACCGAGTCCGAGGTTCCGGGCCACACCGGAGCCTGGTGCAAAAGGGAGATGCCCCGCCGGTGAGGCGGGGTGATCCGGGAACGGAGTTCTGCGTGGACATCGTCGTCAAGGGCCGCAAGACCGAGGTGCCCGAGCGGTTCCGGAAGCACGTGGCCGAGAAGCTGAAGCTGGACAAGATCCAGAAGCTCGATGCCAAGGTGATCAGCCTCGACGTCGAGGTGTCCAAGGAGCCCAACCCCCGACAGGCCGACCGATGCGACCGAGTGGAGATCACGCTCCGCTCCCGCGGTCCGGTGATCCGGGCGGAGGCGGCTGCCAACGATCCGTACGCGGCACTCGACCTGGCGGCGGAAAAGCTGGAAGCCCGGCTGCGCAAGCAGCACGACAAGCGGTTCACCCGCCGCGGAGCCAAGCGGATCAGCGCGGCAGAGGTCCCCAACCACGTCCCGGGCGTCGCAACGCTCAACGGGAACGGCCATCCCGTCCCGGCGGAAGAGCCGGACAGCGTGCCCACCAAGAAGATCGGCTCGCTCGAGGTGCAGGGCGACGGCCCCCTCGTCGTACGCGAGAAGACCCACGTCGCCGCCCCCATGACACTCGACCAGGCCCTCTACGAGATGGAACTGGTCGGCCACGACTTCTACCTCTTCGTCGACTCCGAGACCAAGGAGCCCAGCGTCGTCTACCGGCGCCACGCCTACGACTACGGCGTGATCCACCTCAGGACCGACACGATGGTCACCGAGGCGTCCTCCCCTGACGCGGGCGGCTCGCTGGGCGGTTGACCCTCCGTACGACAGCCGGGCCGGTGCCCCTGGAGCGCGGCGTGCGCCCCCAGGGGCACCAGCGTGCGCCCCTTCGCCCACCGCTGCGTCACCGCGTTGTCCCCGAGGCATGGAATCATGGCCGCAACGGCTCAACCGGTGGGTCGTTGCCTTGGGTTGGCGATGGCACAGGACCACAGGCCACAGCCTTCAGGGGGAGGAACGATGGCGGACACCTTCGGACCGATGCGGGACGAGGACGCCGATGACGGCGTCGTCGGCATGAGCCCGGGCGCGGCGGGCTCCGCACGCAGCGAGCCGATCAGAGTCCTGGTCGTGGACGACCATGCCCTCTTCCGCCGCGGCCTGGAGATCGTGCTCGCCGCCGAGGAGGACATCCAGGTCGTCGGCGAGGCCGGCGACGGCGCCGAGGCCGTGGAGAAGGCCGCCGACCTGCTGCCCGACATCGTGCTCATGGACGTACGCATGCCCAAGCGTGGCGGCATCGAGGCCTGCACCTCCATCAAGGAGGTGGCCCCCAGCGCGAAGATCATCATGCTGACGATCAGCGACGAGGAGGCCGACCTCTATGACGCGATCAAGGCGGGCGCGACCGGCTACCTGCTCAAGGAGATCTCCACCGACGAGGTGGCCACCGCCATTCGCGCGGTGGCCGACGGCCAGTCGCAGATCAGCCCTTCCATGGCCTCCAAGCTGCTCACCGAGTTCAAATCGATGATCCAGCGCACCGACGAGCGCCGACTGGTGCCCGCGCCGCGGCTCACCGACCGTGAGCTGGAGGTGCTCAAGCTCGTCGCCACCGGGATGAACAACCGCGACATCGCCAAGGAGCTGTTCATCTCCGAGAACACCGTGAAGAACCACGTGCGCAACATTCTGGAGAAGCTGCAGCTGCACTCCCGGATGGAGGCCGTGGTCTACGCGATGCGGGAGAAGATCCTCGAGATCCGCTGAGCGTTCCGGCGAGCGTTCCCGTTGATCGCTCGGGTGATCGCTCCGGGTGGGTGTCAGGCCGTCAGCCGGGCCAGCTCGGCGACCAGCGCCTCGCGCAGCTCCGGCACCTCGACACGCTCCACGCGTACGTCCGTGCAGTCCACCCACGACGCCGCCTCCACCAGCGCCTGGGCGACCGCTGGAACGGCCTTCTTCCCGTCCAGGGTGACCTGCTTGGCGACCAGCGTGGCCCCCGCGCGCGCCGGGTCGACACGGCCCACGAGGCGGCCACCGGCCAGGACCGGCATCGCGAAGTAGCCGTGGATCCGCTTGGGCCGCGGGACGTAGGCCTCCAGGCGGTGGGTGAAGCCGAAGATCCGCTCCGTGCGCGCCCGCTCCCAGATCAGGGAGTCGAACGGGGACAGCAGCGTGGTGCGGTGCCGACCGCGCGGCGGGGTCCCCAGGGCCGCCGGGTCCGCCCAGGCGGGGCGGCCCCAGCCCGCCACCGTCACCGGCACCAGACCCGAGTCGGCGATCACCGCGTCCACCTGCTCGGCCTTGAGCCGGTGGTAGTCGGCGATGTCCGCGCGCGTGCCCACGCCGAGCGCCTCGCCCGCCTGGCGGACCAGACGGCGCACGCACTCGGTGTCGTCCAGCTCGTCATGCAGCAGCTCCGCCGGGATCGCGCGCTCGGCCAGGTCGTAGACGCGCTTCCAGCCGCGGCGGGTCACGCAGACCACCTCGCCGTACATCAGCGCGCGTTCGACGGCGACCTTGGTGCCGGACCAGTCCCACCAGTCGTTCGTCTTCTTGGCGCCGCCCAACTCCGTCGCGGTCAGCGGGCCGTCGCTGCGGAGCTGCTTGATGACCTGGTCGTAGGCGCCGTCGGGCAGCTCGTGGCTCCAGTGCGGGCGGTTGCGGTAGGCGCGGCGGCGGAAGGCGAAGTGCGGCCACTCCTCGGCGGGGAGGATGCACGCGGCGTGCGACCAGTACTCGAAGGCGTGCGCGTCCGTCCAGTAGGCCTGCTCGACGGTCTTGCGGCCCACGGCGCCGAGGCGGGCGTAGGGGACGAGCTCGTGCGAGCGGGCCAGGACGGAGATGGTGTCGAGCTGGACCGCGCCGAGGTGCCGGAGAACACCGCGGACGGCTGCGCCGGAACCTGTGCGGCGGGCGTACGACGGCGTGCCGAGGAGGCCCTGGGCCCGAAGGGCGATGCGGCGGGCCTCGTCTGCGGTGAGCTCTGCTGTGGGGCGCGGGGTCGTCATGTTCGGCACGATAGGGGTGGGCACTGACAGGGCGCGATGAGCTGGAGGTTCTCGCCGAGTGGGGTGGGGTGCTCCGGCCGGGTGCGGCTACGCGGGCTCCGCGCGGGCCGGCAAGTAGGGCGCCGTCGAGGGGAGGTTGAGGTCCGAGGGGAGCAGGGAGCCGACCCAGCAGTCCCGGCGTACGCCCTTGTTGTTGAGCGCGGAGCGCAGCGTGCCCTCGATGGTGAAACCGGCCCGTTCCGCCACCGCGCGGGAGGCGTGGTTGCCGACCTCGGCTCGCCATTCGACGCGGTCGACGGCGAGGTGGGTGAAGGCCCAGCGGGTGGCGGCGACGGTGGCCTCGGTGAGGTAGCCGTGGCCGCGGTGCTCCTTCGCCGCCCAGTAGCCGACCTCCGTCATGCCCAGGGAGCGCATCGTCAGGGCGAGCATTCCGGTCAGCTCACCGCCGGGCAGGAACACGCCGAAGGTGCACATCGAGGCGTCGGCCCAGCCCTCCGGGACCGTCTGCTCGGTGAAGGCACGCGCGTGCTCGGGGAGGTAGGGCGAGGGGATGGTCGTCCAGCGCTGGATGTCCGGGTCCTGGGCGGCGGCGTACACCGCGTCGGTGTCCTGCGGGCCCACCGTGCGCAGGACGAGGCGGTCGGTGGCGAGCGTGACGGGTTCCATCGGCCGATTCTGCTCGGACCGCTCGGTGACCGCCATCCCTTTGCTCTGGGTGAGCGGGCGATCACATTTCGCGCAATTCGTCGACGCCATCCGGCACCATCGGCGCGGCTCGGCCGTTGTCCTCTTTGAAGGAGATTTGAAGCAGAGCAGAGAAGGAGTGGACGGTCCTCGTCCCGGCAGGCCTCCCGGCGCGGCGGGGTCCTCGCATACGATGGCCGTTGCTCAGTAAGTCAAGTGGTAACCGACCGTCCCAGGCCCGACCGGCAAGGAGACCAACCCCCGTGTCCGTCCTCTCGAAGATCATGCGTGCAGGCGAAGGCAAGATCCTGCGCAAGCTGCACCGCATCGCGGACCAGGTCAACTCCATCGAAGAGGACTTCGTCGACCTCTCCGACGCCGAGCTGCGGGCCCTCACCGATGAGTACAAGCAGCGGTACGCCGACGGCGAGAGCCTGGACGACCTGCTGCCCGAGGCGTTCGCCACGGTCCGCGAGGCCGCCAAGCGCGTCCTCGGCCAGCGCCACTACGACGTGCAGATGATGGGCGGCGCCGCCCTGCACCTGGGGTATGTGGCCGAGATGAAGACCGGTGAGGGCAAGACCCTCGTCGGCACCCTGCCCGCCTATCTGAACGCCCTGTCCGGCGACGGCGTGCACATCGTCACGGTCAACGACTACCTGGCCGAGCGCGACTCGGAGATGATGGGCCGCGTCCACCGCTTCCTGGGTCTGTCCGTCGGCTGCATCCTCGCGAACATGACGCCGGCCCAGCGCCGCGAGCAGTACGCGTGCGACATCACCTACGGCACGAACAACGAGTTCGGCTTCGACTACCTGCGCGACAACATGGCGTGGTCGCAGGACGAACTGGTCCAGCGCGGGCACAACTTCGCCATCGTCGACGAGGTCGACTCCATCCTCATCGACGAGGCCCGTACGCCGCTGATCATCTCCGGCCCGGCCGACCAGGCCACCAAGTGGTACGGCGACTTCGCCAAGCTGGTCACGCGCCTCAAGCGCGGCGAGGCCGGAAACCCGCTGAAGGGCATCGAGGAGACCGGCGACTACGACGTCGACGAGAAGAAGCGCACGGTCGCCATCCACGAGTCCGGCGTCAGCAAGGTCGAGGACTGGCTGGGCATCGACAACCTCTACGAGTCGGTGAACACCCCGCTGGTCGGCTACCTCAACAACGCCATCAAGGCCAAGGAGCTGTTCAAGCGCGACAAGGACTACGTCGTCATCGACGGCGAGGTCATGATCGTCGACGAGCACACCGGCCGTATCCTCGCGGGCCGCCGCTACAACGAGGGCATGCACCAGGCGATCGAGGCGAAGGAAGGGGTGGACATCAAGGACGAGAACCAGACGCTCGCCACGATCACCCTGCAGAACTTCTTCCGCCTCTACAACAAGCTGTCCGGCATGACCGGTACGGCCATGACCGAGGCCGCGGAGTTCCACCAGATCTACAAGCTCGGCGTGGTCCCGATCCCGACCAACCGCCCGATGGTCCGCAAGGACCAGTCGGACCTCATCTACCGCACCGAGGTCGCGAAGTTCGAGGCGGTCGTCGACGACATCGCCGAGAAGCACGAGAAGGGCCAGCCGATCCTCGTCGGCACCACGTCCGTCGAGAAGTCCGAGTACCTCTCGCAGCAGCTCAGCAAGCGCGGCGTCCAGCACGAGGTGCTCAACGCCAAGCACCACGAGCGCGAGGCGCAGATCGTCGCCCAGGCCGGCCGCAAGGGCGCCGTGACGGTGGCCACCAACATGGCCGGCCGTGGTACGGACATCAAGCTCGGCGGCAACCCCGAGGACCTCGCCGAGGCGGAGCTGCGCCAGCGCGGCCTCGACCCCGAGGAGCACATCGAGGAGTGGGCGGCGGCCCTGCCCGAGGCGCTCAAGCGCGCCGAGCAGGCCGTCAAGGCCGAGAAGGACGAGGTCGAGAAGCTCGGCGGCCTCTACGTGCTCGGCACCGAGCGGCACGAGTCGCGGCGGATCGACAACCAGTTGCGCGGTCGTTCCGGCCGTCAGGGCGACCCGGGCGAGTCCCGGTTCTACCTGTCGCTGGGTGACGACCTGATGCGGCTGTTCAAGGCGCAGATGGTCGAGCGCGTGATGTCGATGGCGAACGTCCCCGACGACGTGCCGATCGAGAACAAGATGGTCACGCGCGCGATCGCGTCCGCGCAGGCGCAGGTGGAGACGCAGAACTTCGAGACGCGCAAGAACGTCCTGAAGTACGACGAGGTGCTCAACCGCCAGCGTGAGGTCATCTACGGCGAGCGCCGCCGCGTCCTGGAGGGTGAGGACCTGCACGAGCAGATCCAGCACTTCATGGACGACACCATCGACGCCTATGTGCAGGCCGAGACCGCCGAGGGCTTCCCGGAGGACTGGGACCTGGACCGTCTGTGGGGCGCCTTCAAGCAGCTCTACCCGGTCAAGGTGACCATCGAGGAGCTCGAGGAGGCGGCCGGCGACCGGGCCGGGCTCACCGCCGAGTTCATCGCCGAGTCCATCAAGGACGACATCCACGACCAGTACGCGGCGCGTGAGGAGCAGCTCGGCTCCGAGATCATGCGGGAGCTGGAGCGCCGGGTCGTGCTGTCGGTGCTGGACCGCAAGTGGCGTGAGCACCTGTACGAGATGGACTACCTCCAGGAGGGCATCGGCCTGCGCGCGATGGCCCAGAAGGACCCGCTGGTCGAGTACCAGCGCGAGGGCTTCGACATGTTCACCGCGATGATGGACGGCATCAAGGAGGAGTCCGTCGGCTACCTGTTCAACCTGGAGGTCCAGGTCGAGCAGCAGGTCGAGGAGGTTCCGGTCGAGGACGTCGTGCCGGCCGCGGGTGTCCAGGACGCGGTGCCGGCGCAGGCGGGTGCCTCGCGTCCGGAGATCCGGGCGAAGGGGCTGGACGCGCCGCAGCAGCGGAACCTGCACTTCTCCGCGCCGACCGTGGACGGCGAGGGCGGGATCATCGAGGGTGACCTGCCGACCGACGAGGACGGCGTGCGGTCCGAGACGGACGGACTGACGCGGGCGGAGCGGCGCAAGCAGCGGGGTGGGCGTCGCCGTAAGAAGTGACGTGCGCTGCGCGGCTTTTGCCGGGTGACGTGAGCTGAGGGGCCGGGTACCTGTCGGGTGCCCGGCCCCTTGTCGTTCTTCTGTCGTTCTTCGCCGTCGGGTCAGTCCGTGTCCGGGCGGCGGGGGCCGCCCGTGTCGACCGCTGTGCAGCGCCAGCGGTGGTCCTGGCCCCGTTCCAGGCGGAAGGCCAGGGCGCTCAGGCGGTTGCCCGTGGTGATGCGGGCGAAGACCTCCAGGGCGCCGGGGTGGACCTCGTAGTAGCCGAGGTCGTGGACGACCGGTTGGGGGCCGCGTGCGGTGCGCAGAGGGCCGCGTTCGGCCAGCCAGGCCAGTTCGTCGTAGGCGCGGCCGCGGGTGTGGCCGAGCATGAAGTGGACGGGGCGCCGGCCGGTGAGGACGGCGAGGAGGCGTTCGGCGAAGAAGTCCGTGGGGACGGGGGCCGGCGGGGTCGTCGGTGGGCGGGTGTCCGTGGGCCGGGTGCGGGCGCGGGGGGTGCGGCCCGGGCCGGCCGGTGGCCGGGCGCCGGAGGTCGTGCGGGGTGGGGTGCCGCCCGGGGTGCGCGGGGGAGTGCCGCTCGGCCGGGTGGTGTCGCGGCGGCCGGTCGGGCGGGTGCCGGAGCGGCGCTGCAGCCTGGTCATGACCTTGTTCATTCGTGTCCCCGTTTCACGGCGAGCCGGTCGATACCGCTCGGTAACTTGTTGTCACGGATCTTGTACGGCTGGTGAGGGCCGGGCAAGCGACGGATCCGCCGTCGAGGGCCGGGTGAAGGTTCACTTATCCGGGTGACGGGGTGACGCCGACCCCGCCGCCGGGTGGGCGGTGGAGGGTGAACCGGCGGACGGGGATGGACGCCTGCGGGACGGGGGACAGGAACCCGAAAGGGGACCGTCCCACGTATCCTGAAGTCCCTTTGACCACGAGAAAGCGGCCGGCCATGCGCGTCTACGTCCCCTTGACACTCCCCGCGCTCGCGGAGGCGTACAAGTCGGGTGAGCTGGGGACCGGCGAATCGGTGACGGCGTACGCGGTCACGCCCGGGCTGCGGGAGTGGTACGTCTCCGACGACATCGAGGAGCTGGAGTACGCGGCGCTGAGCCGGGCCGCGCTGGCGTCGCTGAGGCTGCTGGCGGCGGACCCGGGCGCGGCGCGCCGGCGCGTGGTCGTAGCCGTGGACGTGCCCGACGGCGCGGCGAGCGCCGATCCCGGCCGGGCGCTGGAGCCGGCGGCGCTCGGCGAGGTGCGGGTGAGCGGGGTCGTGCGGCTGGCCAAGGCGGCTGCGGTGCACGTGGACGCGGACGACGCCGAGGCGGACGTGGCGGCCGCGGCGCAGGCGCTGGCGGCGGCGGACGACGGGGACGACGACGCGCAGTTCGTGGTGGACGGCGCCGAGGACCATGAGCTGCTGTGGTTCGCCACGCAGGAGATCCCGAATCTGGTGCAGGGTGTCTGACCTGCGGTGATCACCGGTCCCCGATTGTCAGTGGGTGCGGGTACCTTTTTCGATATGGGGATGCGAGGAGCGTCGCACATTGTCTGGGACTGGAACGGCACGCTGTTCCACGACAACGAGGCGATCATCGGGGCGACGAACGCGGCGTTCGGCGAGCTGGGGCTCGAGCCGATCACGCTGGAGCAGTACCGCGCGCTGTACTGCGTGCCGGTGCCGAAGTTCTACGAGCGGCTGCTGGGCAGACTGCCCACGGACGCCGAGTGGGAGCTGATGGACGGCGTCTTCCACCGGTACTACGCCGAGCACCGCATACGGTGCGAGCTGACCGTGGGCGCGGCCGAGCTGCTGGCCGGGTGGCGGTCGGCGGGGCACAGCCAGTCGATCCTGAGCATGTACGGGCACGAGGACCTCGTCCCGCTGGTGCGGACCTTCGGGATCGAGGAGCACTTCCTGCGGGTGGACGGGCGTACGGGGCCGTCCGGCGGCAGCAAGGCCGAGCACATGGTGCGGCATCTGAGTCTGCTGACGGGCGTGGACCCGGCGCGCACGGTGGTGATCGGGGACGCCGCCGACGACGCGGTGGCGGCGCGGCACGCCGGGGCGCAGGCGGTGCTGTACACCGGCGGGTCGCACAGCCGGGCCAGCCTCGAGGGGGTCGGGGTGCCGGTGGTGGACACGCTCGAGGAGGCCGTCGAGGAGGCCCGGCGCATAGCCGCGTGAGGTCAGGTCACGGGGGCCTTCGCGCGCAGCACGGTCAGGAACTCGCGCATCCAGGTCGGGTGGTCCGGCCAGGCGCGGGAGGAGACGAGGGTGCCGTCCACGACCGCCTCGGCGTCCTGGAACGTGGCGCCGGCGGACTGCATGTCCATCTCCAGGGCCGGGTACGCGGTGACGCGGCGGCCACGTAGGCCGTCGACGGCGGCAGTGACCAGCGGGCCGTGACAGATCTGCGCGACCGGCTTGTCGGCGTCGAAGAAGGATTTGAGGATCTTGCGGAGTTCGGGATCGTTGCGGAGGTACTCCGGGGCGCGTCCGCCGGGGATGACGACGGCGGCGTAGACACCGGGGTCGACCTCCGAGAAGGCGAGGTCGGCGGGCCAGGTGTAGCCGGGCTTTTCGGTGTAGGTGTCGAAGCCCTCTTCGAAGTCATGGACGACGAACCGGAGCTTCTTGCGGGTCGGGGCCGCGATGTGGACCTCGTAGCCCTCCTCGATGAGGCGCTGGTAGGGGTAGAGGACCTCCAGGGACTCTGCTGCGTCGCCGGTGACGATGAGGATTTTGGCGGGCATGTCGGCTGCGCTCCCCTCGGGGCAGTGGCTTCCAAGGGCAACGTGCCTCGCGCGGGCGCCCTTGCCAAGGGGGACGCGCCGGATTGCGTGCCGGATTCCATGGGGGCGGACACCGGCCCTTGGCCGGGCAGCCCCCGGGCGGCCCCCGGGTGGGCTAGGGGTGGGCTCCGGGCGGGCGGCTGGCAGGTCCTGGGCAGGCGGGCCCTGCGGTTGGCTGTCGCCCGCCGGGGGCACGTGCGGGCAGGCGCGGGCTGCTTGCCCGAGCAGGCGTGCAGGGCGGCCGCTGCCCGCAGGCGCTCTGCGGTTAGCGGGCAGCTGTCGGCTGGCGAGGGGGCTGCCTGGGCCCCCGGCGGACAGGCGGGTGCTTACGCGCCAAGGCAGGCGCGCGGGACGCCCTTGCGGTTGCCCATGGCGGCTCGGTGTGGCTGGCCGGTGGCCGGTGGGTGCCGGTGTCGGCCGCAGGCTGGTCGCTGCGGATTTCGTACCTACGCCACCCCTCGCCCCCGGGCCCCTGTGCAGAACGTCAAACTTCCACCCCTGGATTTGTACACATACGGCTCATGACGGGCCCCCGGTAAGGAGCGATAGCCTTGTGGCGTGATCAGCGCGATAGCTCGCGGGGGCAGTGTTGCCCCTGCCCTGCGCCCGGCGAGCACGGACGACAGCCGTGACCGGGCGGCGGTCGCTGGTCTTCACGGGCGGGTCGGGGCCCCAAGGGCTCCCAGGACGCCGGACACATCCCTGAAGCAGGCGGCACGCGAAACGGCGTCCCGTGTTGCGGGTGTGTTGAACATGGCCGATATCCCCCCACTCATCTCACCTTGCGGCATAGCGTCGGAACAGACCGGACACCCCGCGTCTCGGCGTCACGTCGGAAGGGCGGAGACCGTACTTCCTTCTACGTCACGCAACGGCGCGCGACAGGAGCCAGAGGACAATGCAGACCAAGCTGGACGAAGCCAAGGCCGAGCTGCTCGAGAGGGCGGCCCGGGTCGCTGAGAACAGCCCGGTCGGGGGGCACCTTCCGACCGGGGCGACGGCCGAGGGCTCCCCGGACACCCCGGGCACGGGCACCTCGGACCGGGAGACCGTACTCGCGTTCCTCCAGCGTTACTACCTGCACACCGCGCCCGAGGACCTCGCCGACCGCGACCCGGTCGACGTCTTCGGTGCCGCCTACTCGCATTACCGCCTGGCCGAGAACCGCCCCCAGGGCACGGCGAACGTCCGCGTGCACACACCGACGGTCGACGAGAACGGCTGGACGTGCAGCCACTCCGTCGTCGAGGTCGTCACCGACGACATGCCCTTCCTCGTCGACTCGGTCACCAACGAGCTCACCCGGCAGGGCCGCGGCATCCACGTCGTGATCCACCCGCAGGTCGTGGTGCGCCGCGACCTCACCGGCAAGCTGATCGAGGTCCTCACCACCCCGCCGTCCGGCGACCTGCCGCACGACGCGCACATCGAGTCCTGGATCCACGTCGAGATCGACCGCGAGACCGACCGCGGCGACCTCAAGCAGATCACCGCGGACCTGCTGCGCGTGCTGTCCGACGTGCGTGAGGCCGTCGAGGACTGGGAGAAGATGCGGGACGCCTCGGCCCGCCTCGCCGACGGACTGCCTTTCGAGCCCCGCCCCGACGACCTGCCCGAGCAGCAGGTCGAGGAGGCCCGTGAGCTGCTGCGCTGGCTGTCCGACGACCACTTCACCTTCCTCGGCTACCGCGAGTACCAGCTGCGCGAGGACGACTCCCTGGCCGCCGTCCCCGGCACCGGCCTCGGCATCCTGCGCTCCGACCCGCACCACGCCGACGACGACCAGCACCCCGTGAGCCCCTCCTTCGAGCGGCTGCCCGCCGACGCCCGCGCCAAGGCGCGCGAGCACAAGCTGCTCGTGCTGACCAAGGCCAACAGCCGCGCGACCGTGCACCGGCCGTCGTACCTCGACTACATCGGTGTGAAGAAGTTCGACGCGGACGGCAACGTCGTCGGTGAGCGCCGCTTCCTCGGCCTGTTCTCCTCGGCCGCCTACACCGAGTCCGTGCTGCGCGTGCCGGTCATCCGCCGCAAGGTCGACGAGGTCCTGCAGCTCGCCGGTTTCTCCCCGAACAGCCACGACGGGCGCGACCTGCTCCAGATCATGGAGACCTACCCGCGCGACGAGCTGTTCCAGACGCCGGCCGAGGAACTCCAGGCCATCGTCACGTCCGTGCTCTACCTGCAGGAGCGCCGCCGGCTGCGGCTGTACCTGCGGCAGGACGAGTACGGCCGCTACTACTCGGCCCTGGTCTACCTGCCCCGCGACCGCTACACCACCGGGGTGCGGCTGCGGATCATCGACATCCTCAAGGAGGAGCTCGGCGGCACCAGCGTCGACTTCACCGCCTGGAACACCGAGTCCATCCTGTCCCGGCTGCACTTCGTCGTCCGGGTCGCGCCGGGCACCGAGCTGCCGGAGCTGAGCGACAGCGACAAGGAGCGCATCGAGGCGCGCCTGGTGGAGGCGGCCCGCTCCTGGGCGGACGGGTTCTCGGAGGCGCTGAACGCCGAGTTCGGCGAGGAGCACGCCGCCGAGCTGCTGCGCCGCTACAACAACGCCTTCCCCGAGGGCTACAAGGCCGACCACAGCCCGCGCTCCGCTGTCGCCGACCTCGTCCACCTCGAGGCGCTGGGCAAGGAGAAGGACTTCTCGCTCAGCCTGTACGAGCCGGTGGGCGCGGCCCAGGACGAGCGCCGCTTCAAGATCTACCGCAAGGGCGAGTCCATCTCCCTGTCGAAGGTGCTGCCCGTGCTGGCGCAGCTCGGCGTCGAGGTGATGGACGAGCGGCCCTACGAGCTGCGCTGCACGGACCGGTCCGTGGCGTGGATCTACGACTTCGGCCTGCGCATGCCGAAGGCGGTGGGCGGCGGCGACTACCTCGGCGACGACGCCCGCGAGCGCTTCCAGGATGCCTTCGCCGCGACCTGGACCGGCAAGGCGGAGAACGACGGCTTCAACGCCCTCGTGCTGAGCGCCGGGCTGACCTGGCGGCAGGCCATGGTGCTGCGCGCGTACGCGAAGTACCTGCGGCAGGCCGGCTCCACCTTCAGCCAGGACTACATGGAGGACACCCTCCGCAACAACGTCCACACCACGCGGCTGCTGGTCTCGCTGTTCGAGGCACGGATGGCGCCTGAGCGGCAGAAGGCCGG
Organism: Streptomyces sp. NPDC036813; assembly: GCF_055609245.1. Lineage (NCBI taxonomy): Bacteria > Bacillati > Actinomycetota > Actinomycetes > Kitasatosporales > Streptomycetaceae > Streptomyces > Streptomyces sp. NPDC036813. The sequence goes on along the minus strand of NZ_JBVJPV010000008.1, from coordinate 333,146 downwards.
GCTCGAGCTGATCGACGCCCTGCTGGAGGAGGTCGACGCCGCTCTCGACCAGGTGGCCAGCCTCGACGAGGACCGCATCCTGCGCTCCTTCCTCACGGTCATCAAGGCGACCCTGCGCACCAACTTCTTCCAGAAGACGGACGCGGGCACGCCGCACGCGTACGTGTCGATGAAGTTCGACCCGCAGGCGATCCCCGACTTGCCGGCGCCGCGCCCGGCGTTCGAGATCTGGGTGTACTCGCCGCGTGTGGAGGGCGTGCACCTGCGCTTCGGCAAGGTCGCCCGCGGTGGTCTTCGCTGGTCCGACCGGCGTGAGGACTTCCGCACGGAGATCCTCGGCCTGGTCAAGGCGCAGATGGTGAAGAACACCGTCATCGTGCCGGTCGGCGCCAAGGGCGGTTTCGTCGCCAAGCAGCTGCCCGACCCGGCCGTGGACCGCGACGCGTGGCTGGCCGAGGGGGTCGCCAGCTACAAGACGTTCATCTCGGCGCTGCTCGACATCACCGACAACATGGTCGCGGGCGAGGTCGTCCCGCCCAAGGACGTGGTGCGGCACGACGAGGACGACACCTACCTGGTGGTCGCCGCCGACAAGGGCACGGCGACCTTCTCCGACATCGCCAACGACGTGGCGCAGTCCTACAACTTCTGGCTCGGTGACGCCTTCGCCTCCGGTGGCAGCGCGGGCTACGACCACAAGGGCATGGGCATCACCGCCCGCGGTGCCTGGGAGTCGGTCAAGCGGCACTTCCGCGAGCTGGGCGTGGACACGCAGAGCGAGGACTTCACGGTCGTCGGCGTCGGTGACATGTCCGGTGACGTGTTCGGCAACGGCATGCTGCTGAGCGAGCACATCCGGCTGGTCGCCGCGTTCGACCACCGGCACATCTTCATCGACCCGAACCCGGACGCGGCGACCTCCTTCGCCGAGCGTCGCCGCCTGTTCGACCTGCCGCGCTCCAGCTGGGAGGACTACAACAAGGAGCTGCTGTCCCCGGGCGGCGGCATCTTCCCGCGCAGCGCCAAGTCGATCCAGGTGAACGCGCACATCCGCGAGGCCCTCGGTATCGAGGCGGGCGTCACCAAGCTGACCCCGGCCGAGCTGATGAAGGCGATCCTCCAGGCGCCGGTCGACCTGCTGTGGAACGGCGGCATCGGCACCTACGTCAAGGCCTCCACGGAGTCGAACGCCGACGTCGGCGACAAGGCCAACGACGCGATCCGCGTCGACGGCGCCGACCTGCGGGTCAAGGTCGTCGGCGAGGGCGGCAACCTGGGTGCGACGCAGCTGGGCCGGATCGAGTTCGCGCACCACGGTGGCAAGATCAACACCGACGCCATCGACAACAGCGCGGGCGTGGACACCTCCGACCACGAGGTGAACATCAAGATCCTGCTCAACGGCCTGGTCGCGGACGGCGACATGACCGTCAAGCAGCGCAACAAGCTGCTCGCCGAGATGACCGACGAGGTCGGCCGTCTCGTCCTGCGCAACAACTACGCGCAGAACACCGCGATCGCCAACGCGCTCGCCCAGTCCAAGGACATGCTCCACGCCCAGCAGCGCTTCCTGCGCCATCTGGTGCGCGAGGGCCACCTGGACCGGGCGCTGGAGTTCCTGCCCACCGACCGCCAGATCCGTGAGCGCCTCGCGCAGGGCCAGGGCCTGACCGGCCCGGAGACCGCCGTGCTCCTGGCGTACACGAAGATCACGGTCTCCGAGGAGCTGCTGGCGACCTCGCTGCCTGACGACCCGTACCTGCGCGAGCTGCTGCACTGCTACTTCCCGACCGCGCTGCGCGAAGGGTTCGCCGAGCGCATCGACGGCCACCCGCTGCGCCGCGAGATCACCACGACCGTGCTGGTCAACGACACGGTCAACACGGGCGGTACGACGTATCTGCACCGGCTGCGCGAGGAGACCGGGGCGTCGCTGGAGGAGATCGTCCGGGCGCAGACCGCGGCCCGTGTGATCTTCCGGTCGGCGGCCGTGTGGGACGCGGTGGAGGAGCTGGACAACAAGGTCGACGCCGCCGTGCAGACCCGTATCCGGCTGCACTCGCGCCGCCTGGTGGAGCGCGGCACGCGCTGGCTGCTCAACAACCGGCCGCAGCCGCTGCAGCTGCGCGAGACGGTGGACTTCTTCGCCGAGCGCGTCGAGCACGTCTGGCAGGAGCTGCCGAAGCTGCTCAGGGGCGACGACCTCGAGTGGTACGAGCAGATCTACGACGAGCTGACGCGGGCCGGTGTGCCGGACGAGCTGGCCACGCGGGTCGCCGGGTTCTCCTCGGCGTTCCCGACGCTGGACATCGTCTCGATCGCCGACCGCATGGGCAAGGAGCCGCTGGACGTCGCCGAGGTGTACTACGACCTCGCCGACCGGCTCGGCATCACGCAGCTGATGGACCGCATCATCGAGCTGCCGCGCAACGACCGCTGGCAGTCGATGGCCCGCGCGGCGATCCGCGAGGACCTCTTCGCGGCGCACGCGGCGCTCACCGCGGACGTCCTGGCCGTCGGCAACGGCACGTCCACGCCGGAGCAGCGCTTCGAGCTGTGGCAGCAGAAGAACGCGCCGATCCTCGGGCGGGCGCGCACCACGCTGGAGGAGATCCAGGGTTCGGACGCGTTCGACCTCGCCAACCTGTCGGTGGCGATGCGCACGATGCGGACGCTGCTGAGGGCGCACTCGTAGTCGCACCCGCGCACCAGGGGGGCGCCCCGGGCCCGTACGGCCCGGGGCGCCCCCCTTTCGCGTGTCCGGCCGGCTACCGCTGCTTGAAGAGGGTGAGCTTGGTGGCGTAGTCGGGGAGGTTGCCCGCGCTCGCGGTGATGGCGGTGACCTTCAGCATGGCCAGGTTGCCCTCGTCGGTCTCGGTGCACAGGACGCTGCCGACCGGGATCGTGGTGCGCAGGTCCTTCGCGTCGATCTGGGTGGGCAGGACGTCGCCCCGGGCGCCCTCCAGGCACTGCTCGGGCGTGGTGCCGGCGCTCTTGCCCCAGGGCGTCTTGAAGCTCCAGTGTCCGCCCGCCACCTCGTCGAGCTCGATCTCGTTGCCCGACGTGATGTCCGACGTGCCGTGCACCTTGGGGATGTCCAGGTCGGCCTCGACGACGGCCGCCGGGCCCGGGGAGCGCAGGGCGAACGTCCGGTCGGTGAACACGGCCGTGTACCCGGAGTCGGCGGAGGGGGAGCCCGAGTCCGAGGCTGTCGGGTCCGGGCTCGGCGGGGGCGTGGCGGAGTGCGTGGGCTGCGCCGTCTGCTTGCCGTCTCGCTGCCCCTCGTCCGACGTGCCGTGCGAACGGGTCAGCGTCCACGTCACGACCACCGCGAGAACGACGGCCACGGCGGATCCGGTGACGACGAGCCCGGTACGGGAACGCCGCGGGGCGGCCGGGGCGTACGTCGGCGGGGGCGGGGCCATGGTCGGGGCGGCGGCGAACGTGGGACCGTGCGGCGGAGTCGGTCCCGGTGTCCCCGGGTCGGCGACCGTGGGCTCCGGCGGCGGGGTGAGGGCAGCCCGTTCGCGGGCGGCGAGGTCGGCGGCGAGCGGCTCCGGAAGCCAGCCGGTGAAGTCGTTCAGGGGGCGGCCCGCGGTCTGTTCGCACAGCGCGGCCAGTTCCTCGGTGCCGATGCGGGCGGCGGGGTCGGCGGCGAGGCAGCGCTGAAGGATCGGGCTCAGCCGCTCGTCGTAGGCGTCCAGGCGGGGCGGGCGTACGGCGGTGTTGGCGATCTGCGCGGCGAGGGTGAGGGCGCCGCCGTCGCCGTAGGGATGGCGGCCGGTCGCGGCGACCGCGGCGATCAGGCCGAGCGAGAAGACGTCGGTGGCGGGCCCGACGGGCTCGCCGAGGGCGTGCTCCGGGGACATGAACTGCGGGGTGCCGATGACACCGCCGGACACGGTGAGCTGGGTGGCGTCGGCGGCCCGGGCGATGCCGAAGTCGATGACGTAGGGGCCCTGGTTGCTCAGCAGGATGTTGCTGGGCTTGAGGTCGCGGTGCACGATGCCGGCGGAGTGGACCGCGGTCAGTGCCCGCGCCGTGCAGCCGACGAGTTGCAGCACGGCAGGGAGCGGCAGCGGGCCGTGCGCCGCGAGGGCCTCGTGCAGGGGCAGACCGGGGACGAACACGGAGGCGAGCCAGGGCCGTTCGCCGGTGGTGTCGTGGTCGACGACGGGGACGACGTGGTAGCCGTGGACCCGGCGGGCCGCCTGGACCTCCTGCTCGAAGCGGGCACGGAAGCCCGGGTCGCCGCCGAAGTCGCGCCGGATCACCTTCAGCGCGACGGGCTGGCCGCCGCGGGTGCGGGAGAGGTAGACGGTGCCCATGCCGCCCTCGCCGATGCGGGCGAGCAGCCGGTACCCGGCGATCTCCCGCGGGTCCTCGGCCCGCAGCCGCTCCCCTGTCACGTCCGCCGCCATGCCGACCGCGCCCCCGTTCCCTGATCGTCGCGTGCGGCGAGGGTAGCGGAGGGCGGCCCGGCACCGCGCGCGGTTTCAAGTGCCGGGCCCGTCGGGACCGTTGGCCTGGAGGGGACTGGGCTTCTTGCCGCCCTTGGTGAAGGCCTCGTACTCCTTCATGACCTCCTCCGTGGGGCCGTCCATGAGGAGTTCGCCGCGCTCCAGCCACAGCACGCGGCCGCAGGTCTCGCGGATCGAGGCGTTGCTGTGGCTGACGAGGAAGACCGTGCCGGCCTGCCCCCGCATCTCCTCGATGCGCTCGGCCGAGCGCTTCTGGAAGCGGGCGTCGCCGGTGGCGAGGGCCTCGTCGATGAGGAGGACGTCGTGGTCCTTGGCGGCGGCGATGGAGAAGCGCAGCCGCGAGCCCATGCCGGAGGAGTACGTGCGCATCGGCAGGGAGATGAAGTCGCCCTTGTCGTTGATCCCGGAGAAGTCGACGATCTCCTGGTAGCGGGCCTTGATCTGCTCGCGGGACATGCCCATGGCGAGGCCGCCGAGGTAGACGTTGCGCTCGCCGGTCAGGTCGCTCATCAGGGCCGCGTTGACGCCGAGCAGGGAGGGCTGGCCGTCGGTGTAGATACGTCCGTTCTCCACCGGCAACAGGCCCGCGACGGCCTTGAGCAGCGTGGACTTGCCGGAGCCGTTGGTTCCGACGAGCCCGACCGCCTCGCCCTTGTACGCGACGAAGGAGACGTTCTTCACGGCGTGCACCCGGCGCACCCCGGACACCTTCTCGGTGTTGCCGCGGCGCAGGATGCGGTTGAGGGCGGCGGTGGCGCTGCCGCGGCCGGCACCGGTGCCGTTGACCCGGTAGACGATGTCGACGTGGTCGACGACGACGGTGGGGGCCGGTTCGCCGGCGCCCCGCAGGCCTTCGGTCGGGGCGTCGCTCAGCAGGCCGTCGGCCAGGGTGCCGTTCAGGAGGGTGTCAGCCACGGCCGTAGGTCTCCTCTGCCTTCCAGAAGTAGATGAACCCGCCGACGCCGGCGAGCAGGGCCCAGCCCGTCGCGACCGCCCACACGTGCGGCGGCAGCTGGTTCGCGTGGAAGGTGTCGATGAGGGCGAAGCGGATCAGGTCGATGTAGACGGCGGCCGGGTTGCACTGCAGGGCGGTGAGGACGCCGTGCGGCAGATGGTCGTGACCGACCGTCTTCTGGATGCTCCACATGACGCCGGAGACGTACATCCAGGTGCGCAGCAGGAACGGCATCAGCTGGGCGATGTCCGGGGTCTTCGCACCCATCCGCGCCATGATCATCGACACGCCTGCGTTGAACGTGAACTGCAGGACCAGCGCCGGGACCAGCAGCACCCAGGACAGGGTGACGGGGACGCCGCAGCACAGCAGGATGACCAGCAGCGCAGCCATGGAGAACATCAGCTGCTGGAGCTGCTGGAGGCAGAAGGAGATCGGCAGCGCGGCGCGCGGGAAGTGCAGGGCGCGCACCAGACCGAGGTTGCCGGAGATGGCGCGGGTGCCGGCCATGATCGAGCTCTGCGTGAACGTCCACACGAACACGCCGGTGACCAGGAACGGGATGTAGTCCGCCACGCCGTGCTTGGTGCCGAGCAGCACGCCGAAGATGAAGTAGTACACCGCCGCGTTCAGCAGCGGGGTCATCACCTGCCACACCTGGCCCAGCTTGGCCTGGCTGTACTGGGCGGTGAGCTTGGCGGTGGCGAAGGCGGTGATGAAGTGGCGGCGCGCCCACAGCTGGCGGACGTACTCCGGCAGGGAGGGGCGCGCGCCGCTGACCGACAGGCCGTGGCGGGCGGCGAGCGCCGCGAGGTCGATCTGGGCGGCCGGCTTCGAGGTCGGGGGCGGTGTGTCGAGGGCCTGGCTCACATCCGCTGCTTTCGTTCGGGGCGGGGTCTTCCCGTCGTTCCTTACGGTTCTCTGTCCCGTTTCTTACGTCGGAACGAGACCGTAGCGTCGTAACGCGAGCGTAGGCCCATCCGACGTCGGGACGCAACCGTTTCGTCGTGACGCCCTATGCTGGGCGTATGACGACGAACGCCGACGGGCCCCAGACGCCTGCGCGCCGCCGGGCTCCCGCCGGCGCCGCCGTACTCCGTGAGGACGTGACGGAGGCCATCCGCGCGGCCGTCTTCGAGGAGCTCGCGGCCGTGGGCTACGCGCGCATGTCCATCGAGGGCATCGCGCGGCGGGCGGGCGTCGGCAAAACGGCGGTGTACCGGCGGTGGCGCTCCAAGCTGCACCTGGTGCTCGACGTGGTGTCGGCGCTGGCGGTGATGGGCCTGCCGGTGCCGGACACGGGCACACTGGAGGGCGATCTGCGGCTGCTGTACCAGGTGACCTCGCGCGCCCTGCGCCACCCGGTGGCCTCGCAGATCATCCCCGACCTCCAGGCGGAGGCGGCACGCAATCCGGACATCGCCGAGGCCATGCAGAAGACCCTGCGCGAGGGGCAGGAGGGCGTGGCCAGCGGCATCGTGGCGGCGGCGCAGCGGCGCGGCGAGGTCCGCGACGACGTCGACGAGGACCTGGCCCTCGACCTGATCTCCGGCCCCCTGTACTGGCGCTCGGTCGTCATCCGCAGCCCCCAGCTGCCGCGGGGCTACCTGGACGCCCTGGCCCGAGCGACGGCGGCTTCCCTCAGAGCGCTGTAGGCTCCGCCGTTCCCCGACCTCACGGCCGACCGGGGGCGGGCTGCGCGCCCGGCATTTCCCGGCGCCCGGTTGCGGGTGCAGCTCTTCGAGCAGGGGGCCCAGCACCCACCCGTGCCGCCCCGGGCGGCACGCATGCCTGCGGACCGAGCGGACGAACTGCCCGCAGCTACGGCGAGACGGCGCCCGCCCGCCGCAGCCACGTACGACGGCGCCCCGCACCTCGCGCGCCACGGCGTTGCCACCCGCCCCCCGCCACGATGCCGGTGCACCCGCGTACGGCGGCGAGGGGCCGGGGTGGGGGGTGTCCGCCCGCAGCGTCCGGCACCGGGCAACAGTGAGCGTGTCGGACGCGGACGGCCGGACCGAGGACGGACCCCCCACCCCGGCCCCGACTCGGAAACCGGCCGTAGGCACGACCGCAACCGGCCACCGAACGGAAACGGGCCGCCGCAGGCACAAAAAGGGGCGCGAGGAACGGCGCGAGCAACCACAACGCAACCCGCACAGGCCGCCGCAGGCAGACGCGCCCAGCCCCACGCACCCGCAGCCGACAACGCACACCCAGCGCCGCAGGCACCCGCAGGCACCCCCACTCAAGACGCCCTGCTCAGCGCCCGGTCCGGGGACCGGCGCGTGTCCGGGACCGATGCCGGGTCGGGCGCCGCCCGCGTGGCCCGCCACAGCCGCACGAGGGACCAGACCGCGGCCGCCGTCAGCAGTCCGTTGCGGGCCAGCATCAGGCCCACACCCGTGGTCGTACTGAGGATCACCTCGCGGTACAGCACCGGGTACACCACCACGCTCACCGCCGCCGCGACCGCGACCAGCACCGCCACCGGCCGCTGCACCGTGCGCCGGACGGTCAGGCAGGCCGCGGACAGCCCCAGGAGCCAGATCAGGTACTGAGGGCTCAGCACCCGGCTGGTGATCGTGAACAGCAGCACCGCCGCCAGGGCCGCGTCGCACGGCGTGGCCGCAGTCCACCGGCGGGACCGCAGCCGCCAGGCCAGCAGCAGCGCGAAGGACACGGCGGTCAGCGCCAGCGACGCGTGGGCGACCGCGGTGACATGCGGGCCGACGAACTCCATGGCCCCGTACTGGTACCGCACCCGGCCCGGCCAGCCGGCGTGCCGGGCGAGGCCCAGCAGCGTGCCGCCGAGCGACTCGATCTGGACGCCGCGGCCGCCCTGGTTGCCGAGGAAGGACAGGGAGTTGCGGAAGACCACGCCGAGCAACGCGCACGTCACCGCACCCGCCGCCGCCGCCCAGATCCACGCCGCCCGGGTCGCCCGGCCTTTCGCCGTGCCCAGCAGCACCAGCACCGGCCACACCTTCACCAGCGCCCCCAGTGCCGCGAGCGCCCCGCCCACGCGCGGGAAGCGAGGCAGCGCCAGCAGGCCGAGCACGGCGAACGCGGTCACGATCACGTCGTAGCGGGCCAGCGGCAGGTGCAGCAGCAGGGGCAGGCCGCACGTCCAGTACCAGGCGCCGATCCTGCTGCCGCCGGCCCGTCCGCCCGCGCGAGCCAGTGCGAACGTGACGGCCGCGTCGCACAGGAGCGTGAGCAGCACGAACGCCTGAAGGTACGTCAGTCCCGGCAGCGCCGCCGGCGACAGCATCACCAGCCCGGCGCCCGGCGGGTACTGCCACAGCGTGTCGTGCGCCGGGAACGCGCCGTGGGCGAGGACGTTCATCCAGTGGTGGTAGAGGCCCCACACCTCGTGCGCGACCCTGCCGTTGCCGAGTGCCGCCGGGGTGCTGTGCGTGAGGATCCACAGCATCAGGCCGCGGGTGGCGAGCCACGCGGCGGTCAGCGGGACGGCGCGAACGAGTCGTCTTGTCATCACGGCGGATCGTAAGACGGACGAATGCCGTGTCAGGTGTCATCCGGCCTGTCGACGCCGAAGGCCATCAATTCGGGGCAACTCCGGGCGGCTCGTCCTGCTGCGCCGCTGCGTCGAGCGCCGTCGTCAGCCGGTCGAGGCGGCCGCGCAGTTCACGGATCTCGTCGAGGTCGAAGCCGGTGGAGGCCATGATCCGGCGGGGCACCTGCAGGGCGTGCTCACGCAGGGCCGTGCCCTCCTCGGTGAGCCGCACCCGGACCGACCGCTCGTCCTGGGCGTCGCGCTCGCGCCGGACCAGGCCGGCCGCCTCCAGTCGCTTCAGCAGCGGTGACAGTGTGCCGGAGTCCAGGCGCAGGTGTTCGCCGAGCTTCTTGACGGGCAGCTCGCCCCGCTCCCACAGCACCAGCATCGCCAGGTACTGCGGGTAGGTGAGCCCGAGGTCCTTGAGGATCACGCGGTAGACGCCGTTGAAGGCGCGGGACGCGGCGTGCAGCGAGAAGCAGATCTGGCGGTCCAGGCGGAGCCAGTCCTCCTGCTCGGCGGTCGGCGGGGTGGTCGGGGTCATGAGGTCCAGGGTAGCTCTGACGGGCCATTCGGTTGTGGGCAGCAAAGCGTCACCCAATGAAGTTGTAAGCCATTAGGTTGTGCACAACTGAATTTCGTGCTCTACTTGAGTCCGTCACCGACACCGAGAGGGAAGGCCCGTCATGGACACGCTCTACACCGCCGTCGCCACCGCCACCCACGGCCGCGAGGGCCGTGCCGTCAGCTCCGACGGCCGGCTCGACCTGCAGCTGGCCATCCCGGTGGAGATGGGCGGCAACGGTCAGGGCACCAACCCCGAGCAGCTCTTCGCCGCCGGTTACGCCGCCTGCTTCGCCAGCGCCCTCGGCCTGGTCGGCCGGCAGGCCAAGGTGGACGTCAGCGACGCCGCCGTGACCGGCGAGGTCGGCATCGGCAAGCAGGGCGAGGGCTTCGGGCTCGCCGTCACCCTGCGCATCGAGCTGCCGGCCCACATCGACGAGGCCACCGGCCGCAAGCTGGTGGAGACCGCCCACCAGGTCTGCCCCTACTCCAACGCCACCCGCGGCAACATCCCCGTCGACCTGGTCATCGAGTAGTCCCCGCGCGCGCCGCGCTTCTCACGGACCGGTCCCGCGAGCGTCCGTCGCTCCTGATCGAGCAGTCCCGCGCGAGCCCGCAGCGCCTCAGCGCAGTCCCGAGCCCGCCCGCCACTCCTCACCGGGGAGTCGCGGGCGTGCCCGTGCTTCTCGCGCGGGAGTCGCCCGCCGTGCCCCCGACCCGCGCGAGCACCTCCCCGGTCCGCCCGCTCCAGGCCACCACGACCGCCTCCGCGGGCAGCCGGCGCCGGGGCGTCAGCAGCAGCCACCGCACGTGGTAGCGGCGGGCGATGGCGGTGCGTTCGGCGCGGGTGGAGCTGTCGGCGAGGTAGGCGTTCACGTCGGCCTGACGCCGCAGCCGCTCGTGCTCGTCCAGCGCCGGGTCCGGCCAGGTCGGCGCGGCCAGGTCGGGGCCGTATCCGGGCAGCAGGCGCTTGGCCCGGTAGCCGTCGGCGATGACCGCCTCGCCGGGCCGGATGTACCGCGCGGCCCAGGCGTACGACGGCCAGTGCGGGGGCTGTTCGAAGCCCACGGGGTCCAGCCAGCGCGGTACGACCGCCCCGGCCTGCACCGTGCAGAAGCCCACCCCCGCCGTCACGGCGGCAACCGCCCCCAGCGCCCTGCGCCCCGTCCGCCACGGCCGGGGCGCCGCCAGTTCCACCGCGAGCGCGATCTGCGGTGGCAGCAGGGCCGCGCCGAGAACCCGGCCGTAGGTGTAGTGGCCGCTGATCCAGCCGTACGCCACGACCAGGCAGTCCAGCGTGAACATCAGCACCAGCGGATCGCCGCACCCGTGCCGCCGGGCCCGCAGCCACAGCGCTGGCAGCCCCGGCAGCAGCGCCAGCCAGAAACGGCCCACGAGGTCGTCGTAGAGGCCCCGGTGGATCGCGTCCACGCTGCCGTTCCCGACCAGCGCGAGCACATCGCAGTACGGCCACACCGCGGCCGTCAGCAGCGCGACCGCGCAGGTCAGCGCCCAGCGGGCCACCACGGCGATACGCCGTCCGCGCTGCCGTCCGGCCACCAGCGCCACCGCTCCGGTCGTCGTCGCCACGAAGGTGATCGGATGCACGAGAAGGATCGCGCCGTACAGCACGCCCAGGGCCGCGTACCCGGCGAAACCGCGCAGGCCGCTCGGGCCGACGTAGCGCACCCGGCGCGTGTCCCGGGCCCGCGTCCCGGTCAGCGCCCACGCCCACAGCGTCAGCCCGAGCGCGGCGGTGGAGGGATAACCGAGGTTGGTGGTCATCGCGATCAGGCTCGGACAGCCGCTCCACAGCACCCGCTCGGTGCCCCACAGCAGCGTCATCGCGCCCAGGGCGAGCACCGGCGCCCACGGGCGCGGGGTGAGCGTGCGCACGAAGCGGCCGAGGCCGGTCAGCAACAGCAGCAGGTTGAACGGCCCGGCCAGCCGCACCACCTCCCGGCCGCCCAGCCCGGTCAGTCGCGCGAAGACGCCCTCGGCCAGCGCGTACGGCGAGTAGTACGGGCTGCCCGCGCCCGGCAGATCGGCCATCGGGTGGCGCGGATGCAGCAGATCGGCGCGCAGCCGTTCGATCACCGCCGCGTGCTGCCCGGCGTCGCAGCACAACGGCACCCGCCAGTACGCCAGCGTCATCACCAGCCAGAACAACAGGCCGGCGGCCTGGTACGGCGTCGGGCGCCACTGTCGTCCACCGCGCCGGGCGGTCGCACCGCGCGCGGGCCGGCGGACGAGGGCGTCGGGGCTCGCGCCCGCGGTCACGCCCGCGTGGGCACCCGCGCTCATCGGACGACCGGATGATCGAACATTCGGGGCATTGGGCTTATATGCCCGCACGGTCCGGCGCAGGTCGTCGGCCGCGCCGCCGCTCACCCCGTCGGGACGCTACGTCACCCGATCGGCCGTCCGCGCCCGCCGCCGCCCCCGGGTCGGCCGGCCGGGCGCCAGGTGGGCGGCCGGGACGGAGTGGGCCGCGAGGGGCTGGACGGCATGGGAACTCCCGGGACTCAAGGACGTTCAGAGGACGGTCGGTCGGTGGTGATCGGCCGATGACGGCCGGTCGGTCGTGAGCCGGTCGGCGACGGCCGGTCGGTGGTGAGCCGGTCGGCGACGATCGGTCGGTGATGGCCGGCCGGTCGGTGTCGCTCGGTCGGCGTGGTTCAGCGGTGACGGTCAGCGGGGCTCGAGAGAGGCTCGCGGACCCTGTGGCGACGGCACGGTGGCGAGCGGGCTGCGCGCGGTGCCCGCCGGCGGCACGGGGTGCTCGGGGCACACGATCCACGCCGTGCGGATGTGCGGGGCGTGGGTGCCCAACGCGGTCTCCGGCGCGCCCGGGTCACCGCCGTACCCGGGTTCGCTGTCGGCCGTGATCACCGCCCGGTCGGCACACAGGTGCAGGCACCGCCGGACGCGGTGGTGCAGCCGCAGCGCGACCACCCGCACAGCCCGGGCCAGCCGTACGGCGAGCCGGCCGGTCCGGCGTGCCCCGGCTGACGCCAGCCGCAGCGCGCGCACGGTGCGCAGCAACCCGGACCGGATGGCGCACGACCGCGACAGGGCCGACTTGAGACACGCGGGCAGATACGCCTGCACCTGGTACGCGGGGACGATGACACTGAACCTGGGCAACGGGCATCCATGGTCTCGGCACGGGCGTTTGCCCGGCAACGGCCCAGGTGGGGGACGGGTTACGGCCCGTACGGCATCCGGGGGAACGGCGAAGGGCGCACCCCTCGCCGTCCCCAACCGTCCCGGCGGCGCGGCTACTTGACCGCGCCCGCCATCACCCCGGACACGAACTGCCGCTGGAACGCGAAGAACACGGCCAGCGGGACCACCATCGAGATGAACGCGCCCGGCGCCAGCACGTCGATGTTGTTGCCGAACTGCCGTACCTGTGTCTGCAGCGCGACCGTGATCGGCTGGGTGCCGGACTTGGTGAACACCAGCGCCACCAGCATGTCGTTCCACACCCACAGGAACTGGAAGATGCCGAGCGAGGCGATCGCCGGCCCGCCCAGCGGCATCACGACCCGCGTGAACAGCCGCAGTTCGCCCGCGCCGTCCAGCCGGGCCGCCTCCAGCAGCTCGCGGGGGATCTCCGCGAAGAAGTTGCGCAGCAGGAACACCGCGAACGGCAGGCCGAACCCGACGTGGAACAGGATCACCCCGAAGATCGTGCCGAACAGGCCGAGCTTGCCGAACAGTTCGGCGATCGGGATCAGCGCCACCTGCACCGGCACCACCAGCAGCCCGACCACGCCGAGGAACCACCAGTCACGGCCCGGGAACTCCATCCACGCGAACGCGTAGCCCGCGAGCGAGCCGATCACCACGACCAGCACCGTCGCCGGGACCGTGATGAGCACGGTGTTGATCAGCGAGTTGGTGATGTCCGGGTTCTCCAGCAGCTTGGAGTAGCTGGCGAAGGTCAGCTGGGACGGCTTGGTGAACACCGTCCACCAGCCGCTGGCGCTCATGTCCTCGGGCGTGCGCAGCGAGGAGATCAGCAGACCGATCGTCGGCACCAGCCAGAACAGGCCGACGACGATCAGGAACGCGCGCACCGCGCCGCCGCTGACCCAGCCCGCGAGCCGGGAGGCCGGCGACCGCTTCGCCTTCACCGTCCCGGCCGGCGGCGGCACCGCCTGCGCCAGACTGCCGGCGTCCGCCGTCATCGCCGCACCTCCCGCCTGAGCCGCCTGATGTTGAACCACATGACGGGAATCACGAGCAGCAGCAGGAACACCGCGATCGCGCTCGCGATGCCCGGCTGGTCCTCCGAGAAGCCCTTGCGGTACAGCTCCAGCGCCAGCACGTTCGCGTCGTCCTGCGAGGAGCCCGGGGCGATGATGAAGACCAGGTCGAAGATCTTCAGCACGTTGATCATCAGCGTGACGGCCACGACCGCGAGCACCGGCGCCAGCAGCGGCACCGTGACCCGCCGGAACACCTGCCACTCGTTGGCCCCGTCGACCCGCGCCGCCTCCAGCAGCTCACGTGGCACGCCCGCGAGCCCGGCCGCGATCAGCACCATCGCGAAGCCCGCCCACATCCAGATGTACGACCCGATGATCGAGGGCGTGACCAGCGACGGGCCGAGCCAGTCCAGACCGTTGTACGGCTGCTTGAAGTTGCTCGCCGGGAGTCTGAGCTGCGCCCCGGCGGCCTTGTCCGGCAGCGTGAACGTGCCGTCGTCGCCGGCCGTCGTGGACGCCACCACCTTGCCGTCCTTGACCGCCTCGATCCGCATCCCGGCATACCCGAGTTCGGACGGGTCGGGCGAGCCCAGCTTGCCGACGCCCTTGCCGCGCGTGAAGTCCTGCCAGGTCGTGCCGGTGATCTTCCCCGGCTCGGCCTTGGGCGGCACGGCCTTCTTCGCGCTGCCGGGCATCTGGTCGGGCGCGACACCGACCAGCGGCAGCAGGACCGGCTGCCCCGCCTGCACCGGTGTCGTCGTGACGAAGCCGCCACCCTCCGGCTTCAGCGGCGAGTTGCGGCCCGGGTGCGCCTTGGGGAACGCGGAGGACTGCACGAACGTGTCGTGCACGCCCACCCACACCGCGTTCGCGACACCCTTGTCCGGGTCCTGGTCGTAGACCAGGCGGAAGATGATGCCGGCCGCGAGCATGGAGATCGCCATCGGCATGAAGACGACCAGCTTGAACGCCGTGCCCCAGCGCACCCGTTCGGTCAGCACCGCGAAGATCAGCCCCAGGGCGGTGGCGACCGTCGGCGCGAACACCACCCAGATGATGTTGTTCTTCAGCGCGGTGCGGATGCCCTCGTCCGTGAAGAGGGCCTTGTAGTTGTCGATGCCGGCGAAGGAGTGGCCGGACTGGTCGTAGAAGCTGCGCACGACCGAGTACCCGATCGGGTACACCACGAGCGCGCCGAGCAGCACCAGCGCGGGCAGCAGGAACAGCGCCGCCACGGTCTTGCGGGTGCCCGTCACGCTCTTGCGCCTGCGAGGAGCGGCAGGGGTCTTGGAGACCCCTGCCGCCGTGGCCGACGCCATGACGTCAGCTCCCGTAGGCGGCGGCCGCGTCCGCCTCCAGCTTCCGCTGCGTGCCCGCGACGTCGCTCGGGTTCTTCAGGAAGTCCTGCAGGTCCTTCCACTCGCCCTTGCCGGGCGTGCCGCCGAAGGACTGCGGGGCCTGGTCGGACATGTCGAACCGGAAGTCGTCACCGGAGTCGATCAGCGCCTTGGCGATCTTGCGCTGCACCTCGTTCGGGTACGCCGAGTTCGGCACGCTCTTGTTCGGCGACAGGTAGCCGCCCAGCTTGGCCTGGATCGTGGCCGCGTCCGGCGAGGCCAGCCACTTCGCCAGCGCCTGCGCGCCCTTGGAGTCCTTCAGGATCACCGCCGCGTCACCACCGGAGACCACCGGCGCGGTGCTGCCCACGGTCGGGAACGGGAACACCTTGGCGTCCGTGCCCACCTTCGCCTTGGTCTCAGCGATGTTGACCTGCGCGAAGTCGCCCTCGTAGACCATGGCGGCCTTAGGCTGGTCACCGCCGGTGAAGGTCTGCGTGACCGACGCCGGGAACTCCGTCTGCAGCGCGCCGTCCGGGCCGCCCGCGATCCAGTCCTTCTTGCCCCAGATCTGCGCCAGCGTGGTCAGCGCGTCCTTCACGGACGGGTCCGTCCACTTGATCTTGTGCTGGGCGAGCTGGTCGTACTTCTGCGGACCGGCCTGCGACAGATAGACGTTCTCGAACCAGTCGGTGAGCGTCCAGCCGTCCGCGCCGCCGATCGAGAACGGCGTGACACCGGCGTCGGACACCGTCTGCGCGGTGTTCAGCAGGTCCTTCCACGTCTTGGGCTCTTTCGCGGCCGCGTCCTCGAAGACCTTGGCGTTGTACCAGATCAGCGACTTGTTGGCGGCCTTGTAGTACACGCCGTACTGCTTGCCGTTCACCTTGCCGATGTTCTGCCAGCCCTGCGAGTAGTTCTTGCTCAGCTCGGACTCGACGTCGGCGTTCACCGGCTTCGCCCAGCCCTTGTTCACGGCCTGCTTGATGGCGCCGGGCTGCGGCAGCATCGCCACGTCCGGCGGCTGCCCGCCCGCGATCTTGGAACCGAGGAAGTTGATGATCGGGTCCTGCGCGGGCACGAACGTGACGCTCGCGCCGGTGCGCTTCTCGAACTCCGAGAGGACCTTCTTGAAGTTGGACTGTTCGGCGCCGGTCCAGACGGCGGCGACCTCCAGGTGGGTGCCGTTCAGCTTCGGCAGGTTCAGGCCGCTGTCGCTGCCGGCGGCGCTGGGCGTGGAGCCGCCCGTGTCGGTGCCGCCCTTGTCGCCGCCGCCCCCGCACGCGGCGAGAGAGAAGGCCAGGGCGCTCGCGGCCACGGCCGCTGCGGCCCTCGCTCCCTTGGTGTTCCGGATGGTGCTGCTGCTCGTGGTGCGCATCACTTCCCCGTTCTTTCGTTCGTCGTCGAACGATCGAGTGTTTGCCCCGTGGCGTCTGGTCTACGCCGGGTCAAAGGGGTCGGCAAGACCGCGAAGGGTGTCAACCCGGGGATCGTGACCGCGTCGTGATGGGTCTTGAGCCTCACTGAGCCCGTGTCCGAGGAAACGCCCGCCTCCCGCCCCCGCGCTTCGGGAGCCGAGCCGCGCGGGTCGGCTAAAGGAGTGACGGGACCTGCGCCGCCGACACCTCCTTCGCCGCTCTCTGCAACGCGCTGGCGAGGAGCGCCAGGTCCGTCGGGCCGTTGCCCAGCTCGCGCACCGGGCGGCGGGCCGGCGGATCGCCCATCCGGTGCCACTCCAGCGCGACGACCGTCGGGCGCAGCGTCGCCGTACGCGGGATACGGCCCGTGACGCGCCCCGCCTGGAACGTCGTGGTCCGCCCGCGCGCCCCGGTCAGCCGCCCCCGGCCGGGTGACGGGGCGTCCGGTCCGGCCTCCGGAGCCTCCAGCACGATCCGCAGCGCCGCCTGCCGCACCGGCTCCGACTCGGCCGTACGGCCCCCGGGATGGGCAGCCGCCACCAGGTGCACGCCGAGCCGCTCGCCGTCCCGGGCCACCGCCTCCAGCGCCCGCATCACCGAACCGGCGGCCGGCCGGCCCGGCGCGCCCAGCGGGGGCGCGACCAGGGCGTCCAGGTCGTCGACGACCACCACGAGGCGGGGGAGCGGGGGAGCGGCCTCCGCCTGCCGACGGGCGGCCGCGGAGGGGCGCAGCCGCAGGGTGGCGCTCGGCGGGGCGTCGAGGTCGGCGGCACCGGTCGAAGTCCCGGCCGAGGTACCGGTCGAGGTACCGGTCGGTGTGCCGGTCGCTCCGGCGGCCGTGGCGGGGGAGCCGCCGGTGGGGTGAGCGGTGCCCGCGAGGCCGTGCGCGGTGCGGGCGCCCGGCGCGGTGCGCTGGGCGACCAGACGGCCGGAGACCTCGCGGTGCCGGTGCCACTCGGCGAAGTCCGAGCGGCCCAGCAACTCGGCCCGCCGCTTCAGCTCCGCGCTCAACGACTGCGCGAACTCCCGCATCAGCACCGGGTCGTTGGCGGTGAGGTGGGTCGTGACGTGCGGGACGTCCCGGCACACGTGCAGGCCGTCGCCACCCGCGCCGCTCACCCGGTCCCGGCCGTCCATCAGCACGATGCCGAGCCGGTCGGGCCGCTCGGCCGCCGCGAGCGAGGCGACCACGGCCCGCAGCAGCTCGGTGCGGCCGCTGCCGGGCGGCCCCTCGACAACGAGGTGCGGGCCCTCGGCCACCAGGTCCACGGTGACCGGGCCGCGCGGGCCCGCGCCCAGCACCGCCCACGCCCGTCCGCCGAGCGCCTCGGCGTCGTCGGCCGCGTCCGCCCACCGCGCCATCAGCGACGTCGGCGTGGCCCGGGCCAGACCCAGCTCGTCCAGGAGGCGGGCCGACGACGGCAGCGGGGCCGACACACGCGCGTGCTTCTCCCCGGCCCCGTCCGGCCGCAGCGGCGCCAGCGCCCGCGCGAAGCGCTCCGCCCAGGCCGTGGAGACCGCGTCCACCACCGCGACCGTGCCGTGCCCGACGGGCGCCGGGTCCGGTGCGGGCGCCACCCGCAGCAGGCGCAGCGCGCTCGCCACGTCACCGCTGAGCAGGGCGACGGCACCGCACTGACGGAACGTCGGAGCGGCCGCGCAGGCCGCCTCGTAGGTGTCGGTCACCGGGGAGGCGGGGGAGGCCGGGGCCGTCTCGGCGAGGCACACCACATGGATGCCGGCGCGCGGGCCGTCCAGCGCGAGCCGCGCCACCGTCTCCCGCAGCCCGGCCCCGCCCGGGTCGCCGTCCACGACGAGCACCGTGTACGGACCGGGGAAGGCGGTCGACGCGCCCTGAGCGCCGTCGCCCGGGGCGTCGTCGTCGGGGCGGGCCCAGGAGGGGCGGCGCGGGGGCGCCTGGGTGCCCTCGGCAGCGGCCGGCGTCATCGGTACGGCGGGTCCGGTCCCGGTGTCCGGGCGGGACGGTGGCTGGTCGGCGAGGTGGTCCGCCAGGCGGCGCAGCAGTTCGTCGGTGCGGGCGGCGGCCTGCTCGCGGTCGTAGGCGAGCAGCAGGCGGCAGTCCTGTCCGTGACCGGGGCGGACATGGGGCAGCCAGCCGAGCCATCCCCATTCGGCCGTGCGCTCTTCCAGCGTGCGCGCACGGTCGACGCTGATCAGCACGATCTCCAGCACGTCCGGGGAGTGCAGCGCGGCGAGCTGGGCGACCACCGCGCGGGCCAGCCCCGACAGCCTCGGACGCGGCCCGGCCAGCCCCAGCGCCCCGGCCTCGCGCAGACCGGCGGTCACGGGCACGGCGGGCAGCAGGCCGCAGCCGTCGGGCGTGGTGCGGTCGGCCGTGCCCAGCCGGACGGTGAGCGCCTCCGGGTGGCCCGGGCCGCGCTCCCACAGCCGGGGGCCCGGGCCGAGCGCGGTGAGCAGCAGAGCCGCCGGATCCGGCCAGGTCTCGGCGCGGGCGGTGGCCGTGTCGGCCGTCACGGGCGGCGCGGGGGCGGGCCGCTCGCCGTCCGGTGCGGCGGACGGCGCGCCGTCGGCCTCGACCTGCGTCGGCGCCTGCTCCGACTCGCCGCGTCCGCCGGTCAGCCGGCGCGCCCACGCCGAGAGCCCGCCGCGCCGTCGGCCGCCGCCCCTGCGACCGCCGGCCTCGGCGTCGTCACCGTCGGTGAGGGGATGCGGATGCGCGGACGCTGGGTCGTGGGCGTCGGCGAGCGCGCCGAACGGGACGCCGCCGCCGTGCGTGTCCAGGGCGCGG
The DNA here is from genome assembly GCF_055609245.1 of Streptomyces sp. NPDC036813. Lineage (NCBI taxonomy): Bacteria > Bacillati > Actinomycetota > Actinomycetes > Kitasatosporales > Streptomycetaceae > Streptomyces > Streptomyces sp. NPDC036813. The sequence goes on along the minus strand of NZ_JBVJPV010000008.1, from coordinate 313,884 downwards.
TGGTGGTCGGCCGGGGCGGTTGAGGCGGCGCGCGGAGCGGGCGTACCGGAGGCGCCCGGAGCGGGCGCACCCACGGCCGGCGGACCCGGGACCGTCGTACGGGGAGGGCCGCCGGGGGCCGCCGCGCCGCCGTAGCTCTCGGCGCGGGGTGCGCCGCCCTGGCCCGGCACCGTCGCGGGTTGTGCGAGAGCGGCCGGCCGGGGCCCGCCTCCGTGCGGCTGAGCCGCGTCCCCCGCCGCGCGCACGCGCAGGTGTCCCTCGCCGTCCGGCGCCGTCGCCACGCGTACGTGTCCCTCGCCGTCCGGTGTCGTCGCCACGCGTGTGCCCGGGCCGCCGGGCGGGGCGAGCCGCAGGGCCGACTCGCCGATCCGCAGCAGGGAGCCGGGCGAGAAGCGCACCGCTCGCTCGCCCACGCGCGTGCCGTCCAGCGTGGTGCCGTTGGTGGAGTTCAGGTCGGCGACCGTGACGCGGCCGTCGGCGGACAGGGTCACCGCGCAGTGCAGCCGGGAGACGTCCGGGTCGTCGAGCGGGACCTCGGCGTCGGCGGAGCGGCCCACCCGCACCTCGCCGCCGTGCAGCAGATGGACGCCGCCCGCGTCGGGGCCGGCCACGACCTGCAACTGGGCAGGGGCGTCGTCCAGCTCCGGATGGGGTTCGGGATCGGCGGGCGCGCCCAGCGAGAGCACGGCGCCGTCGGTGAGCGGGGGCTCGCCCAGCGTGCAGCGCTGTGCGTCGAGCCGGTCGGCACCCGCGTACAGCACGACCGGGCCGTCACCGGCCTGGACCGCCGCGGCGAGCGCCGACGCCACCGCGGCCAGGGCCGTGCCCGCGGGGGCCGTCACCAGCACGTCGCAGCTCGCGGCGCGGCCGCGCGCCCCCGGGTGCGGGGCCTGCGGATCTACGACGGTCAGCCGGATCTGCATCGGCGTCAGCGGTCCCTTCTGCGCGGGCGGCGCGGACTCCCCCCACCCCACACGAGCACGACGGCCAGTTGCTTCCAGGCATCCTCGCACCTGCCACTGACAACACGCCCACGTGTCCAGGACAAGTGATCTTGATTGGTCGGCTCTGCCCGCAAAAGTGCTGGACCCGGGCGGCAGCGGCGACCGCTTGAGATCGGTCACGTCCGCTTCCGGCAACCCGTGAGACCACCTCGCGCGTCTTTCGTACGCAAGACGTACAGATCTCCGACTCCGCCGGTGCCCGGCACCACGGCACTACAGTGGGTCGGAACGTAGGCAAGGCAAGCAGCAGGGAGCGCGTGACGTGCGGCCAGTCGGCAGCAAGTACCTGCTCGAGGAGCCGCTCGGACGCGGCGCCACGGGCACCGTCTGGCGAGCCCGCCAGCGGGAGGCCGCGGGCGCCGAGGCGGCCGTGGCGGGCCAGCCCGGCGAGACCGTCGCCATCAAGGTCCTCAAGGAGGAGCTGGCGAACGACGCCGATGTCGTGATGCGGTTCCTGCGGGAGCGGTCCGTCCTGCTCCGGCTGACCCATCCGAACATCGTCCGGGTGCGCGACCTGGTCGTCGAAGGCGATCTGCTGGCGCTGGTCATGGACCTCGTCGATGGCCCCGACCTGCACCGCTACCTGCGCGAGAACGGCCCTCTCACGCCCGTCGCCGCCGCCCTGCTCACCGCGCAGATCGCCGACGCGCTCGCCGCGAGCCACGCCGACGGCGTCGTCCACCGCGACCTGAAGCCGGCCAACGTCCTGCTCAAGCAGGACGGCGACCAGATGCACCCGATGCTGACCGACTTCGGCATCGCCCGGCTCGCCGACTCGCCCGGCCTCACCCGCACTCATGAGTTCGTCGGCACGCCCGCGTACGTCGCCCCCGAGTCCGCCGAGGGCCGCCCGCAGACCTCGGCCGTCGACATCTACGGCGCCGGCATCCTGCTGTACGAGCTGGTCACCGGCCGCCCGCCGTTCTCCGGCGGCAGCGCGCTGGAGGTCCTCCACCAGCACCTGAGCGCCGAGCCGCGCCGTCCCTCCACCGTCCCTGACCCGCTGTGGACGGTCATCGAGCGCTGCCTGCGCAAGAACCCCGACGAACGGCCCAGCGCCGTCAACCTCGCCCGCGGACTGCGGGTCGTCGCCGAGGGCGTCGGCGTGCACGCGAGCTCCGCGCAGATCGCCGCCGCCGAGGGCGTCGGCGCCCTGCTCGCGCCCGACCCCGCGCCCGCCGCCGTACCGGGCGTGCCCGGCGCGGCCGACCCGACGCAGGTGCTGCCGCACGGCGCCGGGGGGTACGACCCGAACGCCGCGACCAGCTTCCTGCCGCACACCGGCGCCCCGGCCGGCGCCGCCGACCCCACCGCCGTCCTGCCGCACACCGGCCCGGGCGCCGGAGCGGCCGACCCGACCGCCGTCCTGCCGCCGGTGCCGCAGCACCAGCCCGGCCAGCAGGGACAGGGCCAGTACGGGCAGCAGGGGCAGTACGGCCAGCAGGGGCAGCAGGGCCCGGATCAGCCGCACCCCTGGCAGACCCAGCTGCGCGCCGCCCGCGACCGCAACGAGCAGACGCAGATCCAGTACCTCGACCCGAACGACGACCCGCTGCGCCGCCGCCCCCAGCGGCAGGTCGCCCGGCCCCAGCAGCCGGCGCCGCGCCCGCAGCAGCAGTCCGCCCCGCAGGGCCGGCAGCCGCGCTACCAGCAGGGATACGGCTACCCGCAGGGTCAGCAGCCGCAGCAGTACGCGCCGCCGGCTCCGCCCCAGCAGCCGCAGCGGCCGGTCCGCGAGCCGCGGCCGGCGCGCCAGCGCAGCGCCAACCCGATGAAGATCCCCGGGCTCGGCTGTCTGAAGGGGTGCCTGTTCGTGATCGTCATCCTCTTCGTCGCCGGCTGGATGATCTGGGAGTTCACCCCGCTGCAGGACTGGATCGGGACCGGGCGCAGCTACTGGGGCGAGCTGAAGCACTGGTACGACACCGTGACCGGCTGGATCGGTGATCTGGGCGGTTCGTCCGGCGGTTCGTCGGGGGGCAGCAGCAACTGACCCGCCGGCGCGAGTCTGGAGATTTGTCGACAACGGACGGGTGATTTCCGTCTCCGCGGTGAACGCCGGCTCCTCGGACGCGTAGCTTTAGCGACAACACGCGTCTGTAGGAGCAGTCTTGGCACGGAAGATCGGCAGCCGGTACACCGCCCACCAGATCCTCGGCCGGGGCAGCGCCGGCACGGTGTGGCTGGGCGAGGGCCCCGACGGGCCCGTCGCCATCAAGCTGCTGCGTGAGGACCTCGCGTCCGACGAGGAGCTCGTGGGCCGCTTCGTGCAGGAGCGAACCGCGCTGCTCGGCCTGGAGCATCCGAACGTGGTGTCGGTGCGGGACCTGGTCGTCGACGGCAACGACCTCGCGCTGGTCATGGACCTCGTGCGGGGCACGGACCTGCGGACGCGGCTGGAGCGCGAGCGGCGCCTCGCGCCGGCGGCGGCCGTGTCGATCGTGGCGGACGTCGCCGAGGGACTCGCCGCCGCGCACGCGGCCGGGGTCGTCCACCGGGACGTCAAGCCGGAGAACGTCCTGCTCGACATGCAGGGCCCGCTCGGGCCCGGCGGCTCGCACCGGGCCCTGCTGACGGACTTCGGGATCGCGAAGCTGATCGACACCCCGAAGCGGACCCGCGCCACGAAGATCATCGGGACGCCGGACTATCTCGCCCCCGAGATCGTGGAGGGCCTGCCGCCGCGGGCGGCGGTGGACATCTACGCGCTCGCGACGGTGCTCTACGAGCTGCTGGCGGGCTTCACGCCGTTCGGCGGCGGGCATCCCGGGGCGGTGCTGCGGCGCCATGTCACCGAGACGGTGGTTCCACTGCCCGGCATCCCGGAGGAGCTGTGGCAGCTGCTCGTCCAGTGCCTGGCCAAAGCCCCGGCGTCCCGGCTGCGCGCCTCCGAGCTTGCGGTACGGCTGCGGGAGCAGCTGCCGATACTGGCCGGCCTGCCTCCGCTGGACGTCGACGAGCCGGACGCGGACGCGGAGGGCGACGAGGAGGCCGAGGACGGCGACGGCACGGGGGAGCCGGCGGGGGACCCCGCCCGGACCCGGGCCCGCCGGGGAGCCGTCCCGCTGGTCCGCGGCGCGGCGCCCGACTCCAACCGCGACACGCATACGTCGATGAGGGTGCCGGGCCCCGACGAGCTGGCCGGCGGAGCCCTCGGCACGGCCCGCGCGCCCCGCGCCGCGGGCGCCCCCCGCCCCGGCTCCGCCCGCAACCGCGCGACGGCCGTGCGGCGGCGCCGGCTGACGTTGGGGGTGGCGGGAGTGCTGGTCGCTGCCGCGGTGGGCATCGGGGCATGGGCCGCCGCATCCGACGACGAGGGCTCCCCTTCCCCGAACACGAAGAACTCGGCCCCGGTCACGCCGTGAGGTACGGCGCGGGGTGAGCCCCGACTCAGGCCGTGAGGTACGGCGCGGGGTGAGCCCCGACTCATGCCGTGAGGTACGGCGTGTGGGGAGCGCCGGTCATGCCGTGAGGTACGGCGTGGGGGGAGCGCCGGTCATGCCGTGAGGTGAGCGCCGGTCACTCCGCGACGCAGGCCGCCTCACGCCCGACGCTGCCGCAACAGCCCGGGGCTGCCCGGACCCGACCAGGGGCTCCGCCCCTGGCCCCGGGGCGTTTCCCACCCACCCACCCGACTCCCTTGCGCAAGAGCCACCGCCCGGGGCTCCGCCCCAGCCCCCGACGGCCTCCCCCCCCGGGGCCCCAGTGCGGCGGCCCGCCCCCGGGCGGGGTCAGGGGCGCGCCCCCGGATCTGACCCCGCCCGGCCCCGCCGAGGGGCTCGGCCCCGGACTGCGGCGGGGGTAGACGCCCCGGGCCCCTGCGCGGCAGGCCTCCGGGCCCGGGCGCCGGCAGGCCTCCGGGCCCGGGCGGGGTCAGAGGGCGCGTCCCCGAATCCGCCCCGGCCCCGGCGGGGCAGGCGCCGGATCCGGGCGGGGGTCCGGCCCATGCCCCGGTGGGGCGGGGCCGGCCCGGGTCCGGTGGGGCGGATCCGGGTCCCCGTGCAGCCGACGGCAGTCGCCCGGCGTTGGTCGGACGGTGGAGCCGTTACGCTGGAGGCGTGGCAGTCGTCGATGTATCCGAAGAGCTGAAGTCCCTCTCCTCGACCATGGAGTCGATCGAGGCCGTCCTGGACCTCGACAAGCTGAGGGCAGACATCGCCGTGCTCGAGGAGCAGGCGGCCGCGCCGTCCCTGTGGGACGACCCGGACGAGGCGCAGAAGATCACCAGCAAGCTCTCGCACCTCCAGGCCGAGGTGCGGAAGGCCGAGGCCCTGCGCTCGCGGATCGACGATCTCGCCGTGCTCTTCGAGATGGCCGAGGAGGAGAACGACCCGGACACCCGTGCCGAGGCCGAGTCCGAGCTCGTCTCCGTCAAGAAGGCGCTGGACGAGATGGAGGTCCGCACGCTGCTGAGCGGCGAGTACGACTCCCGTGAGGCGCTCGTCAACATCCGCGCCGAGGCCGGTGGCGTCGACGCCGCCGACTTCGCGGAGAAGCTGCAGCGGATGTACCTGCGGTGGGCGGAGCAGAAGGGCTACAAGACCGAGCTCATCGAGACGTCGTACGCCGAAGAGGCCGGCATCAAGTCGACCACCTTCGCGGTGCACGTCCCCTACGCCTACGGCACCCTCTCCGTCGAGCAGGGCACGCACCGCCTCGTGCGCATCTCTCCCTTCGACAACCAGGGCCGCCGCCAGACCTCCTTCGCGGGCGTCGAGGTCCTCCCCGTCGTCGAGCAGTCAGACCACGTCGACATCGACGAGTCCGAGCTGCGCATCGACGTGTACCGGTCCTCCGGGCCCGGCGGTCAGGGCGTCAACACCACCGACTCCGCGGTGCGCATCACGCACCTGCCGACCGGCATCGTCGTCTCCTGCCAGAACGAGCGCTCGCAGATCCAGAACAAGGCCACCGCCATGAACGTCCTCCAGGCCAAGCTGCTCGAGCGGCGCCGCCAGGAGGAGCAGGCCAAGATGGACGCCCTCAAGGGCGACGGCGGCAACTCCTGGGGCAACCAGATGCGTTCGTACGTCCTGCACCCGTACCAGATGGTGAAGGACCTGCGGACCGAGCACGAGGTCGGAAACCCCGAGGCGGTCTTCAACGGCGAGATCGACGGTTTCCTCGAGGCCGGAATTCGCTGGCGCAAGCAGCAAGAGAAGTAAGTTTGTCGACAAAGCCAACCGCCCCTCTCGCAGGGGCGGTTGGCGTTTGTCCAGGTTTTACAGCACGCTCACACTCGCCAACCCGCGGCAAAGATCCCCTTATCCGGACATCGCGCCCGCAACGGCCTTGACGTTGCTTTGAAAAATGGGAAGGGTTGGGCGCGGCATGCGTATTTCTGGGGCGCATGTGAACCGGGGGAACGTGAGCAAACGTGCTGCCTCCTCCGTCGATCACCGTCCCGAGCGCCGCCTCACTGACGATCAGCTACTGGGGGTAGCAACCACATGACCAAGAAGACGCGGATCCGCGTCGCGCGGATAGCCGCCGGCGCCGTGATCGCGGCCGGTGCCTCCCTGACGGCGGCAGGCGCCGCCTCGGCACTCGACTTCAATGTCGGCGTGAGCCTCGACAGCGGGACGACCGAAGGCTCGACCGAAGGGGCGACCGAAGGGACGACCCAGGGCACCACCGAGGGCACGACCGAGGGCGCCACCCTGGGCCTGACCGAGGGCACCTCGCTGGGCACGACCGAGGGCACGTCCACGGGCACCTCCGAGGGCACGTCCACCGGTACGTCCGAGGGCACGTCCACGGGCACCTCCGAGGGCACGTCCACCGGTACGTCCGAGGGCACGTCCACGGGCACCTCCACCGGTACCTCGGCGGGCACGTCCACCGGCACGTCGGCGGGCACCTCCACCGGTACGTCCGAGGGCACGTCCACGGGCACCTCCACCGGTACCTCGGCGGGCACGTCCACCGGCACGTCGGCGGGCACCTCCGCCGGTACCTCGGCGGGCACGTCCGCCGGTACCTCGGCGGGCACGTCGTCCGGCACCTCCGCCGGCAACGACGGTGGTAACGGCAACGGTGGTAACGGCAACGGCGGCAACGGAAACGGCGGGAACGGTGGCGGCGGTTCCACCACCGGCGGTTCCACCGGCGGTGACCACACCGACCCCAACGGTGGCAGCTCCACCCAGGAGGAGGGCTCCTCGGCCCTGACCGACACCGGTGAGGCCACGTCCTCCACCGGCGGTTCCGCCGCCTCCGCCCAGGGCAAGGACGGCCAGCTCGCCGAGACGGGTGCCGGTCAGACCGCGTTCCTGGTCATCGGCGCCGCCACGATGATCGCCGGCGGTATCGGCTTCCGCATCCTGCCGCGCCTCGCCGCAGGCCGCGGCGCTGCCGCTGCCTGACGGTAGCGACAGCGGCACCAGCGGTAACGGCAGACGCCGTACAGCGCACGACGAAGGGCCCGGAGCATCCCGCTCCGGGCCCTCGGTCGTCGTCCGTGCGCTGCGGTGACCGCCTGCTACACGGTCTGGTGCGCCAGCAGCGCCACCGCCGCGATCAGCGCGGCCAGCAGGGCGATCAGCGCCACGGGGTTCAGTCCGGCGAAGAAGTTCTCCTGCTGCAGCCGCTCGCGGTTCGCACGGCACACAGGGCACCGGCCCTCGCTCACGGGCGCCGCGCAGCTCGCGCACACCAGCCGGTCGTACGTCATGCGCTCGCCCTCCTTGAACCGGTTTCTGTCCCGTACAACGCATACGGAAACGCGAACGTTCCCCCTACCACTGTGCCAGGTTCCATCGGAGGCTGCGCGGGGCCCTGCGAAGGGGGCGCCTTACGTGGGCGTCGTCACCGGCGTTGCAATGTTCCGTACAAAAACGTACAAGCCTCGCTCAACCGTTACCGGTGACTGCGCGCCCACACCCGCTTCGCGTATGGTCACGCTCATCTACCCCCGGCGACCCGTGGTGCATCCGTGATCCGATTCGACAACGTCTCCAAGGTCTACCCCAAGCAGACCCGCCCCGCCCTCAGGGATGTCTCCCTCGAGGTCGAGAAGGGCGAGTTCGTGTTCCTCGTGGGGTCCTCCGGCTCCGGAAAGTCCACCTTCCTGCGGCTGATCCTCCGCGAGGAGCGGTGCAGCCACGGACAGGTGCACGTCCTCGGCAAGGACCTCGCGCGCCTCTCCAACTGGAAGGTGCCGCAGATGCGCCGCCAGCTGGGGACCGTCTTCCAGGACTTCCGTCTGCTGCCGAACAAGACGGTCGCGGAGAACGTCGCCTTCGCGCAGGAGGTCATCGGCAAGTCCCGTGGCGAGATCCGCAAGTCCGTGCCGCAGGTGCTGGAGCTGGTCGGCCTCGGAGGCAAGGAGGACCGCATGCCGGGCGAGCTGTCCGGCGGTGAGCAGCAGCGCGTCGCCATCGCGCGCGCGTTCGTCAACCGGCCCAAGCTGCTGATCGCGGACGAGCCCACCGGCAACCTCGACCCGCAGACCTCCGTCGGCATCATGAAGCTGCTCGACCGGATCAACCGGACCGGTACGACCGTCGTGATGGCGACGCACGACCAGAACATCGTGGACCAGATGCGCAAGCGCGTCATCGAGCTGGAGAAGGGACGCCTCGTCCGCGACCAGGCCCGCGGCGTCTACGGCTACCAGCACTGACCGACGCGTACGAGACCGCATCCAAGCCACGGAAAGGCATAACCAGCCGCCATGCGCGCCCAGTTCGTCCTGTCGGAGATCGGTGTGGGTCTCCGCCGCAACCTGACGATGACCCTCGCGGTGATCGTCTCCGTCGCCCTCTCGCTCGCCCTGTTCGGCGCCTCGCTCCTGATGAGCGACCAGGTGAGCCAGATGAAGGGCTTCTGGTACGACAAGGTCAACGTCTCGATCTTCCTCTGCAACAAGAGCGACGCCGAGTCCGACCCCAACTGTGCCAAGGGCGCGGTGACCGCGGACCAGAAGAAGCAGATCCTCGACGACCTGAAGAAGATGACGGTCGTCGACAAGGTCGTGTACGAGTCGCAGGACGAGGCGTACAAGCACTACAAGGAGCAGTTCGGCAACTCGCCGCTGGCCAGCTCCCTGACGCCGGACCAGATGCAGGAGTCGTACCGGATCAAGCTGAAGGACCCGGAGAAGTACCAGGTCATCGCGACCGCCTTCAACGGGCGTGACGGCGTGCAGTCGGTGCAGGACCAGAAGGGCATCCTGGACAACCTGTTCACGCTGCTCGGCTATCTCAACCTCGGCGCGCGCGGCGTGATGCTGGTGATGCTGTCGGTGGCGCTGCTGCTGATCGTCAACACCGTGCGCGTCTCGGCGTTCAGCCGCCGGCGGGAGACCGGGATCATGCGGCTGGTCGGCGCCTCCGGCCTGTACATCCAGGCGCCGTTCATCATGGAGGCCGCCGTCGCCGGGGTGATCGGCGGCACGGTCGCCTGTACGTTCCTGGTCCTCGGCCAGTACTTCGTCATCGACCACGGTGTGGCGCTGTCGCAGAAGCTGCCGCTCATCAACTTCGTCGGCTGGGACGCGGTGTTGACCAAGCTGCCGCTCATCCTCGCCGCGAGCTTCCTGATGCCCGCGTTGGCCGCGTTCTTCGCGCTGCGCAAGTATCTGAAGGTGTGACCAACGCCAAGAGGGCCGCGGGGGCAAGAGCCCCTGCGGCCCTTCGTCGTTGTCCTAGACTCACCGCCATGTCAGGTCGTGACCTGTTCTGTCAGCCCCGCCGCATCGGCCGCGGGGCCACCCTGACCTTGGTGTTCGCGAGCGTGCTCGTCGCGGGAGCCGCGACCGGTTCGCTGCCCGGCACCGATCGCAGGACCACGGCGGACACGGTCCGGGCGGCCACCGCCCCCGGCGGGCGCCACGAGGCGGTCGCCCGGGCCGCCGCCGAGGCGATGGCCGACGGCAAGTCCCCGACGGAGGCCGCCGAACGGGCCGTCAGCCGCAGCGGGGACCGCTGGGGCGCCGTCTACTCGCAGGGCGAGTACGAGGAGTTCCAGGACGCCCTCGACGGCCGTTACACCGGCGTCGGGCTGTGGGCGCGGCGCGAGCGGGGCGGCCGTATCGAGGTGACGAAGGTCAGCGCCGGGTCGCCCGCGGCCGAGGCCGGCATCCGCGCCGGCGACCGGCTGCGCAGCATCGACGGACACGCGGTCGACGGCCGTCCCGTCACCGACGTCGTCGCCTTACTGCGCGGCGACGCCACCGACGCCGGAGCCGGTACGACGGTCAGGCTCGGCCTGGAGCGTGGCACGCGCGCGTGGACGCTCACCCTGCGCCGCGCCCGGCTGTCGACGAACTCGGTGACCGTGCACAGGCTCCCCGGCGGCATCACCGTGATCAGGATCGCCTCCTTCACCAAGGGCGTCGGCGACGAGGTGCGCGCCGCGGTACGGCGGGCGCCGGCCGACGCGGGGATCGTGCTCGACCTGCGCGGCAACTCCGGCGGCCTGGTCACCGAGGCCGTGGACACAGCGTCGGTGTTCCTCGACGGCGGCCTCGTCGCCACCTACGACGTGGACGGCGCCGAGCGCGTCCTGCGCGCCGCGCCCGGCGGCGACACCGCGAGGCCCCTGGTCGCGGTCGTCGACGGCGGGACGATGAGCGCGGCCGAGCTGCTCACCGGCGCCCTGAAGGACCGTGGCCGCGCCGTGGTCGTCGGGTCGCGCACCTTCGGCAAGGGCTCGGTGCAGATGCCGAGCCGGCTGCCGGACGGCTCCGTGGCCGAGCTGACCGTCGGGCACTACCGCACCCCCTCGGGCCGTGGCGTCGACGGCGCCGGCATCACGCCGGACCTGGACGCCGACGGCGAGGCGCTGAAGCGGGCCCAGACGGTGCTCGGCGGCCTGGGCGACACCACGTAGTTCGAGCGGGCCGGGTTAATCCACTTCCCGCGCACCCCCGGTGTGGTGCGAAAATGGTCGGCACTATGGCTAAGGAAAAAGGGCGCAAGCTGATCGCGCAGAACAAGAAGGCGCGGCACGACTACCTCATCATCGACACCTACGAGGCCGGTCTCGTCCTCACCGGCACCGAGGTGAAGTCGCTGCGCCAGGGGCGGGCGTCGCTGGTCGACGGCTTCGTGCAGCTCGACGCGCACGAGGCGTGGCTGCACAACGTGCACGTCCCGGAGTACAGCCAGGGCACCTGGACCAACCACAGCGCCCGCCGCAAGCGCAAGCTGCTGCTGCACCGCGAGGAGATCGCCAAGCTGGAGTCGAAGTCCCAGGAGACGGGGCACACGATCGTGCCGCTCGCCCTGTACTTCAAGGACGGCCGGGCCAAGATCGAGATCGCGCTGGCGAAGGGCAAGAAGGAGTACGACAAGCGCCAGACGCTGCGCGAGAAGCAGGACCGCCGCGAGACCGAGCGCGCCGTCTCGGCGGTACGGCGCAAGCAGCAGGCGTAGGGGGCCTCCCGCCGATCACGCCGGCACCCAGGGCCGGACCGACCGGGAATGCGCTGGCATCCACCGGCGTTGGTCACGTACGATGGCAGGTAGCACCGGACGTGATGCCCGGTGTGCTCATTGAAAAATCAACATGGGGATGATCGGTTTCGACAGCGGCTGTCGAAGCAGGGGAAGCGTGTCGAGGAAGCGGCCATGATCTCGTAAACCACAGGCCGAAAAAAATAATCGCCAATTCCAAGCGCGATCTCTCCCAGGGCCAGCTGGCCCTCGCTGCCTGATCTCAGGTAGCGAGCAGCGGCTGCCCTACTCATAGGGAGTGTCAGCCCGGGGGTGTTCCCGACCCGGATCCTGGCATCAGCTAGGGAACTAAACCTCTAGGCCCGGTCACGGGGTGTAGAGGGAAATCACACAGTGACTGAGCCCGTCGGAGACTTGTCCGCGTGATCTCCGGGGCTGAGAAAAGCACAGCGGACTGCACACGGAGAAGCCCTGATTCCGCACCGTTGGACGCGGGTTCGATTCCCGCCATCTCCACGAGATCCCTCCGGGGATCAACCCCATGTGGGCGAAGGCCCCGTCGCTTCGAGCGACGGGGCCTTCGTCATGGGTACGTGGGTACCGGTACGGAAGGGGTCGAAGGAACGTGACCGCATACGCACTGCGCCCGATCGGGCGCGTCGAGTCCCAGCTCACGGACCGGGCCGCGGCGCCCCGCCAGCCCGACGAGGGAGCGCCCGACGCCTGGCTCGTCTTCGACGAGCGGTACGCCGCCGCGCTCGACGGTCTCACCGAGGGCGCCGACGTGGTGCTGCTGACCTGGCTCGACCGCGCCGACCGCGACACGCTCACCGTGCACCCGCGCGGCGACGCCGCCCGGCCGCTCACCGGAGTCTTCGCCACCCGCGCGCCGGACCGCCCCAATCCGATCGGCCTGCACACCGTCCGCATCCTCACCGTGGCCGGGACGCGCGTCCATGTGCGCAACCTGGAGGCCATCGACGGCACGCCCATCCTGGACGTCAAGCCCGTCCTCACCCCGGACCGCTGACGTACACCGGGCGGTGCCGGCCCTGTGGGGCGGTCTGTGACACCTCTGTTGCCGGAGCAGTGGCTTCCACCACAGCCGCCCGGCAGGGGCTCTGATGGGGTGACCGGATGCGGACCTCTCACCTCGCCGTCCCGGCCGTTCTCGCCGCCGCCCTGCTGCTCGCGGCGTGCGGCACGCGGGCGGCGGACGGGCCGGCCGGCGCAGACCCCTGCGCCTCGCCCTCCGCGGCGACCGGCAGCGCGGGGGAGGAGAAGGACGGGGTGCGGATCACCGCGCTCCCGGTCTCCGGCCCGGACGGCGCCTGCCGCCACACCGGCTCCACGGTGGCGTACGAGGTCACCAACCGCACCCGTGCCGAGCTGACGTACACGGTCACGCTCAGCTTCCTCGCGGCCTCCGGCGGTGCGCTCGACAACGTGTCGCAGACGGTGGAACGGGTGGCGCCGGGCGCGACGGTCCGGCGGACGGCCGGACCGTCGTACCGGGTGGGCGACGTGGCGGGCGCCAAGATCCTCCAGGTGCGCAGTGTCCCCTCCGCCGAGGCGCCCTCGCAGGCCGGCCCGTGCCCGGCCTCCGGGGTGCGGGTGTACGCCGACCGGGGCGACGCCGCGATGGGCCTGCGGGTCGTGGGGCTGCACCTGGAGAACTGCGGCAAGGCCACCTATCACGTCGACGGCTACCCCCGGCTCCAGCTCCTCGACGCCGACCATGAACCCGTGGACACGGTCCAAGTCCTGCACGGGGGCGGCGAGATCGCCTCCGGCACCGGCGCGGACGCAGCCCCCACCCCCCTCGCCCTGAAGCCGGGGGAGCGTGCGGCGGCCGTCATGACGTGGCGCAACACCACCGGCTTCGGCGACGCGGTGAACGTCCCTTACGTCCGGATGTGGGCGAAGGCGGGCGCCCGCCCGGTGACGGTCACCCCGGAACTCGATCTCGGCACGACGGGCAAGCTGGGCGTCGGGCCGTGGACACGGGAGACGGGCGCCCGGACCGAGAGTGGCGCCCAGGCCGGGAGAAGCGCGCCCGCTCCCGGTGACGGCGGCTAGCCGCCGATCTCCGCGGGCTTGACGAGCACCCAGCCCCGGTCCGCGTCCGCCGCCACGCCGGCTGCCTTCTGCCGGTCCGTCCGTTCGGCCTTCTCGGCCTCCAGCGCGTCGGTGTACTTCTGCTTGCGGTTGACCCACAGTCGCAGGCCCCCGGCCCGCACATCGCTGTCGAAGAGCATGAACCAGTCCGACGGCGAGTCGCCCGCGACCAGGACGGGCCGCCGGTAGGGGTCGATGTACTCCTTGATGCCCGCGAGCTTGCCCACGTACCAGGTGGCCGGAGTCCACAGGTACGGCGTCAGCACCATGCCCGCGTGCTTGCTCGCCGGGTACTGCGCGTCCAGGAAGTGCCCCTGCTCGATCTGCTTGCGGGCGGTGGTCAGTTCACCGGTCGCGGGGTCGCGCAGCAGCGTGGTGACGCCGATGACGTTCTGCGGCTCGACGCCGAGGCCGTAGCGCGGGTCGGAGACCACCATGCGCACCAGCTCCTCGTGGGCGGCCGTCATGACGTACGGCGTGATGCCGTGTTCCCGCAGGGCGTTGAGGAGTTCACGCTGGCCGGGGTAGATCCGGGGCGCGTTGACGGTGTCGTGCACCAGCTTGTCGCCGTCGTAGTACGTCACCGGGATGGGCTCGGCGTAGGCGAAGAGTTCGTCGACGCGGGTCTTCAGCTGCCGCAGGCCGAATCCCGCGAACACCTGCGCGATCCACGGGTAGCCGACCTTGTCGTCGATCTCGCAGAGCCGGACGTAGTAGGAGTAGAGGCTTTCGGCCTCGCGGAAGGGGATCAGCTTCAGGGACGGGTCGATCGTCTCCGGGGTCAGCTCTCCCTTCATCTCCAGATAGGGCAGCAGGGCCTCTTCGAGGTCGTAGCGCCAGATCGTGTTGTCCGCGTCGAACACGGCGTACGCGTCGCGCCCCGCGAACTCGGCGATGAGCCGCTCCAGCCGACGCGCCTGTGCCGCGGGCCAGTTCGTCAGCCGCGCCCTTCCTCCGCCGCGGTGACCGGGTGCGGGCCCGTCCGATGCCCGCGCCGGTACCGGCACGGCCGCCACCGCGCTGACGACCGGTACGGCACTGAGCAGACGACGCCGGGTGACGGCCATGCTGGCCCCTCTCTTCGGGTTTCGTATCGCGCAATACCTCGCCCTATGAGCAACGAAGGGAACTCCCGCCGGACGGTCCCTGTCAAGACGTACGACACAGCCACACGGGGGCCGCCCGATTGTGGTGGCCCGCCCCATGTCGGCCCGGCGGCCGGGCTCCTACCGTCCCTGCCCATGACCTCGACCAGAGCCGCACACCGTATCGCCGCCCTCCTGGCGACCCTCCTGGTCGCCCTGAGCCTCACCTCCCTCACCCCCGGCCGTGCCACCGCGGCGCCGGGCGTTGGGGAAGTCACCGGCTTCGGCTCCAACCCCGGCAACCTGCGCATGTTCCGCCACGACCCCGACGGACTCCCCGCCGGGCGGCCCGTCGTCGTCGCGCTGCACGGATGCACCCAGGACGCCGCCGGGTACGGCACCGGCAGCGGGTGGCTCCAGCTGGCCGACCGCTATCGCTTCTCCGTCGTGCTGCCGCAGCAGCAGAGCGGCAACAACCCCTCCAACTGCTTCGACTGGTTCCAGAGCGGCGACATCCAGCGCGGTCAGGGCGAGGCCGCGTCCGTCGCGCAGATGGTGGACCGGCAACTCGCCGACACCGGGGGCGACCCGTCGCGCGTGTACGTCACCGGGCTGTCCGCCGGCGGTGGCATGACCGCCGTGATGATGGCGGCCTACCCCGAGAAGTTCGCCGGTGGCGGCGTGGTCGCCGGGCTGCCGTACGGGTGCGCACAGGCCGCCGGTTCGCCGTATGTCTGCATGTACGTCGGCGCCACGCAGACCCCGCGCCAGTGGGGGGACCGGGTGCGGGCCGCCCGCCCCGGGTACGGCGGGCCCTGGCCCACGCTCACCGTCCTGCACGGCAGCGCCGACTACACCGTCAAGCCCGTCAACATGACCGACCTGGTGAAGCAGTGGACCGATGTGCAGGGCGCCGACCAGGCCGCCGATGTCTCCGACACCGTCGCCGGGTACCCGCACCAGGTGTACCGGGACGGCGCCGGACGAGCCGTCGTCGAGACCTACTCCATCACCGGCATGGGACACGGGCAGCCCGTCGACCCCGGCACCGGCTGCGGGACCGCCGGGGCCTATCTGCTCGACGTCGGCCTGTGCGCCGGGTACCGCCTCGCGCTCACCTGGGGGCTGACGACCGGGTGAGTGCCGTCGCCGGATCGGGCGCGAGCCGTACGCGGTGCCGCCAGGCGACGAGGGCGACGGCGGTCAGGGCCGCCATGTAGCCGAGCGCGTGCAGCGTCAGCGGCAGCGCGGCCGGCGGCGCCACGGTGACGTCGGTGAAGCGCAGCAGGGCGTGGAACGGCAGCCAGCTGCCGACGCTTCCCGGGACCGTGGGGGCGATGCCGGCGAGGCCGATCAGGACCAGGGTGCCCTCCAGTTCGTGCGGGACGAGCGCGGCGACGGCCCAGCCGAGGGCGACCGAGACCACGGCGCCCAGCACCAGCCCGAGCAGCACGTCCCCCAGCCGGTCCGGCCGGGAACCGACGACGATCAGCAGCGCGAAGGCGCCGGCGGTCAGCAGCGCGAGACCCAGCAGGACGGCGATCCGGCCCAGGACGATCTCCCACGGCCGGTAGCCGGCCTGCACCAGCCGCGGGTCGACCGCCCGGCCGCCGAGCGCCGCGAACAGCGCGGCCGCCCCGCACGTCCAGCCCATCGCCAGCGCGCCCGCACCGATCGCCCAGGGCGCGCCGGACGCCAGCTCCGCCAGATACCAGGTGGCGGGCAGGCCGAACAGCAGGGCCAGCGCGACCCACCGGTGCGCCAGGTCGCGCGCCTGCATCTCCGCGAGGGTCAGCCAGCGGGGCACGACGCCAGCTCCACCACTCGGTCCGCGCGCCACAGTTCGGCGAGCAGATGGGTCACCACGACCACGGCCCTGCCGCAATCCCGCCAGTCGTCCACGTGCTCCCAGAAGTCGACGTAGGCACCGTGGTCGAAGCCCTGGTACGGCTCGTCCAGCAGCAGCACGTCGGGATCACCGAGCAGGGACAGGGCGAGGTTGAGCTTCTGCCGGCCCCCGCCGGACAACTGGCGGACCGGCCGCCCCTCCTCGGCCCGGAAGCCGAACGCCGCCAGCAGCCGCGCACCGTCGGCCAGGGACCGCGCCCGGTCCCAGCCGGCCGCGCGGCCGAACAGGACCAGATGGTCACGGGCCGGCAGCCGCTCCAGCAGGGCGGGCTCCTGGGGGCAGTAGCCCACCCGCCCCCGCCGCACCACCCGGCCCGCGTCGGCCCGCAGCACACCGGCGCAGATCCGCAGCAGCGTGGACTTGCCCGAGCCGTTCTCCCCGACGACGGCCACCACCTCGCCGGGGGACACGGACAGATCGGTGCCGCGCAGGACGGGCCGGCGACGGTAGCTCTTGCGGATGCCGGTGGCCGTCAGCGCGGGGATCGCGGGACCCATGGCGTCGCTCCCGTAAGACGCGCGCCCTCAGGCCGCGGCCCTCGAACGGGCGGGCGCCTGGGCCCGGTTCGGCCACAGCAGCGCCAGACCGGCCGCGGTCAGCAGCAGGCCGGCGGTGACCGTGCCGTAGACCCAGCCGGGCGCGCCGATGAAGTACGCGGGAAGGCCGAGGACGGCCGCCGACAGCAGCCGGGTCGCGACCACCAGGGCGACGCCGCCGGGGCGGGAACGCAGGGCCAGGGCCACGCCGGCCAGCGTGGCCAGGCCGGCCACCGCGCTCGCGATACCCACGCCGAGCGGCGGCGGGTCGTCCTGGCCGAGCGCGATGACCCCGTCGGCGTTCAGGAGGGCGGACAGGGCGCACAGAAGCAGACCGAGCCGGAAGCGGTTCATGAGGGATTCCTTGTCGTGCCGGAGCCGATACCGTTGCCTACGACGCTAGGAACCGGGCGGCCTGCCCACATCAGTGGAACCACTCAGCGAGGCACTCAATCCGTGTTCGTGGGCCGCGAGCGCGAGCTCGCCTTCCTTCAGGAACGGCTGGCCGAGGCACTGGCCGGCGAGGGCGGCACCGTGCTGGTCGAGGGTGACGCGGGAGCCGGCAAGACCGCGCTCGCCCACGCCCTGCTGCGCCGCGCCCGCGCCGACGGGGTGCGCGCAGCCTGGGGCGGCTGCCTCGAGGGCGAGGGCGCCGAACCGTACCGGCCCTGGGCGCAGATCCTGCGCGCGCTGCGGCTGCCCGCACTCGACGCCGCGGACAGCAGGCCCCGCCTGTACGACCAGGTCGCCGAGGCCCTGCGCGCCGCCGCCGCCCCCGGGCTGGTCCTCGTGCTGGACGACCTGCACGGGGCCGACCCCTCCACGCTGGCCCTGCTCCGCACGGTGGCCGCCGAAGCCGCCGACACGTCGGTGCTGCTGGTCGGCCTGTACCGGGGTCCCGAGCCGCCGCCCCTGCTGCGCTCCGTGCTGCGGCAGCGGGCCTGCGCGCACCTGGCGCTCGGCGGTCTCAGCCCCGGCGAGGTCGGACGGCTCGCCGCGCACACGCTCGGCCAGGAACTGGACGAGGCGGAACTGGCCCGGCTGCGCGAGAGGTCGGGCGGCAACCCGCTGTTCGTCCTGGAGCTGCTGCGCCTGATCCGGGCCGGGGGCGATCCGGCCGACGGGCCGCCGCGCGGAGTGCGTGAGGTGATCGAACAGCGCCTGGACCGGCTGACCCCGCGCACGTCGTCGGCCCTGCACCGGGCGGCGGTCCTCGGCCGGGAGTTCGGCGTCAGCGATCTGGAGGTGGTGCTCGGTGCGGGCGATCGCGATCCGGAGGTGGTGCTCGGTGCGGGCGATCGCGATCTGGAGGTGGTGCTCGGTGCGGGCGATCGCGATCCGGAGGCGGTGCTCGGCGCCGGCGACACCGCGACGGCGAAGGACAACGGCGCCCCCTTGGCCGACGTGCTCGACGAGGCCGTGGCCGCCGGGCTCCTCCGTGTCGACGACGGTCACCGGGTGCGCTTCTCGCACGCCCTCGTCCAGGAGACCCTCTACGCCCGCCTCCCCACCGCCGAGCGCCGGCGGCTGCACGCGCGAGCGGCCCGGGCCGCCGAGGCCGACGGCGCGATCGAGGCGCTGGCCCACCATCTGCGGCAGGCCGGCGACCAGGTCCCCGCGCCCCGCGCGCTGGAGGCGACGCTGGAGGCCGCCCGGCAGGCCGTGGCCCGGCTGGCCCACGAGGAGGCCGCCCGGCAGTACCGCGCCGCCCTCGCCCTGCCCGGCGCGGCGGCCCGCCGCGCCGGGCTCCTGGTCGAACTGGCCCGGTGCGAGTTCCGCAGCGGCGACCTGGAACAGGCCTGGGAACTGTGCCGCCAGGCCGCCGACCTCGGCCGTGCGACGGGCGACGCGACGGTCGTCGCCGACGCGGCCCTCGCCCCGCACGGCATCGAGTACGGCTCCCCGCTCGCCGCACCGCTGCACGCGCTGTGCCGTGAGGCACTGGCCCTGATCGGCGACACCGATCCGGTCCGCTGGCCCCGGCTGCTCGCCCAGCTCGCCGTCACCGCCGATCCGTGGGCGGCCGGCGTCGAGTCCGGCCTGGGAGAGCGCGCGCTGGCCGCCGCCGAGGCCTGCGGCGATCCCGAGGCGCTGCTGCTGGCCCTGCGCGCCCGCAACACCGAGCTGATCCACCGCCGCCATGTACGGGAACGGCTGCGGCTGGGTGCCCGCGCCGTCGAGCTCGGCCGCGGCCTGCCCGAGTGCGCGCTGTGGGGGCACGCCTGGCGCCTGGACGCCTACGCCGAGCTGGGCCGGCGCGTGCCCTTCGACGCCGAACTGGCCGCGTTCGCCGCGCTGGTCGAGCAGTCCCGGGAGCCGCTGTGGCGCTGGCGCCTGCTGCTGGTGACCGGCTCTCTCGGCTACCTCGAGGGCAGGTTCGCCGACGCCCGTGCCCGGGTCGCCCAGGCCCTGGCGACCGGCCGGCGCTGCCGCCACGAGGGTGCCGAGTTCTTCGACCTGATCTTCGCCTCGCACGACGCGGTCCTCACGGGGGAGGGGCTGGCGGAGGTGGAGCCGCGGGTGCGCCGGTTCAGCGAGCGCGGTCCGTTCTTCGCGCAGGGCTGGCTCGCGGTGGTCCTCGCGCATCTGGGCCGGCGGGAGGAGGCGGTGCGGATCTGCCGGGGGCTCGCGCCCCATCTGCACGAGATCCCCGAACAGGCCCCCGAGTGGCTGGTCGTCTCCTGCTCGCACGCCGAACTGCTGTCGCTGCTGGGCGAGACCGGCGGAGCGGCCGCACTGTACGCCACCCTGCTGCCGTACGCGGGCGGGCAGGCGATGGGACCCGCGTACACCCCCTGGGGCGGTCCGCTGACCCTGGCCCTGGGCCGGCTGGCGCTGCTGCTGGACGATTCCGAGGCGGCCGAGACCCACCTGACCGGTGCCCTGGCCGAGAGCCAGGCCCTCAACTCGCCGCCCTACCACGCCCTGACGCACTACGAGCTGGCCCGGCTGTACGCCACGAGGCGCCGGCCGGGTGACGCCCGGGCCGCCGCCGCGCACCGGGAGCAGACTCTGAGCGAGGCGCGGCGGCTGGGCATGGCCCCGCTCGCGGCCCGTGCCGAGGCGCTGCACGGCGGTCCCGTACCGGGGCGCCGGGGCTCCCTCTCAGCCCGTGAGGCGGAGGTCGCGGAGCTGATCCGCCAGGGCCTCAGCAACCGTCAGATCGCGGGCCGGTTGCACCTGTCCGAGCGGACCGTGGAGAACCACATCTCCCACATCCTCGACAAGCTCGGCGTCGACAACCGCACCCGGATCGCCCTGTGGAGCGAGGAGCGGCGGGCCGGCCGATGACGCCCGGCCGGGTCAGGCCGGCGTGCGGGCCTGGTGGGTGAGCGCGATGAGGAGGGCGAGCGCCGCAGCCGTCACCGGTACGCCGTAGCCGGCCGTCGGGGAGAGGTGTTCCACCATCCAGCCGCCCGTCGCGCTGCCGCACGCGATGCCCCCGAGCAGGCCGGTCACGGCGAGGGTCATGCCCTCGTTGAGCCGGCCTTCAGGGGTGCGCTGCTGGACCAGCGTCATCGTGGTGATCATCGTCGGCGCTGTGGCCGTCCCGGCGATCAGCAGTGCGGGCGCGAGGACCAGCAGCGAACCCGTCAGGGACGCCGCCAGCAGCGGCAGCGTCAGCAGTGCCGCCATCGCCGCCAGACACCACGGGTGGCGCCACTCGGCCGGCCCGGACGGGCGTACGGCGCCGAAGACCAGGCCCGCCACGCAGGAACCGGCCGCCTGCAGGGCGAGGACCACGCCCGCCGCCGCCCGGTGCCCGTGTGCGTCCGCGAACGCGATCGTGACGACCTCCGTCGCCCCGAACACCGCGCCCAGCGCCAGGCACACGGCCAGCAGCGGCGGCAGCCCCGGCGTGCGCAGCGGCGAGGCGAGGGCCGCACGGGGATGCGGCGGCGGCTCCGTCGAGCGCTGCGCCGCGAACAGCAGCACGCCGGTGACCAGCAGGGTCACCCCGGCCAGTGTGCCCGCTTCGGGGAAGAACGTCCCGCACAGGAACGCCGCCAGCACCGGGCCCAGCATGAAACACAGCTCGTCCACCGACTGTTCGAAGGAGTTCGCCGTGTGCAGGGCCTCAGGCTCTCCCTTCAGCAGGTGCGCCCAGCGGGCGCGGGACATGCCTCCGGTGTTGGGCGTGGTCGCGGTCGCGGCGTACGCGGCGAAGAGCGTCCAGTCGGGCGCGCCGGTGCGCACGCACAGCAGCAGCGCCAGGCTGCCCAGCGCCGCGAACAGGGTGGCGGGGACGGCGACCCGGGCCTGACCGTGGCGGTCGACCAGGCGCGCGATGCGCGGCGCGAGCACCGCGGTCGCCGCGAGCCCGGTGGCGGTGACGGCGCCGGCCAACGCGTACGACCCACGGGTCCCGGCGATCATCACGACCGCGCTCACACTGAACATGCCCATGGGCAGGCGCGCCAGGAGGTTCCCGAGTGTGAACGCGAGCGCGCCCCGGCGGGCGAAGAGACGGCGATAGGGGCCGGGCGGGCGGTCCCGGGCGCGGGAGGTGAAGTCGACGAGGACGACGGTGTCCGCGGTCAGGGTGGGCAGGGGGGCAGGGGTGCGCGGCGGGGTGTTCCCCGGGGTGGTCTGCGGCATGCATCCAGGCTCGCCCGGTACGGATCATGGGGTCCAACACCTGATCCTCACCGATTCACGCACCTGTGTTGTAAGTTCGCCGGATGCCGTCCCCGTCCTCCGTCGAACCCCGCCTGCTGCGCGCCTTCGTCGCCGTCGCCGAGGAGTTGCACTTCACCCGTGCCGCGACCCGTCTGTACATCGCCCAGCAGGCGCTCAGCCGGGACGTCCGACGCCTGGAGCGTGAGCTGGGCACGGAGCTGTTCCTGCGCACCACCCGGCAGGTCGCGCTGACGCCCGACGGCGAACGGCTGCTGCCGCTGGCCCGCAGGGCGCTCCAGGCACAGGACGACCTGCTCGCCGCGTTCGGCCAGGCCCGCCCGCTGCTGGTCGACCTCAACTCGCCCGGTCTGGTCACCGGCCGCCGCGTCCTGGAGCGGGCCCGCGCGCTCGCCCCCGACTGCGAACTGATGGCCCGCTACGAGAGCGGCCTGACCGGCGCCGCCACCGAGATGATCGCCGGGCGCCTCGACGCGTCGTTCGGGCGCTTCGCCGGTCTGGACCCGGCGCTGCGGACCGCCCTGGACCACCAGCCGGTGCGCCACGAGCCGATGGCCGTCATCCTGCCCGAGGCGCACCCGCTGGCCGCGCGCGAGGTGGTCCCGCTGGCCGCGCTGGCGGGGGAGACGGTGTACGCCGGTGCCGGGAACCCGCGCACGCCGGAGTGGACGCAGCTCGCCGGGCTGCTGTTCGAGGGGCGCGGCATCGAGATCGCGCCGCCGGCTCCGCTGGCCGTCGGGGAGGAGGAGTTCCAGCGGCTGATGGCGAAGACCGGTCATCCCGTCCTCGCCGTCGTGGACTTTCCCGCCCTGCCCGGCACGGTGGTGCGGCCGCTCGTCGACCCGGTGCCGTTGTCGCCGGTGTCCCTGGTGTGGCGACGTGGGCTCACCCATCCCGCGTTCGACGCCCTGCGACGCGCGGCCGCCCTGCTCACGGCCGAGGAGAAGTGGCTGCGGCGCCCGGCCGGCGGATGGATTCCGGTCGTGGACGAGGGGTGATTTTTGGTCATCCGTCATGTCACAAAGCGGACCCACAACTGACACGTGGCGACCACGGGCCCCCTACGTGCGCTACATTCATGGCCCGAGCACGGTGTGGTAAAGGGGGCGCTCGGCCCGGGTGGGGGCTCGGTCCGATCGACGGATGCTCGGTGTCGTAGGCGCTTCCAGAAACTGTCCCGTGGGGGGAAGTGCGCGCGTGAAACAGTGGCGGGAAGACGCCCAACCGGAATGGCCCGACTCGGCGTCCGCGGCCTGGAACCACCCTTCGACAGGGAGAGACACCCAGGCCTTCCCCGAAACCGGACCGTCCGGCGTCCGGCCCTCAGGGCTGCCCGACGGCACGACCGGTGCGTGGACGCAGTCCGGTGCCGCGGATCCCACCCAGGCCCTGCCGCACCTCGGCGCCGCGGATCCCACCCAGGCGCTGCCGCGCCACGGCCACCGCGAGTGGACGCCGACGACTCCGTCGTACGGCCATGCCGCCCCGAACACGGCACAGCCGCGCCACGGTCACGCCGACGCCACGCAGGCTCTGCCCTCCTACGGTCACGCCGACGCCACCCAGGCCCTGCCCTCCTACGGTCACGCCGACGCCACCCAGGCCCTGCCCTCCTACGGTCACGCCGAGCCGCGGGCCCAGGCCCAGCCCCCCTACGGCCGGACCGACCGGATTCCGGCCCCGCGGCCCCCCGCCCACCGTGCCTTCGCCGCCCCGGCGTCCGCCGGTGGTGGCGGTGCCGTGCGCGACCCCTGGGCCGAGTCGGCAGCCGTCGCCCCCGCGGCCGGCGCGGAGCACGACCCGCACGAGGTCACCGTCCAGATGGACGCCGTGCAGCTGGGCGACACCCGCCTGCGCCCGGTCAAGGGCGGCCCCGGAGTGACGCAGGACGGCTCCGACGGCCCGGTGTTCGTCGACGAGTCCGGCCGCCGCAGCCGTACCTTCCGGCGCCTCGGCATCGCGATCGCCCTGGCCTGCTCGGTCTACGCCGTCGTCATCGTCGCGACCCTTCTGTCGGGCAGCTCCAGCGCCCCCTGGGTGCCGGTGCCCGACCAGGACGACAACAAGCCCGCCGGGCAGGTGGATCCCTCCACGGTGCCCAGCGTCTCCTCCACCCCGTCCCCCTCGGAGTCGGCGGGCGCCTCGTCCGTGCCCGACGTCCTGCCGTCGGCGAGCCCGACCGCCGTGACCGGGTCCGGCACCACGGCCGGTGCCACCCACGGCGCCGGCCGGGCCGGCACGTCCACCGCAGCGACGCCCTCGGCCGGGGTCAGCTCGACCAAGCCCACCACGTCCGCCGGCGGCACCGGCGGCAGCAAGAAGCCGGGCACCCCGAGCACGTCCCCGGGCACCGGCTCCTCGCACCCGACCGCGCCCAGCGGCGGCACCTCGGCCGGCCCCTCCGGCACCCCGGCCGCCGGCCCCCGCACGGCGGCCGACGGTGCCGTGCCGGCCGCCGCCACCCCCACCGCACCGCCCACGTCCCCGGAGAACGTCCTCTGATGGCACCCCGCACCAGCCGCCGGCGGTGGCTGCCACTGCGCTACCTGCTGCCCGTCCTCGTCCTGCTCTCCATGCTCGCGATGCTGATGCTGCGCGGCTATGTGCACAGCGAGATCCTCGCCGACTTCCGGGTGCGGCCCCCGGTGGACAACAACAAGGTGCCGGCGAGCATCCTCGACGGCGGCCCGGTCATCGACACCCGGGGCGGCAAGGCCACCACCCTCAGCGTGCCGGACCACCGCATCGTCCTCACCTTCGACGACGGCCCCGACCCCACGTGGACGCCGAAGGTGCTGGACATCCTCAAGGAGCACCACGCGCACGCGGTCTTCTTCATCACCGGCACCATGGCTTCGCGCTACCCGGACATCGTCCAGCGCATGGTCGACGAGGGCCACGAGATCGGCCTGCACACCTTCAACCACCCCGACCTGTCGTACCACTCGCACCGGCGCATCGACTGGGAACTGTCCCAGAACCAGCTGGCGCTGGCCGGTGCCGCCGGCATCCGCAGCTCCCTGTTCCGCCCGCCGTACTCCTCCATGTCGAAGAACATGGACAACGCGTCCTGGCCGGTGACGGAGTACATAGGCAGCCGCGGCTACCTCACCGTCGTCAACGACACCGACAGCGAGGACTGGCGCCGGCCGGGCGTCGACCAGATCATCCGCAACGCCACCCCCAAGGGCGGCAAGGGCGCGATCGTCCTGATGCACGACTCCGGCGGTGAGCGCCACCAGACGGTGCAGGCCCTCGACCGGTTCCTGCCGCAGATGCAGCGGCAGGGCTACGAGTTCAAGAACCTCACCGAGGCCCTCGACGCCCCCAGCGCCGACACCCCGGTCGGCGGCCTGGAGCTGTGGAAGGGCAGGGCCTGGATCTGGCTGGTCCAGGCGTCCGACGACATCACCGGCGTGCTGGTCGGCGGTCTCACGGTGATCGGCGTCCTCGTCCTCGGCCGGTTCGGTCTGATGATGGCGCTGTCCGGCGTCCACGCCCGCCGCACGCGTCGCCGCCGCTTCCGGTGGGGGCCGAACGCCCCGGTCACCGAGCCGGTCTCCGTGCTCGTGCCGGCGTACAACGAGGCCAAGTGCATCGAGAACACCGTCCGTTCCCTGATGCGCAGCGAGCATCCCATCGAGGTCGTCGTCATCGACGACGGCTCCACCGACGGCACCGCGCGGATCGTGGAGGCGATGGGGCTGCCCAACGTCCGCGTCATCCGCCAGCTGAACGCGGGCAAGCCGGCCGCCCTCAACCGCGGTCTGGCCAACGCCCGCCACGAGATCATCGTGATGATGGACGGCGACACCGTCTTCGAACCGTCCACCGTCCGTGAACTCGTGCAGCCCTTCGCCGACCCGCGCGTCGGCGCCGTCGCCGGCAACGCCAAGGTCGGCAACAAGGACACCCTCATCGGCGCCTGGCAGCACATCGAGTACGTGATGGGCTTCAACCTCGACCGCCGCATGTACGACGTGCTGCAGTGCATGCCGACGATCCCCGGCGCGGTCGGCGCGTTCCGCAGGAGCGCCCTGGAACGCGTCGGCGGCATGAGCGACGACACGCTCGCCGAGGACACCGACATCACCATGGCCATCCACCGCGACGGCTGGCGGGTGGTGTACGCCGAGAACGCCCGCGCCTGGACCGAGGCCCCGGAGTCCGTCCAGCAGCTGTGGTCCCAGCGCTACCGCTGGTCGTACGGCACCATGCAGGCGATCTGGAAGCACCGCCGCGCCCTGTTCGAGCGGGGCCCCTCGGGCCGCTTCGGCCGGGTGGGCCTGCCGCTGGTGTCGCTGTTCATGGTCGTGGCCCCGCTGCTGGCCCCGCTGTTCGACATCTTCCTGATCTACGGCCTGGTCTTCGGCCCGACCGAGAAGACGATCGTGGCCTGGTTCGGCGTCCTTGCGATCCAGGCGGTCTGCGCGGCGTACTCCTTCAGACTCGACCGCGAGCCGCTCACCCCGCTGATCTCGCTTCCGTTGCAGCAGATCCTCTACCGCCAGCTGATGTACGTGGTCCTGCTGCAGTCCTGGATCACGGCGCTCACCGGCGGCCGGCTGCGCTGGCAGAAGCTGCGCCGCAAGGGCGGGGTGTCGGCCCCGCCGGGTGGCTCCGGTGACCGGCGGCCCCTCGTGGACGGGATCTCCGCCTGATGGACCGCCGCGTCACCCCGCCCCACCCGTTCCCGTTCACGCCCCAGGAAGCCCACGCCCCCGTGACCGCACCCATCGTTCCGTCCGGCACGGGCCTGCCCCCGGCGACCGCGTCCACCCTCCCGTCCGGCACGGGCGCAGCCCCGGAGGCCACGCCCGCCGGGCAGCAGCGCCGCGGGCCCGGCCGCGACCGCTACTTCGACCTGCTGCGGGCGATCGCCCTCTTCCGGGTCGTCTTCTACCACCTCACCGGCTGGGCCTGGCTGCCCGTCGTGTTCCCGTCGATGGGCGTCATGTTCGCCCTCGCCGGCAACCTGATGGCCCGCTCCCTCAAGCGCCCGGCGGTGCAGGTCGTGCGCAGCCGCATGCGCCGCCTGCTGCCGCCGCTGTGGCTGCTCGGCGCGATCGGCGTGACCGGGATGGTGGCGCAGGGCTGGGGGCCGGACGCGGACGGCCACCCCGGCTGGTGGTGGCTGCACCTGACCTTCTGGATCGTCCCGGTCAGCGACCCGCCGTACGCCGAGGGCCTGCACGGCGTGCACGGCATCCTCGGCGACGACTGGGCGGGCGAACTGGCCGGTCCCCTGTGGTACATCCGCGCCTACCTCTGGTACGTCCTGCTGTCCCCGCTGATCCTCAAGGCGCTGCGCAGGCTGCCGTGGCCGACGATCCTCTTCCCGATCGCCATCTCCGCGGCGTTCGAGTTCGGCTACCTCGACTTCCTGCCCGGAGAGCGCTTCCCCTCCGCCCTCACCGACTTCAGCACCTTCGGCGCCTGCTGGGTCCTCGGCATGGCCCACCAGGAGGGCGTCCTCAAGCGTCTCCCGCGCTACGTCGTGCCGTCCATCGCCCCGTTCATCGCCGCCGTCGGCTTCTGGTACGCCGTCTCCCAGGGCTTCAAGTCCGGGCACGACCTCGACGACATCCCCTTCGCTCAGGCCCTGTGGTCCTTCGCGACGGTCCTGCTGCTCCTGCACGTCAGCCCGTCCTGGTCCGAGTGGCCCCGCGCGCTGCGCCCCCTGGACCGGATCGTGACCCTGCTCAACTCCCGCGCGGTGACGATCTACCTGTGGCACAACATCTGCATCCTGGTCGCCGGCACGATGTGGGACCACCTGTGGCGCTTCGACGTGCTCGCCGCGAACGTGCCCTGGCTGCTCAACAGCTTCTGGCCCGTCCTGGTGGTCACCTGGCTGCTCATCGGCAGCTGCATCGTCTGGTTCGGCTGGATGGAGGACGTGGCGGCCAAGCGCAGGCCGCAGCTGTGGCCGGACGGCTCGGCCGGCAAGAGCGGCACGTCCGGCAAGGGCACCGGCGCCGGCCGGGGCAGCGGCCGCGGCAGGGCCCGCAGCGGAGCCCACCGGGGCTGAGCGGCCGCGCCTCACCAAGGGGCGCCACGGCGAGTGAGAGCAACGTTCCCTCACGGTCACCCGCAGCCACAGCGCGGAAACGCGCCCTCCCTAGCGTCGGAACCCGGCCACCCGCAGGCCGCCGTGGACCGAGCCCGTCGCACCGTGGAGGCGTCATGACAGCACCGAGTTCCGCCCCCGCCCCCGGCAGGGGCGGCCGCTGGATCCGGCAGTGGGATCCGGAGGACGAGACCTTCTGGAAGCAGACGGGGGAGAGGATCGCCCGCCGGAACCTGCTGTTCTCCGTGCTGTCCGAGCACATCGGGTTCTCCGTGTGGACCCTGTGGTCCGTGCTGGTGCTCTTCATGGGACCGCAGTACGGGCTGAGCCCCGCCGACAAGTTCCTGCTGACCTCGATGGTCACGCTGGTCGGCGCGGTCGTCCGGGTGCCCTACACCTTCGCCGTCGCCGTGTTCGGCGGACGGAACTGGACCGTGATCTCCGCAAGTCTGCTGCTGGTGCCGACCATCGCCGCCTTCGCCGTCATGGAACCGGGGACCTCCTTCGCCACCTTCCTCCTCGTCGGCCTCCTCGCCGGCGTCGGCGGCGGCAACTTCGCCTCCTCCATGACCAACATCAACGCCTTCTTCCCGCTGCGGAAGAAGGGCTGGGCGCTCGGGCTCAACGCGGGCGGCGGCAACATCGGCGTGCCCGTCATCCAGCTCGCCGCCCTCGCCATCATCGGGGCGGGCGGCGGACCGCGCGTGCTGCTCGGGATCTACATCCCGCTGATCGTCCTCGCCGCCGGTCTCGCCGCGTGGAAGATGGACAACCTGGAGAACGTCCGCAACGACACCGGCGCCGCCAAGGACGCCGCCCGGGACGCCCACACCTGGATCATGTCCCTGCTCTACATCGGCACCTTCGGCTCCTTCATCGGCTACTCCTTCGCCTTCGGGCAGGTGCTCACGAACCAGTTCGGGCGTACGCCGCTGGAGGCCGCCTACGTCACCTTCCTCGGCCCGCTGCTCGGCTCCCTCATCCGCCCGCTCGGCGGCCGGCTCGCCGACCGGTTCGGCGGCGCGCGGATCACTCTCGCCAACTACGTCGCCATGGGCGCCGCGACCGCCGTACTGATCTTCGCCTCGGTGCAGAAGTCGCTGACGCTGTTCACCGGCGCGTTCGTGGTCCTCTTCGTGCTCACCGGACTCGGCAACGGCTCCACCTTCAAGATGATCCCCGGCATCTTCCAGGCCAAGGCACACGCCAAGGGCCTCACCGGCGAGGCGGCGGCCGCCTACGGGCGGCGACTGTCCGGGGCGTCCATGGGACTCATCGGCGCCGTCGGCGCCCTCGGCGGGGTCGGCATCAACCTCGCCTTCCGCCAGTCCTTCCTCTCCTACGGCTCCGGCACGGGCGCGTTCGTCGCCTTCCTCGCCTACTACGGCGTCTGTTTCACCGTGACCTGGGCCGTATACCTTCGCCGTACGGCCGCGGGCAGCCGGGCCGGAGTTGCCGCCGAGGCGAAGCCGCAGCTCACCTATGCCGAGGTGTGACGCTGTGCTCGCCCGGGGGACGACCCCCGGGCCCCCGGCCGACGATCACAGCCGTTGACATCGCCGGGCCGCGGTATCGGTAACACCGTGGACATCACACCGAACCGAGCCTGTCACGCGCCGTTGACAGGCTCGGCCGGCATACAGGTACACCGGGCGTAGGGATGCCGGCGGCAAGGGACGACTACCGAAGTGCGGGACGAGTAGCCATGGACGAACAGCTTCAGCGACCGGAACACGGACCCCTGGCCGGGTTCACCGTGGGGGTGACGGCCGCGCGCCGCGCCGACGAGCTGGGCGCGCTGCTCCAGCGGCGCGGCGCAGCCGTCCTGCACGCGCCCGCCCTGCGGATCGTGCCGCTCGCCGACGATGGTGAGCTGCTGGCGGCGACCAAGCAGCTGATCGCCCAGGCGCCGGACGTGGTCGTCGCGACCACCGCGATCGGGTTCCGCGGCTGGGTCGAGGCCGCCGACGGATGGGGGCTCGGCGAGCAGCTGCTCGAGCGGCTCCGGGCGGTGGAGCTGCTCGCCCGCGGGCCGAAGGTGAAGGGCGCGGTGCGCGCCGCGGGGCTCACCGAGGACTGGTCGCCGTCGAGCGAGTCCATGGCCGAGGTGCTCGACCGGCTGCTCGCCGAGGGCGTGGACGGCCGCCGTGTCGCCGTACAGCTGCACGGGGAGCCGCTGCCCGGGTTCGTGGAGGCGCTGCGGGAGGGCGGGGCCGAGGTGGTGGGCGTACCGGTGTACCGGTGGATGCCGCCGGACGACCTCGCTCCCCTGGACCGGCTGCTGGACGCCGTCATCGCGCGCGGGGTCGACGCCGTCACCTTCACCAGCGCGCCCGCAGCGGTCTCCCTGCTGAACCGGGCGGAGCAGCGGGGGCTGCTGCCCGAGCTGCTCGCCGCCTTCCACCACGACGTGCTGCCGGCCTGCGTCGGACCGGTCACCGCGGTGCCGCTGCAGGCGCACGGGGTGGAGACCGTGCAGCCGGAGCGCTTCCGGCTCGGGCCGCTGGTGCAGCTGCTGTGCCAGGAACTGCCGGGCCGGGCGCGCTCGTTGCCCGTCGCCGGACACCGGGTGGAGATCCGCGGGCACGCGGTGCTGGTCGACGACGACCTGCGGCCGGTACCGCCGGCCGGCATGTCCCTGCTGCGGGCGCTGGCCCGGCGGCCGGGCTGGGTGGTGGCCCGCGCCGACCTGCTGCGGGCCCTGCCGGGCGCCGGCCGCGACGAGCACGCCGTGGAGACGGCGATGGCCCGCCTGCGCACGGCCCTGGGCGCCCCGAAACTGATCCAGACGGTGGTCAAGCGCGGCTACCGGCTGGCCCTGGACCCGGCGGCGGACGCGAAGTACGCGGACGCGTAGCCCTCCGGGGGCGCGGGGGGTGCGGCTGCGCGCCTCGCACCGGGGACGTGGGGCTGTGCGCGTGCGCCGGGGACGTGGGGCTGTGCGCGTGCGCCGGGGACGTGGGGCTGTGCGCGTGGCGCCGGGGACGTGGGGCTGTGCGCGTGGCGCCGGGGCAGGGGGCTGGGCGCGTGGCGCCGGGGATGGGGGGCTGGGCGCCTCGCGCCGGGACATAGGGCTCTGCGCGTGCCGCCGCGGTCGTGGAGATGTGAGCCTCGCGCGGGATGTATGACTGTGCGCGTGGCGCCGGGGACCTGGGCTGGGCGCCTCGCGCCGGGGACGTGCGTTCGCGGGTTCTCGCGTCGGGCTGTGGGGCTAGGGGGCTTGGCGCAGGACCTTGGGCTTGCGGGTCTTCGCTTCGGTCCTGGGGCTAGGGGCCTTCGCGCAGGGCCTTGGGCCTGCGGGTCTTCACGTCGGGCCTCGGCCAGGGGTCTTCGATCCGGGCCGTGGGGCTGCTGGTCTTCGCGGTCGGGCCGTGGGGGCGTGCGCCGGGACGCGCGGCCCGCGGAGGTCAGCGCAGGGCCGAGCTGCGGGGGACGCCGCCGGTCGTGGCCGGCGGTGCGGGCAGCGGTCGGCGGCCATGGGAGAGCGCGGCGGTCAGGAACACCGTCGCCAGCGTGGTCAGCACCGTGCGCACCACGTTCCACGTCACCCACGGGTCCTCGAAGTGCTCGCGCAGCGCCGCCGGATCCCCGGGGCGGGCCAGCGCGTCGTTCAGGGGGACGTTCACGACGACCGTCACCGCGAACGCGAGGACGGACGCGGCCAGCGCCGCCCACACCCGGCCACGGCCCGGCGCCGTCCGCGCCTGCCACCCGGCCAGCGCCGTCAGGGCCGGGGCGCCCAGGAAGACCAGCATGAACAGCGGGTTCTGGATGACGTCGTTGATGTTCCGCATCACCTCGACGTAGACGCGGTCGTCGCTGCGGGCCAGCGCGGGCATCACCGCGCAGGCGAAGATGAGGAAGACCCCGGCGAGCAGTCCCGAGGTGACCGCGGCCGCGCCCAGTACCCACCGGGCGGCCGTCGATCGCGGCCTGTTGTCCGTCGTATCAGCCATGTGCCCAGTCAACCGGCGTGCGCCGCCACGGCACATGGTTCAGGCGCGCTCCCGCATGCGCGCGCGTCCACGCGTCGGAGGGGTACCCGGCGCGCCGGCGGGCAGGCACTGTGGAGGGGACCGATTCCGCGGGGCGACCCTAGGCGGTGACAGGGACATGGCACTCGGTACGGCCACGGCACCGGACGAACTGCGCTTCGACGCCGGGCGGGTCTGTCTCGACCTGCTCGCCACGACGCACCCCGTCGAACGGCTCGGCTCCGTCGAGGTGCTGCGCGCGTGGATCACCGGCTCGGGGCTCGTCCCGCCCGGCACCCCGCTGGCCCACGCCGACGAGAGCTGGCTGCGCGGCTTTTGTGAACTGCGCGAAGAGCTGGGTCAGTTGGTGCGTGGCTGGCTCGCGCCCGGCCCTTTGTCGTACGACCTCGCCCTGGCCCGGGTCAACGACGCCGCCCGCACCCCGCCGCCCGCCCCGCGAGCCGTGCGCGTCCAGGACGGCACCCTCGTGCGGGAGTTGGCGGATGCCCCGGAGTGCGCCGCGCTGCTGGCCGCGGTCGCCCGGGACGCCGTGGAACTGCTCACCGACCCGGTCGCCCGGGCGGCGCTGCGCCAGTGCGAGGGCGACAACTGCCCGATCGTCTACCTCGACACCTCCCGGGGCCGCCGGCGCCGCTGGTGCTCCAGCGAGGTCTGCGGCAACCGCGAGCGGGTGGCCCGGCACCGCCGCCGGCTCGCCTCCCGCAAGCCGGGCCCGCCCGCAGGGGGTGCCCGCTTCGCACCGTCCGCCCGGAGTGCGTCGACCCCGGCCCGCGGGGCGTCGACGTGATCTCGGTTACATCGCGTGTACCTACGGTCCCGTAGGGAAACATGTGGCGACCTTGCGGGCAGTGGGGGAAATGTAAAGAAGGCGGGGCGGGAATGTGCGTGCATGTCCGCTCACGTCACCCCGCCCCATGAAATCCGTCCCTCCGCTTTGAACATCCGACGCCCCGCCTCCGTATCCGTGGACGAGCGACCGACTGGGGGGAAGCCCCGGACACCGGAGGTGGGCGTGCGCAAGGATTCCGTCGTGGCCAATGAACGTGGATCGAGGGCCCGACATCGCGCTTCCCAGCCCTCGGAACCCGACGAGGAGCTGGTGCGTGCCCTGTATCGCGAGCACGCCGGACCCCTGCTCGCCTACGTGCTGCGCCTGGTCGCCGGAGACCGGCAGCGCGCCGAGGACGTCGTCCAGGAGACGCTCATCCGTGCCTGGAAGAACGCCGGCCAGCTCAATCGAGCGACCGGTTCGGTACGCCCCTGGCTGGTGACGGTCGCGCGCCGCATCGTCATCGACGGCCACCGCAGCCGGCAGGCCCGGCCGCAGGAGGTCGATCCGTCGCCGCTGGAGGTCATCCCCGCGGAGGACGAGATCGACAAAGCGCTGTGGTTGATGACGCTGTCGGACGCACTCGACGACCTGACGCCGGCCCACCGGGAGGTGCTCGTCGAGACGTACTTCAAAGGGCGTACCGTCAACGAGGCGGCCGAGACGCTGGGCATCCCCAGCGGCACCGTCCGCTCAAGGGTTTTCTACGCCCTGCGGTCCATGAAGCTGGCACTGGAGGAGCGGGGGGTGACGGCGTGATGAGCGGATACGGGGACATGCGAGGATTCGGCATGGAGGGCCCGGGTAACACTGGACCCATGCAGGGATCACCGGGCCCGAACGAGCACGAGACCGTCGGCGCCTACGCCCTGGGGATTCTCGACGACGCCGAAGCAACCGCTTTCGAAGCCCACCTCGCCACCTGTGAGTGGTGCGCCCAGCAGCTCGACGAACTCGCCGGTATGGAACCGATGCTGTCCGCGCTCGCCGACCTGCCCGGCGCCGGCACGCCCGCGATCGGTGAGTCCCTGTCGGCCCGGCCCAGCCCGCGGCTGGCGGAGAAGCTCGTCGACGAGGTCGCCGAGCGGCGGGCCGCCAAGCGCCGCCGCGGCTTCTACATGGTGGCCGCGGCCGCCGCGCTGATCGTCGGAGGTCCGCTGGTCGCCGTCGCCACGACCGGCTCGGACTCCGGCGGCGGCACGCAGGCCGCGCCGGCGAGCCCCGCGAAGACGCTGTTCTCGACGATGGGCGACAAGGTCACCGGGCACGACACGGCGACCGACGTCACCGGGACCGTCGGCATGGCGCAGAAGGACTGGGGCACGCAGGCGGTCCTGGAGCTGAAGAACGTCAAGGGGCCGCTGAAGTGCAGCCTGATCGCCGTCGGCAAGAACGGTGAGCGCGAGACCGTGTCGTCGTGGTCGGTGCCCGGGTGGGGGTACGGGATCCCGAACGCGAAGACGGACGAGGCGAAGGCCCCGCTGTACATCGGGGGCGGAGCGGCGTTCAAGCCGAACGAGATCGATCACTTCGAGGTGATGACCTTCGAGGGGCAGAAGCTGGTGCAGATCAAGGCGTGAGCCTCCGGCGGCGGGGCGGACAGGCGCCTTCCGGGGTCGGGGGTCGTAGTCGTCGTGCGGGTGCGGGTGAGGGGTGGCTGGTCGCGCAGTTCCCCGCGCCCCTTGCGTCGGTCTCCTGACCCCGCACCGGGAGGCACCGTTGTCGGTCTCGCCTCGCGTGGCCTCCTTCGCGTACGGTTGACGGCTGCCCAGCACGTCAGAAGGGGGCCCGGTGGCCGCTCAGGCACAGCAATCCGCGGTCGAACCGGTTCACGACTCGGTTCGGGACCGGGAGATCAACGTCGAACAGGAACACCTCGACCGGGTGTACCGGCGCCTCGAGGAGAAGATTCACGAGGCCGAGTTCCTCATGAACGACGCGGCCCAGCGCGGCCAGGTCGGCACCCCCGGCGCGCTCGCCGAGCGGGACGCGCAGGTCTTCCGGGCCGGCGTGCACCTCAACCGGCTGAACAACGAGTTCGAGGACTTCCTCTTCGGTCGTATCGACCTGCTGCTCGGCAAGGACGGCAAGAAGGGGCCCGACGGCGCGTACACCGCCGTGGAGCCCGCCGAGGGCGCCGTGCGGCCCGACAACACCGCCGACATCGCCGAGACGCTGCACATCGGCCGGATCGGCGTTCTCGACCAGGACTACGCGCCGCTCGTCATCGACTGGCGGGCGCCCGCCGCCGCGCCGTTCTACCGGTCCACGCCGGTGGACCCCGGGCGGGTCGTACGGCGCCGGGTCATCCGCTCCAAGGGCCGCCGGGTCCTCGGTGTCGAGGACGACCTCATGCGGCCGGAGCTGACGGCGTTCCTCGACGGGCGCGAGCTGCCCGTCATCGGCGACGGCGCGCTGATGGCCGCGCTGGGGCAGGCCCGCACCCACACCATGCGGGACATCGTGGCGTCCATCCAGGCCGAGCAGGACCTGGTGATCCGCGCCCCCGCCGCGTCCGTGACGTACGTCGAGGGCGGGCCCGGCACGGGGAAGACGGCGGTCGCGCTGCACCGCGCCGCCTACCTGCTCTACCAGGACCGGCGCCGCTACGCCGGCGGCATCCTGATCGTCTCGCCGACCCCACTGCTCGTCGCCTACACCGAGGGCGTGCTGCCCTCGCTGGGCGAGGAGGGCCAGGTCGCCATCCGGGCGATCGGCTCCCTGGTCGACGGGGCCGAGGCCACGGTGTACGACTCCCCGGCCACCGCCCGCGCCAAGGGCTCCAGCCGCATGCTGAAGGTGCTGCGCAAGGCCGCCCGGGGCGCGCTGGAGGGGCCCGACGCCCCGACCCGGCTGCGGGTCGTCGCCTTCGGGCGGCGCCTGGAGCTTCAGGCCGGGCAACTGGACGCCATCCGCCGCAACGCCCTCGGCGGTACGGCCCCGGTGAACCTGCTGCGGCCGCGCGCCCGCAAGCTGCTGCTGGATGCCCTGTGGGAGCAGTCGGGCGCCGGCGGGCGGCACACCGACCCCGAGCTGGCCGCCGAACTGCGCTCCTCCTTCGACGACGACGTCAGCACCGAGGACTCCTTCCTGGAGTTCCTGGGCGCCTGGTGGCCCGAGCTGACCCCGCGGGGCGTCCTCGCGGCGATGGCCGACGAGAAGCGGCTCGGGCGCTGGGCGCGCCGCGTCCTGAACCCGGGCGAGGTCCGCAAGGTCGCCCGCTCGCTCAGACGCGACGGGTACTCCGTGCACGACATCGCGCTGCTGGACGAGTTGCAGGCGATCCTCGGCGCGCCGGTGCGCCCGAAGAAGAAGCGCGAGCTCGACCCGCTGGACCACCTCACCGGTCTGGAGGAGCTGATGCCGGTGCGGGAGGAGTCGCAGCGCGAGCGCGCCGAGCGGCTGGCCGCCGAGCGCGTCGAGTACGCCCACGTCATCGTCGACGAGGCGCAGGACCTCACGCCGATGCAGTGGCGCATGGTCGGCCGCCGCGGCCGGCACGCGACCTGGACGGTCGTCGGCGACCCGGCCCAGTCCTCCTGGTCCGACGTCGACGAGGCCGCCGCGGCGCGTGACGAGGCGCTCGGAACGCGTCCGCGCCGCCGCTTCGAGCTCACCGTGAACTACCGCAACCCCGCGGAGATCGCCGAGCTGGCGTCGAGGGTGCTGGCGCTGGCCATGCCCGGTTCCGTCTCCCCGACCGCGGTGCGCTCCACCGGCGTACGGCCGCGGTTCGCCGTGGTGGCGGACTCGCTGGAGAAGACCGTGCGGGCCGAGGCCGAGCGGCTGCTCGGGGCGGTCGACGGCACGGTCGGCGTCGTCGTCGCGATGAACCGCCGCGAGGAGGCCCGGCGCTGGCTGGCGGGCCTCGGTGAGCGGGTCGTGGCGCTCGGCAGCCTGGAGGCGAAGGGTCTGGAGTACGACGCGACGGTCGTCGTCTCGCCCGCGGAGATCGCCGACGAGAGTCCGGCGGGGTTGCGGGTGCTGTACGTCGCGCTGACGCGGGCGACGCAGCAGCTGACGGTGGTGTCGGGGGAGCGGGATGAGCCGGATGGGGCGGGAGTGCCGGATCTGCTGCGCGAGTGAGGGGGTGCCTGCGGCGCGGGGTGCGTTGTCGTCTGAGGGGGCGTGGGGCTGGTCGCGTTTGCCTGCGGCGCCTGTGCGGGTTTCGTCGTGGCTGGTCGCCGTTGCCTGCGGCGCCGGCCTGCGGCGCCTGGTCGTCGTTCGGCTGCGGGCCGGTGGGGGCTGGTCGCGCCGTTCCCCGCGCCCCTTTTTGTGCCTGCGGCCCGTTTCCGTTCGGTGGCCGGTTGCGGTCGTGCCTACGTCCGGTTTCCGAGTCGGGGCCGGGGTGGGGGGTGTCCGTCCTCGGTCCGGCCGTCCGCGTCCGACACGCTCACTGTTGCCCGGTGCCGGACGCTGCGGGCGGACACCCCCCACCCCGGCCCCTTCCCGCCGTGGGCGGGTGCGGGACGCGGCGACGTTTCGCGCAGGGGGAATGGTCTTCCTCGATCCGTTTGTTAGCCTGGGTGTGGCACCGGCTCGATCCAAGCCCCCGGGCCCAACCTTTGTCCCTCAGAGGGACCACTTGCCGCGAGGCGAGCATGGCGGGTCGGTGTCATGAACGTCGAAGAGACCCACGTCACCCAGTGACGTGGGTCTCTTTATTTGTCTGATCGCTTGCCGTACTCTCTCGCATGGCGGAAGTCGTTTTCCGAAAACGTGCTCCTGCTCATGAACAAAACGTCCGCAATCCGGGGCGACTACCACGTACTCAGGGGTAGGTGCGACGATCGGACGGCACAACTCAGCGAAACGGTGAAAGCAGAGGAAGTCGGCCATGGCAACGGCGCCCAGCGTCTCCTACTCGATGACGATCCGGCTGGAGGTGCCCGCGAGCGGAACCGCCGTCTCGCAGCTCACCACCGCCGTGGAGTCCTCCGGAGGCTCGGTGACCGGCCTCGACGTCACCGCATCCGGGCACGAGAAGCTCCGGATCGACGTCACGATCGCGGCCACTTCCACGGCCCACGGCGAGGAGATCGTCGGCAAGCTGCGCGCCATCGAGGGCGTCACGCTGGGCAAGGTCTCGGACCGTACGTTCCTGATGCACCTCGGCGGCAAGATCGAGATGGCGTCCAAGCACCCCATCCGCAACCGCGACGACCTCTCCATGATCTACACCCCGGGTGTGGCC
The DNA here is from genome assembly GCF_055609245.1 of Streptomyces sp. NPDC036813. NCBI lineage: Bacteria > Bacillati > Actinomycetota > Actinomycetes > Kitasatosporales > Streptomycetaceae > Streptomyces > Streptomyces sp. NPDC036813. Next base: position 276,106 of record NZ_JBVJPV010000008.1, on the reverse strand, counting down.
CGGGTCTGCATGGCGATCGCCGAGAACCCCGAGGACGCCCGCCGTCTGACCATCAAGCGCAACTCCGTCGCGGTCGTGACGGACGGTTCCGCGGTGCTGGGCCTGGGCAACATCGGCCCCAAGGCCGCCCTGCCGGTGATGGAGGGCAAGGCGGCGCTGTTCAAGCGGTTCGCCGGGATCGACGCCTGGCCGATCTGCCTCGACACGCAGGACACGGACGCGATCGTCGAGATCGTCAAGGCCATCGCCCCCGGCTTCGCCGGCATCAACCTCGAGGACATCTCCGCTCCGCGCTGCTTCGAGATCGAGGCCCGCCTGCGCGAGGCCCTCGACATCCCCGTCTTCCACGACGACCAGCACGGCACTGCCATCGTTGTCCTCGCCGCCCTCACCAACGCCCTGCGCGTGGTCGGCAAGGGCATCGGGGACGTGCGGGTCGTGATGTCGGGCGCGGGGGCCGCCGGTACGGCGATCCTCAAACTCCTGATCGCCGCCGGTGTGAAGAACGCCGTCGTCGCCGACATCCAGGGCGTCGTGCATGCCGGCCGTGAGGACCTGGTCGACGCGCCCGTCGGCTCCGCGCTGCGCTGGATCGCCGACAACACCAACCCGGAGAACCTCACCGGCACTCTCAAGGAGGCCGTGCGCGGCGCCGACGTCTTCATCGGCGTCTCCGCGCCCAACGTCCTCGACGGCGACGACGTGGCCGCCATGGCCGACGGTGCCATCGTCTTCGCGCTCGCGAACCCCGACCCCGAGGTCGACCCGGCGATCGCCCGCCAGACGGCTGCGGTCGTGGCCACCGGCCGCTCCGACTTCCCGAACCAGATCAACAACGTGCTGGTCTTCCCGGGTGTCTTCCGCGGCCTGCTGGACGCGCAGTCCCGCACCGTCAACACGGACATGATGCTGGCCGCCGCGAAGGCGCTGGCGGACGTGGTGACCGAGGACGAGCTGAACCCGAACTACATCATCCCCTCCGTCTTCAACGACAAGGTCGCCGGCGCGGTGGCCGGGGCGGTCCGGGACGCCGCCAAGGCGGTCGGAGCGACGGTGTAAGCGCTTGTGAGACTTCCCACGGCCGCCCCTCGGCGCGTCGTGGAACCAAGGGCCTGCGGCCGCCCTCTATGGTGGGCGGCCGGCCAGTGGCATAGGTGGCCGCCGGGACGGTGGCGCTTTCGTGTGACTCCCAAGAGTGTTCTCACGACTCCTACGGGTGCCGGATTGGCTTTCCCGCCGCAGGTAGGGGCAGGATGCCTCTCTGGGCGCTCGCGTCCGAGGACGGGACCGGGCCCGGGACCGTCCGACGACCCTGGCAGCAACGGCTTCGCTGTGTCCCATATGCGGCTGTCGCCGCGTGGCACGCCCCAACGGCAAGAAGAACACGGGAGTAACAACATGAACCGCAGTGAGCTGGTGGCCGCGCTGGCCGACCGCGCCGAGGTGACCCGCAAGGACGCCGACGCCGTGCTGGCCGCGTTCGCCGACGTCGTCGGCGATGTCGTCGCCAAGGGCGACGAGAAGGTCACCATCCCCGGCTTCCTGACCTTCGAGCGCACCCACCGTGCCGCTCGCACCGCCCGCAACCCGCAGACCGGTGAGCCGATCCAGATCCCGGCCGGCTTCAGCGTGAAGGTCTCCGCGGGCTCCAAGCTCAAGGAAGCCGCCAAGGGTAAGTAATCGCTCCGCTGCGAGGGCCATGGCTCCAGGCGCCGTGGCCCCATAGCGCCCTGGGCGACTGCGGGCCGTGTGCGGCTGGTCGCGACCACGCGGCGGAGCCGCACACCAACGCAGCCCCGCGCCCCTTCGGGGGCGCACTGAACGCCCGATGGGGCGGCCCCCCTGACCGGGGGGCCGCCCCATCGTCGTACGCGCGCGTGGCGCCGTTACAGCGCCTGGCCCGGCAGCTCCACCTTCGCGCCCAGCGCCACGAGCTTCTCCATGAAGTTCTCGTAGCCGCGGTTGATCAGGTCGATGCCGTGCACCCGGGACGTGCCCTGGGCGGCGAGTGCCGCGATGAGGTACGAGAAGCCGCCGCGCAGGTCGGGGATGACCAGGTCGGCGCCCTGCAGCTTGGTCGGGCCGGAGACGACCGCGGAGTGCAGGAAGTTGCGCGCGCCGAAGCGGCAGGCGGAGCCGCCCAGGCACTCGCGGTACAGCTGGATGTGCGCGCCCATCTGGTTCAGCGCGGACGTGAAGCCCAGGCGGGACTCGTAGACCGTCTCGTGGATGATGGACAGCCCCGTGGCCTGGGTCAGGGCCACGACCAGCGGCTGCTGCCAGTCGGTCTGGAAGCCGGGGTGCACGTCCGTCTCCAGCGCGATCGACTTCAACTGGCCGCCGGGGTGCCAGAAGCGGATGCCCTCGTCGTCGATCTTGAAGGCGCCGCCCACCTTCCGGTAGGTGTTCAGGAACGTCATCATCGAGCGCTGCTGCGCGCCGTGGACGTAGATGTCGCCCTCGGTCGCCAGCGCCGCCGACGCCCAGGACGCCGCCTCGAGCCGGTCAGGCAGGGCGCGGTGGTCGTAGCCGCCGAGCTTGTCCACACCGGTGATGCGGATCGTGCGGTCGGTGTCCATCGCGATGATCGCGCCCATTTTCTGCAGGACGCAGATCAGGTCCTCGATCTCGGGCTCCACCGCCGCGTTCGACAGCTCCGTCACGCCCTCGGCGAGCACCGCGGTCAGCAGTACCTGTTCGGTCGCGCCGACGGACGGGTACGGCAGCCGGATCTTCGTGCCGCGCAGCCGCTGCGGGGCCTCCAGGTACTGGCCGTCCGCGCGCTTCTCGATGACCGCGCCGAACTGCCGCAGCACGTCGAAGTGGAAGTCGATGGGCCGCCCGCCGATGTCGCAGCCGCCCAGGCCCGGGATGAAGGCGTGCCCGAGGCGGTGCAGCAGCGGACCGCAGAACAGGATGGGGATACGGCTCGAGCCCGCGTGGGCATCGATGTCAGCGACGTTGGCGCTCTCCACCCGGGTCGGGTCGAGCACCAGCTCACCCGGCTCCTCACCCGGACGGACCGTCACCCCGTGCAACTGCAGCAGGCCGCGTACGACCCGCACGTCACGGATGTCCGGAACATTGCGCAGTCGACTCGGCTCACCGCCCAGCAGGGCGGCCACCATGGCCTTCGGCACGAGGTTCTTCGCGCCGCGGACACGGATCTCGCCCTCCAGCGGGGTTCCGCCGTGGACAAGCAGGACATCGTCGTTGACGGTCATGTATCTCGCGTTCCGATGAGTCGGGCAGGGGGAGAGAGACAGAGTAATCGCCACGGACCCCCCTGAAGTAAGCCCGCGGACCACCCGGGAACGTCATAGCTGTGTCACAACACGAACGGTTGAGCCCCGGGCACGTGCGGTCACCGCCGCCGGGTGTGCGCCCGGGGGAGCCTCCGTGAGCCGTGACCTGCCTTCACCCGCCTACCCCGATTGCCTCCCCACAGCCCGGGAAGATGCGGGATCATGTCTGGCATGACCGAGGTGTCCTCGCTCACAGGGCGGTTGCTCGTGGCCACCCCCGCCCTGGCGGACCCGAACTTCGACCGTGCGGTGGTGCTCCTCCTCGACCACGACGAGGAGGGCTCGCTCGGCGTCGTCCTCAACCGCCCCACGCCGGTCGACGTGGGCGACATCCTGGAGGGCTGGGCGGACCTGACCGGGGAGCCCGGCGTCGTCTTCCAGGGCGGCCCGGTCTCGCTGGACTCGGCTCTCGGCGTCGCCGTCGTCCCGGGCGACCCGGAGGCGAACGGTACCCCGCTCGGCTGGCGGCGGGTCCACGGCGCGATCGGCCTGGTCGATCTGGAGGCCCCGCCCGAGCTCCTCGCCTCGGCCCTCGGCTCCCTGCGGATCTTCGCCGGATACGCCGGCTGGGGCCCCGGCCAGCTGGAGGACGAACTGGTCGAGGGCGCCTGGTACGTCGTCGAGTCCGAACCCGGCGACGTCTCCTCCCCGTCCCCCGAGAGACTCTGGCGCGAGGTCCTGCGCCGCCAGCGCAACGAACTGGCGATGGTGGCGACCTACCCGGACGACCCGACGCTCAACTGAACCATGTGACCTTCAGTACCCTTGCGTTTATGAGCACTCTCGAGCCCGAGCGCGGGACTGGTACGGGGACCCTCGTAGAGCCGACGCCGCAGACCTCCCACGGTGACGGTGACCACGAGCGCTTCGCCCACTACGTCCAGAAGGACAAGATCATGGCGAGCGCCCTCGACGGGACGCCCGTCGTGGCGCTGTGCGGCAAGGTGTGGGTGCCGGGCCGCGACCCGAAGAAGTACCCCGTGTGCCCGATGTGCAAGGAGATCTACGACTCCATGGGCGCCGGCGGCGACGAGGGCGGCAAGGGCGGCGGCAAGAAGTAGTCCGCCTGGTCCGCCGTCCGGCGCGGGTGAGGCCCCCTGGCGTGCTGTGGCGCGCCGCCGGGGCCTCCGTGCGTTCGGGCGGCGTGGCAGCCGGACACGTTGCCGTCGGGCGCGTGCAGCCGGGCGTGTGCACCGGGCGAATGGTGCAGACCTCTTGTGGTCGGGTCCGCGGGCTCCCTAGCCTTCCCTGCTGTGCCGTACCGAGGGTCGTCCGGTGAACGCCGAGACGCTCTCTGTGAATCTTGTGCGCCGATGTCCCGCGGCGGCGGACCGAGCAGAACGGTGGGGGAGCCGACATGACTGCTGCGGAACTGCTTCCGGCGCCCCGGGCCGTGCGGGCGCTCGCCGCCGGGTTCACGCTCGACGAGAACACCCCGCTGACCGCCGGACCCGGCACCGAGGCCACCGCGCGCTGGCTGCGCGCCACGCTCGGGGCCGTGACCGGCTTCGCCCTGCCGCCCGGCGAGCGCCCGGGCGGCGCCACGATCCGGCTGGCCGTCGAGGACGCCGGGCCGCTCGGTCCCGAGGGATACCGGCTGACCGTGGACGCGGCCGGGGTGACCCTGAGCGGCGGCGGTCCGGCCGGTGTCTTCTGGGGCGCGCAGACGCTGCGCCAGCTGCTCGGGCCCGAGGCCTTCCGGCGCGCCCCCGTGACGCCCGGCCGGCGCTGGACCCTGCCCGGCATCGCCGTCGAGGACACGCCCCGCTTCGGCTGGCGCGGCCTCCTGCTGGACGTCGCCCGGCACTTCCTGCCCAAGGACGGCGTGCTGCGCCTGCTGGATGTGATGGCGGCGCACAAACTCAACGTCCTGCACCTGCATCTGACCGACGACCAGGGCTGGCGCGTCGAGATCGAACGCCACCCGAAGCTGACGGAGACCGGCGCCTGGCGCGCCCGCACCAAACTCGGCCACCGCGCCTCACCGCTGTGGGACGAGCGGCCGCACGGCGGTTACTACACCCAGGACGACATCCGCGAGATCGTCGCCTACGCCGCCGAGCGGCACATCACCGTCGTCCCGGAGATCGACGTACCCGGCCACTCGCAGGCCGCCATCGCCGCGTACCCGGAACTCGGGAACACCGACGTCATCGACACCACCGACCTCACCGTCTGGGACACCTGGGGGATCAACCCGAACGTACTCGCGCCCACGGACAACACCCTGCGCTTCTACGAAGGCGTGTTCGAGGAGGTGCTGGAGCTCTTCCCGTCCGTCTTCGTCCACGTCGGCGGCGACGAGTGCCCCAAGGACCAGTGGCGGCGCTCGGCCACCGCGCAGGCCCGCATCAAGGAGCTGGGGCTGGCCGGCGAGGACGAGCTCCAGGCGTGGTTCATCGCCCACTTCGACCGGTGGCTGGCCGCGCGCGGGCGGCGGCTCATCGGCTGGGACGAGATCCTCGAGGGCGGCCTCGCGCCGGGCGCGGCCGTGTCCTCCTGGCGCGGGTACGGAGGCGGGATCGCCGCCGCCCGAGCGGGCCACGACGTCGTCATGTGCCCGGAGCAGTACGTCTATCTGGACCACCGTCAGGCCGCGGGCGACGACGAGCCGGTGCCCATCGGCTTCGTGCGCACCCTGGAGGACGTCTACCGGTTTGAACCGGTGCCGCGGCAGCTCACCGAGGACGAGGCCCGGCACGTGCTGGGCACGCAGGCCAACCTGTGGTCGGAGGTGACGGAGGACCAGCAGCGCGTGGACTACCAGCTGTTCCCGCGGCTCGCCGCGTTCGCCGAGGTGGCCTGGAGCGCCCTGCCGGCCCCGGCCGCACGGGACTTCGCCGGCTTCGAGCGCCGGATGGCCGCCCACTACCGGCGGCTTGACGCTCTCGGCGTCGCCTACCGGCCGCCGGAGGGGCCCAGGCCCTGGCAGCGGCGGCCGGGCGTCCTGGGCCGCCCGGTCGACGGCCCGCCGCCCGACCGGTAGGCGCCGTCCCCGCCAGGGCGGGCGTCGTCCACAGCGCACCGGCAGCGCGTCGCCGACGGTGCGCGGGGCGGGCGTTGTCCACAGGGCACGAGCGGGCCATCGTCCACAGGATGCGGGCGGCCATCGTCCACAGGATGCGGGCGGTCGTCGTCCACAGGGTGCTGGTGGTCGTTTTCCACAGCCCCCGCGGGGGTCGAACAGGTAGTGGCACAATCGCATCAGGGTCACCGAAGAGTGCCAATTGGCGCCCTTCGGTGAAGCCGTGCGAAAAGGGACCAACCAGCCGGTGAGGTGGGCGAACGCCTCCTACCGGACCCGCGTCCTCAGCTGCCCGGAAGATGTGCCAGAGTTGCCACGTCCGCCCTGTCAGCACGTACCGTACGGCGCAACAGGCGGGACCAGGTGGGGCAGCGGGAAGGGGCAGCCGGTTTTGACCACGCACGCACCGCAGGCGGCGCAGCCCGTCACGCTGCCCACGACGCTGGACGAGGCCGTGGAGGCCCTGACCGCCATGCCCGCCGCCGTGCCGGTCGCGGGCGGCACCGATCTGATGACCGCCGTCAACTCCGGGCAGCTCAGGCCCGCCGGGCTGGTCGGCCTCGGCCGGATCAGCGAGATCCGCGGCTGGCAGTACCTGGACGGACACGCCCTGCTCGGCGCCGGACTCACGCACGCGCGCATGGGCCGCCCCGACTTCGCCGCCCTCATCCCGGCGCTCGCCGCCGCCGCCCGCGCCGCCGGCCCGCCGCACATCCGCAACGCCGGCACGCTCGGCGGCAACATCGCCTCCGCCGCCCCGACCGGCGACGCGCTGCCGGTGCTGGCCGCGCTGGAGGCGACCCTGATCATCGCCGGACCGGGCGGCGCCCGCCGGGAGGTCCCGGTCTCGCACCTGCTGGCCGGAGTGGACATGCTGCGCGGCGGCGAACTCATCGGCTACGTGCGCGTGCCGCTGCTGCACGCCCCGCAGGTCTTCCTCAAAGCCACCGGCCGCACCGGACCCGGGCGGGCCCTCGCCTCCGTCGCGCTGGTCCTCGACCCCGCGCGCCGGGGCGTGCGCTGCGCGGTCGGCGCCATCGCACCGATGCCGCTGCGGCCACTGGAGGCCGAGCACTGGGTCGCCCAGCTCATCGACTGGGACAACAACCGCGCGATCGTCCCCGAGGCCCTGCACGCCTTCGGCGAGTACGTCGCCGCGGCCTGCATCCCCGACCCGGCCCCGGCCGAGGACGGCTCCGTGCCGCCGCTGCCACCCGCCGTACTGCACCTGCGGCGCACCGTCGCCGCGCTGGCCCGACGAGCACTGGGGAGGGCGTTGTCGTGACCGACGACCAGCACGCTGAGGGCACCCCGCAGGGCGGCAGCCGCTGGGACCCGCTGCCTCAGGGCGACTACGACGACGGCGCGACCGCCTTCGTCAAGCTCCCCGAGGGCGGCATCGACGCGCTGCTGTCCGGCGACAGCCCGCTCGCCGCGCCCGGGCACGGCTATGTGCCGCCGCAGATAACGGTCGCCCCCGCCACCACCGCGGGCACCGACCCGGCCGCCACGGGCACGTGGAGCATGCCGGTGGACGGCGTGCACTGGGGCGCGCCCGCGGCCGGCGACACGTCGCAGGCGGGCACGGACGACCGGTTCGGCTACCAGCCCGGGGCGACCGGCCAGTGGAACTTCACGGAGCACACGGACACGGACGCGTACGGCACCGGCGGCGCCTCCGCCGAGCCGGAGGCCGCACCCGCGTCCGCGTCCGCGCCCGGTCACGACGTCACCGGTCAGTGGTCGATCCCGGTCGCCGGGGGTGATCTGCCGGACGAGTCCGGCGAGTACACCACGTCCTCGCTCGTCGAGCAGTGGGGCGGCACCCCGCCGGCCACGCTGCCCGGAGGAGCGGCCGCCCCCTGGGCGACCGGGGCGCAGGGTCACCCGTGGGACTCGCCGCAGCCTCCGGAGCACGGTGCGCAGGGGGAGCAGCACGCGGATCCGGCGCACGCCGGTGAGCACGCGGTTCCCGGGCACACCGGTACGCACTTCGCCCCGCCGCACGGCCACTTCGCCGGGCACGGCGACGACTACGCCGTCGGCCCCGCGGACGCGCCGCTGACCGGGCCCCTCCCGGCCGCCGCTCACGCCGCCCCGGCTCCGCAAGCCGCCCCCGAGGCGCCCGGCACCGAGTCCGCCGCCGACGAGCCCCGGACCGATCCGTCCACGCCGTCTGCGCGCGACACCCAAGGCGCAGCGGACGCGCAGGACGTGGACGCGCAGGACGTGGACGACGCGCAGGGCGCCCTCGGCCCGCAGGAAGAGCCCGACGCCGTGGGCACCGGCGCCGGGGACACCGGCGCCGGGGACACCGGCGCCGTGGACGCCGACGCCGCCCTCACCGCCGTATCCGCGCCGGAGCCGCAGACCGAGGAGGCACCCGAGCCGCAGTCGCCGGAGGCGGCCGCGTCGCGGGAGGGTGCCGAGGAGCCGCCCGCCGCCGAGCCGTCCGAGCCGCCCGCGCACGAGGCGACGGGCCTCGGCGAGTTCGCTCAGGGCGACCGGCAGCCGCACGACGCCCCACCGCCCCCGCACGACGAACACCCCCTCGCCTCCTACGTGCTGCGGGTCAACGGCGCCGACCGCCCCGTCGGCGACGCCTGGATCGGCGAGTCGCTGCTGTACGTGCTGCGCGAGCGGCTCGGGCTGGCCGGGGCCAAGGACGGCTGCTCGCAGGGCGAGTGCGGGGCGTGCAACGTGCAGGTGGACGGCAGGCTCGTCGCCTCCTGCCTGGTGCCCGCCGTCACCGCCGCCGGCAGCGAGGTGCGCACCGTGGAGGGCCTCGCCGAGGAAGGGCAGCCCTCGGACGTGCAGCGGGCTCTCGCCCGGTGCGGCGCCGTCCAGTGCGGCTTCTGCGTGCCCGGCATGGCGATGACCCTGCACGACCTGCTGGAAGGCAACCCGGCGCCGACCGACATGGAGGCCCGCCAGGCGCTGTGCGGCAACCTGTGCCGCTGCTCCGGCTACCGGGGTGTCCTGAGGGCCGTCCAGGAGGTCGTCGCCGAGCGGGAGGCACTGCGCACCGGCGACGCTGAGACGGACGGCGACGAGGCCCGTATCCCGCACCAGGCGGGCCCCGGCGCGGGCGGTGTGCACCCGAGCGCGTTCGAGGCCGGCGGCTTCGAGCGCCCGGCCGCCTTCGAGGACCCCGCCGCCCCGCACGGGCATGACCAGCAGCCGTACGGACAGGGAGAGGACGGAGGCCAGGCGTGAGCAACGAAGCCGCCGCCGCGACCACCACCGCGGAGGCAGCACCCGCCCCCGAGCAGATCCCGCACGGCCTGGGCGCCTCCTTGCCGCCCGCCGACGCCCGCGCCAAGACCGAGGGGACCTTCCCCTACGCTGCCGACCTGTGGGCCGAGGGCCTGCTGTGGGCGGCCGTGCTGCGCTCCCCGCACCCGCACGCGCGCATCGTGTCCATCGACACCACCCACGCGCGCGAGATGCCCGGCGTGCGGGCCGTCGTCACGCACGAGGACGTCCCGGGCAGCCCGGTGTACGGCCGGGGCGCGGCCGACCGCCCGGTGTTCGCCTCGGACGTCGTACGCCACCACGGCGAGCCCATCGCGGCCGTCGCCGCCGACCACCCGGACACCGCGCGGATGGCCGCCGCTGCCGTGATCGTCGAGTACGAGGTGCTCGACCCCGTCACCGACCCGGAGCACGCCTTCGAGGCCGAGCCGCTGCACCCGGACGGCAACCTGATCCGGCACATCCCGCTGCACCACGGCGACCCGGGCGCGGTCGGCGAGGTCGTCGTCGAGGGCCTGTACCGCATCGGCCGCCAGGACCCCGCCCCGATCGGCGCCGAGGCCGGTCTCGCCGTGCCCCGCCCCGACGGCGGCGTGGAGCTGTACACGGCCTCCACCGACCCGCACACCGACCGCGACGCCCTCGCCGCCTGCTTCGGACTGGAGCCGGAGCGGGTGAAGATCGTCGTCACCGGCGTCCCCGGAGCGACCGCCGACCGCGAGGACCAGGGCTTCCAGCTCCCGCTCGGGCTGCTCGCGCTGAAGACCGGCTGCCCGGTGAAGCTGACCGCGACCCGCGAGGAGTCCTTCCTGGGCCACGCCCACCGGCACCCCACCCTGCTGCGCTACCGCCACCACGCGGACGCCGAGGGCAAGCTGGTGAAGGTCGAGGCGCAGATCCTGCTGGACGCGGGCGCGTACGCCGACACGTCCTCGGAGGCGCTCGCCGCGGCGGTCGCCTTCGCATGCGGCCCCTACGTCGTGCCGAACGCGTTCATCGAGGGCTGGGCGGTGCGCACCAACAACCCGCCGTCGGGCCATGTGCGCGGCGAGGGCGCCATGCAGGTCTGCGCCGCCTACGAGGCGCAGATGGACAAGCTGGCGAAGAAGCTGGGCGTCGACCCGGCGGAGCTGCGTCTGCGCAACGTCATGGCCACGGGCGACGTGCTGCCGACGGGTCAGACGGTGACCTGCCCGGCGCCCGTCGCCGAACTCCTCCAGGCCGTACGCGACTTCCCGCTGCCGCCCCTTCCGAAGGACACCCCCGAGGAGGACTGGCTGCTGCCCGGCGGCCCTGAGGGCGCGGGCGAACCGGGCGCGGTGCGGCGCGGCGTGGGCTACGGCCTGGGCGTGGTCCACATGCTCGGCGCGGAGGGCGCCGACGAGGTGTCCACGGCGACCGTGAAGGTGCACGACGGCGTCGCCACCGTGCTGTGCGCGGCGGTGGAGACCGGGCAGGGCTTCGCCACGCTGGCGCGGCAGATCGTGCAGGAGACCCTCGGTATCGACGAGGTGCACGTGGCGCCCGTCGACACCGACCAGCCTCCGGCGGGCCCGGGGTGCCGCGGCCGCCACACGTGGGTGTCGGGCGGCGCGGTCGAGCGCGCCGCCAAGATGGTCCGTACGCAGCTGCTGCAGCCGCTGGCCCACAAGTTCGGCATGTCGACGGAGCTGCTCCAGATCACCGACGGCAAGATCACGTCGTACGACGGCGTGCTGTCGACGACCGTGACCGAGGCGATGGACGGCAAGGAGCTGTGGGCCACGGCCCAGTGCCGCCCGCACCCCACCGAGCCGCTGGACGAGTCCGGCCAGGGCGACGCCTTCGTCGGGCTCGCGTTCTGCGCGATCCGCGCGGTGGTGGACGTCGACATCGAGCTGGGTTCGGTACGGGTGGTGGAGCTGGCCGTCGCCCAGGACGTGGGCCGGGTCCTCAACCCCGCGCAGCTCGCGGCGCGGATCGAGGCGGGTGTCACGCAGGGCGTGGGCATCGCGCTGACGGAGAACCTGCGCACGCCGCGCGGTCTGATCCGCCACCCCGACCTCACCGGGTACGCGCTGCCGACGGCCCTGGACGCGCCGGACATCCGAATCGTCAAGCTGGTCGAGGAGCGGGACGTGGTGGCGCCGTTCGGCGCGAAGGCGGTGAGCGCGGTGCCGGTGGTGGCTTCGCCTGCGGCGATCGCGTCGGCTGTGCGCGCCGCGACGGGCCGCCCGGTGAACCGGCTGCCGATCCGCCCGCAGGCGGCGGTGGTGAACCACTGACGGGGGCCGTTGTCAGTGGTGGGGCGTAGTGTTCCGAGTGCGGGCCAGGGACAGGGAGTTCGCCCGCACGGGGAAGCACACGGGGGAAACATGAGTACGCACACCATCACCGCCAGGGGGCCGGACACCGCGTCCGGGCTGGCCCTGGATCTGCCGCCGCGGCTGCTGGACGAGGAGTTCGGCGCCGGGCGGATCGTCCGCTTCGAGGAGATCGACTTCCCGCGCGCCCTCACGCACGAGCCGACGCGCCGCTTCCTGCGCGAGGCCGGCCTGCCGGAGGAGACGCCGTGGTTCCGGCTGGACATGGACGTCCCGCTGGCCACGCTGGAGGAGTACGCCGTGCACGAACTGCTGCTCTCCACGGCCCCGCACGAGGCTCTGCCGCCGGGAGCGGCCCGCCTGATACGCCTCGGTGAAGCCGTGGACGGCACCAGCCTGACCGTCGACGGCGTGACGGGCACGGTCCTGTCCTGGCCCGGCCCCGGCACCACCGCTCAGCCCCTGAACGCCGACGTCTCCAGCCTGGCCTTCCTGCTGTGGCTGGCCCACCGCCGCGAGACGGGCTCCCTCGACCCCGCCGGCGCACCGGTGGCCCTGGGCATCTAGCACCCGCCCCGCGCGACGGCACGCAGGGCTCGGCGCCACGGCACACAGAAGGGCCCCTGCGACGGTACGCAGGAGGGCCCCCGCGACGGTACGCAGGAGGGCCCCCGCGACGGTACGCAGGAGGGCCCCGCGACAGCACGCGAAAGGGCGGCGCCCTGGGAAGGTCGCCGCCCTTGCGTTCGCCTGGTCAGGCGCGGGAGGCCGTGGCGGGAATCGAACCCGCGTAACCCGCTTTGCAGGCGAGTCCCTGAACCACTCGGGCACACGGCCGGGTCGGGGTGGAGCCCTCCGGACTCCGTTCCGAACTCGGTGCGTTGACCGTACGGCGGGGCGGGAGCGGGGCTCAAGGGAAACCCGGGTCGTGCAACGCGACTGCCACACGCCGTTCATGAAGGGAGGCCGCGACAGGGGCGCAACTCCGGTACGGGCCTTACCCTGGCGGCCGTGAGCGCTCTCGAACCGCGCGACGACGCCGTCGCCCACGACCAGGCCGCCGACAAGGTGGGCGCGGGGACGCCCGCCGTCCGCGAGACCGTGCTGAGCCGGCCCTACCGGGCCCTGAGCATCGGGATCGTCTCCGTCATCGTGCTGATCGCCTTCGAGGCGACCGCCGTGGGCACGGCGATGCCGGTCGCGGCGCGCGAGCTGGACGGGCTGTCGCTGTACGCGTTCGCGTTCTCCGGGTACTTCACGACGAGCCTGTTCGGCATGGTGCTCGCCGGGCAGTGGTCCGACCGGCGCGGCCCGCTCGGTGCGCTCACCTGCGGGATCGCCGCGTTCGGCGCCGGGCTGCTGCTGTCGGGGACGGCGGGCGTGATGTGGCTGTTCATCGCCGGGCGGGCCGTGCAGGGCCTCGGCGGCGGGCTGGTGATCGTCGCGCTGTACGTGGTCGTGGGCCGGGCGTATCCGGAGCCGCTGCGGCCGGCGCTCATGGCGGCGTTCGCGGCGGGCTGGGTCGTGCCGTCCGTCGTCGGCCCGCTGGCCGCCGGTGCGGTGACCGAACACCTCGGCTGGCGCTGGGTGTTCACCGGCATCCCGGTGCTCGTCGTCGTCCCGCTGGCCCTCGCGCTGCCGCAGATACGGCGGCGGGCGTCCGGGCCGGTGGACGGCCGCGGCGACGCCCCGGGACGTGCGGGCGCCGGGAGTGGGGGCTCCGTCGACCGCCGACGCCTGCGGCTCGCGCTCGGCATCTCCGTGGGCGCCGGGCTGCTCCAGTACGCCGCGCAGGATCTGCGCCCGCTGTCGCTGCTGCCCGGCGTCGCGGGGGCCGCGCTGCTCGTGCCGGCGGTGCTGGGGCTGCTGCCGCGCGGCACGTACCGGGCGGCGCGCGGGCTGCCGTCGGTCGTGCTGCTGCGCGGGCTGGCGGCCGGGTCCTTCATCGCCGCGGAGTCCTTCGTGCCGCTGATGCTGGTCACCCAGCGCGGTCTCGCGCCAACGCTCGCCGGGCTGTCGCTCGCGGCGGGCGGCGCTACCTGGGCGCTGGGCTCGTGGGTGCAGGCCCGGCCGCGGGTGGAGCCCTACCGGGAGCGGCTGATGACCGTCGGCATGGTGCTGGTCGCCTCGGCGATCGCCGCCGCGCCGGGCGTGCTGATCGACGGGGTGCCGGTGTGGACGGTCGCCGTCGCCTGGGGCTTCGGCTGCTTCGGGATGGGCCTGGTGATCTCCTCCACCAGCGTCCTGCTGCTCCAGCTCTCCGCCCCCGAGGAGGCCGGCGCCAACTCCGCGGCGCTGCAGATCTCCGACGGCCTGTCCAACGCCCTGCTCCTCGCCGCCGGCGGAGCGGCCTTCGCCTACCTGGGCGGCGGCACGGTGAGCCACACGGACACCCAGGGCGCGGGTGCGCATCCGGCCGCCTTCGCCGCCGTCTTCCTGCCGATGGCAGCCGTGGCCCTGGTGGGCACGTGGGTGACGACCCGGCTGCGAGAGCGGTGAGCGGTCCACACGTCGCAGGGCCGGCGGCGGGGGCCGTACTCTCCCCGCACGCAGGAGCTGACCGTTCCCCTCCGGCCCGGCCTGGGGCAGGGCCCTCGACGATCTCGCGGATGCGCCCGGGCCGCGGCCCGAGGAGATCACGCGCGAGGCCGTACGCCGGTAGGTCGAAGCCGAGGCCGCCCGGGTGCGGGCCGCCGCGGCCGGCGCGGGGTGCCGGGGAGGTGCCGGTTGTCGGGGAGGTGCCGGTCCGTGCGCCGGGCGCGCGGTCCGCGGTCATTCGCACAGCCTGCGCAGCAACTCGGCGTGCGCCGTGGCACACCGGCACCCGGCCCGCCGGCAACCCCGCACCCCGCCCACCCGCACCCACCACACCCCACCCCCACCCGGCACCCCACCCTCGCCGAGGTCACCGCGCTCGCCGCGACCGCCTTCGGTGGCCGGCCCCCGAGGCGTGGGAGGCCGGACTGCCGGCCTCCGCGGTGCACCGGCCGTGTGCCGGATGCTCGGCACGGCCGCCTACGACGACCTGTGGGAGCAGGCGGCCGCGCTGCTGCACGCCCTCGCCACGAACCACCCCCTCGTCGACGGCAACAAGCGCACCGCCTGGCCGGCAGCGGCAGGCTTCCCCGCCGTGGGCGGCGTCGATCTCGCCGGCTGCGACCAGGACGCGGCGTACGACCTGGTCATCGACGTGGCCTCCGGGAAGGAGAGCGATGTGCGGGTGATCGCGGGGCGGCCGAGGGCGCTGTGACGTGAGTCCCACCCGCGGGCGAGCCGGGCTTGTCCGCGCGTGGTGCGGGGGGCGGCGCCGGTAGGGTGGCCCGGTTGTCATACGTAGCCGAGCCGCCACGACCTTGATCCCGGAGACCGTGACTACCACCGCCAGCTCCCCCTCGTCACACTCGCACCATCTGTCGCCCGCGTTCCCCGGTCGTGCCCCCTGGGGCACCGCCAGCAAGCTGCGCGCCTGGCAGCAGGGGGCGATGGAGAAGTACCTCCATGAGCAGCCACGTGACTTCCTGGCGGTCGCGACCCCCGGCGCAGGAAAGACGACCTTCGCCCTGACGCTGGCGTCCTGGCTGCTGCACCACCACGTCGTGCAGCAGGTGACCGTGGTCGCGCCGACCGAGCACCTGAAGAAGCAGTGGGCCGAGGCCGCCGCCCGGATAGGGATCAAGCTCGACCCCGAGTACAGCGCGGGGCCCCTGGGCCGCGAGTACGACGGCGTCGCCGTGACCTACGCGGGCGTCGGCGTGCGGCCCATGCTGCACCGCAACCGCTCCGAGCAGCGCAAGACCCTCGTCATCCTCGACGAGATCCACCACGCCGGTGACTCCAAGTCCTGGGGTGAGGCCTGTCTGGAGGCGTTCGAGCCGGCGACGCGGCGCCTGGCGCTGACCGGTACGCCGTTCCGCTCCGACACCAACCCCATCCCCTTCGTGACGTACGAGGAGGGCGCGGACGGCATCCGCCGCTCGGCCGCCGACTACACCTACGGCTATGGCTCCGCCCTGTCCGACGGCGTCGTCCGGCCGGTCATCTTCCTCTCCTACAGCGGCAACATGCGCTGGCGCACCAAGGCCGGTGACGAGATCGAGGCCCGCCTCGGCGAGCCGATGACCAAGGACGCCATCAGCCAGGCCTGGCGCACCGCGCTGGACCCGCGCGGCGAGTGGATGCCGTCCGTGCTGCGCGCCGCCGACCAGCGCCTCACCGAGGTCCGCAAGGCCATCCCGGACGCCGGCGCCCTCGTCATCGCCTCCGACCAGGACTCCGCCCGCGCCTACGCCAAGCTGATCCGGGAGATCACCGGCCACAAGGCGACCCTGGTGCTGTCCGACGACACCGGCGCGTCGAAGCGGATCGACGACTTCAGTGCCGGCGACGACCGGTGGATGGTCGCCGTCCGCATGGTGTCCGAGGGTGTCGACGTGCCGCGCCTCGCGGTCGGCGTGTACGCCACGACGATCTCCACGCCGCTGTTCTTCGCGCAGGCCGTCGGCCGTTTCGTGCGGTCCCGGCGGCGCGGCGAGACCGCGTCCGTCTTCCTGCCGACAGTGCCCGACCTGCTCTCCTTCGCCAACGAGATGGAGCGCGAGCGCGACCACGTCCTGGACAAGCCGAAGAAGGACGGCGAGGAGGACCCCTACGCCGAGGAGGACAAGCTCCTCCAGGAGGCGGAGCGGCAGCAGGACGAGGACACCGGCGACCAGGACATGCTGCCCTTCGAGGCGCTGGAGTCCGACGCCGTCTTCGACCGGGTGATGTACAACGGCGCCGAGTTCGGCATGCAGGCCCACCCCGGCAGCGAGGAGGAGCAGGACTACCTCGGCATCCCCGGGCTGCTGGAGCCCGACCAGGTGCAGCTGCTGCTGCAGAAGCGGCAGGCCAAGCAGATCGCGCACAGCAAGAAGAAGCCGGCCGAGGAGGCCGACCTGCTGGAGATGCCCGCCGAGCGGCGGCCGGTGGTCACGCACAAGGAGCTGATGGAGCTGCGCCGCCAGCTCAACACCATGGTCGGCGCCTACGTCCACCAGAGCGGCAAGCCGCACGGCGTCATCCACACCGAGCTGCGCCGGGTGTGCGGCGGCCCGCCGAGCGCGGAGGCGACGGCCGGACAGCTGCGGCAGCGGATCGCCAAGGTCCAGGAGTGGGCGACCCGCATGAAGTGACGCGGGGGCGCGCGAGGAAAGGGCGGGCGGCGGCCCGGCCGTGACGCGGGGACCACGCGCCTCAAGTGGCGTCCACGCGCCTCGAGTGGCGTCCGCGCGATGCCCCCGAGGGGTGTGCGAGCGCGATCGTGCGCTGTACGTATCCGGACAAACACAGATGGTTCGTCTCGGCCATTGCCCGGATTCTGGACGGAGCCTTCCGCTGAGCGAACCTGCTTCGCTACTGTCCCGCTACGCACACGCCCCGTGGCAGCGCCGCCGCGGAGCGCAGCCGTGAAGCGACTGGGTCCGGAAACGACCCGGACCGTCACCGATCGGCGGCCTTCGTTGCGCGTCACCGACGGGACTCGGTGGCGCAATCCGTCCCTGTGGAGGCCCGCCGACCTCACCACTTGGAGGAGTGGGCGTCGTGACCGCGGAGACCTCTCAGACGCTCGACCGAGGACTGCGGGTCCTCAAGCTGCTGGCCGACACGGACCATGGGCTGACCGTCACCGAGCTTTCCCACAAACTGGGTGTGAACCGGACCGTGGTGTACCGGCTGCTCGCCACGCTGGAGCAGCACGCTCTCGTTCGGCGTGATCTGGGCGGCAGGGCCCGGGTCGGGCTGGGTGTGCTGCGGCTGGGCCGTCAGGTGCATCCGCTGGTACGTGAGGCGGCGCTGCCGGCGCTGCGATCGCTGGCGGAGGACATAGGCGCGACCGCGCACCTCACCCTCGTGGACGGGACCGAGGCGCTGGCCGTCGCGGTCGTCGAGCCGTCGTGGACGGACTATCACGTGGCCTACCGGGCCGGGTTCCGGCACCCGCTGGACCGGGGCGCCGCCGGAAAGGCGATCCTCGCGGCCCGGGCCGATCCGCTGGGCGACCCCGGCTACACGCTGACGCACGGCGAGCTGGAAGCCGGCGCCAGCGGGGCCGCGGCACCACTGCTGGGGCTCACGGGGGTCGAGGGCAGCGTCGGCGTGGTGATGCTCGCCGACGCCGTACCGGAACGGGTCGGACCCCGCGTCGTCGACGCCGCCCGCGAGGTGGCGGAGGCGCTGCGCTGAGCGCTCGGCCAAGCGCTTTGGCCCAACCGACAAACACCGGCCCGCCCCTTAGGCCGTTCCCATCACCCTGTGACGTTTCCTCCTCCGCATCATCAAGGGCCAGACAAGCCCGTGCGGTGGAGGGAGTGGCAGCGTGGACACAGTCGGCACGCAGGCGCCAGCAGAACAGCAGACAGGGCCCGTCGGCCGGTTGACCCGGCGGCAGGCCGTCGGCTCGCTCGTCGGGGACGCCGGGCGCAGCCCGCTGCACAGGACCATGGGGGTCGCCCAGCTGACGTTGCTCAGCGTGGGCGCCACCCTGGGCACCGGGATCTTCGTCGTGCTCGGGCAGGCCGTACCGGAAGCCGGGCCGGCGATCGTCGTGTCGTTCGTGCTGGCCGGCGTCACCGCCCTGTTCTCGGCACTGTCCTACGCCGAGCTGGCCGGGATGATCCCCGGCTCCGGGTCGTCGTACAGCTACGCCTACGCCACCCTCGGCGAGCTGGTCGCCTGGGTGTGCGGCTGGTGTCTGATCCTGGAGTACGGCGTGTCCGTCGCGGCCGTCGCCGTCGGCTGGGGGCAGTACGTCAACGAACTGCTCCGGCTCACGCTCGGCGTGACCCTGCCGGCCTCGCTCAGCGCCCCGCCGGGCGCGGGAGGCACCCTCAACGTCCCCGCCGCCCTGATCGTCGTCCTCGCCATGGTCGTCCTGCTGCGCGGCGCCCGCGAGAGCGCCGTCGCCAACACGGTCATGGTCGCGGTGAAGATCGCCGCGCTGGTGCTGTTCTGCGCGGTCGCCTTCACCGCCTTCCGCGCCGGGAACTTCCAGCCGCTGTTCCCGCTGGGCGCGGCCGGCATGAGCGCCGGAGCGGCCTCGCTGTTCTTCTCCTACATCGGCTTCGACGCCGCCTCCACCGCCGGTGAGGAGGCGAAGAACCCGCAGCGGGACCTGCCGCGGGCCATCATCCTCTCCCTCGTCCTGGTCACCGCCCTGTACGTCCTCGTCGCGGTCGCCGCGCTAGGCGCGATGCCCTGGACGAAGTTCGCGGGCACGGAGGCCACGCTCAGCGAGGTCCTCGTGCAGGCGGTCGGCGGCGGCGACCTGTGGCCGGTCCTGCTGTCGGTCGGCGCCGTCGTCGCCACCACCAGTGTGGTGCTCACCGTGCAGTACGGGCAGATCCGCATCCTCTTCGCGATGGCCCGGGACGGGCTGGTGCCGCCGCTGTTCGCCCGCGTGCACCCGCGCACCGGTGTGCCCCGCGCCAACACCGTGATCGTCTCCACGTTCATCGCGGTGCTCGCCGCTCTCGTGCCGCTCGGCAGCCTGGCCGATGCCACCAGCATCGGTACGCTCTTCGCCTTCATGCTGGTCAACCTGGCCGTCGTCCTGCTGCGCCGCCGCAACCCGGACGCGCCGCGCTCCTTCCGCGTCCCGTTCTCCCCCGTCACCCCGCTCCTCGGCGTCCTGTTCTGCGGCTACATGCTCTTCAGCCTCGGCACCGACACCTGGATCGCGTTCGGCGCGTGGATGGCGGTCGGGCTCGTCGTCTACGGCCTCTACGGCATCCGCCACTCCAAGCTGAACTCCGCCCGGGAGAACGTGTGACCGCCCTCGACCTGTCCGCCGACGTCGTGGACCTCACCCGCGCCCTCGTCGACCTCCCCTCCGTCAGCGGGCAGGAGGCTTTGATCGCCGACGCCGTCGAAGCCGCCCTGCGGGAACTGCCCCACCTGACCGTGCGGCGGACCGGCAACTCCGTCGTCGCCCGCACCCGCCTCGGCCGGCCCCAACGGGTCCTGGTCGCGGGCCACCTGGACACCGTCCCGGAGGCCGGGAACCTGCCCTCCCGGCTCGCCGACGGCCGGATCCACGGCCTGGGCGCCTGCGACATGAAGGGCGGCGTGGCGGTGGCCCTGCGCCTCGCGGCCGGCGTGCCGGCGCCCTCCCGGGACATCACGTACGTCTTCTACGAGTGCGAGGAGGTCGAGGGCGACCGCAACGGCCTGCACCGCATCGCCGCCGACCACCCCGCACTCCTCGACGCGGACCTCGCGATCCTCATGGAGCCCTCCGACGCCGGCGTCGAGGCCGGCTGCCAGGGCATCCTCACCGCCGACATCGTCGTGAAGGGTGCCCGCGCCCACACCGCCCGCGCCTGGCAGGGCGTCAACGCCGCCCACAAGGCCGCCACCGTCCTGCGCCGCCTGGACGAGCACAGGGCCGGGCGGGTCGTCGTCGACGGACTGGAGTACCGGGAGGGGCTCAGCGCCGTCGCCGTACGGGCCGGGGTGGCGGGGAACGTCGTACCGGACGAGTGCGTCGTCACCGTCAACCTCCGCTTCGCGCCCACCCGTTCACCTCAAGAGGCCGAGGGTTACGTCCGCGCGCTCTTCCCGGAGTACGAGGTGCGGGTCACCGAGGTCGTCGCCGGCGCCCTGCCGCACCTGGACCGCGTCGGCGACCTCGTCGCGGCGCTCGGCGCGCGACCCAGGCCCAAGCTGGGCTGGACGGACGTGGCCCGGTTCGCCGCGCTCGGCGTGCCCGCGCTGAACTACGGCCCCGGCGACCCGTCGCTCGCGCACACCCCCGGCGAGTACGTGCCCGTGGAGCATCTGCGCCTCTGCGAGGAGCGGCTCAGGCGGTGGCTGCTGTGAGCCCGGCCAGGGTGCGCAACTGCAGCCACAGCACGAGCCGTTCGTCCGGGTCGTCGAGGTCGACGCCGACCTGCTGCTGGAGCTGCCGGAGCCGGTAGCGGCAGGTGTTGGGGTGCACTCCGAGCAGCTTCGCCGCGCCCGCCATGTCGCACCCGGCGTCGAAGAAGCACACCAGGGTGCGGGCGTACTCCGTGCCGTGCCGCTCGTCGTGGTCCAGCACCCGCCGCCACGCGCCCGCGCTCAACTCACGCCGCTCGCCGAGCAGTTCGGTCAGCCGCAGCAGGACGACGCGCGGGCGCACCGCGTCCACGGACGCCACCGGCAGCTCCGGTCCGAGCAGCCGCAGCACCAGGTCGGCGTCGGCGCGCGAGTCCGCCGCCCGGCCCGGCTCCGGCACCACCTCGCCCAGCGCGGCCCGCACCGGCACCCGCAGCGCCTGCCCGGCCCGCGCCACGATGTCCTCGGCCAGCTTCACATGCCGCTCCCCGGGCCCCGGCAGCAGCGCGTACACCACGCCGTCCAGCAGCACGCACGCGTGCCGCCCGTACCGCGCCTCGCACTGCAGGCGTACGACGTCCAGCAGCCGTAGCGCGGTCTGCTCCGCGTCGGGCAGACCGGCGGCGGTGCCGAGCACGAACGCCGCGACCCGCACCGGGCCCCGCACGCCGAGGCGCGCGGCGGCCGTGTCGTCGGCGCTGCCGTCGAGGAGGCGGCGCAGCAGGTCGCCGCCCTGGTGCCGGGCGAGTTCCTGGGCGGCGCGGGCACGCAGCAGGAGCAGCGCCGCCGTGGACGCGCCCTGCGCGAGGGTCTGTTCGGCGTCGGGCGCGAGCCGGCCGTCGTCCACCACCCAGATCGAGCCGAGCGTCTCGCCGCCCGCCCGCACGGCGACCGCCAGCCGGGGCAGGTCCCCCGCCCGCAGCGCGGGCAGCCGCACCGGGCCACCGGCCGCGAACAGGATCCGGTACTGCTCGGTGTTCTCCGCGCTGACCGGCACCTGAAGGCCGAGGATGCCCTGACGGCGGTCCTCGTCGACCGCCTGACCCGGCACGGTCGAGTACGCCAGGATGCGCTGGCGCGGGTCCTCCACGGCCGTCGCCCCGCCCACCGCCGCCGCGATCGCGTCGGCCAGCGCGAACAGGTCCGCGAGACCGCCGGCGGCCGGGGCGGGCCCGCTGCCCGCCGCCGAGGCCAGCAGCAGGTGCACCTGGTGCCAGGCCGCGTCCTCGTCGACCGACAGCAGCGCCACCCCGTGCGCCTCCGCCACCTCGGCCGGGCCGCCCGTGCCGCGCACCACGACCCCGGTCAGCCCCGCCCGCGCCGCCTCCTCCACCAGCGGTCCGGCCGTCCCGGGCTGCACCCCGACCGCCAGCAGCAGCGCGCCCGGCGCACGCGGCAGCGGGGCCTGGGCGTCGTACAGCAGGACGTCGGTGACGGGGACGGCGAGGCCCGCGGGCGCGGTGTGCAGGCGGACGGTGGGCCCGCCGACCACGTCCAGCAGGGCGCCGAGAGTGCGGGCGTCCATCGGGCTCCTTCGCGCACGGTTGGCCGATCTCGCAAGGAACCTACGTCCGTGTTGTCCGCTCGCACAACACATGGGTCCGCCCGGACTTCGAGACTCGAGCCATGACAGACACCGTGACGACCGGAGTCACCATCCGCACCGTCCACGACGTCGCCTCGCTCGCGGCCGTGGCCGACTTCTTCAGCGACGTGTGGCGCACCCCGCGCGTCGCGCCGCCCTACCCGGCCGAGGTGCTGCACAGCCTGGTGCACGCCGGCGGAGCCGTGCACGCGGCGCACACCGGACGCCGGCTCGCCGGGGCGGCCGTGGCGGTGCGCGGTGCGGACGGCGACACGTACTCGCTGGTCGCCGCCGCCGACCGCGGCCTCGGGCACGCGGTGAAGCAGGCGCAGC
Source organism: Streptomyces sp. NPDC036813 (assembly GCF_055609245.1). Lineage (NCBI taxonomy): Bacteria > Bacillati > Actinomycetota > Actinomycetes > Kitasatosporales > Streptomycetaceae > Streptomyces > Streptomyces sp. NPDC036813. The sequence goes on along the minus strand of NZ_JBVJPV010000008.1, from coordinate 253,447 downwards.
GCGCGTGGGCCGTCGGCGTGGGCGCCCGCACCATGCGCTGGACCTTCGACCCACTGGTCGGCCGCAACGCACGCTTCAACCTGGCCAAACTGGGCGCGGTCGGCACGGAGTACCTGGTCGACTTCTACGGCCGCATGGCCGACGGCGTGAACGACGGCGACGAGAGCGACCGGCTGACGGTGACCTGGGACCTGACCGGCCCCTCACGGTCGTACGACCTCGACCTCGACCTCGGCCCCCAGGGGCCGGTCGCCGCCACCGCGCCCGACGGCGGCCCGCTCACCCGCCGCTCGCTCACCGACCGGCACCTGTGGTGCCGCGTCCCCGACGACGTCGTCGCGCTGCGCGCCGCCGATCCGGTGCTCGCCCTGCGGTGGCGGTACGCGGTGCGCGAGGTGTTCACGCGGGCCTTCGCCGACGGCTTCCGGGCGACCGGGATGTCCCGCGACGGCTGGTACACGCTGACCCGTGCGTCCGAGGAGGCCGGCGCATGAGGCTGGAACGCGCCGAGATCGTGCACGTGGCGATCCCGCTCGTCACCCCCTTCCGCACCTCCTTCGGCACCATGACGACGAAGGACACCTTCCTGCTGCACGTGGTCACCGACACGGCCGAGGGCTGGTCGGAGTTCGCCGCCGACCCCGAACCGCTGTACTGCTCGGAGTTCGTTGCCGGTGCCGAGATCGTGCTGCGGGACTTCCTGCTGCCGCGCGCGGCGGCCCTGCCGCGGCTGACGGCCGCCGCCCTCGCCCCCGCCTGCGCGCAGATCAAGGGCCACGAGCTGGCCAAGGCCGCGCTGGAGACGGCGGTGCTCGACGCGGAACTGCGGTCGTACGGCATGCCGCTCGCGACATATCTCGGCGCCGTGCGCGAGCGGGTACCCGCGGGTGTCTCGGTCGGCATCCGGGAGTCCGTCGGTGAGCTGCTGGACGATGTCGAGCACTATCTCGCCGAGGGGTACGTCCGCATCAAGCTGAAGATCGAGCCGGGCTGGGACGTCGAGCCGGTGCGGGCGGTGCGCGAACGGTTCGGGGCCGGCCTGCCCCTCCAGGTCGACGCCAACACGGCGTACACCCTCGCCGACGCCGAGCACCTGCGGCGCCTGGACGACTTCGCCCTGCTGCTGATCGAGGAGCCGCTGGAGGAGAACAACCTGCACGCCCACGCGCGGCTCCAGCAGCGGCTGCGCACCCCCGTCTGCCTCGACGAGTCCCTGCACAACGCCCGCGACACCGCGTCCGCGATCGCGATGGACGCCTGCCGTGTCGTCAACGTCAAGCCCGCCCGGGTCGGCGGCTATCTGGAGGCCCGCCGGGTGCACGACGTGGCGCACGCGCACGGGGTGCCGGTGTGGTGCGGCGGCATGCTGGAGACCGGCATCGGCCGCGCCCCGAACCTGGCACTGGCCGCGCTTCCCGGCTGCACCCTGCCCGGCGACACCTCCGCCTCCAGCCGCTACTTCGCCGAGGACATCACGGAACCGTTCGTGCTGAAGGACGGCCATCTGTCCGTGCCGACCGGCCCGGGCATCGGCGTGGAGCCGCTGCCCGAGGCGCTCCGCCGCTGCACGCGTGAGCGTCGGGACCTGTACGTCCGCCGCCCGGGGCGGAGCGGAGTGGGGGCCTGACGCCGACCGGGGCGGAGAGGGGCGGGGCCTGACGGCGACCGGGCTGGTGCGGGATGGGGCTGACGGCGACCGGGCGGAGAGGGCGGGGCCTGACCGCGACCAGGCTGGTGCGGGGACGGGGCCTGACTGCGACCGGGCGGAGAGGGGCGGGGCCTGACCGCGACCAGGCTGATGCGGGATGGGGCTGACCACGGCCGAGCTGGGGTGGGGTGGGGCCTGACCGCGACCGGGGCGGGCGTGGGCCTGACGGCGATCGGCGGAGCTGGGCCTGACGGTGACCGGCGGAGGTGGGCGCGGCCCTGAAATGCGACCGCCGCGGCGGGGCGGCGGCCTGACCGCGACCGCGACCGGGGCGCGACCGGGGCGGGACCGGACGGCGGTCCCGCCTTGGGCCGCCGGTGCCGGGGGAGGGGGCGAGCGGCCCGCGCCGCCCTGTGTTGGGGGGAGGGGGCGAGCGTGCCGCGCCAGCCGCCGGGCGGCGTGAGCGGCGTGAGCGGCGTGCGCCACCCACCCACCGGGCGGCGTGAGCGGCTCGCGCCCCCCCGCCGGACGGGTGAGCGGCGTGCGCCACCCCGCCGGACGGGTGAGCGGCGTGCGCCACCCCCCGCAGGGCGGCGTGAGCGGCTGGCGCCACCCCCCCGCCGGGCCGGTGAGCGGCGTGCGCCGCTCACCGCCGGGCAGGGCAGCGGCCTGCGGTGACCGGCGCCGGATGCGGGGTCGGCCGCACGTTAGATTGGCTCCGTGCTCTCTCGCCTCACACGCCTCCAGGCCCTGGCCGTCTGCGCGCTGCCCGTCGTGGCCCTGCTCGCCACGGCGGCGTTCGCGCCGCTGCCGTTCTCGGTGGCGCAGCCGGGCACGACGGCGAACGTGCTGGGCGACAACAAGGGCACGCCGGTCATCACGATCACCGGGGCGCCCACCCGCCGGAGGAGCGGCCAGCTGCGGATGACGACCATCGAGGCGACCGGGCCCGACGCGCGCGTCTCGCTCGGCGACGTCGTCGACGCCTGGTTCGCCACCGACCGGGCGATCATGCCGCGTGACGCGGTGTACCCGAGCGGGCAGAACGTCAAGGAGATCGAGCGGCACAACCTCGCGCAGATGGACCAGTCCCAGGACGCGGCGGCCAAGGCCGCGCTGGACTACCTCCACCTCAGCGACAAGAAGGTCAAGGTCGATCTGAAGCTGGCGGACATCGGCGGGCCCAGCGCCGGGCTGTTCTTCGCCCTCGGCGTCGTCGACAAGCTCGACGGCGACGGCAGCGGCGGCGACCTCACGGGCGGCCGCACCATCGCCGGCACGGGCACCATCGACTCCGACGGCAAGGTCGGCCCGGTGGGCGGAGTGGGCCTGAAGACCCAGGCCGCCCGCCGCGACGGGGCGACCGTCTTCCTCGTGCCGAAGGCGGAGTGCTCCGACGCCAAGGGCGAGCTGCCCAAGGGCCTGCGCCTCATCCCGGTCACCACGCTGAAGAGCGCCGTGGACGCGCTGGTCGCCCTCGAGAAGGGCCGGGGCACGGTCCCGAGCTGCTAGGCGGGACCGGGCGTCGCGAGACGCAGCCCCACCTCCACGAGGGTCCAGCCGAGACGGCTGCGCAGCTCACGCCGGGGGTGCGCGGGCGGCTCGGGCGTGCTGTGGCGGTGCGTTCGTCTCTGCGAGGTCTCGGTGCGCTGGCGGTGCAGGACGAGGTGCGTGTGCGGATCGAGCATCGGAGCCTCTCTCAGTCCGTGGTGAACGGGAAGACGTGCGTGTGGACGCGGACGTGCTCGGCGCCGGGGGACTCGTCGTGGGCCCGGTAGTCCTCGATCAGCGCGTGCATCTTCTCGACGAGCTCGGTGGCGCGGGCGGGGTCCAGCCGGAGCGTGAAGTCGCTCAGGTCGGTGGCGTGCGACCAGGCCGGCAGCCAGTGCTCCCGGGTGGCCACCCAGGTGGACACTTCCCGGGCGTGCGTGCCGCCGATCTCGTGCAGATAGGTGTCGGCCGCTCCCCGGGTGTCCGGGTCGGACGAGTGGAGCAGGTTCTCGTCGAAGCTGACGCCCTGGTCGACCGCCCGCCACCAGCGCTCGCGTCCCTTGCCGTGCTCGGGGGCGTCCTCCACGAACCCGTGGGCGGCGAGCTGGCGCAGGTGGTAGCTGGTGGCCCCGCTGGACTCGCCCAGTCGCTCGGCGAGCTGGGAGGCGGTGGCCGGTCCGTGCAGGCGCAGCGCGCGGAGCAGCTGCATGCGCAGGGGATGGGCGAGCCCGCGCAGTGAACGGGCGTCGAGCGTACGGACGTTGCGGTGTTCAGGCTCGGGCATGTTCCAAAGATAGCGTTGCAAAGACTTCTTTGCAACGTCTTCTTTGTAACCAGCCGGCCCTCAACGCTCCCGACCCGCCTCCTACGTGACCAGGCCCTCCTTCTTCATCCAGTCCAGTGCCACCTGGTGCGGGTCCTCCCCGTCCACGTCCACCTTCGCGTTCAGCTCCTGGGCCACCTTGTTGTTCAGCCGGGCCGTCAGCGGCGCCAGGACCTGCCCGATCGCCGGCCACTTCCTGAAGGTGGCGCTGTTGATCTCCGGGGCGGCGTTGTAGTTGGGGAAGAACTTCTTGTCGTCGTCCATCACCACCAGGTTCATCGAGCGGATCCGCCCGTCCGTGGTGAAGACCTCGCCGTAGGTGCAACTGCCCTTCGCCGTCTGGGTGTAGATGATCCCGGTGTCCATCTGCGTGACGTTCTTCGCCGGGATGTGCATGCCGTACTTCTTCTCCATGCCCGGCAGCCCGTCCGCCCGGTTGGCGAACTCGCCCTCCACGCACAGCGTCACCGCGCCCGGGTCCTTCTTCGCCAGCGCCGCCACGTCCGACAGGGTCTTCGTGCCGTACTTCCTGTACGCGTCCTGGTTCATCGCCAGCGCGTAGGTGTTGTTCAGGCGCGACGGCGGCAGCCAGGTCAGCCCCTCCTTCACGTCGGCGTCCTTCACCGCCTGCCACTGCCGACGCGGGTCGGGGATCGGCGTGCTGTGCCCCTGATAGGTGATCCACGCGGTGCCCGTGTACTCGTACATGGCGTCAGCGTCGCCCTTCTTCACCGCCTCGCGGCCGCCGATGGAGCCCTGGATGCCGGTGCGGTCCAGCACGTGCGCGCCGGCCGCCTGGAAGGCGATGCCCATCATCGCGCCGTGGATGAGGCTCTCCGTGAACGACTTCGACGTGACGGTGAGATCCGCCCCCTTCAGCGGCTCCCCCTTCCCGATCAGCCCCGGTTTCACGTCGTCGGACATGGGGGAGCCGCTGGTCAGCCCGCAGCCGGCGGCCGCCAGCAGCACACAGCCCAGCAGGACACGGACGGGCCGTCTCACGTTCCCACCTCCAGCCCCCGCGGCTTCAGCAGCAGTTCCGCGAGCGACGCCAGCCAGTCCACCAGCAGGGCGAGCGCGACGGTGAGGACGGAGCCCAGTACCAGCACCGGCATCCGCTGGTTGGTGATCCCCGTCGTGATGAGCACCCCAAGACCGCCGCCCCCGCCGAACGCGGCCAGGGTCGCCGTGCCGACGTTCAGCACCAGCGCCGTACGCACTCCGGCGAGGATCAGCGGTACCGCGAGCGGCAGTTCCACCTGCCGCAGCACCCCGAGCGGGGACATCCCGATGCCGCGGGCGGCCTCCAGCAGCGTGGGGTCGTTGGCGCGCAGGCCGGCGATGGTGTTCGACAGCACCGGCAGGATGGCGTAGGCGATGATGCCGATCAGGGCGGCCCGGCGGCCGATGCCCAGCCAGATCACCAGCAGCGCCAGCAGACCGATCGCCGGAGTGGCCTGCCCCATGTTGGCGAACGTCATCGCCACCGGGGTGGCCCGCCGGAACGCCGGGCGGGTCAGCAGGATGCCCAGCGGGATCGCGATGATCAGCACGAAGAAGGTGGAGATCACCGTCAGCTGCACGTGCTGCCACAGCGCCTTGGAGACCTGGCCGCCCGACAGGGCGTTCTTCGAGATCTGGTCCAGGTCGGCCTGCCGGAACCACAGCCAGGTCGCCAGCAGCAGGGCGACCAGCACAGCGGGCAGGAAGGTCAGCTTCTGCCAGCTCACCCGCCGCCGGGCGGCGGGCCGGCCCGGGGGCGGCGGCTCCTCCTCGTCGACCCGCTCGTCCCTCAGCTCCTCGGCGTCGCTCATGCCTTGCGTCCCCCGGCCTCGCCCTCCTGCTCCGCGTGGGTCTGCGCCGAGCGCGCCACCGCCAGCTCGTGCTGGTGCTCCATCGCCTCCAGCCGGTCGGCCTCCAGCAGTTCGTGCACGGAGTTCATCAGCGTCTCCATGTCGACGACGCCGGTGTACGCGCCGTGCCGCCCGGTCACCGCGACCCGCCCGGCGCTGTCGGTGAGCACCGCCTCCAGCGCGTCGCGCAGGGTCGCGTCCCGCGTCACCGTGTCGCTGACCAGCGTGCCCGCCCGCGCCAGCGAACCCCGGGCCCGCATCAGGTCGCCGCGCCTGAGCCACTTGTAGGGGCGCCGGCGCCGGTCGAGCAGCAGGATCTCGTTGGTGCCGCTCGAGCGCAGAAGCCCGAAGATCTGCTGCAGCGGGGTGTCCACGGTGACCGTCGGATAGTCGGTGATCTCCACATCCCGTACGCGGGTGAGGTTCAGCCGTTTCAGGGCCGCCCCGGCGCCGACGAAGCCGGAGACGAAGTCGTCGGCGGGGTTGGTGAGGATGGCCTCCGGGGTGTCGAACTGCGCGATGTGCGAGCGCTCCCGCAGCACCGCGATGCGGTCGCCGAGCTTGATGGCCTCGTCGAAGTCGTGGGTGACGAAGACGATCGTCTTGTGCAGCTCGCGCTGCAGGCGGATCAGCTCGTCCTGGAGGTGGTCGCGGGTGATCGGGTCGACCGCGCCGAACGGCTCGTCCATCAGCAGCACCGGCGGGTCGGCGGCCAGCGCCCGGGCCACGCCGACGCGCTGCTGCTGCCCGCCGGAGAGCTGGCGCGGGTAACGGCCGTGGAACTCGCCGGGGTCGAGCCCGACCAGGTCCAGCAGCTCCTCCACGCGGGCGCGGATGCGGGACTTGGACCAGCCGACCATCTTCGGGACGAGCGCGATGTTCTGGGCGACGGTCATGTGCGGGAAGAGCCCGGCCGACTGGATGGCGTAACCGACCTTGCGGCGCAGCTTCACCGGGTCCATGTCGGTGACGTCCTCGCCGCCGATCCGGATGCGGCCACCGGTCGGCTCGATCAGCCGGTTGATCATCTTCAGTGTGGTCGACTTCCCGCAGCCGGACGGACCGACGAAGATCACGGTCTCACCGGCCTTGATCTCCATGGTGACGTTGTCGACGGCCGGGTGGGGGTTGCCCGGGTAACGCTTGGTCAGGTTCTCCAGCTCGATGGCCGCCCCGGCGACGGACGCCGCGGGCGCCTCGGAGCGGTCGGACACGTCATGTGCGTCAGGCACGGATCCCCCTGGGGATGGTCAGCCGTCCGATCAGGACGTACGCGGCGTCGAACAGCAGGGCCAGCACGATGATCCCGAGGGTGCCCGCGAGCACCTGGTTGAGCGCGTTCTTGCTGCCCAGCGAGGCGAGCCCGCGGAAGATCTCGTTGCCGAGTCCGGGCCCGGAGGCGTAGGCGGCGATGGCGGCGATCCCCATCAGCATCTGGGTGGAGACACGGATGCCGGTCAGGATCGGCGGCCACGCCAGCGGCAGCTCCACCCGCACCAGCCGCGCCGGCCCCGACATGCCGATGCCGCGCGCCGCGTCCACCAGCGCCGGATCGACCCCGCGCAGACCGACGATCGCGTTGCGCACGACCGGCAGCAGCCCGTACAGGGTCAGCGTGACCACGGTCGGCGGCACACCGAGCCCCACGACCGGGACGAGCAGGCCGATCATGGCGAGGGAGGGGATGGTGAGGATGGTGGACGTGGTCAGCGTCGCCAGGTTGCCGGCCCACTCGCTGCGGTAGGTCGCCACCGCGATGAGCACGCCCAGCGCGGTCGCCAGCACCATGCACTGGAAGACGACGCTGGCGTGCTGGTAGGCGTCGGTGAGCAACTGCTGATGGCGGCTGCCGAGGTACTCCCAGAAGGTCACCGGCCTCCCCCCCGTCGGGTCACATGGTCCGCTCCCGGTCCTCCGCCGCCTGCTGCACCAGCGGGATGACCCGCAGCGGCACGGGGTTCTCCATCACGATCGCGGTGGAGGCCCGGACGATGCCATCAAAACCGACGACCCGGTCGATCACCCGCTGGAGATCGGCGTTGGAACGGGCCACCAGCCGGCACAGCATGTCCCCGGTGCCGGTCGTGGTGTGCAGCTCCAGCACCTCCGGCACGGACGCCAAGTGGGCGCGTACGTCGGCCCCTTGACCCTGCCGGATCTGCAGCGTGGCGAACGCGGTGACCGGGTAGCCCAGGGCCGCCGGGTCCACCTCGGGACCGAATCCGCGGATGACTCCGTTCGACTGAAGCCGGTCCAGGCGCGCCTGCACGGTCCCGCGTGCCACCCCCAGCCGCCGGGACATCTCCAGCACCCCGATCCGCGGTTCCTGTGCGAGCAGCACGATGATCCGGCCGTCCAGGTGATCGATCGCCACAGCAGCCTCCCCGGGTGGGCATCCTGTACAGAAAGGCCGCTGGTACGGCCGTGTCGCTGATCAGAATGCCCAGTGAATACGCAAACTATTGCGCACCTTGCAGAGCGGGGCCAGGCTTCGGCTATGACGCAGACCACACACCACACTCCCGACACCGCCCGGCAGGCCGACCCCTTCCCGGTCAAGGGAATGGACGCGGTCGTCTTCGCCGTGGGCAACGCCAAGCAGGCCGCGCACTACTACTCCACCGCCTTCGGCATGACGCTGGTCGCCTACTCCGGACCGGAGAACGGCAGCCGCGAGACCGCGAGCTATGTGCTCGAGAACGGCTCCGCCCGGTTCGTGTTCACCTCGGTGATCAAGCCGGCCACCGCCTGGGGCCACTTCCTGGCCCGGCACGTGGCCGAGCACGGCGACGGCGTCGTCGACCTCGCCATCGAGGTGCCGGACGCGCGCGCCGCCTACGCCTACGCCGTCGAGCAGGGCGCGAAGAGCGTCGCCGAGCCGTACGAACTCAAAGACGAGCACGGCACGGTCGTCCTCGCCGCGATCGCCACCTACGGCGAGACCCGCCACACCCTGGTCGAGCGCACCGGCTACGACGGCCCCTACCTGCCCGGTTACGTCGCCGCCAAGCCGATCGTCGCGCCGCCCGCGCAGCGCACCTTCCAGGCGATCGACCACTGCGTCGGCAACGTCGAACTCGGCAAGATGGACGAATGGGTGGCCTTCTACAACAAGGTCATGGGCTTCACGAACATGAAGGAGTTCGTGGGCGACGACATCGCCACCGAGTACTCGGCGCTGATGTCCAAGGTCGTGGCCGACGGCACCCTGAAGGTGAAGTTCCCGCTCAACGAGCCGGCGATCGCCAAGAAGAAGTCCCAGATCGACGAGTACCTGGAGTTCTACAACGGCCCCGGCTGCCAGCACATCGCGCTGAACACCGGCGACATCGTCGAGACCGTGCGCACCATGCGCGCGGCCGGTGTCGAGTTCCTCGACACCCCGGACTCCTACTACGACACGCTGGGGGAGTGGGTCGGCGAGACCCGCGTTCCGGTGGACACCCTGCGCGAGCTGAAGATCCTCGCCGACCGCGACGAGGACGGCTACCTGCTGCAGATCTTCACCAAGCCGGTCCAGGACAAGCCGACCGTCTTCTTCGAGATCATCGAACGCCACGGCTCCATGGGCTTCGGCAAGGGCAACTTCAAGGCCCTGTTCGAGGCGATCGAGCGGGAGCAGGAGAAGCGCGGCAACCTGTAGCCGACGGCTCCGCCCGGAGGTCAGCGCGGCAGCGCGGCCTCCGGCGGCTCGCCCAGTGCGGCCAGTGCCGTGCGTGCCTCGCGGACGGCCAGGGGTGAGAAGTACGGGTTGATCCGCAGGGCCTCCTGGAGGTGCCTGCGGGCCGGGGCCGCCTGCCCCAGGGACTTCTCGATCATGCCCCGGTGATAGGCGTACGGCGCGCTGCGCACCGTGCCGCCGTGCTCCCGGTCCGTCGCGGTCGCCGCGTACCGCAGCGCCTCCGTGTCCTGCCCCGCCCGGTGCAGCGCCCAGCCCAGCGCGTCGGCCACCTCGATGCCCGGCTGGCGCTGCCACTCCGTGCGCAGCAGCCGTACCGCCTCGGCCGGGTCCCCGTGGTCGGCCTCCAGACGGCCGAGGACGAGCGCGTCGTCCACCCCGCCCGCCTCCCGCAGCCGCACCCGCTCGCGCAGCAGGTCGTAACTCACCCGGGCCGGCTGGGTCAGCCCCAGCGACTCGTACAACTCGCCCAGCTCCAGCGCGTACTCGGGCAGCGGCTGCCGCTCCAGCGCCACCCGGTAGGCGTTCAGCGCCTCCGAGGTGCGCCCCAGCGCCGCCAGCGCCCGGCCCTGCCCGGCCTGCGCCGCCCGCTGGTCCGGGTCCAGCCGCACCGCCTGCTCGAAGTGCCGCAGCGCCGCGTCCGGCTCGCCGCGCTCGAACGCCAGCTGCCCCGCCCGCTCCAGATAGGCCGCCTGTTCGGCCGGCCCCTGCGCGGCCGCCGCCGCGTCCGCCAGCGCCGCCGCCGCATCCTCCCGCCGGCCCTGGTCGCGGTACACGCCCGCGGCCCACGCCCGCACCGCCGGACCCGAGTGCGCCGCCGTCAGCGACTCCAGGGCGCGCCCCGCCGCCTTGTAGTCACCGAGCCCGGTGCAGGCGTCGATCAGCGGCGGATACGCCGTCCACCGCTTCGGCTGCGTCTTCAGCGCCTGCTCCGCGAAGCCGCGCGCCACCCGGAAGTCCCGCCGCGCGTTCGCCAGCACCGCGAGCCCCTCCAGCGCCCCGGCGTTACCCCGCGCCCGCACCGTCAGCGAGGTCCGCAGCGCCCGCTCCGCCTTCACAAACGCCCCGGCCGCATCAGCCGTCCTGCGTCCCTGCTCCACATAGGCCGCGCCCAGCACCGCCCACGCCGCCGCGTCCTTGGGATGCGTGCGCACATACGCCTCCCGGTCGCCGATCAGCGCGTCCAGACCGGGCAGCGCCGCCGGCACCCCGGCGCGCACCGCGGCCTGCGCCTGCGCCCCCGGGGCCGGCGCCGGCGGCTGTCCCGCGGGCCCGCCGGCAGGCCACAGCGCCAGCGCCCCGCCGAGCACGAGGGACCCGGCGAGCGAGGCGAGAAGGACCCGGACGGGCCACCGGCGACGCACGGGCGCGGCGGCTTCCACGGCACACTCCTGGTTCTCCATGACGCTCACTGTGCGTCGCCGCCCCGGCCGTCCCCGGGCATACTGCGGCCGCCGTACACGGGGTTCACACCGATGGCCCCGGGTGCGAACCTGTGATCATGAGCCGTATCGAAGCGCCTCGCGACGAGCAGACCGGCAACCTCGTCGACCGGCTGCGCGCCGTCCTGCCGGCCGAGGCGGTCCTCACCGACTCCGACGTCACGGCCTCCTACGCCCACGACATGGCGAGTTTCTGCCCGGCCGGTGTTCCGGCCGTGGTGGTCCTGCCGCGCACGGTCGAGCAGGTGCAGCACGTGATGCGCACCGCCACCGAGCTGCGCGTCCCGGTCGTCCCGCAGGGCGCCCGCACGGGCCTGTCCGGCGGTGCCAACGCCACCGACGGCTGCATCGCGCTGTCCCTCACCAAGATGGACCGCATCCTGGAGATCAACCCGGTCGACCGCGTCGCCGTCGTCGAACCGGGCGTGATCAACGCGACGCTCTCCCGCGCGGTGAACGAACACGGCCTGTACTACCCGCCCGACCCCTCCAGCTGGGAGATGTGCACCGTCGGCGGGAACATCGGCACCGCCGCCGGCGGCCTGTGCTGCGTGAAGTACGGGGTGACCGCGGAGTACGTCCTCGGTCTCGACGTCGTCCTCGCCGACGGCCGCCTGATGTCCACCGGCCGGCGCACCGCCAAGGGCGTCGCCGGATACGACCTGACCCGGCTGTTCGTGGGCGCCGAGGGATCCCTCGGCGTCGTCGTCAGGGCCGTCCTCGCGCTCAAGCCGAAGCCGCCCGAGCAGCTGGTGCTGGCGGCGGAGTTCGCCTCGGTGACCGCCGCCTGCGACGCCGTCTGCACGATCATGGAGGCCGGGCACGTCCCGTCACTCCTCGAACTGATGGACTCGACGACGGTCCGGGCGGTCAACGATCTGGCCCACATGGGCCTGCCCGAGACCACCGAGGCACTCCTGCTCGCCGCCTTCGACACCCCCGACCCGGCCGCCGACCTCGCCGCCGTCGGCGCGCTGTGCGAGGCGGCCGGCGCCACCCAGGTCGTCCCCGCCGACGACGCGGCCGAGTCGGAACTGCTGCTCCAGGCCCGCCGGCTGTCCCTGACGGCCCTGGAAGCGGTGAAGGGCACGACGATGATCGACGACGTGTGCGTGCCCCGTACCCGGCTCGGCGACATGCTCGCCGGCGTCGAGCGCATCGCCGAGAAGTACGAACTGACGATCGGCGTGTGCGCGCACGCCGGTGACGGCAACACCCACCCGACCGTCTGCTTCGACGCCGCCGACCCCGACGAGTCGCGGCGCGCCCGCGAGTCCTTCGACGAGATCATGGCCCTCGGCCTGGAACTGGGCGGCACGATCACCGGCGAGCACGGCGTGGGCGTGCTGAAGAAGGAGTGGCTGGCCCGCGAGATCGGCCCCGTGGGCGTGGAGATGCAGCGGGCCGTCAAACAGGTCTTCGACCCGCTGGGCATCCTCAACCCCGGAAAGCTCTTCTGAGTTGTCGCCGGTCACCGGGCGAGCAGCTGGTCGAGCGCGTCGTCGATCCCCAGCTGCTCGCTCTCGCTGCCCGGCGGCACCACCCGCAGTGTGCGCTCCAGCCACGCCGAGACCTGGGCGGCCGGCGCCTCCAGCAGGGCGTCCCCGTCCGGGGAGCTGAGCGCCATCAGGACGACACTGTGCCCGTCGGTCTTCGTCGGCCACACCCGCACGTCCCCGTGCCCGCACGGCCGGAACACGCCCTCCACCAGCAGCTCCCTGGCGAACGTCCAGTGCACCGGATGGTCGGAGTTGATGTGGAAGGTGATGTGGACGGCGTAGGGGTCGTCGGTGCGGTAGGCCAGGCGGGCCGGGACGGGGATGGCGCGCTCCGGCGACAGGATCAGCCGCAGCTCCAGTTCGCGCTCCACGACGGTGTGCATGGTCGACCTTCCTCTCGTGTCGGGGGGCCCTGCGATGGGCCCGCACGAGGGAGAGGGCGTGGCACCGCGAGCATTACGCGGGTTGCGGGGATTTTTTTCCGGGGTGGTGAAGGAAGGGGTGCGGCGTTGCCCGGAAAGGGGTGGGTACGGCGGGAGAGGCAGTGGCGCTTGCGCTCGTCTGATAGATGTGGAGGCCGTCATACGACCCCCTCGACAGATACGGGACGACGGACATGAGCGCCCCAACCCCGGCCCCCGGCGACGACCGGCCCCGCGAAGGCTATTACCCGGACCCGTCCATCCCCGGATACGTCCGGTACTGGAACGGTGCCGCCTGGGTACCGGGCACCAGCCGTCCGGCGCCGACGGACGGCGAACTGCTCGCCCCTCCGCCGGGCGTCCGCCCGGCGGCCCCCGCGGTCGAGGAGACCGGCCCGCACTTCTTCGACGAGGACCCGCAGCCGGCTCCGCTCGCCGAGGACCGGGGCGCGGCGGCACCGGGCGGCCCCACGTCGGGACCGGCGCCGGGCGGCGGTGGCGCGGCACAGGGCGGCCCGGCGCAGGGGCCCGTGGCGGGACGTGCCGGGCACGGCGGCCCGCAGGGGCCTGCGGCAGGCGGCTTTGCGCAAGCCGGCGGTCCGGGCCCGGCCCAGGGCGGCGGTGGGCACGGCGGTGGTGCGGTGCAGGCCGGTGCCGGGCAGGGCGCCGGGCAGTCCTGGCCGGAGCCGGCGTCCTCGTGGGGCGCCGACCGGTCCCAGCAGTCCGGCTTCGGCGGCGAGCCCGACCGGCGCGTGTCGTGGGGAGCCGCACCGGGCGCCGACCCCCGCCTCCCGGCCGACGGCCGACCGACCACGGCCTCCGCCGGTACTCCGGGCTCCGCCGGTACTCCGGGCTCCGCCGGTGCCCCGGTCGCGGCCGGCACCCCGGGTGCGGCAGGCACCCCGGGCTCGGCCGGCTCCCCGGGCTCCGGCCCGGCCTCGGGTGACGTGCCCGCCGACGGCACGTTCGTCTTCCGGCGTCCGACCGGTGGAGCGGGCGCGGGCCAGGGTGCCCCGGCCCCCTCCGCGGGCGGCGGTGCCCGGCCCGGCACGGGCCGCGGCTCCGACGAGGGCACGATGACGTTCCGGGCGGTCTCCCCACGCGCGGGGACACCGTCCGCCCCGTCCGCCCAGGGCCCGCAGGCAGGCCCCGGCGCGACGGCGCAGGGCCCCCGGGGTGCCGCCGGCGCGGCGGGCTTCGGTGCGCCGGGGACCGGTGGCGTGGGCGACCGTGCCACCGGGACGCAGACGCCGGGCGCGGGCCGTGCCACCGGGACGCAGACGCCGGGCGCGGGCGCGGGAGTTGCCGCCACCCCGCTGTCCGGCCCCCAGCGCTCCACCCCCGCTTCGGCCGCACCCACGTCCACCACCGCCCCCGGCGTCCCGCACCAGGGAGCCGCACCTCAGCCCGTCCCCGGCCACCAGCCCATCCCGGCCCCCCAGCCCGCAGCCGCAGCCCCGCTCGCCACGCCGGTCACCACCGGCCCCGGGGGCGGGCAGGCCTCCTGGGCGCAGCAGGTCCACCACCTGGCCGGCGCCGCGGACGGCGAGCAGCCCGTGGCGCCCTGGAAGCCGCCCGTCGAGGACGTGTTCCAGGCCGCCGCCCGGCGCCAGGCGGCGGCGCGCCCCGCGGGGCTGGGCAAGCGGCTGGCCGCCCGGCTGATCGACACGCTGGTCCTCGGCGCCATCACCTCCGCGGCCGCCGTACCCCTCGGGACGAAGGCCGCCGACCACATCAACGAGAAGATCGACACGGCCAGGCTGTCCGGCCGCGAGGTCACCGTCTGGCTGGTGGACGGCACCACGGGCGTCTACCTCGGCATCGTGCTCGCGGTCCTGCTCGTGGCCGGCGTCCTCTACGAGGCGCTGCCGACCGCGCGCTGGGGCCGCACGCTCGGTAAGAAGCTGCTCGGCCTGGAGGTGCGGGACATCGAGGCGCACGAGGCCCCGGCGTTCGGCGCCGCGCTGCGCCGCTGGCTGGTCTACAGCATCCCCGGCCTGCTCGCCGTAGGGGTGATCGGTGTCCTGTGGTGCCTGTTCGACCGTCCGTGGCACCAGTGCTGGCACGACAAGGCGGCGCACACCTTCGTCGCGGGCTGAGGGGCCGTCGGCTGAGGGAGCGTCACCCGGTGTTCCCTCTCCGCTACTCCGTCCGGCCGCCCGCCGGGTGCACAGCACCGGGCTTCGCGGTCCACTCGGGCCATGAGCAGCGAACCGCCCCACGGCTCCGGCCCGCCGCCCGACGACGACCCGTTCCGCAAGCAGCCCCCGCCCGGCCCGGGGCAGGGCTCGCCGTACGACAACCCGCCCCCGCCCGGACCCGGGCAGGGCTCGCCGTACGACACCCCCTACGGCGGCGGCAAGACCCCGCCTCCGCCCTACGGCTCTCCCTACGGCGGGGGCGGCTACCCCGGCGACCCGCTGGCCGGTATGCCGCCGCTCGCCGAGAGCGGCAAGCGCACGCTGGCGAGGATCATCGACATGATCCTCGTCGGCATCGTCGTCTGGCTGCTCTCCTGGGGCTTCGGCGTCAACGAGTACACGATGGACGACACCAAGATCGAGGTCAGCAAGTCGATCGGTGAGTCCTTCGTCGCCGCCGTCCTCTATATCGCCTACGACACCTTCATGATCACCAGGTCGGGTCAGACGCTCGGCAAGAAGTGGCTGAACATGCGGGTCGCGGTCCTCGACAATGGCCAGAACCCCTCCGTGCAGACGTCGCTGATCCGGGCGGCCGTGCTGTGGATCCCGTTCGCCTTCTGCTGCGCCTGTATCTGGACGGTGATCTGCGGTGGCTGGAGCTTCTTCGACAAACCCTACAAACAGGGCCTGCACGACAAAGCGGCCAAGACAGTAGTTGTGTCCACCCGGTGACGCCCCGTCGGTCCGCGCTCAGCGCACGGACGCCGTCGGCTGCCGCACCGCCTTCTCGGCGGCACCGGACGCCGGTGCCGCCCGGGAGGGCGTGGGGGTCGGCACGGTCACCGCGACGAGCAACCCGAGCGCGAGTGCCGCGACGGCTATGACCGCGATCGCCGGTCCCGAACTCGTCTGCGACAGCAGCAGCATGGCGAGCGTCGAGAAGATCACGGTGGTCGACCCGTAGACGAGCTGTGCGACGGTCGGACGAGGCATGGCAATCGTGTCCTCGGAAGCGGGGGTGTGCTCGACTCTATTCGCGTGCATGCCCGAGGGGAACGAACGGTAAGCGTGACCTGACCAACAGTGCCGGTGCACAGGGGGCGCACCGAGTCACCGGCGAAGCGTGTCCGAGCGACGACAGGATGAGCGCCCGGTGTCCGCAAAGCGAACCCCTTCTCCGCATAGTGCACTTGACTTGTGCAAGTCAAGATCTGTCTTTTCTCTCAAACCTCTAGTCAAATGTCGTCACTTGATTACACGCGTTGATCACGCGCGCGCGGTCCCCCGCCATGACCAGGGCCCCCTTCCGCGTGCGCTCACGCGGGGGAGGAACTCAAGTGACCAGTAGATCCTGGACGTACAGAGCGGCGGCCATCGGTGTCGCGCTCGCGGCGGCCTCCGCCGGTTTCACCACCTTCGCGGTGGCCGAGGCGGCCACGACCGCCGGCGCCACGAACGTGGACCGGCACGACCCGGCGCCGGTGAAGCAGCAGAAGCACGACCTGGACGGCCCGCTGAGCAAGACCCAGGAAGCGCAGCGCCAGGAGGCGCTCGACCAGGTCATATCCGGCAAGGCCCAGGTGAAGGACAAGAACGGCTCCAAGGTCGTTCAGCTCAAGAGCAAGAAGGGCGACAGCAAGTACGTCGAGCTGGGCCGCGAGAAGACCGACAAGATCTTCACCATCCTGGTGGAGTTCGGCGACCGGACGGACCCCAAGTTCGGCGGCACGCCCGGTCCGCTGCACAACACGATCGCGGCCCCCGACCGCACCAAGGACAACTCCACGGCCTGGCAGGCGGACTACAACCGCCAGCACTTCCAGGACCTCTACTTCGGCACCGGCAAGAACGTCGAGTCGGTGAAGAAGTACTACGAGAAGCAGTCCTCGGGCCGCTACTCGGTCGACGGCGAGGTCGCCGACTGGGTCAAGGTGCCCTACAACGAGGCTCGCTACGGCAACAACGCCTGCGGCTCCACCAACTGCCCGAGCGTGTGGAACGTCGTCAGCGACGGCCTGAACGCCTGGGTCGCGCAGCAGAAGGCGGCCGGCCGCACCGACGCCCAGATCAAGTCGGACGTCGCCCAGTTCGACCAGTGGGACCGGTACGACTACGACGGCGACGGCAACTTCAACGAGCCCGACGGCTACATCGACCACTTCCAGATCGTGCACGCCGGCGAGGACGAGTCCGCGGGCGGCGGCGCTCAGGGCAAGGACGCGATCTGGGCCCACCGCTGGTACGCCTTCGGCACCGACGCCGGCGCCACCGGCCCCGCGAGCAACAAGCTGGGCGGAGCGCAGATCGGCAACACCGGCGTCTGGGTCGGCGACTACACCATCCAGCCGGAGAACGGCGGCCTCGGGGTCTACGCCCACGAGTACGGCCACGACCTCGGCCTGCCCGACGAGTACGACACCGCGGGCGGCGAGAACTCCACCGGCTTCTGGACGCTGATGTCCTCCGGTTCCTGGCTCGGCCGCGGCAAGGACGCCATCGGCGACCTGCCCGGCGACATGAACGCCTGGGACAAGCTCCAGCTCGGCTGGCTCAACTACGACACCGCCAAGGCCGGCAAGCAGTCCAGCCACAAGCTGGGCGTCGCCGAGTACAACACCTGGAACAAGCAGGCGCTCGTGGTGAACCTGCCCGACAAGGCGGTCACCACCACGGTCGTCCAGCCCGCCCAGGGCAGCGCCCAGTGGTGGAGCGGCAGCGGTGACGACCTGAAGAACACGCTGACCCGCAGCGTGGACCTCACGGGCAAGAAGTCGGCCGCCCTCACGCTCGACGGCTGGTACGACATCGAGGCGGGCTACGACTACCTCTACACCGAGGTGTCCACCGACGGCGGCGCCAACTGGACCGCCCTCGACGGCACGGTGAACGGTCAGCCGATCCCGCGCGACGGCAGCGACAAGCCGGCCCTGACCGGTTCGGTCGACGGCTACAAGAAGCTCGCGTACTCGCTCGACGCCTACGCGGGCAAGAAGATCGACCTGCGCTTCCGCTACCAGACGGACGGCGGCGTCGCCCTCAAGGGCTTCGCGGCCGACGAGATCGCGGTGACCGCCGACGGCGCCACCCTGTTCTCCGACAACGCCGAGAGCGCGGACGCCGCGTGGACGGCGGCCGGCTTCTCCCGCATCGGCGCGTCCTTCACCAAGGACTACGCGCAGTACTACATCGCCGAGAACCGGCAGTACGTGTCGTACGACAAGACGCTGAAGACCGGTCCGTACAACTTCGGCTTCTCCACGACCCGTCCGGACTGGGTGGAGCACTACCCGTACCAGAACGGTCTGCTGATCTGGAAGTGGGACACCTCGCAGGCGGACAACAACACCGGCACCCACCCCGGCGCCGGTCTGATCCTGCCGATCGACTCCCACCCGGAGGCGCTGCGCTGGAAGGACGGCACGCTGATGCGCGGCCGCATCCAGTCCTACGACGCGCCCTTCAGCCTGTACCCGACGGACGGCATCACGCTGCACAAGGCGGACGTCGCGACGAAGATCTGGCCGTCCTCGGGCGTCTCGGTCTTCAACGACCACGCGAACACCTACTGGGACGCCTCGAACCCGGCGTCCGGTGTCAAGGTCACTGACACGAACACCCGGATCCAGATCGTCAAGGAGGCCAAGGACGGCTCCACGATCAACCTCCTGGTCGGCCCCGCGGTGAAGTAGTCACCATTTCCGCAGGTCAGACGCGTATCGGCGGCAACCCCCTGGCGGGTTGCCGCCGATCGTGTTTAGGTGCGTGCTGTGACTGTCTTATTGACACCGGCGTCGATACCGGCGCCCGGGCCGACCGAAACGGGGATGTGACCAGATGGCCGCAGGAGGTTTCTGCAAGCTGCCGAACGGCACGGTGGTGGTTGCGCTGAACCTGCCCAGCCCCGCCGGCGACGGCCCCGCAGGCGTGCGGGTCCTCGTTCACGCCCAGAACCGGGCGCGCGCCCTGACCCGGCTGCGCAACCTGGGACTGCGGGCGGTCTACCTGCGCGGCAACGCGGCGCCGCCGACCCCGGACGAGATCACGGCCGTGCTGCACCACCCCGACGGCCTGGTGTGGCGTACCGCACCGGACAACGGTGTCGGCTCGCCCGACCTGGTGACCGAGCTGTGGCACCCGATCCGCTCCCTGCTGCGCCGCCCGACGCCCCAGACCTGAGGACCCGGCCCCCGGGCCCGGGTCAGCCGCGGGCCACGACCGGTTTGCCGGTCAGCTCCACGCCCGCCTCGCGCAGCTCCTCCAGCGCCCGGTCGGTGGTCTCCTGGGCCACCCCGGCGGTCAGGTCGAGCAGGACCTGGGTACGGAAGCCCTCCCGTGCCGCGTCCAGCGCGGTGGCCCGCACACAGTGGTCGGTGGCGATCCCGACGACGTCCACCTCGTCGATCTCCCGGGCACGCAGCCAGTCGGCGAGCGGCACGCCGTTCTCGTCGGCGCCCTCGAAACCGCTGTAGGCGGCCGTGTAGGCGCCCTTGTCGAAGACGGCGTCGATCGCGCCGGAGGCGACGGCGGGCGCGAAGTTCGGGTGGAAGCCGACGCCCTCGGTGCCGGCGACACAGTGCGCCGGCCAGGAGCGGATGTAGTCGGGCTCGTCCGCGAAGTGGCCGCCGGGCGCGATGTGGTGGTCCCGGGTGGCCACCACGTGCCGGTAGCCGGCGGGCGCCTGCCCGATCAGCTCGGTGATGGCGGCGGCGACGTCGGCACCCCCGGCCACCGCGAGGCTGCCCCCCTCGCAGAAGTCGTTCTGCACATCGACGACGATCAAGGCGCGACGCATGGTGTGGGTGTCCTTCGGCTATGGGGTCTACGGGTTCCTGCGACAGGGGCTGTCTACCCCTGCCTGACTGCGGGCAGTCACGGGCTGCCTGCGGCGCCTGTGGGGGTGGGCGCGGATCGTTGGCGGGTGCGGGTGGCCGGTCGCGCAGTTCCCCCCGCCCCTGGGTCGGCTCAGCTGCGGGCAGTCGTGCCGCTGGGGCGGCGCGGGTGGGCGCTGGGGATCCCCTGCTCGAAGAGCTTGGGTGGCGCACCCCGTCGCGCCGGGCTGCGCCCCCCACCCCCGGACGGCCGCAGCCGGCCTACAGGTACTCCGTCGGCAGCACGGGCTCCCCGCGGGAAAGCTGTGTCGCAGACAAGGGCAGACCGGCGCGCACCGCCGCGTGGCGGTCCCGGGCGACGTCGAGCGGTTCGCGCCCCACGACCTCGCCCCCCTTCACCAGCTCCACCAGCAGCTGCCGGTCCGCCAGCTCGGTCGGCACCGCCCCGGTGCCCACGACCTCGGCCTCGGCCACGCCGTACGCGTCCAGCCGCCGCGCGGCCCACTTGCGGCCCCCGACGGACGTCTTCCCGCCGGAGGACTTCTTCGCCACCGCCTTCAGCGGCGAGCGCGGGTCCGCGGTCTCGGCCCGGGCGACCAGCTTGTACACCATGGAGGACGTCGGGTGCCCGGAGCCGGTCACCAGCTGCGTGCCCACTCCGTACGCGTCCACCGGCGCCGCCGCCAGCGAGGCGATGGCGTACTCGTCGAGGTCCGAGGTCACGATGATCTTCGTGTTCCGTGCGCCCAGCTCGTCCAGCTGCTGGCGCACCCGGTGCGCCACCAGCAGCAGGTCACCGGAGTCGATGCGCACCGCGCCCAGCTCGGGCCCGGCGATCTCCACGGCGGTCCGTACGGCCTCGGCGACGTCGTAGGTGTCCACCAGCAGCGTGGTGCCCCGGCCCATGGAGTCCACCTGGGCCTGGAAGGCGTCCCGCTCGCGGTCGTGCAGCAGCGTGAAGGCGTGCGCGGAGGTGCCGACGGTGGGGATGTTGTAGCGGAAGCCGGCCGCTAGGTCGGAGGTGGAGGTGAACCCGCCGACGTACGCCGCGCGGGCCGCGGCCACCGCGGACAGCTCGTGGGTGCGCCGGGCGCCCATCTCGATCAGCGGCCGCTCGCCGGCCGCCGACGACATCCGGGACGCGGCCGCGGCGATCGCGGAGTCGTGGTTGAGGATGGAGAGGATCACCGTCTCGAGCAGCACGCACTCGGCGAAGGAGCCCTCCACCCGCAGGATCGGCGAGCCCGGGAAGTACACCTCGCCCTCGGGGTAGCCCCAGATGTCCCCGGTGAAGCGGTAGCCGGCGAGCCAGTCCAGTGTCTCGTCGTCGACGATCGCGCGTTCGCGCAGGAAGCCGAGCACGTCGGCGTCGAAGCGGAAGTTCTCCACCGCGTCCAGGACGCGTCCGGTGCCGGCGACGACGCCGTAGCGCCGTCCGTCCGGCAGCCGCCGGGTGAAGACCTCGAACACGCTCCGCCGCCCGGCCGTACCGGCCTTCAGTGCGGCCTGCAGCATCGTCAGCTCGTAGTGGTCCGTGAAGAGCGCCGTCGAGGGAACGTCCACCGGCAGCCCAAGGTCCGCTGTGTTCATGGGGAGGATGCTACCCCCATTTCGTCACTCTGACGATTTTGGCTGTGTGTGATCTGCACCCGCCCCGAATTCCGCACCGCCGGGGGGCGGTTTGTGCGAGTACCCCCCTCAGGTGGCAGCATGGGCAGTGTGACGGCAGCCGCACCCATCGAGATCGAGAAGACCGAGTCGGCGGAAGAGGTGTCCGCCGTACCCGAGCCCGACGTTCCCTGGGTGACGATCGTCCACAACGACCCCGTCAACCTCATGAGCTATGTGACCTACGTCTTCCAGACGTACTTCGGGTACTCCAAGGACAAGGCCACCAAGCTCATGCTCGACGTCCACCACAAGGGCAGGGCGGTCGTCTCCAGCGGGAGCCGCGAGGAGATGGAACGCGACGTGCAGGCCATGCACGGCTACGGTCTGTGGGCCACCCTCCAGCAGGACCGGAAGTAGCGAACCTCCTCCATGCCAGGAACCTTCGAACCGCTCCCCGGCGGCGGCGCGGCCGTCGCGCTCGACGACGTCGAGATCTCCATCATCCGCTCCCTCGCGGTGCAGCTCCTGGAGCTGATCGGCCCGGGCCCCGCCGAGGACGCCCAGGCCGATCCGCTCGCCGAGCTGTTCGCCGAGGGCCCGAGCGAGCCGCCGTCCGACCCGGTCCTCAGGCGTCTGTTCCCCGACGCCTACACCGATCCCGAGGGGCAGCCGGCCAGTACGCGGGAGGCGGAGGAGCGTGCGGCGCACTCCGCGGAGTTCCGCCGCTACACCGAGAACGATCTGCGGGCCGGCAAGCGCGAGAACGCACTCGCCGTCATCCGCTCGCTGGACGCCCTGAACTCCGCGGGCGACGGCGGCGCGGTCCTCAAGCTCTCCCCCGAGGAGTCCCAGCAGTGGCTGGGCGCGCTGAACGATCTGCGCCTGGCGATCGGCTCCCGCCTGGAGATCACCGACGAGGACGACACCGATCTGCTCTACCGGCTGCCCGACGAGGACCCGCGCAAGCCGATGGTGATGGCGTACCTGTGGCTGGGTGGTCTACAGGAGACGCTCGTCACGACCCTTATGCCCTGATCCGCCCCCGGACGGTGTTCGCTCAGAGGACGCTCAAATCCGGATAACGATCCTGTGAAATCGATGCCCCCGTTCGCCCCTTTCGGGTGGCCTTTGTCCGGTTCTCCCTGTGTGATGCGCCACAGGGCGCATCTGTGATCTCTGTTGCGGCCGTGATAAATCTTCACGACCGCCCGGCGAACACCACCCATGTTCAGCCGGGTGCGCCACCGAGCCGGCAACCGCCGGCCAGGCAACAGCTCCATTTCATCCGGGGGGATCGAGACCCGATCCGCGGCCGACTCAAGGCCCGGATCGGCATGGAGAAAGGCGCACCACACATGACCTCTGCGCAGGTCGACAAGGGGACCACCCCTGAGGAGGGGTACGAGCGCGGGCTCGGCAGCCGGCAGGTCCAGATGATCGCGATCGGCGGAGCCGTCGGCGTGGGTCTGTTCCTGGGGGCCGGGGCGAACATCGCCAAGGCGGGTCCCAGCCTCATCCTGATGTACGCCCTCGCGGGCGTGATCATCTTCTTCATCATGCGGGCGCTCGGCGAGCTCCTGCTCTACCGTCCCGTCTCGGGCTCGTTCGCCGAGTACTCGCGCGAATTCCTCGGCCCGTTCTTCGGCTACTTCACCGGCTGGACGTACTGGCTGATGTGGGTCGTCACCGGCATGGCCGAGCTGACGGCCGCGGCGATCTACGTGAACTACTGGTTCCCGGCCGTCCCGCAGTGGGTCACGGCACTGGTCTTCCTGGTGATCCTGTTCGGCGTGAACCTGATCTCCGTGAAGCTCTTCGGTGAGCTGGAGTTCTGGTTCTCGATGGTCAAGGTCACCGCCCTGATCGGCATGATCGTGATCGGTCTCGGCGTGCTCACCTTCGGCTTCTCCTCCGCCGGTGACACCGCCGCCGTCTCCAACCTGTGGGCCTTCGAGGGCTTCTTCCCCAAGGGCATCGGCTCGTCCCTGATGACCCTGCAGGGCGTGATGTTCGCCTACCTCGCCGTCGAGCTGGTCGGCGTCACCGCCGGCGAGTCGGAGGACCCGGAGAAGACCCTCCCGAAGGCGATCAACACCCTGCCCTGGCGTATCGCCCTGTTCTACGTCGGCGCCCTCACCGTCATCCTGTGCGTGGTGAAGTGGACCGAGTTCGCCGCCGGCGTCAGCCCCTTCGTGAAGGCGTTCGCGGAGATCGGCATCCCGGCCGGCGCTGGCATCGTCAACTTCGTCGTGCTCACCGCCGCCCTGTCGTCCTGCAACTCCGGCATGTACTCCACGGGCCGCATGCTGCGCACCCTGGCCGACAACGGCGAGGCGCCCCGGGCCTTCCGGAAGCTGTCCTCCACCAAGACGCCGGCGTTCGGCATCACCGTCTCCGTCGGCTTCATGGCCATCGGCGTGGTGCTGAACTACGTCGTCCCGGAGAAGGCCTTCGGCTACGTCACCTCCGTCGCCACCGCGGCCGGCATCTGGACCTGGCTGATGATCCTGGTCAGCCACGTGCTGTACCGCCGCGCGGTGGTCGCCGGCCGGCTGCCCGCCTCCGCCTTCCCCGCGCCGGGCGGCGCGAAGTGCTCCTACGTCGCCATCGCGTTCCTCCTCTTCGTCACCGGCCTGATCGCCTACGACAGCGAGTCGCGCATCTGCCTGTACGTCATGGCCGGCTGGGCCATCGCCCTCGGCATCGGCTGGGCCGTGCTCAAGGCACGCAACCCGGAGGTCACCCAGCGCCGCGAGCCGGAGCTGGACCGGGTCGGCTGAGCCACCCCGGGACGTCCCGCCGCAGGGAGCTCTCGTGGCGCCCCGCTGCGGCCGCCGCTCAGGACGTCCGGCATACGGGCCGTTCCGTACCAACCCTCGGTACGGAACGGCCCTTCTGCTTATCCTGAGCCCCATGCTGACCATCACCCAGGCCCTCTACGACCAGATCGTCGCCCACGCCCGCAAGGACCACCCCGACGAGGCGTGCGGCGTCGTCGCGGGCCCGGCCGGCTCGGACCGCCCCGAGCGCTTCATCCCCATGCTGAACGCGGCCATGTCGCCCACGTTCTACGAGTTCGACTCGGGCGACCTGCTCAAGCTCTACCGCGAGATGGACGACCGCGACGAGGAACCGGTGGTCATCTACCACTCCCACACCGCCACCGAGGCCCACCCCTCGCGCACCGACATCTCCTACGCCAACGAACCCGGCGCCCACTACGTCCTCGTCTCCACCGCCGACACCGACAGCCTCGGCGAGTTCCAGTTCCGCTCCTTCCGGATCGTGGACGGCGAGGTCACGGAGGAGGAGGTCAGGGTCGTGGAGTCCTACTGAATCCGTCCCGCGTCTCACTTACCGGACGAATTACGTCCGGCATACGGAATCACACTCCGGGACCGGGCAAGGGAATCGATACGATGAGCCCATGGTTCTTCTCGACGTGAGCGACAAGGCGCCGGGCACGCTGCTCGTGGCGCGGCTGCACGTCGACCTGTGCAGGCTGAACAGCGCCATCTGTTGATCTTCTGCTGCCGCCGTCCGACCGTGGCCGCGGCGCTCCCGCAGTGCCGAGATCCCGGGTCCACCCCCGGGTGCGCGCGCCTGACCGAACCGACGACACCTTCCGACAGGAGCCCTGAGCCATGGCCATCGAGGTCCGCATCCCGACCATCCTCCGCACCTACACCGACGGCCAGAAGGCGGTGCAGGGCAACGGCGACACCCTCGCCGAACTGTTCGCCGACCTCGAGACCCGGCACGCGGGCATCCAGGCCCGCATCGTGGACGGCGAGCAGCTGCGCCGCTTCGTCAACGTCTACCTCAACGACGAGGACGTCCGCTTCCTCGACGGCATCGACACCAAGCTGACCGACGGCGACAACGTCACGATCCTGCCGGCCGTGGCCGGCGGTATGGCCTGACCCGCGATGCGCTACGACTCCCCGCTCGCCGCGGTCGGCAACACCCCCCTGGTGCGCCTGCCGCGGCTGTCGCCGTCCGAGGACGTGCGCATCTGGGCGAAGCTGGAGGACCGCAACCCCACCGGCTCCGTCAAGGACCGCCCGGCCCTGCACATGATCGAGCAGGCGGAGAAGGACGGCCGCCTCACACCGGGCTGCACGATCCTCGAACCCACCAGCGGCAACACCGGCATCTCGCTCGCCATGGCCGCCAAGCTCAAGGGCTACCGCATGGTCTGCGTGATGCCCGAGAACACCTCGCAGGAACGCCGTGACCTGCTCGGCATGTGGGGCGCGCAGATCATCTCCTCCCCGGCCGCGGGCGGCTCCAACACCGCCGTACGCGTCGCCAAGGAGCTGGCCGCCGAGCACCCCGACTGGGTGATGCTCTACCAGTACGGCAACCCCGACAACGCCGGCGCGCACTACGCGACGACCGGCCCGGAGATCCTCGCCGACCTGCCCTCGGTCACCCACTTCGTGGCCGGCCTCGGGACGACCGGGACGCTCATGGGCGTGGGCCGCTACCTGCGCGAACACAAGCCCGACGTGAAGATCGTCGCCGCCGAGCCGCGCTACGACGACCTCGTCTACGGCCTGCGCAACCTCGACGAGGGCTTCGTCCCCGAGCTGTACGACGCCTCCGTCCTCACCACCCGCTTCTCCGTCGGCTCCGCCGACGCGGTCACCCGCACCCGGGAACTCCTCCAGCAGGAGGGCATCTTCGCGGGCGTCTCCACCGGCGCAGCCCTGCACGCGGCGATCGGCGTGGGCAAGAAGGCGCTCAAGGCGGGTGAGTCCGCCGACATCGTCTTCGTCGTGGCCGACGGCGGCTGGAAGTACCTGTCCACCGGGGTGTACACAGCGGCGACGACCGAGGAAGCGATCGAGACACTGCAGGGCCAGCTCTGGGCGTGAGCCCCCGGCCCTAACCCGCCAGGTGACGGACCTGGTCCCACAGGACCGGGTCCACCACGCCCACCCGGCGGCGGAAGTCACCCACCGGCACCTCCCGCAGCTCGTCCGTCTGCAGGAAGCTCGCCCGGCCCTGCGCGTCCCCCACCGAACCCGGCGGCAGCGGGATCACCCCGGACCGCTCGTCGTGGAACTTCGTGCTGATCTTCGCCACCCGCACCCGGCGGCGGCGCACCGACAGCACCAGACACGGCCGGTCCGTGCTCTCCGGCCCGTCCTCGTACGGCACCTGCGCCCACCAGATCTCCTGCGGCCGCGGCCGCAGCGACTCAGCCGCCGCGCGCCCCGCCGACCGCGCACGTCGGGCCCCGCGCCGCCCCCGGCCCCAGCCGTCCACGAGCACGGCGACAAGAGCCAGCAGCACCACCGCCGCGAGCGCCAGCCACCAGGACGTGTCCATACCGACGACGTTACCGGCGTACCTCACACAGCGCGCCCTTACGGTCACACCGATCGGCCGCCCGGACGCGCCCGGAACCCGCAAGTTCCATCCGAACCGGTGACAGCGCAGGTGAGTTCGCCCACAACAGCCCTTGGCGGAGGAGCGACCGGGACTTTTGCGCCTTACGCTCGACGGACCGCACGACCCCCGTCGCCCCCCTTTTTTCCGGTTCCCCGCCAGCGGAGGTTTCTGCTTCATGAAGCTCACCGTCGTCGGCTGCTCGGGGTCGTTCCCGTCCGCGGATTCGGCCTGCTCGAGCTACCTCGTCGAGGCCGACGGCTTCCGGTTGCTCCTCGACATGGGCAACGGCGCCCTGGGCGAGCTGCAGCGCCACTGCGGTCTCTACGACCTCGACGCGATCTTCCTCAGCCATCTGCACGCCGATCACTGCATCGACATGCTCGGGTACTTCGTCGCGCGCTACTACCGCCACGACGGCGGCCGCTGCGAGCCCCTGCCGGTCTACGGCCCCGAAGGCACCGAGCACCGCCTGACCACGGCGTACGCCGACACCCCGTCGGCCTCGTCCATGAGCGAGGTCTTCGACTTCCACACGGTCAAGCCGTCCACCTTCGAGCTCGGCCCCTTCACCGTGCACACCGAACGCGTGGCCCACCCGGTCGAGGCGTACGGCATCCGCATCGAGCACGGCGGGAAGGTCCTGACGTACTCCGGGGACACCGGCGTCACCCCCGCCCTGGACGAACTGGCCCGGGACGCCGACCTGTTCCTGTGCGAGGCCGCGTTCACCCACGGCAAGGAGTCCATCCCCGACCTGCACCTCAACGGCCGCGAGGCCGGCGAGACCGCGGCCCGCGCCGGCGCCCGCCGCCTGGTCCTCACCCACATCCCCCCGTGGACGGACCCCCGGACCAACCTCACCGACGCCCGTGCGGTGTACCCCGGCCCCGTGGACCTGGCGGCCCCGAGGAAGTCGTACGACATCTGACCCCGCACCCGGCGCCCCAGCAGAAACGATGCCGGGCCCGACCCGGGCATGCGAGAAAGGCCCCCCGGAGCGCCCAGTGCGCCGGGGGGCCTTCGTGTGCGGGGAAGCTACTTGGCCTCGGCCTTCTGCAGCTCCGCCAGTTCCTCGTCCGACTCCCGGCCCGGGGTCGGCAGGTTCCACTTGGTGATCGCGAAGCGGAAGACGACGTAGTAGACCACCGCGAAGCACAGGCCCACCACGGCCAGGCCCCACGGGTTGCTCGCGATGCCCAGGTTCAGCCCGAAGTCGACCGCGCCCGCCGAGAAGCCGAAGCCGTCCTTCATGCCCAGCGCCCAGGTCAGCGCCATGGACACACCGGTGAGGACCGCGTGGATGGCGTACAGCACCGGCGCGATGAACATGAACGTGAACTCGATCGGCTCCGTGACACCCGTGACGAACGAGGTCAGCGCGAGGGAGAACATCATGCCGCCGACGACCTTGCGGCGCTCCGGACGGGCGCAGTGCACGATCGCCAGGCAGGCGGCCGGGAGGGCGAACATCATGATCGGGAAGAAGCCGGTCATGAACTGGCCCGCGTGCGGGTCGCCGGCCAGGAAGCGCGCGATGTCGCCGCTCTTGCCGTGGTACTCGCCGGCCTGGAACCAGGGGAAGGAGTTCAGCAGGTGGTGCATGCCGATCGGGATCAGCGCCCGGTTGGCGACACCGAAGATGCCGGCGCCGACGGCACCCGACCCCACCAGCCACTCACCGAAGTTGTGCAGACCCGTGCCGAGGACCGGCCAGATGTAGCCGAAGACGATGCCGAGGATCAGGCCCGCGAACGCCGACAGGATCGGCACCAGACGGCGGCCGCCGAAGAAGCCCGCCCAGTCGGGCAGCTTGGTGCGGTAGAAGCGCTGGTAGATCAGCGCCACGACGATGCCCATGACCACGCCGCCCAGGACCTTGGCGTCCACCGGCGCGGCCACCATGACGACCTTGCCGTCGACCGCCGTCGCCACCTTGGGCAGGTTCTTGTCGGTGAACGTGCCCAGCACGTTCTTGAAGACCAGGTATCCGACGACCGCCGCGAGGGCCGTCGAGCCGTCCGACTTCTTGGCGAAGCCGATCGCGATGCCCACGGCGAACAGTAGCGCCATGTTGTCCAGGATCGCGTTGCCACCGGCCGCCATGAAGCCGGCGATCTTGGTGACGAACGTGGGGAAGGAGTCCCGTCCCAGCATGTCCGTGTTGCCGAGGCGGACCAGGAGGGCCGCCGCGGGGAGCACAGCGACCGGCAGCATCAGGCTGCGGCCGATGCGCTGCAGGACCGCCATCGGCCCGGCGCCCTTCTTCTGTGCGGCGGGTGCCGCGCTCGCCGTGGTCATCAACTTCCTCCATTGGGCAAGGCGCCGCCAGGGGACAGGATGAGGACGGCGGCGTCTTCGGGAAATGCGCGGCGAACCGACGCATGGTCTACACCACTCAGTGGTGTAGACCTGTTGTAGCACGATGAAGGCGGCGTAAGGAACCCGCGATTCCGCGACCGTGGCATCACGGCGCGTACCGGACGCAGGTCATGACGAAAAGGCCCCCGAACCGGCACGGTTCAGGGGCCTCGATGAAGGGCGGCGGCGCCCTCACGCCTTGGTCGCGTCCTCCACCTCCTCCTCCGGCTCCCGCCCCGGCGTCTTCAGATCGAACTTCGTGATCGCGAACCAGAACACCCCGTAATACACGACCGCAAAACACAGACCGATCGGAATGATCGCCCACGGTTTCGTCGCCAGATTCCAGTTGATGACGTAGTCGATCAACCCCGCCGAGAAACTGAACCCGTCGTGCACCCCGAGCGCCCACGTCACCGCCATCGACACACCCGTCAGCACCGCGTGCACCGCGTACAACAGCGGCGCGATGAACAGGAACGAGTACTCGATCGGCTCCGTGATCCCCGTCACGAACGACGTCAACGCCACCGACAGCATCAGCCCGCTCACCTCCTTACGGCGATGAGGCTTCGCCGTGTGCGCGATCGCCAGCGCCGCCGCCGGCAGCGCGAACATCATGATCGGGAAGAACCCCGAGGTGAACTGACCCGCGTGCGGGTCCCCGGCCAGGAACATGTTGATGTCACCGTGCACCGGCTTCCCGCCCGGCGGCGTGTACGTGCCGAACTGGAACCAGATGGGCACGTTCAGGAACTGGTGCAACCCGATCACCAGCAGCGCCCGGTTCGCCACACCGAACACACCCGCACCCCACGACCCCGCGTCCCGCAGCCACTTGCTGAAGCTCTCCAGACCGTCACCGATCGGCGGCCACACCCACAGACACAGCGCCGCGAACGCGATCGCCACGAACGCCATGATGATCGGCACCAGCCGCCGCCCGTTGAAGAAGCCCAGCCAGTCCACCAGCTTCGTGCGATGGAAACGCACCCAGAAGAACGCCGCCAGCAGACCCATCACGATCCCGCCGAACACCCCCGGATTCTGGAACGTGAACGGCGTCACCGAGCCGACCCCCGCGCCCACGCTCACCTGGCAGCCGACGTCCGGGACAGACTTCGACCCGCCCGGGCAGGTCTCCGGGAACTGATGCAGCACCTGGTAGTAGACAAGGAAGCCCACCACCGCAGCCAAAGCCGTCGAACCGTCCGACTTCTTCGCCATGCCGATCGCCACGCCGATGCAGAACAGCAACGGCAGACCGAGCGAACCGTCGAGCAGCGCGCCACCCGCGCCCTTCATCACCCTCGACACGTTCGTCCAGCCCAGCCCCTGGTCACCGAACACGTCCGGCTGCCCCAGCCGGTTCAGGATGCCCGCCGCCGGCAGCACGGCGATGGGCAGCTGAAGGCTGCGCCCCATCTTCTGCAGACCCTGGAAGAAACGGTTCCAGCGCTCGCGCACGGGACTCACCGGGCGCGGTGCGGCGGCGGCGCTCTCGGCACTCATGGCGGTGTCCTTCCGGCCCCTCACCCCGGGGGCGGTTTGGCGACCGTCCATCAGCTGGTGTAGACCAGTCGCGTACGGTTCGGTTCCGCTGTCGTGATCGCCATCATTCGATACAAACGGCATGACCGCTCGCGAAGCTGAGCCAACTGTGGGTTACTGCGACATAGCGGTTCGGAACAGGTAGTTCAGGGAGACGGAACATGGCCAGCAAGGCAGAGAAGATCGTCGCCGGGCTCGGCGGCATCGACAACATCGACGAGATCGAGGGCTGCATCACCCGCCTGCGCACCGAGGTGCACGATGCCGCGCTGGTCGACGAAGCCGCCCTGAAGGCCGCCGGCGCCCACGGCGTCGTCAAGATGGGCACCGCCATCCAGGTCGTCATCGGCACCGACGCCGACCCCATCGCGGCGGAGATCGAAGACATGATGTGACCCGAGCCGGTCACGCACCGAGGGGCTCCTCCCGCAGCGGGGGGAGCCCCTCGCCGCACTCCCGATAGGCTCAGCGCCATGTCTCGCATCGACGGCCGCACCCCCGAACAGCTCCGCCCCGTCACCATCGAACGCGCCTGGAGCAAGCACGCCGAAGGCTCCGTCCTCGTCTCCTTCGGCGACACCAAGGTCCTGTGCACCGCCTCCGTCACCGAAGGCGTCCCCCGCTGGCGCAAAGGCAGCGGCGAAGGCTGGGTCACCGCCGAATACGCCATGCTCCCCCGCGCCACCAACACCCGCGGCGACCGCGAGTCCGTCAAGGGCCGCATCGGCGGCCGCACCCACGAGATCAGCCGCCTCATCGGCCGCTCCCTGCGCTCCGTCGTCGACTACAAGGCCCTCGGCGAGAACACCATCGTCCTCGACTGCGACGTCCTCCAAGCCGACGGCGGCACCCGCACCGCCGCCATCACCGGCGCCTTCGTCGCCCTCGCCGACGCCATCACCTGGGCCCAGGGCAAGAAACTGATCAAGCCCGGCCGCCAGCCCCTCACCGGCACCGTCAGCGCCGTCTCCGTCGGCATCATCGCCGGCGTCCCCATGCTCGACCTCGCCTACGAGGAAGACGTCCGCGCCGACACCGACATGAACGTCGTCTGCACCGGCGACGGCCGCTTCGTCGAAGTCCAGGGCACCGCCGAAGCCGAACCCTTCGCCCGCGACGAACTCAACGCCCTCCTCGACCTCGCCGTCACCGGCTGCACCGAACTCACCGCACTCCAGAAGGCGGCACTCGCCGACACCGCGGAAAAGTAAAAGACGCACCAACAAAGGCGGGCGGCCCGGGCAACCGAGCCGCCCGCCACCGCGTCAGAACGGATACCGACACGCACACACGGGGGCCGGGGAGGCCACCAGGGGAGGGACACCGCACATGGCCGCGAGCCGAGGCCACCGCACCGCCACGACCATCGCCGGAACCATCGCCGCCGTCGCCCTCACCGCGGGCCTGACCACCGGATGCGACGCCATCGGCAAAGCCCTGGACTGCGTCCAGACCGCCGACTCCATCGCCGACAGCGTCACCGACCTCCAGCAAGCCGTCGAAAACGCCGCGAACGACCCCACACAGACCGACCAGGCCCTCGCCGCCATCGACAAAAACCTCGACCAGATCGGCGACCGCACCGACAACACCGACGTCAACAAAGCCGTCGACGACCTCCGCAAAGCCGTCGACAACGTCCGCGCCGCCGTGAAGAACGGCGACAACACCCCCGACCTGACCCCCGTCACCGACGCGGCCGGCGAACTGACGAAGGTCTGCACACCGTGAGAGCGGACCGGCGCGGGCCGGGATACTGAACGCCATGACCCGCCTGATCCTCGCCACCCGCAACGCCGGAAAGATCACCGAGCTCAAGGCCATCCTCGCCGAAGCCGGACTGCCCCACGAACTCGTCGGCGCCGACGCCTACCCCGACATCCCCGACGTCAAGGAAACCGGCGTCACCTTCGCCGAGAACGCCCTGCTCAAAGCCCACGCCCTCGCCCAGGCCACCGGCCTGCCCGCCATCGCCGACGACTCCGGCCTCTGCGTCGACGTCATGAACGGCGCCCCCGGCATCTTCTCCGCCCGCTGGGCCGGCCGCCACGGCGACGACCAGGCCAACCTCGACCTCCTCCTCGCCCAGCTCTCCGACATCGACGACGCACACCGCGGCGCCCACTTCGCCTGCGCCGCCGCCCTCGCCCTGCCCGACGGCACGGAACGAGTCGTCGAGGGCCAACTGCGGGGCGCCCTGCGCCACACCCCCGCCGGCACGGGCGGCTTCGGCTACGACCCGATCCTCCAGCCGGACGGCGAGACCCGCACCTGCGCGGAACTGACGGCAGACGAGAAGAACGCGATCAGCCACCGGGGGAAGGCGTTCAGGGCGCTGGTACCGGTGGTGCGGGAACTGCTGGGCTGACGGCTAGAGGCGTCGTACCTTTGAAATGAAGGTACGACGCCTCTTTCACCTGTGCGCCCGGTCGGATTCGAACCGACAAACACGACCACCTAAAGATCGCCGCTCGGCCGTTGGCGTACGGGCGCGGAGCACGGACCTAGATTACCGGGGCCGAGCATGCCGCGGCTGCCCTCCCCTGCACCAGGTGCTGGTGATCGCGTGACAGTTCGGGCAGAGCAGCCGCAGGTTCTCCCGCCGGTTGTCGCGCCAGTCCCCGTTGATGTGGTCGATCTCCAGCGTCATGGGCTTGCCGAGCCATTCGGGGCCGACTCCGCACTCAGCGCACTGCTCGGGCACGCCGCTCTCCCGGAGGGCGCGACGGAGACGCGCGGTCCGCGTCCGGGCCTTGCCGTTATGGCGGAGGAGGATGTCCTCGGGCCCCTTGGCGTTGTAGCTTGGCTTCCCGCGCATATGTCCTTGCCCAAGGAAGTGAGCCGTTGCGAAGCCCTCTTCGCTGATCCACTGCCGCAGTAATGTGCGTTGCCAGTGATTGTCAGGCCGGTCCAGGCGCCGCAGCACCTCTTTGAGACTCAGCGATTCGCCAACCGCCTCGCGCAGCGCGTCACGTGTGGGGCGCGCCTGCCTCACCGGCCACTCCCCCCGCGCCCTGCGCTCCGTCCTCGGTACGTGTCCGTTGTGGAGTGGCAGTTGGGACAGAGCAGGCGAAGGTTCTCGATGCGGTTGTTGCGCCAGTTGCCGTCGATGTGATCCACCTCCAGCGGCAGGGGGTGGCCAAGCCATACTGCGGCCATGCCGCACATTGCGCAGAGCTCCTCAACGCCGTGTGCAAGCATCGCTCGCTTGAGTCGATGACTCTGTGTTCGTCGGGCGTGATCACCCGCCTGCATGACAAGCAAGCCCTCGGGGGTCCTGCTGCGCGGACGCGTGTCGCGTCCACTCGGCATGCGGAAGTGCGACGTGTCGATCCCGTACGCCTTCACCCGCCGGCTGATGTGCGTGTGGTGGCCGCCCACCACCTCCAGCCCCAGGTGCCGCAGGACCTCGCACATGTTCGTGGAGGCCGCCACTGCCCGTTCGAGCACCTCCCTCGTCCACTTCACTTCCCGCTCGAAGTGCGACGTGTCCACCCCGAGCTTCCTCATCCGCTCCCGGACGTACCGTCGTGTCGCGCTCTGCGGATCCACCCCCAAGCTCACGCACGCCTCCGACAGCGTCCGTGCCCCCCGAGCCGCCTCCTCCAGCCGCTCCTTGGTGTACGCACTGGCCCCCATGAATGGTCTCCTCCGTTTCCGGTCACGCGTTCGTGACTCACACGGAGTAACGACCTGTTTGTCCGACAGTCACGCCGGACATGGCAAGCGGCCCGAGCCGGGGTGTCCCGGCGCGGGCCGCTGAGCTGCTGAAACGTTCCTCAGATGCCGAGGTCCTTGATGATCTTGGCTACGTGGCCCGTCGCCTTGACGTTGTACAGGGCGCGTTCGACCTTGCCCTCCTCGTCGACGACGACCGTGGAGCGGATCACGCCGACGACTGTCTTGCCGTAGAGCTTCTTCTCGCCGAACGCGCCGTACGCCTCCAGGACCTTCTTGTCGGGGTCGGCGAGGAGGGTGACCTTCAGGGACTCCTGCTCGCGGAACTTCGCCAGCTTCTCCGGCTTGTCGGGGGAGATCCCGATCACGTCGTAGCCCGCGCCGGCCAGCAGCGAGAGGTTGTCCGTGAAGTCGCAGGCCTGCTTCGTACAGCCCGGGGTAAGGGCTGCGGGGTAGAAGTAGACGATGGTCTTGCGGCCCTTGTGGTCGGCCAGGGACACCTCGTTGCCGTCGGCGTCGGGCAGGGTGAAGGCGGGGGCCACGTCCCCCGGCTGGAGTCGCTCGCTCATCGGACCAGCGTAACCGGGGGTCCTGACAGTGCGGCGCGAGCAGGAACTGACAGACTGTCCAGAACAGCATCCTCTTACTTCGGAGGCCGTACGGTGGCGGACACGTCGGACACGAGAACCCCGGCGCAGATCGAGGCGGACATCAGGCACCGTCGTCAGGTGCTGGCCGCGACGCTGGACGAGATCGGGGTGCGGGTGCACCCGAAGACGATCGTCGGGGACGCGAAGGCCAAGGTCGTCGCCAACCTCGACCACACGGTGGGCCGGGCCTACGTCCAGGTCAACCGGGTGGTCACTGAGGTGAAGGCGCAGTTCACGGACGAGGAGGGCGCGCCGCGGCTGGAGCGTGTGGTGCCCGTCGCCCTGGTCGTGGTCGGCGTCGTCGGTCTGCTCACTCTGAGCACCCGGCGTCGTAAGGACTGACCCCACCCACCCGCGCAAGGCTCAGGTTCAGGCAGGTAGGTTCAGTGGCGTGAGCGCCAACAGAAACGACAGCACCCAGCACGACAAGCTCCCCATCCGCATGCTGCACGACCGCGTCCTCGTGCGGCAGGACACCAGCGAGGGCGAGCGGCGTTCCGGCGGCGGCATCCTGATTCCGGCCACGGCGGCGGTGGGCCGTCGGCTGGCCTGGGCGGAGGTCGTCGCGGTGGGGCAGAACGTGCGGACCGTGGAGCCGGGTGACCGGGTCCTGTACGACCCCGAGGACCGGGCGGAGGTGGAGGTGCGGGGCATCGCGTACGTGTTGATGCGCGAGCGTGACCTGCACGCCGTGGCCGCCGACCGGTTCGAGGGGTCGGAGGACTCCACGGGTCTGTATCTGTGACCGAAGGGTCGGAAAAGGGGCTGGTGACCATGGTCACCAGCCCCTTTTGCCGTTGTTTGCTACGGTCGTAGGACACGCCCGACGAGACGCGCCGTACCGGGCCAAGGAAAAGACGACGCACCCCCGTTCAGAAGTGATCTTCCGGAGGTGCCGTCATGGCCTGGGTTCTGCTTGTCGTCGCCGGTCTGCTCGAGGTGGGCTGGTCGATCGGGATGAAGTACAGCGAGGGTTTCAC
Organism: Streptomyces sp. NPDC036813; assembly: GCF_055609245.1. Classification (NCBI taxonomy): domain Bacteria; kingdom Bacillati; phylum Actinomycetota; class Actinomycetes; order Kitasatosporales; family Streptomycetaceae; genus Streptomyces; species Streptomyces sp. NPDC036813. Next base: position 217,389 of record NZ_JBVJPV010000008.1, on the reverse strand, counting down.
CCGGCTGTGGCCGAGTGTGTTCACCGGTGCCGGCATCGTCGCGAGCATGGTGCTGCTGTCGTACGCCGCCCGTTCCCTGCCCATCGGTACCGCCTACGGCGTGTGGGTGGGCATCGGTGCGGCCGGGGCGGCGGTGCTCGGCATGGTGGTGCTCGGTGAGCCGGCCACCGCCGCCCGGATCTTCTTCATCTGTCTGCTGCTGGTCGCCGTCGTGGGGCTGAAGGCGACGTCCGGCCACTGACGCGGACCGGCCGCGGCCGGAGCCCGGGTCTACGGGACCGTGCCGCCGTCGGTCGTGCCGGTGTCCGTGCCGCCACCGCCGGTGGTGTTGCCACCGCCGGTGGTGGTCGGCCCGCCGGTCGTGTCGCCCGTGGTGCCCCCGCCGCCGGTCGTGCCGCCTGCGCCGTTGGTGCCGCCCCCGCCGGTGGTCGGTGTACCGCCCGTGGTGGATCCGGTGGTGTTGCCGCCGGTGGTCGGGGTGCCGCCCGTGGTGGATCCGGTGGTGTTGCCGCCGGTGGTCGGGGTGCCGCCTGTCTGGCCCTGTGTCTGTCCCTGGTTCTGGCCCTGGGTGCTCTGGCCGCCGGTCGTGGTCGTGTCGCCGGTCGCGCCGCCGTCGGTGCCGCCGACGGTGCCGGTCTGGTCCTGGCCGGGGTCGCTCGGCGGCGCCTGCGGCGTGTCCGCGCCGTTCTGGAGCTCCAGGTCGAAGTCGGCGGCGGGCGTGTCCTTCAGCGCCTCCTTGGTGTACTGCGCCCAGATCTCGGTGGGCGCGCCGCCGCCGTTGATGCGGTCGAGGCCCAGTGCGCCGTACAGCGGCTTGTGCGCGGCGGTGTCCGGGTCCTGGCCCATCACGGACACGACCGTGGCGAGGTCGGGCGTGTATCCGGCGAACCAGGCGGCGGTGTCCTGCTCGGCGGTGCCCGTCTTGCCCGCGGCGGGGCGGTCGGCGGCCTGTGCGGCGGTCGCGGTGCCGTTGTCGACGACGCTCTGCAGGATCGCCGTGGTGGTGTCGGCGGCCTCGCGGCTGAGGGCCTGGCGGGTCTGCTGGGCGGGCAGCGGGAGGGCGTCGCCGTTCTTGGTGATCTTGTCGATCAGGGTGTACGTGCCGTGCTTGCCGTGGTTGGCGAGCGTGGCGTAGGCCTCGGCCATGTCCAGCACGCTGGCGTTGGCCACGCCGAGCGCGATCGACGGGGACGCGTACAGCTCCTTGGTGTCCTTGGGCAGGCCCAGGTCGATCGCGGTCTGCTTGACCTTGGAGGGGCCGACGTCGACGGCCATCTGCGCGTACACGGCGTTGACGGACTTGTCGGTGGCCTCGCGGACGGTGATGGGGCCGTAGGAGCGCTGGTCCTCGTTCTCGGGGGCGTAGCTGTCGCCGTCCCAGCCCTGGACGGGCCGCTTGTTGGTGCCGTCGTAGATGGTGTTCGGGGTGATGGGGCGGCCGTCCTGGGTGGTGGCGCCGTTCTCGACGGCCGAGGTGAAGACGAACGGCTTGAAGGTGGAGCCGACCTGGAAGTCTCCGCGGGTGGCGCCGTTGGTGTACTGCTTGACGTAGTCGATGCCGCCGTACATGGCGACGACCTTGCCGGTCTTGGGGTCGACGGAGGCGCCGCCGGCCCGGACGTACCGGTCGGCCTTGTTGTTCTTCTTGTCGAGCTTGCTGATCAGTTTGTCGTTGACGGCTTCGACGAAGGCGTCCTGCTTGTCCTTCTGCAGGGTGGTGGTGATGCGGTAGCCGCCGCGTTCGAGGTCGTCGGGGTCGACGATCTTGTTGTCGCGCAGGTAGTCCTTGATGGCGTCGACGATGTAGCCGCGCTGGCCGGACATGCTGGTGGAGGCGGTGGCCTGCTTGGGCGCGGGGAACTTCATCCCGGCGCGTTCGGCCTGGGGCAGCCAGCCCTTCTTGACCATGCCGTCGAGGACGTAGTTCCAGCGGGCTTCGGCGGCGCGGCGGTTCTCCGGGTGGGCGACGACGTCGTACTCGCTGGGGGCGTTGAGCAGGGAGGCGAGGTAGGCGCCCTGGGCGGCGTTCAGGTCGACGGCGTCGATGCCGTAGTAGGCGCGGGCGGCGGCCTGGATGCCGTAGGCGTTGCGGCCGAAGAAGCTGGTGTTGAGGTAGCCCTCGAGGATGTCGTCCTTGCTCTTCTCGCGGTCGAGCTTGATCGAGATGAAGAACTCCTTCACCTTGCGGGTGACGGTCTGTTCCTGGCCCAGGTAGTAGTTCTTCACGTACTGCTGGGTGATCGTGGAGCCGGACTGCTTGCCCTTGCCGGTGGCGGTGTTCCAGGCGGCGCGGACCATGGCCTTGGGGTCGACGGCGGACTCGGTGTAGAAGTCGCGGTCCTCGGCGGCGAGCACGGAGTGCTGGGCGGCCTTGGAGACCTGGGCGAGGGAGACGTTCTCGCGGTTGATGTCGCCGTCGCGGGCGATCTCGGTGCCGTCGGCGTACAGGTACACGTTGGCCTGCTTGGTCGCGACCGCGTTCGCCGAGGGGATCTTGACCATGGAGTAGCCGAGGAAGAAGGCCCCGACGACGAGCAGCACGCCGATGACGAAGGTCCCGAGGACCATGCGCCAGGTGGGGAAGAGCCGCCGCCATCCGGTACGGCGGGGCCGCTTGCCCTTCTTCCCGCCGCCGCCGGCGCCGCCACCGCCACCGCCGGTTCCGCCGTCGCCCCCGCTGTCGCCGGTGCCACCGGCGCCGGTGGCGTGCATGGCAGCGGTGGCCGCGGCGGGGCCGGTGGCTCCGTTGGCTCGCATGGCTGCGGGGGAGTGCGGGGCCCCGCCGGCTCCGGTCGCGTGCGCGGTGGCGTCGGTCGCGGGGCGCGGGGTGGTGGCGCGCGCGGTGGTTGAGGTGGCGGGCGTGCTGCGGGCACCACGGCTGGGTGCGGCGGCACGCGTGGAACCGGTGGCGCCGGGGGACGACAGGGCGCCCGCGGCGCTCGCGGCCGCCACACCGCCGGCCGCGCTCGCGGACGGTACGGCCGCTGCGGCGCCCTGTGCCGACGCGGCCCCCGCGGCGCTCGCGGCCGCAACGGCGCCCGCGCCGCGCGCCGCGGACTGCGCGGCCCGGGACGTGCGGCCCGCGCCGCCGGTGGACCTGCCGGCTGCGGACTGGCCGCCTGTGGACCGGCCGGACTGTGCGTCGCCGGCGTCGTGGGTGTTCGGTTCCGTCGAGTCGGCTTCGGCTCCCGGAGTCCGGGTGCCCTTGGGCTGCCGCCCGGCGTCGACGGCGCGGAGGACCTGGGTGGTGTCGGAGTCACGCTCCGCCGCCGCGTCCTGGCCGGCCGCGATGCCCCGCCCGGCCCTGGAGGCCCTGGCGGCCCGTGCGTTGGAGACCGGGCCCACCCCGGTGCTCTTGTCGCCCGCCCCGGCGCCGCGGGGCTGTCCGGCCCCGGTGCCCGTGGCGGCGGGGGCAGGGGTGTGCCCGGCGCCGATGCCTTCGGCACCCTTGACGGAGTGTCCGGTCCCGGCGCCTTCGCCCCCCTTGGCGGCTCGCGCGGCCTCAGCGGCGTGTCCGGCCCCTTCGCGTCCGGCACCCGCGGCGCCCCGCGCGGCCCCGCCGCCTGCCGCTCCCTTGGCGGCGCCCGCGATCTCAGTGGGGTGCTCGGCCCCGTCGCGTCCGGCATTAGTGGCGCCCCGCGCGGCCTGTCCGGTCCCGCGGCCTGCGGCTCCCTTGGCGGCGCCCGCGATCTCAGCGGCGTGTCCAGCCCCGGAGCTTCCGGCACCCGCGGCAGTCCCCGCGGCGTGCCCGGCCCCGGTGTTTCCGGCTCCCTTGGCGGCTCGAGCGGCCCGTGCCGCCCCCGCGCCACTGGCCCCCTTGGCAGCACGCGCGACCCCGTCGGCCCGCCCAGCGGCGTCGGTCCCGTCGACCGGTGCGCCGGAGACCCGCGCAGCCCCGCTGTCGGTGGCGTCACGCCCAGTTCCGCTGCCTGCGACGTCACGGCCGGCCCCGTTGCCCGCGGCATCCCGCCCGGCCCCGTTGCCCGCGGCCTCACGTCCGGCCCCGCCGCCGGTGGCGTCCCGCCGGCCCCCGGCGGCCTGCCGGTTGGCCCCGGCGTCCTCCCGGTCGGCCCCCGCGGCCCCCGCGGCCCGCGAGGCCCGCGCGGCCGCCGCCGCCCGTGCGGCCCTGGCGGCTCGGGCGGCCTTGGGGTCGGCGCCCGGCCCGGGCTCCTGCTTCGCCGAGCCCGGGTTCGGCTGCTGCGGCTCGTCGCTCATCTCGTGCACGGACTCCTGTTTTCGCGTCGTACGTTCCCGTACGGCCTACTACGCCTGCCGGCGCCCACATGCGCCGTCTGCGCCCACTTACGCCGCCGGCGCCCCCATTGAAGACTCTCGCAGCGGGCGTTTCGTTCCCGGGTGCCCCGCCCCGCTCCGCCTCCGGCCGGAAAACGCGTGGCGGACCGCGCCGGACACGCACTAGGCTCCTGCGCTTCGGTGCCGGGACGAGCCGGGAGGTCGTCGGCGTGGGAGCGGGGCGGTTGTACGCGGCCGTCGCGGTGGGCGGTTTCAGACGGTACGCGACGTATCGGGCGGCCACGGTCGCCGGGGTGTTCACGAACACCGTCTTCGGGTTGATCTTGGTATACACCTACTTGGCCCTGTGGGACGAAAAACCACACCTCGGCGGGTACGACCAGGCCCAGGCGACGACGTACGTATGGCTGGGGCAGGCGTTGCTGTCGACCCTCGCGCTCGGCGGCGGCGGTGTCGAGGACGAGCTGATGGAGCGCATCCGCACCGGCGACATCGCGATCGACCTGTACCGCCCTGCCGACCTGCAACTGTGGTGGCTGGCCGCCGACCTGGGCCGGGCCTGTTTCCAGATGCTCGGCCGCGGCGTGATTCCTTTCACCTTCGGCGCGCTGTTCTTCCCGGTGGCCCTGCCCGCGCACGCCGCGACCTGGGTCGCGTTCCTCGTCGCCGTGGCGCTGGCGATGGTGGTCGGCTTCGGCATCCGCTATCTGATCGCGCTCACCGCGTTCTGGCTGCTGGACGGTACCGGCGTGATGCAGATGCTGATGATCACCGGCACCTTCTGCTCCGGCATGATGCTGCCGCTGAACCTCTTCCCGGGCGCGCTCGGTGACGTCGTGCGCGCGCTGCCCTGGTCGTCGCTGCTCCAGGCCCCGGCCGACGTGCTGCTGGGGCACGCCGACCCGTGGCCGACGTACGCCTTCCAGGCGGGCTGGGCCGTGGTGCTGCTCGCGGCCGGACGGGTCGTGCAGTCGGTGGCGACCCGCAGGGTGGTGGTCCAGGGTGGCTGAGATCGGCCGCGTGCGGGAGGCGGCGCGGGCGTACCGGCTGATCGCCGGGATGTGGATCCGCTCGACCCTCGCCTACCGCACCTCCTTCGCGCTGACCACGCTCGGCAACTTCGCGCTGACCGGCCTGGACTTCGTCGCGATCCTGCTGATGTTCTCCCGCGTGGACGCCCTCGGCGGCTACTCGCTCGCCCAGGTGGCCTTCCTCTACGGGGCCTCGTCCGTCGCCTTCGGCGGGGCCGACCTCGCGATCGGCTCGATGGACCGGCTCGGGCGGCGCGTGCGCGACGGCACCCTGGACGTCCTGCTGGTGCGTCCCGCGCCGGTGCTGGCGCAGATCGCCGCCGACCGTTTCGGCCTGCGCCGGCTGGGCCGGATCACCCAGGGCACGCTGGTGCTGGGCTGGGCGCTGGCGCGGCTGGACATCGACTGGACGCCGTCGCGGCTGCTGCTGATGCCGGTGATGCTGCTCAGCGGCCTGGTGATCTTCTGCGCGGTGTTCGTGGCGGGCGCGGCGTTCCAGTTCGTCGCGCAGGACGCGTCGGAGGTGCAGAACGCCTTCACCTACGGCGGGACGACGCTGTTGCAGTACCCGCCGACCGTGTTCGGCACGGAGCTGGTGCGCGGGGTGGTGTTCGTGCTGCCGCTGGCGTTCGTGAACTGGCTGCCGGCGGCCTACGTCCTCGGTCTGCCGATGCCGCTGGACCTGCCCCGCTGGGTGGCGTTCGCGCCGCCGCTGGTGGCGGTGGCGTGCTGTGCCCTGGCCGCGGCCGCCTGGCGGGCGGGGCTGCGGGCGTACCGGAGTACGGGGAGCTGAGGGCGAGTGAGCATGACGGAAGCGTTCATCGAGGTCGACCGGGTGGAGAAGGTCTTCGACGTGCGCCGCAGGACCGGGTTCCTCACCCGGGAGCGGCGGCAGGTACGGGCCGTCGACGCGTTGTCCTTCACGGTCGCGCGCGGCGAGATGGTCGGCTACATCGGGCCGAACGGCGCCGGGAAGTCGACCACGATCAAGATGCTGACCGGCATCCTCACCCCGAGCGGCGGCCGGCTGCGCGTCGCCGGCATCGATCCCTCCCGCGAGCGCACCCGGCTCGCGCACCGCATCGGCGTGGTGTTCGGGCAGCGCACGACCCTGTGGTGGGACCTGCCGCTGATCGACTCCTACCGGCTGGTGCACCGCATGTACCGGGTGCCGGACGCCCGTTACCGGGAGAACCTCGAGCGCTGCGTCGAACTGCTCGAACTGGGTGAGCTGTTGGACGTGCCGGTGCGTCAGCTGTCGCTGGGCCAGCGGATGCGCGGCGACATCGCGGCGGCGCTGCTGCATGACCCCGAGGTGCTGTACCTGGACGAGCCGACGATCGGCCTGGACGTCGTGTCGAAGGCGAAGGTCCGCGCCTTCCTGCGGGATCTGAACGCCGAACGCGGCACGACGGTCCTGCTCACCACGCACGACCTGCAGGACATCGAGCAGCTGTGCTCCCGTGTGATGGTCATCGACCACGGCCGTCTGATGTACGACGGCCCGCTCGCCGGGCTGCACGAGGCGGGCGAGAGCGAGCGCACGCTCGTGATCGACCTGGAACGCGAGCTCCCGCCGATCGACGCGCCCGCTCCCGCGCGCGTGGTGCGCGTGGAGGGTCCGCGTCAGTGGCTGGCGTTCCCCGCGTCGGAGTCGGCGGCGCCGCTCGTGGCGCGGCTGGCGACGCAGTACCCGCTGGTGGATCTGTCGGTGCGCGAGCCGGACATCGAGGCCGTGATCGCGCGGATGTACGCGGAGGAGCCGTCCCGTCCTGCCGGGCAGCCGCCCCGTCCCGCCGAGGAGTCGGTTTCGTAGCCGCCGACCGGTGCTTCTCGTAGGCTGCTGACATGACCGACGACGCAGTCCCGGACCTTCGCGCGTCCGACGCCGATCGCGAGCGGGTCGCCGAGATCCTGCGGGACGCCCTCGCCGAGGGGCGCCTGGACATGGCCGAGTTCGAGGAACGGCTCGACGCCACGTACAAGGCGCGTACCTACGGCCAACTGGCCCCGATCACCCGTGACCTGCCGTCCTCGGGCGCGCCGGCCCCGGCCGTCTCCCTGACCAAGGAGCCGGAGGGCAGCGGGAGTTGGCGGGAGCGGATCGTCGGCGGCGACGGCTCCTCGCAGTGGGCCGTGGCCGTGATGTCCGGCTTCCAGCGCAAGGGCCGCTGGACGGTGCCGCGCCGCATGGACTGCGTGGCCTTCTGGGGCGGCGGTGAACTGGACCTGCGCGACGCCCTCTTCGCGGACCGCGAGGTCGTGATCAACTGTGTGGCGATCATGGGCGGTGTGAACATCGTCGTACCGCCCGGTGTCGAGGTCGTCGTCCGCGGCATCGGCGTCATGGGCGGCTTCGACCAGACGGAGGCGGACGTAGTGGGCGACCCCGGCGGGCCCCGCGTGATCGTCACCGGCTTCGCCTTCTGGGGCGGCGTCGGCATCGAACGCAAGCTGCCCCGTGCGGAGCGGCTGCGTCTGAAGGAGGAGCGCCGCCGCGAGAAGCTCGATCGCGGGAAGTCGCTGCGCGAGATCCGGTCCGGCTTGCACGAGGACGTCCGCGAGGCCCACCGCCGCATGCGCGACGACCACCGCGGCCTGCTGGACGACCACCGCGAACTGCACCGCGAACGCAGGCAGGAGCGGAGGGACGAGCGCCGGGAGGAACGCGAGCGCAGGCGGAACGGGGAGCGCTAGAGCCGCCTGGCCGCGGCCGACGGCAACGCTGCTGGAGTCCCCGAGGGCGTGCCGGGCCCCGCGCCGTCGCCAGGTGGCTGGGCCACCGCCCGGTGTGCCGTGGTGGGTCCGCCCGTCAGCTCCCGCAGGTCGAACACCTCCGCCATGCGCCGGTACCCCCCGTCGCTGGGGTGCAGGTGGTCCCCGCAGTCGTACGGCGCCCGCAGCCGCTGCGGGTCGTACGGATCGCGCAGCGCCTTGTCGAAGTCGACCACCGCGTCGAACACCCCGCCCGCGCGGATCTGCGCGTTGACCTGCCGGCGTACGGTCTCCCGCTCCTGCGTGTCCCAGGTGTGGCCGCCGAACGGCGTCAGGGTCGCCCCGATCACCTTCAGCCCGTGGGCGTGGGCCTGCCGTACCAGGGCGCGCAGCCCCCCGACGATGCGCTCGGCGCCGGCGGGCCGGGGCGGGCGCAGGATGTCGTTGACGCCGAGGTCGATGACGACGGCCTTCACGTGGGGGCGGCCGAGCACGTCCCGCCGGAAGCGGTGCGGGGCGCTGGGGTTGTCCGTGGACAGGCCGTCACCGTCGACCAGCAGGCGGTTGCCGCTGATGCCGGCGTTGACCACGGCGTAGCGCGGCACGTCCTCGCCGTCGTGCAGGGCGGCCCGCAGCCGGTCCGAGAGCACGTCCGGCCAGCGCCGGTTGGCGCCCTGCGTCGACCCCGAGCCGTCCGTGATCGAGTCGCCGAGCAGGACGACGGTGCCGTCGGCATCGTCGCTGAGCACGTCCAGGGCGGTGAGGTAACGCCAGTACGTCACGCGCCGGGTGTAGGGGCCGGCGCTCTCGCTCCGCGCGTGGTCGCCCGCGGCGGCGTAGGAGATCTGCCGTGCCACCCGGTGGACGGTGACAGGGCCGGACGGGGTGGGGGAGTAGGTGCTGACCAGTACGTCGCTGTCCGGCGGGAGCACGATCCGCGCGGGGTCGCTGACCACCTGACCGCCGGCCGGGACGACGACCCGCGTGGCCCCGCCGAAGGTCAGCCGCCGCATGCTGCCGGGCCGCGCGGCGGCCGTGCCGGAGCCGGCGGCGACGGCGAGGGAGACGTCGGTCAGGGTGAGCGGGGTCCGGCCGTAGAGGTTGGACAGCGTGATCCGGGCACTCGTACCGCCGGCTCCGGTGTGCACCACGTTGCGGACCGACAGTCCGGCCACGCCCCTCAGCTCGGTGCCGGGTTCGTGACCGGACGGTGAGGCGGCCCAGGAACCGACCCACATGCCGGTGGAGGCCGGGTGGGCGGAGTCGTACGGCGTGGAGGCAGCCCCACCCCGGCCGGGGAAGCCGCCGTCCACGGCGACATGGATGCCGACGGACACGACCGTGATGAGGGCGACGATCGCGCAGAGCAGGGCATAACCGTGACGCCTGGCCATGGGGGTATGTGTCTCCTCGGACAGCGGGAGCCCGGATCGGGTGCCCGGTACTCCGAAAGGATCACCTCATCATGCGACATGAGGAAGAAACGACCGCACACGGCCCCGGCTGCCGACCGCCCCGGCTCGCCGGCCGGCCGGGAACCTTTCACCGCCCCCCGGAGTCGCTCCTACAGGGCAGGACAGATCCCGAAAGAGACAATGGGTGAAGGAACCATGATCGGACGGAGCGGACGGACCGAACGGAGCGGACGGAGCGGATGGACTCGGAGATAAAGGCCGGCGAGACGCCCACGCGCGCCATGACCGCCTTCGGCCCCGCAGACGAGGAGCGCCGCCGCGGGGTGCGCCGGATGAAACTGACCGCGACCGGTCTGCTGCTCCTCGTCGCCGTGGTCTACGTCCTCGCCAAGTGGGCCGACGACTCCGGCGCGGGCGCCTGGGCGGCGTACGTCGCCGCGGCCGCCGAAGCCGGCATGGTCGGCGCGCTCGCCGACTGGTTCGCCGTCACCGCCCTGTTCCGCCACCCCCTGGGCCTGCCCATCCCGCACACCGCGATCATCCCCAACAAGAAGGACCAGCTGGGCGTCTCGCTCGGCGAGTTCGTCGGCGAGAACTTCCTCTCCGAGGACGTCGTACGGCAGCGGCTGCGCGCCGTCGGCATCGGCAGCCGGCTCGGCGCCTGGCTCGCCGAACCCGCCAACGCCGACCGGGTGACCGCCGAGCTGTCCACAGCACTGCGCGGCGCACTGACCGTGCTGCGCGACTCCGATGTGCAGGCGGTGGTCGGCGAGGCCATCACCCGGCGCGCGAACGCCCAGGACATCGGCCCCGGCCTCGGCAAGATGCTGGAGAAGATCGTCGCCGACGGCGGTCACAAACGCGTCGTCGACCTGATCGTCAGCCGCGCCCACGACTGGCTGGTGCTGCACGGCGACTCGGTGATGGACGCCGTCCAGGGCGGCGCGCCCGGGTGGACCCCTCGGTTCGTGGACCGCAAGGTCGGCGAGCGCGTCTACAAGGAACTCCTGCGCTTCTGCGCCGAGATGCGCGACATGCCCTCGCACCCCGCGCGCGGCGCCCTGGACCGTTTCCTCACCGACTTCGCCGGCGATCTGCAGTCCGACACGGACACCCGCTCGCGGGTCGAGCGGCTCAAGGGCGACGTGCTGGGCCGGGGCGAGGTCCAGGACCTGATCGCGTCCGCGTGGACCGCCGTCCGCTCCATGATCGTCTCCGCGGCGGAGGACGAACGCAGCGAACTGCGGCTGCGGGTGCGCTCCTCCCTGCTGTCCCTCGGCGCCCGGATGGCGTCCGACCCGGCCACGCAGGACAAGGTCGACCGCTGGGTGGAGGGCGCGGCCGTGCACGTCGTCACCACCTACCGCAAGGAGATCACCTCCCTCATCACGGACACCGTCGCCGGCTGGGACGCCGAGCACACCACCCGCAAGATCGAGGCCCACATCGGCCGCGACCTGCAGTTCATCCGCATCAACGGCACCGTCGTGGGCTCCCTGGCCGGCCTGCTGATCTACGTCGTGACGCAGGTACTGGGAGCGTAAAGCGGCGCCGGCCGGGCACCCGATCGAGCGGTTCGCTCAAGGAGGAGGGTGCCCATGACCACAGCGGAGGCCGAGACCGGCCGTACCGTCACCACGAACATCCCCGCCCGTCTCGACCGCCTGCCGTGGTCCCGCTGGCACTGGACGATCGTCATCGGCCTCGGCACCGTATGGATCCTGGACGGCCTCGAGGTCACCGTCGTCGGGAACATCGCCAGCCGGCTGTCGGAGCCCGGCAGCGGACTGGACATCAGTTCCGGCCAGATCACCGGCACCGCCGCGGCCCTCTACGTGGCCGGCGCCTGCGTGGGCGCCCTGTTCTGGGGCCGCCTGACCGACCGCTGGGGCCGGAAGAAACTCTTCATGATCACCCTGGCGGTGTATCTGGCCGCCACCGCCCTGACCGCGTTCTCCTTCGACGCCTGGTGGTTCTTCCTCTTCCGCTTCCTCACCGGCTTCGGCATCGGAGGCGAGTACGCGGCCATCAACTCCGCGATCGACGAGCTGATCCCGGCGAACTACCGCGGCCGCGTCGACCTGATGATCAACGGCAGCTTCTGGCTGGGCGCGGTCGGCGGCTCTCTGCTGTCGATCGTCGCGCTGAACACCGCGATCCTGCCCGCGGACGTCGGCTGGCGGCTCACCTTCGCGCTCGGCGCCGTCCTCGCCCTGGTCATCCTCCTCGTACGGCGTCACGTCCCGGAGAGCCCGCGCTGGCTGCTGATCCACGGCAGGGACCAGGAGGCGGAGGAGATCGTCTCCTCCATCGAACGCACGGTGGAGTCCGAGAACGGCGGCGCGCGGCTGCCGGAACCCGAGGGCGAGATCACCATCCACCAGCGCCGCAGCGTCACGTTCGTGGAGATCGCCCGCACGGTCTTCTCCCGCTACCGCCGCCGCGCGATCCTCGGCTTCGCCCTCTTCATCGGCCAGGCGTTCCTGTACAACGCGATCACGTTCGGCTTCGGCGCGATCCTGACGACGTTCTTCGACGTGCCGGCCGACCACACCGGCTACTACTTCGCGGTCATCGCGGTCGGCAACTTCTGCGGCCCGCTGCTGCTCGGCAAGCTCTTCGACACGGTCGGCCGCCGGGTGATGATCTCCTCCACCTACCTGCTGTCCGGCCTGCTGCTGTTCGGCACGGCGTGGCTGTTCGACCAGGGCCATCTGAACGCGACGACGCTGACCGCCTGCTGGTGCGCGGTGCTGTTCTTCGCCTCGGCGGGCGCGAGCAGCGCGTACCTGACGGTGTCCGAGATCTTCCCGATGGAGACCCGGGCGATGTCCATCGCCTTCTTCTACGCCCTCGGCACGGCCGCCGGCGGCATCAGCGGGCCCATGCTGTTCGCCGACCTCACGGGCACCGGCAAGGTCGGCGACACGGTCCTCGCCTTCTCCATCGGCGCGGCGCTGATGTGCGTGGCCGGACTGGTGGCGGCGTTCCTCGCGGTGAACGCGGAGCGCCGCTCGCTGGAGGACATCGCGCAGCCGCTGACGGCGGTGGCGAAGAAGGCGGCGGTGGGGGCACCGGGTGCGCCCGGCGCGTCCGGTACGGGGCCGGGGCGGCCGGGGTCCAAGCCGGCGACGGCGTAGAGGCGACGAGGGGTGTGATGCCGACGCCCGCGGTGGGTCACCGCGGGCGTCGGGTGTCGCGCCTCCAGCGCCGGGCGTCGCTCGCCGCGGTCTACGCCCGCCCGGCGCCCCGGTCGGCGACGGCCCAGGAGGCGAGGGCGACGGCGCCCGCGACACCGAAGACGGCCGGCCAGGCGCCCACCTTCTTCGCGAGCGGGTGCGACCCGGCGAACGCGGCGACATACGCGGCGGTCAGCGCCCCCGCGGCCCTGCCGCCGGCCCGTGCGCGCCACTGCTGCGCGGCGGCGGCACCGGCGACGGCCAGGACGGCCCCGCCGAGCTGCCGCTTCTTGGTCCAGCGGGCGACGCCGTAGCCGCCGACGAGTCCGCCCGCGGCGACCACCGAGCTGGGAACCTTCGCCATGCCTGCCTCCTGTGTTCGGTCTGCCCCCGAGGCTAACCCCGGCACCGGGGCAGGCTGTTCCTGAGTCCCCCCTTGTCAACTTTCCTCCCCGGAGCTATATAAAAAGAGAAGCCCCCGCATGAGGCACCACGTACAGCACGTAGGCATCGAAGGGAGTGACCAGTGATGCTCATGCGTACCGACCCGTTCCGTGAGCTCGACAGGGTCACGCAGCAGGTCTTCGGCGCCATGGCCCGCCCGACGGCGATGGCGATGGACGCCTACCGGTCCGGGGACGACTTCCTGGTCCACTTCGACCTCCCCGGCATCGACCCCGAGTCGATCGAACTCGACGTCGAACGCAACGTCCTCAACGTCCGCGCCGAGCGCAGGTCGCCCGCGCCCCAGGACGCGGAGGTCATCGTCGCCGAGCGGCCCACCGGCACCTTCACGCGCCAGCTGTTCCTCGGCGAAACGCTCGACACCGAACGCATCGACGCGTCGTACGAGGCCGGCGTCCTGACCCTGCGTATCCCGGTGGCGGAGCAGGCGAAGCCGCGCCGTATCCAGATCAGTGGAGGCGGCGGCCGGCGCAGGCAACTGAACGGCTGACCGCACGCCGAACGCGACCCGTGGCGGGCCGGGGCCGGGACGACCCCGACCCGCCACGGGCTCTCGCTCGCCCTCACCGAGGGTTTCACGCCATATCTGAGATGTGAGACGTGTACGAACCGCCCGGCTGGGGATTCGGTTACGGGCGCAACGGCTCGACGCCGCCCGCGCCCGCGAACGATCGGGATCCGGAGGAGGACGCCGCACATGACGACGACGGTGCCGAACACGACGACACTGCTGCCGAACACGACGCCGTTGAGGACACCGACCCCCGCGCCGCCGCAGCCCCGCAAGGCCATGGCCGGGGACGACGGGTGGCGGGCGTTGACCGATGCGGTGAAGGAGTCGGGCCAGTATCCGACGAGAGGGGAGGCCGAGACGGTCACCCGTATCGTCCTGTCCGCCCTCGGCGGGCATGTGATAGGCGAGGAACGCGTGGCCCTCGCGCAGTCCCTGCCGCCCGAGGCGGCCTGCGTGGTCGCCTCCCAGATCCCGGTCACCCGCAGGCTGACGGCCGCGGAGTTCGTCGACTCGGTGGCGGCCCGCATCGAGGGCGCGACCCCGGCGACGGCCCGCTGGGACGTCAGCTCGGTCCTGAGCGTCCTGCCGCCCCTGATAGGGGAGGACCTGACGACCCGCATCCTCGCCGAACTCCCGCCGGGCTACGCCCTGCTGTTCGGCCGAGCGGACCTGGCACCGCACCACTAGGCGCCCGGTCGCGGGACGCCGCCGCAGCCGCCGGTAAACGGACTGGCGCCGACCGGGTGTCGCGACCAACACTGCCGTGTGCGCTATGTGACGACCCCGGACGGCACCGCCATCGCCTACGACGACCAGGGCCCGGCAGACCCGCCGGGCCCGCCGATCGTCCTCCTCCATGGCCTGGCGGGCCACATGGGCGAATGGGACGACCTGACCGCCCGCCTCCTCGCCGACGGCCACAGAGTGATCCGCTACGACGCCCGAGGCCACGGCGCGAGCACCCGCACCCCGGCGGACATGACGAGAGCGGCGGCGATCACGGACACGGCGACCTTGATCGACCACCTGTCGCTGCCCCCGGTGTCCCTGATCGGCCAGTCCCTGGGCGGCCTCACCGCCCTACTCCTGGCGTCCCGCCACCCCACCCTGGTCGCCCACCTGACCCTGATCGAGGCGGGCCCGGCATGCGCCAACCCGTCCCTCCCGGCCGACATAGCCGCCTGGCTGGATGGCTGGCCGACCCCGTTCCCCACCGTGTCGTCGGCAACGACCTTTTTCGGCCACGAGGCGTGGGCGCGGGGTCTGGAGGAACGGGAGGACGGCCTCCACGCCCGCGTGGACCGCGACACGATGATCGCAGCGGTCCAGGAACTGGCCACGAAGAACTACTGGTCGGACTGGTCCCGGATCACTTGCCCGACGCTGGTCCTGCGGGGCGAAAAGGGCACGATGCGCCCCGAGGAGGCCCAGGAGATGCAGACCCGCCGCCCGGGGACACGGGTGGAGGTGGTCGCGGGGGCGGGACATGACGTGCATCTGGACGCGCCGGGGGCGGTGCACGAGACGATAACGTCCTTCATGCGCGGATCACGTTCCCTGTAGCGGGAGGTCGGGCATTCGTGGGTGCAGCAGGAGTTGCCGCCCGGCACCGTCGACACGAAGACTGAACTCTTCCGGCCCGGGACGACCGGCGGCCTCGAAGAGGTCGATGACGCGTTCCACGCGCTCCCACAACTTCACCGGTCCGCCCTCCCTTACGTCCCAGGCGCCGCCGGACAAGGACAACGCGGCGGCGGAGCCGCTGACCACGTCGATGAGGTAGTGCACGCCATCGAGAACGGTCAACTGGGCGTCCGGAACAGCAGCCTGGGCGAGGAAGCGCAGATGAAAGGCGCTCGCAGTCGCCTCCGTGATGACCGCGGGAGCATACCGAGCACGGCGGGGCTCCTGGGAGAGGCCCGCGGCCCAGTCACCGGGATTCCCGAACGCCGGTGCCGCGTGCGCCCGGACGGACATGAACGAGATGGTGCCCGGCAACAGTGGACCTTCAGCGCTGCCGTCCTCGGCGACCGTGAGCAGGACACGGGCATGGCCGTAGAGCCAGCCGGACAGATTGAGAAGGAGCTTCCCACCGGGCCGGGTCTGCCTCACCAGGCTCGGAGGCACCCCGCGGAAGGAGCAGGCGGTGACAACCCGGTCGAACCAGGCTTCCGGCCAGTACCCGTGGAGTCCGTCCGCGGCGGCCAGCGTCGGCGCGTACCCACAGTCGTGCAGCGTGCGGGCGGCGGCCTCGAGCCGTCGGGGGTCGACCTCGATACTGGTGACGTGCGAGGAGCCGATACGTTCGCAGGCGAGCGCGGTGGAGTAGCCGGTCCCGGTGCCGATCTCCAGTACCGTGTGCCCTTCCTCGATCTCGGCGTCCACCCACATGCGTACGACGAGCGACGGCATCGTGGACGAAGAAGTGGGTGACCCGCCGTGGCGGACGGCGGGGTTCTGCCAGTCGGGCTCCTCGCCGTCGAACTGCGTGATCAGCGTTGTGTCGGAGTAGGCGGCGGACAGCCACCGTCCGTAGGCGCGATCCGCTGTGATGGGCTCCCAGACCGTCAGTCCATTCCCGTCCCGACCGTCGGCGGGAAGGTAGAAACCCTCCACAAAACGGTGCCGGGGCACGGTGGCCACTGCGGTCCGCCACCCGGTGTCGTCCAGAAGACCCTCCTGGGCCAGAGTCTTCGACATCGCCGCCCGCATGGGCACCGCGTCGATCTCAGGGTCGACGGGCAAGGTCACTGCCACCGCCTCCTTTCAAGGTCAAAATGTCGGCGAACGTCTCGGCGATGGTGGGGGCGTCCGGGAGCCACCCCCACTGCCCGTTCGGATTGCACTCGATGGCCCACCAGTCCGTGGAGTCCTCCCCTTCACCGGTGATCGCGAAGTCGAAGCAGCCGAAGACGAGGCCGAAGGAGGCCAGATAGTCGAGCAGCGCCTCTTCGATCGAGGCGGGCACGGCGACAGGGGAGTGCATGAGTTCGTTCCAGTCGCCACGACGCCAGTCGAGGTCCCGGCTCGGGGTGGTGATCCGGTGAGCGAAGATGCGATCGCCGACAACGGTCACCCGAACGTCAGCGGTCTTCGGGACCTCGGCCTGAAACAGGTGCGCGGTCGCCCTGAGCGAATCGTCGAAGGTTTCTGGATCGATGCGCTGAGTCCAGATGGCGCCGGCCTGCCCGCTCTCGCACTGAGGAAGGCCACGGAAGGTCTTGTAGACCACCCGCTCATGGCAGTCGGCGAAATCTCGTGCGGCGCCCATGTCGTTGGTGATGAGGGTCGGCGGAATTCGCAGCCCGAGCTCCGTGAATCTCTGCAACTGGGCCGGCTTGAAGTCGGCCCGTGCGATCGCGTGAGGATGGTTGACGTACAGAGCGGTGCTCAGGTTGTTGAGCACACCATCGAGCCCATGCCGTGCCTCGGCGGATGCGAAGTCCCGCTGCTGAGCCGGCAGCTGGGCGAACCGGGTCGCATAGGGGGTGGGTCGACGCCAGTAGACCGCACCGACCTCTCCGGGTTCCACCCTCCGGGTCACCGTTCGCAGCCATCCGCTCCACTGATGCCTGCCCGGTCCGATGTGAAACCCGAAGGCGAGCTCGTGGCCGATGTCCGCCGGGTCGGCGCGTACGACCGGCACCGCTCGCGCGTTCACGGCCTCGACGACCAGGTCGGCAGTGACGTCCTCGAGTGATGTGAGGACGAGTACGGTCGGGCTCATCGATCAGTCCGACTCGTAGTCCGTGGTGCTGTCGTCCTGCGTCTGTGGTTGAGGCGTCTGCCCGTCACCGCCACCGGAAACCGAGGCGGTACCGGTTGTCCGGGACGTTCCGTGCTTTCCCATCTCCACGACGTCACCTGACGCGTCCGTGTAGCGGGCGGTCTGGGTGACCGAGTCCAGTACCACCGTGGCGTACGCGGCAGGAGAGATCGGAAGCCGATCGGACACAAGACGTAGGGCCCACGGCATGTGGCCGGCCGTCACGTCCGTGCGGTACTTCTCGCCGGAGTCGGCGTGACGGCCGTCTGGCTCGGCCAGACGCGACCGGCCGGTCTCCACGAGGGCGACGACCGAGTCCGGGGCGCACAAGTCGCCCTCGTAGCGGAGCGGAACCATCCAGTACGTTCCGGGAGGCTGCTGCCGATCGGGCCGCGGCACGCCGAGATAGGTGCCGCTTCCCAGGCACCCGGTGACGCGGTCATGGGGCCAGGTGAGTGCCGCACGGGCCGGGATGAGGGCGTAGTAGGTCCCGCCAGAGCACCTGGTGTCGTGGATGATCGCACCGCCCAGTAACTCGCCGAGCGCCACGGCCACTTCGCCCTCCCGTCGGCTTCCCACGCCGGCGTGGACGACCTCGGCTGCCATGCGCACTGCTGCGAACCGCTCGCCGAGGGGCAGCAAGGCCACGCCCTGAGTCTCCCACTCCCTTCGGGGCCGTTCCGGTGCCGGATCGGCCCGGGCGAGCCACTCCGCAATCGGCCTGTCCAAAGCACTCTGGGTGTACACGAGGACGCCTCCCGTCGCTCCACGTTCAGTGACGGCACTTAGCGTCGAGCAAAGGCGTGTCGCATACGAGGACCTCTGAAGGACCTCAAGAGGACGCACAAGGGACGGAGTTGATACCCGGAGAGTGAAGGGCCGACATAGAGCGGACGTCCTGTGGGAGGGTTGGGAGTAGCCGTCATCAGGAGGTGCGCCGTGTCCCGACCGGCAGGGAACGTCCGGCTGAAGGCCGCACGCGTGGCAGCCGGCTTCAACTCGCAACAGGATCTGGCCGACGCGCTCACCGAGCACGCGCGGCACCTCGGCATCCGGGGGCTTTCCGTAGGGGTCCGGCAGGTCCGTCGGTGGGAGTCCGAGAATCCGCCTTGGCCACAGCCGGACTGCCAGCGCGTCCTCGTCCATTTGCTCGGCCAGAGTATGGAAGACCTGGGCTTCAAGCCCCCCTGGGGCACCGCGGGTCCGACGCCCGACCGTTCACCCCGAGTAGCCGTTTCGGGCGCGGCGGCCGTTGCCGTCCCGTCCGTGGCATCGGGGCGAAGTGTGGCGGCACTGCAACCGGCCACCGCCGGCGCCGACTACCTGGCGGTGACTCGTTCCCATCGTCGTCTCTACTGGTCGGTGGCTCCGACGACGCTGCATCCCGCCGTCCTCGCCCATGCGACGCTCGGTTGCCGCTTGCTCCCGGAATCGGCGGACGGTACCCGCCGTACGATCGCGACGGCGCTCGCGGAGACCTACCTCCTCGCGGGCCGTATCGAGTTCTTCGACCTCAGCGACCCCGACACGGCCAACCACACACTCGTCCTGGCCCTGCAGGCCGCCGGCGAGGCGGACGACCCGCTGCTGGGCGCGGCGATCATCGCGCACATGGCATTCGTCCCGGGATGGGTGGGCGACCGCGAAGCCGTCGGCGAGCGCATGATCGCGTCCCGCACCTACGCCCGCCGTGCCTCTGCCTCGGCGGAGTTCCTGGCATGGCTGGACGCGGTGGAAGCCGAGTGCGAGACGCGTTGCGGCAACACCCGCACGGCACTCAACCTGATCAGGCACGCGGAGGACGTCCTGGCGGCCGGTACAGAGCATCCGTCACCGGAGTGGATGGACTGGTTCTCTCCGGCCCGCCTGGCGGCCTTCAAAGGCAACACGCAACTGATCGCCGGCCACCTTCCGCAGGCCCGTGAGACCCTGCTGTCCGCCCTTGACGCGCTGATGCCGTCGGAGGGCAAGCAGCGCTCGGTGGTCTACGGCGACCTCGCGGCGGTGGAGGCGGCCGCCGGCAGGCCGGAGGAGGCCTGCGCCTACGCGAGCCGGGCCCTCGACCAATTGGCCGCCACCTGGTACGCCACCGGCATGGACCGGGTACGGGAGGTCCGCCGCGCCCTCGCCCCGCACCAGCACGAACACTGCGTCCGCGACCTCGATGACCGCCTCTACAACTGGTCCACCACGGTGAGCGCCCTCAGCCGTTGAAGTCGCGGATCAGGTCCGCCAGTTCGGCCAGGCTCTCGACGCGGAAGGTCGGCAGTTCCCTGGCTTGAGCGCTGTTCCACTGGATCGTGGCCCAGGGCCCGCGATGCACGAGCGCGGTGCGCATCCCGGCCTCGCCGGCGGGCCGGATGTCGTTGTCGCACCGGTCTCCGACGTACAGAATCTCGTCCGTCCCGAACGGGACGGCGTCGGCGACCCGCTTGAAGAACTCCAGGTCCGGCTTGCTCGCCCCCCAGTCGTCCGAGGTGCCGATCAGGTCGACATCGTCCGCGAACAGCTCCCGCAGGATCCGACCGGCGCGCACCGTCTGGTTGCCCGCGATACCGAGCCACAACCCTCCGTCCCGGAGCCGCCGCAGCGCAGGCCGGACGTCGGAGTACAGGTCCTCTTCCCCGAACGTCTCCGGCTGCCCGGCGGCGGCCCGCCTCTCCCGCTCCTCGTACAGGTCGAAACCCGGCCGGAACTCCTGGAACGTCTCCCGGTAGTCCCGCCCCTGCGCGATCACGGCCCCGAACATCGCGTGGAACGTGTGCCGGGGGACGCCGAGCCAGTCGGCCCAAGTGCCGTACTCCCGGGTCTCGTCCACGAGACACTCACCTACGTCGAAGATGACTGCGTGAATCATGGGGGGAGGGTATCGGAGGCATCCTCACCGCGAGAGATGCCCGAGATCCGATACTCGTGCGTGTGACGGCAGCCTGGGGCAAACCGAAGCTGACCTGGCCGTAGGGGACCCGGTCATCACTTGAGGTGCTCGAAGAATCCCACCTCGGGGGTTCCTGGTGCACCGACGAGCAGCGCGCGGTCGAGCAGGATGTTGTTGTGCTCGCAGCTCGTCTCCGGGAGCATCACGCAGGCATGGCAGGCCGCGAGGTTGGCGCCGGTGGTACTCGACGCCTCGGCCTCGAAGCAGAGCGGGTCCGAGGAGCACCACTCGGCGCGGCGAAGGGCCGAACGGAGCGCTTCGGCGAGGCGCTTCGGTTCGCCCTGCGCCACGAGGCCGCCGAGGCTGCCCTCCGAGTCGCTGGTCGCCGTGTACACGAGCAGGCCCGCCATGTGACCGTCGGCGTACAGCCGCTCGCGCAGAGAGGCCGCCGGGTATCCCGCATCGAGACTCCACTCGTTGATCAGCACGTGCGCCAGGGTGTGCAGCAACACCATGCGCGGGGAAGCCGGGGAGTCGACGGCCCGCGCAGGGTCGTTGGCCCGCTGGTCCAGGATCCGCTGGTGGGTCGTCCGCATGCGCTCCGCCCGCGCCGCGACAGCGGGCGCCTTCTCCCACGCGCCGAGACGTTCCTCGTCGAGCCGCAGGAAGACGCCCTCTCCGCGTACCTCCACGGCCGGCAGCCAGCGCAGATCCTTGTCGTCGGCAAGCGGCATTTCCCTCGCGTCCGCCGTCGACTCGGCGTCGACGAGCCGGGTGAAGCCCTTCAGTGCCCGCACCTCACGGAGCTTCTTCACCAGCATCGGCCCTGTGACGCCCAGCGGTGCGAGCATGCTGCCGTCACCGAGCGGTGACTCGCACACGAACTCCTCGTTCCTGGTGTGCTCGCTGCCGTCGTTGCCAGCGCGAAGCCGCTCGTACTCTTTGTTGCGCAGGGCGCGGTAACGGCGGTCGAAGGACGGCTCCGCACCGGCTTCGGCCTCTTCCTCGCGTTCCGCATCGAGCAGGGTCATCACCTCGTCCAATGAGAGGGGCCACGGCTCGTTACGGAAGACGCCGCGCAGATGGATCTCGACTTCCCTGCGGCTCTCGTATTCCCTGAGCATTTCCCAGTGACCGGCGAGCGGGTCCGCTCGCCCACTGCTCCACGGCGGAATGGAGAGGGCCGACTTCACCACCGGCTGCCACACCGAGGACGAACCTCGCTGAAGCGTGCGCATAGGGCGTCCGCACGTGTCGGCCGTGGCGGCGCTGCCGAGCCAGGGGCGAGTGCCCCGGCAGGTGAGACCGAGATCCTTCAGCGCGCTCCTGCGGAACGAACCCTCCATCGAGACCTCGGGCACCTTCCCGCACGTGCAGGAGATGAGGATCGAGCGGAGCGAGGAAGTACGCCCGGACGTGCGCAGCCTGAGCTTCCCACCGCACCTGCCCGAGACGCCCGATCCCCGGTCGGTCGAGCGGTGCACCCACTGCCAGTAGGGGAACTCGTCGAGATGACCCGCCTCGCAGGCGACGACGAAACGGGAGGGGACCAGATCCACCTCGCACGCGCCGCAGACGCTGCGACCGGGCGGAGGAGCGAAGTCCCGGTGCCGCTGCAGTTCATTGCATTCGGGGCAGGAATGCATCAGGGGGAAGCGACGCACGCGAAGACCGTCGGTGCTGGCGTCGTCGGAGGCCGGCGGCAGCCGGAAGTGATCGACTCCGAGCAGTCGCTCCAGACGCCGTTCGTGGATGCGGGGCGCCTCATGGTCGCTCCAGCTCTTGTCGGCATCGTCCAGCCCCGAGACGATGAACGACTCGTGATCGACGGCGATGAGCGAGCCGATGCCGTACGTGGTGATCACCTGAGCCCGCCGGACCGCGCCGCGGCGCAGCAGGTTGTGGGCGGGTGCGTTGCCTCTCGCTCCGGTCCGGCGGCGTCTCGCGGGCGGCGGGGTCATCGGTTTCCCTCCAGGAACAGGGCGGACTCGGCGTCGACGTCGCGCAGACTCCACAGGGTGGGATACGCATTGACGTCGGGTGCATCGTCGAAGGGCTTCAGGATCGCGGGCGCTCGGCTGCCCTTCTGCGGTTCGAAGAGCAACTGATTGTGGATGTCGGCCTCTTTGCGCCACCAGCCGACGAACTCGTCGAACTCCTTCTCCACGTTGCGCGCCTCCTCCGGGCTGACCGCGAAGACACGCTGCGATAGCAGCTTCTTGATCGGCCCGCGCAGAGTGTCCGCGTACTCCTCGACCCGGCCGGCCCCTTCGTTCGGGCGCGCCTGCGGGACAAGGATGCGGGCGAGAGCGACGATCACGGCGTGGAGGCCCCGCTCGCGGGAGCGGGCGGAGAACGGCGTCACGGACGTGGACTCGACCTCGCGATAGAGCGCCGAGTGGTAGTGCTGGAAGTTCTCGTAGTGCGAACGGTCCCGGGCACGCGCGGAGTTCAGCATGACGGCGACCAACCCGGGATGGGCACGCCCGACGCGGCTCGTCGCCTGGATGTACTCGGCGGTCGTCTGCGGTTGGCCCATCACGGCCATCAGACCGAGCCGGTCCACGTCGACACCGACGGCGATCATGTTCGTGGCGAGCAAGACGTCGACGGCGTCCTCGTCGGGGAGCCGCTTCTCGATGCCTTTGAGTCGCGCGGGGATCTCGCTGGCGTCGACACGGCTCGTCAACTCCGAGTAATTGGCGACCTGCCGTACGGCCACGCCCTCGCGTGCGGCCAGGATCTCCAGGTAGGCCACGACGTCGTCGTGGACCTGGAGCTCGGCTGCGGACAGCAGACGGAGGCTGTTGAAGTAGCCGACAAGGCTCCAGTACGCATCGCGCACCTTGTCGTCGGTGTCGGCGTGCAGGGCCCGGTGCAGCAATGTGGCGTACGTACGGATCAGCAGCGTCGACTGGCTGGTGCCGGGAGCCAGAAGACCGACGTAGCGCCGGCTGGCCTTCTCGTCGCGCGGTGTCTCCACTGCGAACCAGGAGTCGCGCGCGTCCAGACCGGCGGGCGGGAACTGGCGCACCTCACGGTCGAACAGGTGAAGACCTTGATCGGAGGCCCGACGGATGGTGGCTGTGGACGCGATCACTTTGGGGCGGTCGGCCAGGGCGTCCACCGCCGTCTCGTACAGGCCGGTGAGCGTGCCCAGCGGTCCGGAGATCAGGTGGAGTTCGTCCTGGACGATCAGCTCCGGGGGAGGGGTTCCGTCATCCGGGTCGTCGCGGTTGAACAGCGCGGAGGTCGCGGGCCGCCACGGCATCGAGGCGAACTTGTCGACGGTGGCGATCACCAGGGTCGGACGAGCGTCGTACACCGCCTCGTCGACCAGGTGGACGGGCAGCCCGTCGATGAACTCGCAGTCCTCGCCGGGGCAGCGGACGTGCATCCGCTTGGCGATGTCGTCGACTTCGTAGTCCCTCGCGTCCAGGCGCGTACCGCACCAAGGACAGGCATGCAACTGAACGGGGTTCTCGGTCGCGAGCCGCTTGTCGAGGTCTGCGCGCAGTTCATCGAGTCTGGCGGCGGCAACGGCCAGTGTGTTGGGCGTGGCCGAGCGGCCCACCCACATGCCGATCGAGAACGGCTCCTTGCCCAGTTCGGGTGTGCCGCGACGCATGCGCTCCATGGCGCAGAGCAGGGCAGCCGCACGCTCGAACTGCTGGAGAGTGAGCAGCCGGAGCGTGTAGCGCATGAGGACGGTGACACCGCCGCCGTGAGACCCCTTGCGGATACGGCGCAGGAAGGACGTGAAGGCGATCAACCCGAGGTACGCCTCCGTCTTGCCGCCACCCGTGGGGAACCACAACAGGTCGGAAATCTTCCGGTCCTTGTGCTGCGGATCGTCGATGCCGGCCAGGCACAGCAGCAGGAACGCGATCTGGAAGGGCCGCCATCGGCCGGCGGACGGGTCAGGGCTGCCCACGCGACCCCCTTTCACCCAGGCGCTGCGCGCTCGCTGGTCGGCCATGGCGCGATTGGCGAGCCGGAACGCCCGCATCAGCTCGGGCTTCTCACCGAGCAGTTCGATGCCCTCACGGGTACGGCCGAGTGCCTCACGACAGGCCCGCACCTGGTCCTGTGCCGGTTCGTGGTCGGGGCCCTCCAGATCGTTCGCCTCCGCCGCTTTCCGCTCGATCCAGTCTTCATAGCCGTCGGCGAGTGCCTTCAGCGCGGCCAGCACTTCGGCGTCGGGCTGCTCGGCGAGCCCCAGCATCGACAGGGACGAGCTGTCGATCTCCGGGTTGGAGTCGGTCAGCAGCACCTCCACGCTGGGCACGACCTCGGTACGTACCTCGGCAACGGCTGCCTCACGTACTTCTGAGACTCCTATCTGGGACGGCGCCCAGTCCCACGCGGCCGCACATCCGTGCCCGACAGCGAAGGTCGGGGCATGCCGGTGCAGCAGACGACTGGTGGCGATGTCCGGATCGTGGGCGGCAGACGGAGCGGATCGTTCGACGATCGCGCTGGAGCCGTCGGCGGCCCGGACCCGCAGCCCGGATTGGAACAGGGCGAATGCGTCCTGGAGGTCCCACTCGCCGACCTTCTGCTTGTTGACCAAGGTCACCGTGACCGCGACCGTGCCCTTGGGGTCGGGCCGGCGGACGACGATGCGCAGTTGTGCCCTGCCGTCCAGGTCCAGGCGCAGGTCGGACGCCGGTGTCGTCACGTCCACCGGCTGGTCCGGCAGATCGAGCTCCTGACGGTGCCACCGCTCCCTCTGATCGGCCATCGTCCGGGCCTCGGCCCGTCGCGCCTGCACCGGGTTGCCCTCGGCGTCGGTCGGCACGTAGATCGCGGCGCGCGTGGAGACGACGATCGTGCCGCATGTGTCCGGGTCGACCGCGAACGTCAGACCCATCGACGAGGGCCGCTTGTCCCCCGCAGACCCGAGATCCTCGGCGTCCCTCGACTCCTCCGCATCTCCACGGGCAAGCAGCGGTGCGGTGTCCTGGCCGTTCAACTCGGCCGCGTTCTCGTCCTTCCGCTCCTTCGTGGTACGCGGGTACAGCACCCCCGTCAGGTAGCGGTCGATCGGTGCGTCCTGTGTAAGGATCTCCGCCCGCTCATCCGGCGATGCGTCCTCCCCAGGGCCGAACAGCTCACGGCGCAGCCCCACGAGCAGTTCCTCGTCCCGTACTCGATAGTGCTCGGAGTGGCGACCCGCCTCGTCCGTCATGCTCTCTGCTCCTCGTCGTCTTCGGCCCGCCGGAACATCCCGATGCCGGTGATCCGCGGCACCACCCACACCCCGCGGTCGCCCAGCCCGGCGTTCGCGCCCGCGGCCGCGCTGCCTGCCACCGTCTCCAGGGTGTCGATCCGCAGGCCGTGAATCTCGTCGGGCCACCATGGGTCCCACCCGCTTTTCACCTTCTGCACCTGGTACAGCCCTTGCCGGAACCGCTCCGACGCCTCGCCGATCTCCCGTCCGTCGTGGATCAGGGCGTACGGCGGGCTTTGGTACTCGCCCATCGGCAGGTCGTGGAGTCTGCGCAGCACCACCTCGTGCCCGGGGGCCACCCGACCCCGCAGGTATGCCTGCGTGGTCGTCGCGTCGTCGCGGTGACCGGGCGGATCGTCCCGGCACACGTCACCCGCCTCGGCGACGATGCCGTACCTGTCGTATGACCGCCATCCACCGATGTACTGACGGCCGCCACGGCGACCACCGACCCTGCGGAACAACGGCAGTTCGGGGGGGACCATGTGGTACAGATCGTGACGTGCCCGCGTCATCGCCACGTACAGCGCCCGCGCCTCGGCGGGCAGGTCCAGTTCGTCCTGGTGCTGCTTGCGCAGTTCGGCGACCGTCGGCGGGGTCAGCAGAATCACCCGGTCGAACTCCAGGCCCTTGGCCCGGTGCACGGTGGAGACGACGATCCGCTCGGTCTCCGGGTCGGCAGCCTCGTCGGGGAACCGGCCGTCGGCGACGAGACGTCGCAGCCGGTCGAGGTCGAGCGCGGTACGCCCCGGCGAGCGAGTGGCGCGCCGCAGCACCGTCCACAGAGCCGCTGCGTTCGGTTCGTGGGGGAGGGGTATCTCCGCGAGCAGGGACCGGAACCGTTCCTCGGTCAGACCGGTCGCCTCGGTACGGCGCAGCAGCTCCGCCACCCAGGCGGGCACCGGCCGCTCCTCCAGGGGGCGGCGCAGCCGGTGCTCGACACCGGCCGTGTGGAGCAGCCGCGACACCACGAGGGCCTGCCGGTTGTCGCGGGTGAGGACGGCGCAGGAGTCGTCGAGATCCCGGAGACCCTGCAGCGTGTACTCGTCGGTCAGATCGCCGTGGGCGTTCACCGGGTCGAGGAGCAGGTCACGCAGCTCCTCGTACAAGCCGGCGGCCTCCTCCTCGTCCCGGACCTTCTGCAGCCTCGGTCCGTGGGCGAGGGCGATCCGGGCCTCCGGGGTGACGGCCCGGAAGTTCTCGGTGAGACGCAGCTCGACCAGGTCGTCGCGGAACGAGGCCCGCAGCCAGTCGAAGAACCGGCCGATCTCGGCGTTCCGTTCCGTCGGATCCTCGATCTGGAATCCGTAGACGGACTGGGCGGCGTCGCCCACCACCGTGAAGCCGCAGCTGTCCTGGTAGCGGTCGAGGAGTGCCTCCACCAGTTCGCGGCGGTCACCCAGGAGGTCCTGCACCTCGTCGATCACCACATGCGCGGGCGGCACCGAGTCGCCGGCCTCCAGCGCCCCCTTCTCGACCGCCTCGGCGGCGGCCCGGATCCGCTCCTCGAAGGTGGCGCCGGCCCACTCCCCGTCCGGATACGCCTGACGGAGCACCCCGTAGGCCCACGCGTCGAAGGTCTGGGCACGCACCCGGCGGGCGTGCTCCCCGTGCCGCGCGATGCGTTCGCGCAACTCCCTGGCGGCCGCCCGGGAGAAAGTGAGCACCAGGATCTCCGCAGCCTCGAGCGCCTCGTCAGGGTCCTCGTGACCGCACAGCGCGTCCAGCCGGCGCACCAGTGTGTGCGTCTTTCCCGCCCCGGCGCCCGCAGTGACCAGGACACGCGCGTCCCAGGGCTGCTCGACCACAGCCCGCTGCTCGTCGGTGAGCGGAGGGCTGTCGAGGTAGACGTCGGTCACTTGCGGCTCCAGAGGTGCTCGAACTGGTTGAAGGCGAGCTGTGTGTCGAAGTTGGCGATGTTGTCGCTGACGTTGAGGATCAGGCAGGTGTCCTTGCCGCCGTTCTTCGGGCCGCGCAGACCACGTCCGATCATCTGCTGGTAGACGTTCCGGCTGAAAACCGGCCGCGCCACGACGACCACGCGTGTCGACGGTGCGTCGAACCCCTGGGTCAGAACACCGTAATTGGTGAGGACGCGGATGCGGCCGGAACGGAAATTCTCGATACGCGTACGGCGGTCCTGGGCGCTGGTGGTCGAGTCGACGGCGGCGGACGGGACACCCCGGTCGTTGAGCATGGCCGCCAGGTACTTGGCGTGATCCACTGAGGTTGCGAACAGCAGTGTGGGCCAGTCGTCTGGCAGCACGGCCACCGAGTCGACGATGCGCCGGCTGCGCGCGTGGTCGTCGGCCAGCCGCTGCTCGGCGGCACGGGACAGCATGGCCATGCGCTCGGAGTACGACTGCTCGTCCTGGCTCAGCTCGATCCGACCGCCTTCCAGCGTGCGGTGCTCGACCTGTGCGAGCATGCCCCATTTCTGCAGATCGCTGTAGGGGTCTCCCGACGGGAAGACACCCTCGTCGAGCCGCCGGTTGCCGAAGCGGCCGATCAGTCGCCGGGTCTCCTCCTCGTTGGTGTTGCGGAACGGCGTGGCCGTCAGACCGAGCAGGTGGCGCCGGGTCTCGTACTGCGTGAGCCCCAGCAGGCCCAGAACCTCGGTGTACCGCGGCGAGATTCCGGTGTGCGCCTCGTCCACGATCACCAGAGAGGCATCGCGCAGCCACGCGTACTGGTCGGTGCCCAGGCACTTCTGCAGTTTGGCGTCGGTGGCGACCACCAGATGGGGATGGTCGACGACGTCGCCGACCTCGTTGCTGCTCCACAGGCGGCTGACGGTGAGCGGGCGTTCCGCACCGACCTTGCTCCACACGAACTTCCAGCTCTGTACGGCCTGCTCGCACAGCTCCTCGGTCTGCGCGATCCAAAGCAGCGGTCCCTTGAGGTCACCGACCCGCTTGACCCAGCGGATCACGGCCTCGGCGGTGACGCGCGTCTTGCCGGCGCCGGTGGGCAACGACAGCATGCCGCGCTGTGGGGCCAGCCGGTCGAGCATGGTGGAGATGTTGCGGACCAGGTCCTCCTGGTAGCCGTGCAGCCCGGGGAAGTCCCGCGGGCCCTCGACCGTCTCGAACGGCGGCGGTGCCGGGGTGCGGGACCCTGCGAACGTGATCGGCAGTCTCAGGTCCGAGACGAACGCGATGGCCGCCGAGGAACCCCCGTACGACACCGGAGCGTTCGGGAAGCGCGCCTGGATGTCCCTGGCGTGCTGCTGGAGCACACCGTCGCCGTGCGCGTTGAACGCCATCTGGGCGATGCGGCGTGGAGAGGGCTCGGCGCCTCCGTGGGCCTGCAGCTCGGCCTCCATGAGCCCTTCGGGCAGTCCGGCCCTGAGCGCGTCCGCGCCGATCAGCAGCTCGATCTTGGCGACCACGTCCCCGGCGTCCCGCACCGCCTGCTGTGCGGCCTTCAGTTCGCCGTCCCGCGCCATGCGCTCCTGGTGCTCCAGCACCGAACGGCAGCCGGCGGCACCGAGACCGAGGCCCAGCTCGCGGTCGATCAGCCGCAGCATCGGTTCCGGTTCCAATGGCATCCGGACCTTGACGATGCCGTCCTGTCGCACGGCGTCCAGCGGAGAGGGCTGGGCGCCCTTCTTGGGCGTGCGGACGATCTCCTCCAGTTCGGTGCACCGCTGCACCATGGTGTTGCGGTTGGCGGTGTTGAGGCGTTGCCGCAGAGCGGGGAACAACTCCACCAGCGGCACGGGATCCCCGTCCGGCACCTCACGGGTCTCCCGGCTGATGACGTCGGCGTAGCGGAGCATGCCCCACTTCTCGGCCATCAGCTCCGCGTCCCCGGCGGTGGGGACGAGTAGGGCCGGCACCTGCTCGGCACGCAGGGCCCGGTACTCCACATCGCCGACGGCGAGCGTGATCTCGTCGTCGGGGCGCGTGTCCCACACGTCACCGACACGGCACCGAGTCAAGGAGTTTTCGGGGAAGTCCGCGCCGAACCGGGTCAGCATCACGTACGTCGTTCCGACGAACACGTCGTCCTCGCTGCGGGACACCTCCTTGAGGAGCGCCTCCCACCGGTCACCGGGCACTTCGTCGACGGTGGTGGGCAGACGCAGTCTGCGGGCCTTCTCCAGGGAAATGTCGGCGACGGCCAGAACGTCGCGGTAGGCAGCCAGCTCGGGTCCCACGGCCTCGGTGAGGGGCTTGATACCCTTCGACGTGGACACCGTGCCGTACTTGAGCAGGATCCACCGGATCGGCGAAGTCACAGCCTGGCGTGTGCCGGTCTGGGCGCCGATCTGCCGGGTCCAGTTGGTCACCACGGCGTCGTCGGGCAGTACCTTCAGGAAGCGGGCACGGGACTCCGGCGACAGGGCGCGGAAGAGGTGGAGCGATCCGGCGATCGGCGCCCCCTCGACCTTGATCCGGTTCAGGCCGGGCCGGGGAGCGCTGTTGCTCAGTGTGCGCACGTAGGCGGCGTGGACGGCCGTTCTGTACTCCTCGAACCACTCCTCGCCCTCCTGCGGCTTCACCCCGACGGTCGGTCGATCCGACAGGCCGACCTGGGCGAAGAACGGGGTGTCGTCGGAGTGGAAGTCCATGTCGACGGCCACTGCCGGGTCGCGCTCGGCGTCGACCACGGGGCCGGGCAGCATGCAGTCCTCGATCGGCCGGAAGCCTTGGTCGGCGGTTCGCACCCGCAGCGCGGAGCGAGGCTCGGTGACCTGCTCCACGACCTTGTGGGTCAGCCGTCGGACTCCGGCACGGCGGAAGAGCTCCCAGAAGCGCAGCCAGTCGGCGTCGGAATAATGGTCGAAGCCCTGGTCGAGCACGCTGGTGAATCGGCCCTCTGCGTCGGCTTCCCGGATGCCCAGCACGTTCAGGGCGTGCGCCAAGGTGGGGTCCTGCGCCAGCTCGGCCACCACGTACACAGTGGACTCGCGCAGCCCGTCCTGATCGACCCGGCGGAACACCCTGCCGGGGACCGGCGGGACCAGGCCGTGTTCCTCGGTGAGCACGATGCGGGCCTTGCGGGCCTCCTCGGCGAAGACGGACCCCTGCTCGATCATGTCGGCGAGGATCCGGACGGCCACCGCGGACGCCTGCGGGGTGCCGCTCTCGACCAGGGCCTCCAGCCACTCACGGGCTTGGGCCCGACCGTGTCCGGCCGCGCTGAGGATGTGCTCGACCTTTCCGGAGCGCACAACGTCCGCCTCGACGCTCGGGTGGAGCCAGTCGGAGGGGCGTCCGGGGCACTCGTGCCACATCCGGAGCCAACGGGTGAGCCTTCGCGGGTCCTTGTCGAGCCGGGGGTGGACACGGAGCGTGGTGGGCACCCGCAGAACGCCGTCCTGGTCGGGCAGCGACGGGCAGCGCCCGGCGCGCATCCAGATCTCACGCGTGAGGAACTCGTCGGCCCAGCTGATGGCCTCCTTCACACGTCCCGGAAGCAACGGCAGGTAGGCGGCCGGGTCCTCGGCGGGGACCAGGGCAGGGAGGGAGTCGACGACCAATTGTGCCGACGTGCGGATCATCTCCTGGTTGAAAGGCGAGGAGTCGAGCAGGTTCTGCCTGTCCTCGTTCGTCTTCCAGGCGCCGTTGAGGACACCGCTCAACGACATCTCGTACTTGGTCGGGAAGAAGGACCAGAACCTGCCGCGACCGCGCGAGCGCGTGCTCACGTACAGGCCGCTGTCCGGGTCCTTCTCCAGCGCGGGGACGCCCCACGACAGATCGAGGCTGATGCGGTCGTGCAACTCACCGGCGTCGGCACGGGCCGCGGGACCGGGCTCGTGCATGACCGTGAAGACGCGCCATTTCTCGGTGGATGCGGCCTTGTCGTTGCGCTCCTCGACCACGGTGTGCAGGTCGCCGGACCGGTGGGCGGTCAGGACCCGTCGGACCGCGGGCTGAGGCCGGCGGTCCTCCAGCACGACCTTCCCCACATGCGGCGAGAACAACTGGAAGCCGACCGGGAACTCCTCGCGCGGCTCGCCGTGGTCCTTGCTCCGCGTGCCGTGCATGTCCCGGCCCAGCCGCTCGTCGGACCCTGGCAGCAGCGGCAGTCGGACCACGGTGACAGCCCAGCTCAGCAGCTCGTTCAGGACCGGGTCGGCGGCTCGTTCCACCTGCCTGTCGAGCGGACGGGCCATGCGCAGGACGGGGGCGTCGAATTCGGGGCCGTAGCGGGCCGTGACACCGGGCACGGCCTTGATCTGTTCGTGGGACCAGGCGCGATTGAAACCGAAGCTCCCCGTGCTGCTGAAGAATTCGGGCGTGTCGGTGACCACGAGGACCGATTTCACACCGACCCCGAAACGCCCGATCTGGCCGCCGCGCTTCTTCGACATGCTCATTCGAAGAATCGTCTCAGCGCCTTCCGGGGTCACCGGGTTCCCCTCGTTGGCGCAATACAAATGCGTTTCCGTGAGGACGACGTGGACTCGCCCCCCGGGGTGGTCCGCGATTTCGTCGGCTGCGTTCTGGACGAGTTCGAAAAGCTGTCGGTCGCCGTATCCGCCCTGTGTGATGCGGCGTTCGCCATTGGCGTGTTCGGCCACGAGGCCGGGGTCCACGGCATAGGTCTGAAGGACGCGGGCGGACTGTTCGAGAACGGTTTCGACGACTGCGGAGGAAGAGGAAGACATTGCTCTGCGCTCCCGAGGTATGGAGGGGGGAAAGGTGGGCGACGGACGGGCCGGCAGGAGCTTATGCGAAGCCGGCCCGTGACAGTCGGGCGTGTTCCGGGGTCGATGGAGAGCGTCCTCGCACACGAGTCGAAGACGCGTCTACGGGGGACTTTCGAGGCTCGACAGACGGGTGCCGTCGACTCCGAAGGCCCCTAGTCCGGCAGCAGCTGGACCACCTTGGCCAAACCCGGGAACTCCTTGACGAAGTCGTCCCCGGGCACATCGTGCCGGTGAAGAACGACGGCCACCTCGGCCCTGCTCGTTGCCCGCAAAATGTCCAACTCCAAAGCGCTGCGCTCACGGTACGAGAGCAGCAAGAAACCACCGTCGTTGTCGTCCAACTTCGAGCCCCCCAGGCGCGTTGTTCGGTGTCGCCGTACAGGGGTGCAATGGGGCACGCCCCCCGTGAAGACGGGATTGTTCAAGTCTGGATCTTCGTTCTCCGCGGTCACGCTACTGATCGAGACCTCGGGTTGCCAGCGCTTTCGAAAAATGCCTCTTGTGCAGCTGGCGGGCGTGTGTGGATACAGTTGTCCCCTCCTGCGCCGAGAGGATTCAAGGCGCAGTCCTCCCCCGGCCGCCCGACATTCCGGATGCAGATTGCCCGAGCGGGATGGATTTCCCATCGATAGGCACAGTAGTGGGGTCGCCGCAATGGCGCAAGCGTCAAGTCGCCGCTGACGTAAGGGAGTTGACGGTTCCGCTTCCGCGCGGGGTTGAGACCGGCGAATAAAGGGGTGATCCGGGCGAAGTGGACACCTGCGTCAATGATCCCGCCGAAGGGAACCTGTTAACTACTGGTTGACAAGATCGATAACGTCAAATTAGCGTCGCCGGTAGGACCCGAGTGGAAGTGCAGGTGGCGTGTGGAGACAGGTGAGGAGTTCGGGCCCTGGTTGGCCCGACAGCTCAAGCTTGCGGGGAAGACGCAGGCCGAACTGGCCGACGAGTTGGGGCTGACTCGGGCTGCCGTCTCCGCCTGGATCACCGGAAGGTCGACACCCCGGCCGACGGTGATGGCGGACATCGCGAAGGCGCTCGGTACGGACCTCGGCACCGTGCACACGCGCACCACCGACACCCAGGCTGGCCTCCCCGTCACGTGGTACCACCGACCCGGGTACCCCGACGGGGGCCGCGAGCTCGGCAACGCCGCCGCCTTCGCGTTCGACGCGGACGTCCAGGTGCTCGCGCGCGAGACGTGCCAGAACAGCCTCGACGAACGACTGGTGGACAACGGCCGTCCCGTACAGGTCCGCTACACCCTGCACGAGTTGACCGGCGAACATCTCGACGCCTTCCGGGACGCGATCCGCTGGAACGATCTCTTCCCGCACTACCAGGCCGTGTCCGAACGTGCCGGCAGCCAGAAGGTCGGACGGGTCGTGGACGCCGGTGTGCGCGACATGTATGAGAAGGGCCGCCTGGTCCTGCTGCGCGTCGACGACTACAACGCGTCCGGCCTCACCGGTGACGACTACGAGGACGGCAAGTTCGCCGCCGTGGTCAGGCGACAGCTGGAGAGTCTGAAGTCGGGCCCCGCCGCAGGCGGTTCGTACGGACTCGGGAAGGCGACGCTTTGGGCCACCAGTGCTCTCGGCCTGGTGCTCATCAACTCCACCCTGTCCGTGCCCCACGAAGGACGCAGGGACCGACGGGTGATCGGCCGACTCGAACTGCCCTGGCGGCGGGTGGGCGAGGAGTCGTTCGCCGGTCCCGCGTGGTTCGGGCGTCCCGATCCCGACTCCAAAAACGCTGAGGTCGTCCGTTCGTGGTGGGCGGACGAGGAGACGGTGGCGCGGCTGCACCTGACCCGCGACAGCGACGAACCCGGCACCTCCTTCCTCATCGTGGGCGCGCACGACGTGGCCAGCCTGGAGGCGGACGGCCCGGACCTCGACGACGAGAGCGTCGAGGAGGAGGGTGACGAGGACACCCGCGACATCAAGAGGATGCACAAGCGGCTCGTCCAGGCGCTGGGGCGCGACTTCTGGGCCGCGATGACCGGCGGCGGCGGTCGACTGCCCCTGTTGGAGGTGTCCGTCCGCGCTCTGCGCAACGACGGAGAGGTGGTCGTGGAGGAGACGAAGGTGGACCCCTCCGTCGAACAGCCCTCCCGGACCCGTGCGCTGCGGGCCTTCTACGAGGGAACCACGGTCGACCGACTCACCGAGGGCGGACAGGTCGCCATGCGGAACGTCCCGCTGAAACTGCCGCTGTCCGGCGGCGCTCCGGGTGGCACATCCGGCATCCATCAGGCCGTGCTGCTGGTGACCGAGGCGGACGGCGACCAAGACAGGCCGATCAACCAGGTGCACTCGTTGCGCGGCAACCGGATGACCGTGAAGAAGGCCACCGTCCCGCGACTGCCGATCGGCACCAACCCGTTCCAGGCGGTCCTTCTGGCCGGTGAGGCAGCCGGTGACACGGCCCCCTTCGCCGAGGAGGCAGAGGAATTCCTGCGCGCGGCGGAACCGCCCGAGCACGACCGCTGGGGCCAGACGGAGGAGCTGACCCTGCGCTGGTCTCCCTCCGCCTACCGGCGGATCGAGGGACTGACCCGGGAGGTCAACAACGCGGTCAGGGAGCTCGTCGCCCGCCCGAAGCGCACCGCACGCGAAGGTGGCGAGGCGCTGCGAAAGGCGCTGACGGTCAAGAGCCGACCCAAGGCAAAGGCACCCACGGGTCCCGTGATCCCTGTACTGAAGAGCCTCGACGCCACGATCGGTGAAACGGGAGAGTGGCTGATCGACGCCGAGGTGAGCATCCCCCGTGGCGACGAGATCGTCCCCATGGTGCCCGTTGCCCTGCTGGACGTGCGCTCCGGCGGGCGTCCGAAGCTCGACTGGGCGGAACTCGTAGGCGTCGAGGGCTGCGAGGTGGAGGACGGCGTCCTGCGGTTCACCCCCGGAGCGCGACGTGCCGCCTTCCGGGGGGCCACCGATGTCGGCAGCCATCCGGTCAGGACGGCGCTGACCCGCCTCGTGGTCGAACTGCGTGCCGGCAAGGGGGAGTGACGCGTGAAGATCTACCCGTACAAGCGGCTCAGCCGTCCGATCGCCCTGCGGGTGACGTCGGTGTCCCTCAAACTCGCCGACGGCACCAGGAATCCCCTGGACACCAGCGCCTACTCGACGCAGCAGCAAGCTGTCGCACTCGGCGTCGCCGGGTACGACGACTGGGTGAGCGCCGTCCTCGGCCTCTCGGCGACCCTGCCTCCCGGGGCCGATACGGAGGACGCGCCTTGGTCCGACCTGAGCGTCCTCGCCGTGCTCACGGACGGCGAGACGAACATCCGCACCTCCATGTTCCTCACCCGTGACACCGAGGACGGTCGTGACTGGTCCGGCTCCGTGGAGATCGTCCGCGACGACCACCTGGGGCGGGCTTCCCTCGCCGCGTACGCCGTGGCCACCGTCGATGGGGTCGAGGGACGCTCCATCGCCGAGACCGACCGGAGCTGGACCGTCGACACCGTCTCCGACGAACCGGTGACCGGTCTCCAACTGAAGGTGGAGACGGCGTCGTTCGGCAAGAGCTCCCGGGAATGGCTACGGGCCTACGCCGACGCCCCCTGGATCGTCGACACGTCGGCCCGGGTGCCCACCGTGTTCGTGAACACCGACATCGACGGGATCGTCGGACTGCTGGACAGCAGCGCCTCCGGCGTGGAGAGCAAGGTGCGCGACCTGCTCGTCGCTCAGATGGCCGCGGACGTCTGGACCGCCGTGTTCCATGGCGCCATCGGCGAACTGGAGGTGGAGCCCGGCGGAGGTCCTGTCTTCCCCACGGACTGGCAGGGCGAGGTGCTGCGGGAGATGCTTCCCGACGTCGTCCCCGGCGTGCACGTGGAAGAGGCACTGCGTCAGGTGCACCGCCGACGCACCGGCGACGCAGGCTGGGCCGAGCTGCAGACCCGTATCCACTACGCGGCAATCCGCCGCGCGGAGGCGTCCAAGGCGCTGGGCTACGCCATCCGCAGCCTCGAACAAGCCAACCGGGAGAGCGAGAAGTGATCACCAAGCCTGACCACGTACCCGATCGCCTGGCGCTGCTTCCCGCGTCCGCTGCCGACACCTTCATCACCGAGCAACTCCTCAAGGCCGAGCTGGTACACGGAGGTGTCGACCTCGCCAAGGTCGTCGAACCGCTCCCGGACGACGACGCCAGGTGGGACGTCGAGCCGATCCGCAGCCTTGTCGAGGACGCCATGTTCGAGTTCCGCGATGACCGGACGCGCGCCGACGCCTGGCTCGCGCCGAGACTGCACGCCACGCTGCGGCTCACGCGACGGGAGGCGGCGGACCGACGGCTGTGGACGCACATCGCGTTGGCGGTGGCCCCCGACTACGTCGCATGGCGACACCTCCCGCCCTCGACCGGCCACAACACCGAACGACGCATCGCCCCCGAGCGTTTCCAAGGGCCGGCCGACCGGCAGTGCTTCTCCCGTCTGTGGTGGGCGGCCGAGCTGTTCCGGAACGGGCGGGACTACGAGCCCGTCGAGGTGGCCTGCGGCAACCAGGACCTCATCCACACCGTCCTGCGGAGGGATCTGATCGATCACCGTCCCACCGCTCAGGCGCTGGTACGGCTCGTGAAGAGCGGCAGGGTGACCACGGGCCGGGAGATCAACGGCTTGAGCGTCGCCATCACCGCTGCGGGAGCGACCCTGGTCTACGACGTCCTCGCACCGGACGAGCCCAGGGACCCGACCCCGCTGAGGGACTGGATCGCGGAGGCCCAGACGGCACCGCCGGTCTCCCGCCACCTCCTGCCGGACGGACCGGACGAGGACCCCGTCCCCGAGAAGGCCGTGGAGGAGCTCACCGCCTACTTCCTGGAACTGTTCGAGACCGCGCCGGTCAGGGGCAGGAGGAGCGACACCTGATCCGCCGGCGTCCGCGGCTCACCTCGTGGACGCCTTCTCCTTGCTCCGACGTGCGGTCGAGCGCGGCGGTGCCTGGTCCTGAGGATGAGGGCAGCGGGCGGTGCAGTCGTCCGCTGCCCCGCACCCCTGGCTGCGCAGCTTGGCCCGCTCCTCCTCCGTCGCAGGCACCCACGGCCTCCGGAAGTCCTCCGGATCCGGAGCGGGCAGACCCAGCGCGGCGCTCAGCAGGTGCGCACCGAAGAGGGGCGGCACGGCGTTGCCCACCTGTTGCGCCTGCGCGGTGCCCGACCACGGGTACCGCGGGGGGAAGCTCTGCAGCGTCCCCGCCTCGTCCATGCTGAATCGCGGACCCTCGTACACGACGTTCTCGTCCAGGTGCTCGAAGACCACGAAGCGCGAGATGCGGCCGGTGACGGTGGTGGCCGGCTGCCGGTCGGTGCGGACACCGCGACGCCCGGGATGTCCCGAACTGCCGTAGTTCGAGCGAACCAGGAACGGCTTCCTACGTCCCGGCAGCGCCATGCGCATCGACACCCACGGGAGCAGTCCCTCGGCCTCCTTTCCCTGTGTGTCCGACTCCAGGGCGATCCCCTCGTCGAGGGCCGGCTGACGGGCGCCGAGAGCCGCCGCGGCCTCAGCGGTGGCACGGTTCCACTCCTTCGCCTCGTAGGCGCGGTGGGTCGGCGGGGGAAGGAAAGGCACTCCGAGCCCCTCGCGGCGGGCGATCAGCACGGCTCGGGAACGTGTCTGCGGCACCCCGTAGGTTTCGGTGTCGAGGACGGCCACCTCGGCCTTGTACCTGGTCCCGTCGGGCAGACCGACGGTCTCCAGCACCAGGGCATAGTGCTCCCACAGCGCCCTCACCGCGGGAACCTGCTCCAGGACGACGACGTCGTACGGCCGGTTGCCGCGGTTGGGGCTCCGGGTCGCTTGGATCGCGTACCGCAGTGGTTCGAGGACCAGGGCCGTACGCGGGTCGGAGAGGTTCTGCAACTCCTTGTCGATCGTCTCGTCGGAGTCGCCCGCCATCAGGCGTTCGATGTACCCCTTGACCTCGTCCAGGGCCTTGCGTCCTGCGCCGCTGCCGGCGACCGAGTACGTCTGGCACGGCGGGCCGCCGGCGAGAACGTTGATCTCAGGGGGCAGCGACTCGAAGGCGTCCCTGCGGATCGCGCTCACGTCGGCGTGAAGGGTGTCCAGGCCGGCCGCGTAACGCGTGAGGCAGGCGCTCTTGTCCCATTCGATGCCGAGCGTGGGCACGCCGAGCTCGTGCGCGGCCACGTCCAGCCCGCCGGGCCCCGCGAAAAGATCCAGGACATAAGGCTTGTCGAGGGCGGGGCGATGGCGCGGCGTGCTGGTCATGTGGCGGAAGTGTAGCCGGCAGCGGTCACTGCCCGAGCCCCGTCCAGGGCTTCGGCCACCGCCCGCCCCAACGCCTCTCCGACCGGGGGCGGCATGGCGTGCCCGACCTGGCGGTACCGAGCCGTCTTCAACCCGGTCACCTCCCACGACTCGGGGAAGCTCTGCAGCAACGCCGCCTGCTCAACTGTGATTTTCACCATGCCGTCCCTGCCGAGGTCGGGATCCCACACGAAGTCCGGGCCGGGGATCTCGTTGCCCACGGTGTGGGCGTCCACGCCCATGGTGGCCCACTTCCGCTTGGCCCCGGTCGGGCCCAAGTCGGCGCCACCCCGGTTCTTCGATCCGCCGACCAGGGTCGGAGCCGGCTGATCTGCCTGGGCGGCCCAGCGGGCGGCGTCCGCCCAGCCTCGCGACGCCATGCTGGCGGCCAGAGCCTCACCGACCGTCCGCGGCTGTCGCACGGTCGGTGCCGGCGGCCGTAAAACCCCGGCAGCCCGCCGACCCTCCACGGCCAGAAGTACACCCTGCTTGCGGTTCTGCGGCACGCCGAAATCGGCGGCGTTGACAACGAGCCAGCTGAACTCGTAACCGAGGTGGGTGAGTTCGTCCCGAGCGAAGTCCCGGAACTGCTGGTACTCGTCCGCATGCGCGAGGCCGGGCACATTCTCGATGAGAACCGCCCGCGGCCGGATCGCATGGACCAGATAGACGGTGGCCTCCAGCAGCCGTTGCTCGACATCAGATTCCACGCGTCCGACAGTCGCACTCGACTTGACCCGAGGGAGCCCCGCGGACAACAGGTCCACGTCATAGCTCTCGGGATGCTCGCTCGGATCGAAGTCGAGAAGATCCGTCTGGAGCACGTTCCAGTGCGGACGGTTGGCCCGCAGAGTGCGGCAGGCGTCGTCGTCCTCGTCCAGCAGAAGGCGCGGCTCGAAGCCGGCCTGCTCCAGGCCCAGCGCGAGCCCACCCGCTCCCGAGCACACATCGACGAAGCTCAAACCACTCATTTGTTCCTCCCCCGACCCGGTCGGGCCCTCTCCCGTTCCACCACCGCAGCCACGCGCACGGCAACGTCCTCCGGGTCTTCGTGCTCCCAGAACCGCAGCACCGTCCACCCCTGCGCGACCAGGTGTTCCGTCGTCTCGCGGTCGCGGGCGATGTTCCGGTCGAGCTTGCTGCGCCACCAGTCCGCATTGGCCTTCGGCTGTGTGGCGTGCTGAGGGCAGCCGTGCCAGAAGCAGCCATCGATGAGGACCGCGACCTTCGCACGCGGGAACGCCACGTCGATACGTCGCCGAGGCATTCCCGGCACGGGATACTCCACGCGGTAGCGCAGCCCGCCGGCATGCAGCAGCCGCCGCACCGCCAGCTCGACATTGGTGTCCTTGCTCGCCTGTCTGCTCATGCGGGCCGACACACCCGGAGAGGACGGCACCACGCTGCTCACTGTCGTCGAACCTCACGCACGCATGTCTTCACGACCGATCCCGCCGTCGGTCCTGACCGAGCCGGCTGTCGCGTCCGACGACAAGTTCCCGCCCGGCCCGCCGCACGTTGCGGCTCTCCGTCGATCATGACACCTGTCAGATGCTCACGGTTGCCGAACGAGGAACTTCTGGTTCCACACCGACCGGTGGTGGCGATGATTCACGCCGGCCGAGTGCCGTGACACTCCCCATAAGCCTCCCCCGACCCGCACCAGCAAGCCTCCCCCCGCTCAGGCGGCCAAGCCACCGCACGACCTCGGGCCGCCAGGGTCGTGGCGTACTGGGGGAGCAGGGTCGGGTCGGACGGGGTCGTGCCCTCCGAGGCGGCGAAGGCCTCGTAGGAGGGGACCGTGCCGGTGACGATGCCCAGGTTGGGGGTGCCGGAGGCGGACAGTTCGCGCAGGGACGTCTCTATCGTCGACACGTGGGCCTCGTAGGAGGGGTACTCCTCGGCGAGGGTCGGGTAGTCGGAGACGAGTTCGGCCAGTTCGGAAGCCGGCCAGTGGAGGACGGCCACCGGGAACGGGCGGGAGAGCGCCTCTCGGTAGGTGCCCAGTTCGGCCTGGAGGCGGGAGATCTCCGCCTGGAGTTCCGCCGGGTTGGAGGAGCCGAGGGACCAGACCCGTTTCGGGTCGTGGAGTTCGTCCAGGGGGACCGGCGCCGTGTTCAGGGTGTCCGCCAGGGTGTCCCAGTCGTCGTGGGGCAGGCCCAGCATGCGGCGGACCCGGTGGCGGCCGAAGAGGAGGGGGCGCGCGGCGTAGGGCGGCTCGCCCTCCGAGGGGAGCAGCAGGTACGCGGCCTGCGTGAACGTGTCCTGGGCCGCCTCCAGTTCGTCGTGGGACTCCAGGGCCTCCGCGACGATCACCCAGGGCAGCGGATCGCGGGGCGCGGCCACACGGATGCCCTCGATGATCGCGCGGGCCTCGGCCTCGTGGTCGTACTCCCAGAGGTTCGCGGCCTTGCGGGCGCGGACCAGGTGGGGGTGCTCCAGGGTTTCCCCCGTGGCGAGCAGGCGGTCGTAGAGGGTCGTCGCGGCGGGGCGGTCGCCGGCGAGTTCCAGGTGGGCCGCGGCCCGCAGCAGCAGGGCTTCCGCGTCCTCGGGATACAGGCCGGCGGTCCGCTCCAGGCGTGCCGCTTCGGCGGTGTGGTCGACGTTCTCGGCAGGCGTGTCGGAGCGCATGGGGGACACCGTACTGCCGATGAATGACAAACGTCAGGGATCCGCAGGCCAGGCGGCGCAGGACCGGACGGGCCGCCCCGCGCCTCAGGTCCGCTCCCGCAGCACCCCCACCCCGACCGCGCCCACGGCCGCCAGGGCCGCCGACACCAGCAGGGCGACGTCCGCGCCGTCGGGCAGGCTCTTCGTTGAGGTCGCCAGGGCGATGGTGAGGGCGACGCCCGCGCAGGAGCCGATGTAGCGGAAGGTCTGCTGGGCGCCGGAGCCCATCGCCGCGCGCTCGGGCGGCACGGACTCGACCGAGACCAGCGGCAGCGCGGCGTTCAGCAGGCCGCTGCCGATCCCGCCGATCACCAGACCCGGCAGCAGGCGCGGCCAGGAGTGGGCCGACAGCGCGCCGAGCATCGTCAGCGCGGCCACCGCGTGCAGGACGAAGCCCGCCGCCAGCTGGAGCCGGGGCGGGACGCGGCCCGCCAGGCGCCGCGCCTGCAACGCCACGACGAAGGACAGGCCGGACCAGAGCAGGAACAGCCACGCCGTCGCCATCGCCGACATCCCGAGCGTCTGCTGGAGCAGTGCCGGGAGATAGCTGAACAGGCCGATCACCGCCAGTCCGGTGAACAGGCCGCCCGCCGAGGACGCGAGGAAGCGGGGCCGGCGCAGCAGCGTCAGATCGATCATCGGGGTGGCCGTCCGGCGTTCGGCCACGGCGAAGAGAGCGAGCAGGGTCAGCGTGGCCAGCAGCAGCAGGCCCACCGGGGCGCGCAGCCAGCCGTCCCGGCCCAGGGTCAGCGCGGCGACCAGGCAGACCAGGGCCGGACCGAAGGTGAGGGCGCCGAGCAGGTCGGGGCGTCCGCCGCGCGGGGCGCGGGACTCGGTCAGGGTGCGCGCCGCC
Source organism: Streptomyces sp. NPDC036813 (assembly GCF_055609245.1). Classification (NCBI taxonomy): domain Bacteria; kingdom Bacillati; phylum Actinomycetota; class Actinomycetes; order Kitasatosporales; family Streptomycetaceae; genus Streptomyces; species Streptomyces sp. NPDC036813. Next base: position 175,460 of record NZ_JBVJPV010000008.1, on the reverse strand, counting down.
AGGGCCGCTGTCAGTACGGCGGCCGTGCCGAGGACGCCGTACGCCACCCGCCAGTGCGGCAGCGCCCCGGCGAGCAGCGGGCCGACGGCGATGCCGCCGGAGACGAACGCGCCCCACACGCCGGTCGCGTGCAGCCGGCCACGCGGGGTGGGGTAGGCGTGCACGATCAGGCCGAGGCTGCTCGCCAGCAGGGCCGCGCTGGCCGCGCCCTGGGCGATGCGGGCCAGCGTGAACAGCCAGGTGGAAGTGGTCAGCGCGCCGAGAGCCGTGGTCAGGCCGAGGGCCAGGGTGCCCGCGGTGAAGATCCGGCGGCGGCCGTAGTCGTCGGCGAGGCTTCCGGCGACCAGCAGGAGGGCGGCGAGGCCGAGCGGGGTGCCGTTGAGCAGCCAGGCCTGCGCGGACAGCGGGGTGTGCAGATCGGCGGCCGTGTCGGGGAGCGTGACCATCGGCGCGGTGTACGTCATCAGGGCGATGGCCGTGGCCGCGCTGGTCAGGGTGAGCGTGGCGCGCGGGCGGACGGCGGTGGGGGCGGCAGCCGTCTTCCGGCCGGCTACCGCGGGCCCTGGTGGTGCGGAGGCCGCCTCGACACTGCCGGGGAGGTCGGAGCTGGGCATGACGGTTTCCCTTCCGGACGGGTCTCCGGGGGCCGGCGGGTCGGGTCCTGGGCCGGCCCGCGAACTTACGGTTCGTTCATTGAACCTACGAGGACACCGCCACCGTAGCAGGGTCGGTTCGGTGATCGAACCTATGGCGGGAAAATAGGTACAGTGGCCTCATGGGACTGGGCAAGGACTACGTGACGCAGGAGTGCTCGATCGCCCGGGCGCTGGAGGTCGTCGGCGAGCGGTGGACCCTGCTCGTCATCCGCGACGCGTTCTTCGGCATCCGGCGCTACAACGACTTCCTCGTCCACCTCTGCATCCCGCGCGCCGTCCTGGCCGCCCGTCTGCAGACCCTCACCGAGCAGGGAATCCTGTACAAGCGCCGGTATCAGCAGTCGCCGCCGCGCGACGAGTACGTGCTCACCGAGCGCGGTATCGCCCTGTGGCCCACCCTGCGCTCACTCGGCCTGTGGGGCCGCGAGCACTTCGGTGAGCAGCCGCTGCGCATCCTGAAGCACGCCACCTGCGGCACCGAGCGCGAACTCGGCCCTTACGGCGAATGTCCCGACTGCGGAACCATCGCGCCGGTCCCGGACGTTCTCATGCTGCCGGGGCCGGGACTCGACCCCGACCCGGCGGATCCGGTCAGCCGGGCCCTGCTCCGGCCCCGAAGGCTGCTGCAGCCGCTCGAGCCGGATCCTGTATAAACGGCCTTACGAACAGCCCGTAGGACACGGGCGTACGACGAACAGGGCGGGGGGAGAAGTCGATGAACCGCGACCGGGCCGGGCTGCGCCCCGCCGCCGGGCTGCGCCCCGCCGCCGCGCTGCTGCTCCTCGTCCTCCAGGTCGCCCTGCTCGACACCGGCAGTCTCTCCGCCACCGTCGCCCTCGCCGCGACCGCCGCCGTCGGCTCCGCGCTCGCGCTGTGCGCGCTGGTCACGGCGCTCTGTGTGCCCGCGGTGCCACCCACCCGGGTCCGCACCGCGATACGGGACCGCGCCCGTCGTACGGCTTTCCTGCCCCAGCGCGACCCCGACGCGCCCGGCCGCCGCCGGCCCAGGGCACCCGGCCACGCCCTCCCGGCGACCACCGCGTAGGGCATCCCGCCTCCGCCCCCCCCACGGGCACCACCGCCGTCCCCGGACGGACGGGAGCTCCGCGTGGGTCGTCATGCCGATCTCATCGATCCCCATCGTTCCGGCACGACGTGACCCCGGAGGGCCACTCACCCATGTCCGTTTTCGCCCACCTCGTCGAGCGGCTCGCCGAGCTGCTCCAGCCCCTGTTCCACGCCTCCGCTGCCGCCGCGGCGATCGTGCTCTTCACGATGCTCGTCCGGCTGCTGGTCCACCCCCTGTCCCGGGCCGCCGCCCGCGGGCAGAAGGCCAAGGCCGCGCTCCAGCCGCAGATCGCCGAGCTGCGCCAGAAGCACGCCAAGGATCCGCAGAAGCTGCAGAAGGCGATCATGGAGCTGCACGCCGAGGAGAAGGTCTCACCGCTGTCCGGCTGCCTGCCCAGCCTGTTGCAGGCGCCCGCCTTCTTCCTGCTCTACCACCTGTTCTCCAGCACCAGCATCGGCGGCGAGGCCAACGGGCTGCTCGGACACCAGCTGCTCGCCGCACCGCTCGGCGACCGCTGGGCGGACGCCCTCACCGGCGGCGGCCCCCTCGGCGGCGCCGGGCTCGTCTACCTCGCCCTGTTCGCCCTGGTCGCGGTCGTCGCCGCGTTCAACTTCCGGCGCACCCGGCGGATGATGGCCGAGAACGCGCCAGTGCCGGCGGCCGCGTCCGGAGAACAGGTACCGGGCCTCGGAGCCGTCACGAAGGTCATGCCGTTCATGTCCTTCTTCACCCTCGTCACCGTCGCCGTCGTACCACTGGCAGCCGCGCTCTACGTCGTGACCAGCACGGCGTGGAGCGCGGTGGAACGGGCGGCGCTCTACCGCTGAGCCGCGCCCGCGCCGCCGCGCCCCCGCACCTCCGCGCCCGCGCCGCCGCGCCCCCGCACCTCCGCGCCCGCGCCGCCGCGCCCCCGCACGTCCGCGCCCGCACCGCTCGTGCCGGCGCCGGCTGCACCCGCACCGGCGCCGCCTGCGCCGCACCGGCGTCGTCTCCGCACACGCCCCGCTCGCGCGTCCCCCGCTCGAAGACCACCGGCACCACGTGCGCCGGGCTCCCCCTACGGTCCAGTACGTGAACCGGGTCTTGCGGAGTGGACTCCCCTCTTGGAGGATCGACCAGTCCTCCGATGGCTGTCGCGCCACGGCCGCACCCGGCGGCGCCATCGGCCGGGCGCCCGCGATCGAGGAAGATGGTGACGACCATGAAGCTGCTGCGAGTCGGTACGGCCGGGGCCGAGCGCCCGGCGCTGCTCGACGCCGACGGGACCCTGCGGGATCTGTCGGGCCTCGTCGAGGACATCGACGGCGCGCTGCTCGCCGACGACGTGGCCCTCGGCCGTATCCGCGCCGCGGCCGAGGCCGGGGAGCTGCCCGCGCTGGACGCGACCGGGCTGCGCGTCGGCCCGCCGCTGGGCCGCATCGGCAAAGTCGTGTGCATCGGGCTGAACTACCACGACCACGCCCGCGAGATCGGGGCCGAGCCGCCCGCCGAGCCGGTGGTCTTCTTCAAATCCGCGGACACGGTCGTCGGCCCGAACGACACGGTGCTCGTACCGAGGCGCTCGGTCAAGACCGACTGGGAGGTCGAGCTGGCGGTCGTCATCGGCCGCACCGCCCGCTACCTCGGCTCGGCGCAGGAGGGGCTCGCGCACGTCGCCGGTTACGCCGTCGCGCACGACGTGTCCGAGCGGGAGTGGCAGATCGAGCGGGGCGGGACCTGGGACAAGGGCAAGAACTGCGAGACGTTCAACCCGCTCGGGCCGTGGCTGGTGACCGCCGACGAGGTGCCCGACCCGCAGGCGCTCTCCCTCAAACTGTGGGTCAACGGCGAGCTGAAGCAGGACGGGACCACGGCGGACCAGATCTTCCCCGTAGGGGAGGTCGTGCGGTACGTCAGCCAGTTCATGACGCTGTACCCCGGAGACGTCATCAACACCGGGACGCCTGCCGGGGTGGCCATGGGGCAGCCCGAGCCGAAGCCGTTCCTTCGGTCCGGGGACGTGGTGGAGCTGGAGGTCGAGGGGCTCGGTCGGCAGCGGCAGGAGCTCAAGGACGCCTGAGCGCTCCGCTGGGGGGCGGGTGACCACGGCTTGTCCGTCGGCTGCGGGCCGTATGTGGTTGCTCGCGCCCACGCGGCGGAGCCGCATGTGGCAGGGAGCCCCGCGCCCCTCGGGGCAACCGCAGTCACCCCAGCAGAGAAGCCAGGCGCCTCCACTCCTCCCTCGGGAGGTTCTCCCTCGGCCCACCCGTCACCACCTGGAGCGCCACGTGGTCGGCGCCTGCCTTGACGTAGGTGTCGACGCGGTCGCGGATCCGGTCCTCCGTGCCCCACGCGAAGACCGCGTCGATCAGGCGGTCGCTGCCACCGTTCGCGAGGTCCGCCTCGGTGAAGCCGAGGCGCAGGAAGGTGTTCGTGTAGTTCGGCAGGTCCAGGTAGGGGGCCAGAGCACCGCGGGCCAGTTCGCGGGCGCGGGAGGTGTCGGTCTCGAGGACGACCTTCAGTTCCGGGGCCAGCAGCGCCGCGTCGCCCAACGTTTCGCGGGCCTGCGCGGTGTGTTCGGGCGTGACCAGGTACGGGATCGCGCCGGCCGCGCGGTCCCGGGACAGCTGAAGGTTCTTCGGGCCGAGCGCGGCGAGGACGCGGCGCTCGGCGGGGACGCCGGCCGCGTCGAGTTCGTCGAGGTAGGCGGCCAGCGCCGCGAGCGGGCGGCGGTACTGCGAGGCCAGCTTGGCGTGGCTGACGCCCAGGCCCAGCAGGAAGCGGCCCGGGTGGGCCCGCTCCAGCTCGGCGAACCGGGCAGCGGTGTCGGCGGCCGTGTGCTGCCAGATGCTCTGGATGCTGGTGCCGACGGTGATGCGCGCGGTCGCCTTGAGCAGCGGCTCGGCGTGAGGGACGGCGCTGCTGCCGCCGAGCCAGAGGGCACCGAAGCCCAGGGTCTCCAACTCGGCTGCCGCCTCGGCCCGTTCGCCCCGCAGAGCCGGGTCCTCGGAGCGCAGGCCCACGCTCCAGATGCCGTACCGGCCGATCCTGTCCTGCACCGTGCTCATGGGTCCCTCCGGGCGGGTCCGTGATCATCACGTCTACGGCCAGTCCCAACCGGAGGGGCCCGCGAGTTCATTCCGGCGCACCTCGGATCCTCGGAAAGTCATCGGATCCTCGGGAAAGCCGCCGGATCCTCGGACGCTCCTCAGACCTTCAGGAACTCCTCCAGCGCCTCCACCACGAACCGGTGGTCCTGCAACTGGGGCAGCCCCGAGACGGTGACCGCGCCGATCACGCCGACGCCCTCCACGGTGATCGGGAAGGAACCGCCGTGGGCCGCGTACGCGTCCGGGTCGAGGCGGGAGGACTCCTCGAAGGTGGAGCCCTTGGCGCGGAAGCGGGTACCGACCAGGTAGGAGGCGCTGCCGTAGTGTTCGACGACCCGGCGTTTGCGGGCGATCCAGGCGTCGTTGTCGGGCGTGGAGCCGGGCAGGGCGGCGTGGAAGAGCTGCTGGCCGGCCCGGTGGATGTCGATGGCGACCGGCGCCTGCCGTTCGCGGGCCATGCCGACCAGCAGCGAGCCGAGCGCCCACGCGTCGTCGTGCGTGAACTGCCGGAAGACCAGGCGGCGTTCCTGGGCCTCCAGCTCCTCGATGCTCGGGGTCAGCTCGGGCGTGAACTTCGGGGTCAGTCCGCTCATCGCAGGGTCACCACCACTCCGTCGCGGGCCGACCGGCGGGCCGCTTCCAGTACGTCGAGGGCGTCGGCCGCCTCCAGTGCGGTCACCGGGTTGGGGCCGGCGCCGGTGAGGGCCTTCGCCACGGCCGCATAGTAGGCCGGGTAGTCGCCGGGCAGGGTGGGTTCGGCGCGGCCGCCGCCGGTCAGCGGGGACTCCCCGGCGCCGACGCGACCCCACAGCTCCTCCGGCTCGACGCCCCAGCCGGGGCCCGGGCGGTGGCCGTCGCGCAGCGCCGCCTCCTGCGGGTCCAGGCCGTACTTGACGTAGCCGGCCTGCGAGCCGAGCACCCGGAAGCGGGGGCCGAGCTGGGCGGTGGTGGAGGAGACGTACAGGTGGGAGCGGACCCCGCACGCGTGCGTCAGCGCGAGGAACGTGTCGTCGTCGGCCTCCGCGCCCGCGCGCCGGACCACCGACTCGGCGTAGACCTGGGTGACCGGGCCGAAGAGCACCAGTGCCTGATCGACGACATGGCTGCCGAGGTCGTACAGCAGGCCGCCGATCTCCGCCGGGTCACCGGACTCCCGCCAGCCGCCCTTGGGCTTGGGCCGCCACCGCTCGAAGCGGGACTCGAAGCGCCATACGTCGCCCAGCGCGCCCTCGTCGATGAGGTGCCGCAGGGTGAGGAAGTCGTTGTCCCAGCGGCGGTTCTGGAACACCGACAGCAGCAGCCCGCGCTCCTCGGCGAGTGCCGCCAGCTCACGCGCCTCGGCGGCGGTCCCGGCGACGGGCTTGTCCACGACGACCGGCAGCCCCGCCTCCAGGGCGGCGGTGGCCAACGGGACGTGGGTCTTGTTCGGGGAGGCGATGACGACCAGGTCGAGGTCGCCGGCCCGTTCCAGCAGCTCGTCGGTGCCGGCGACCGTCGTCACGCCGGGGTGCTCGGCGCGCGCCTGCGTCTGCCGCTCGGGGTTGGAGGTGACGACCGTGTCGAGGGTCAGGCCGTCCGTGGTGGCGATCAGCGGGGCGTGGAAGACGGAGCCCGCGAGGCCGTAGCCGATGAGGCCCACGCGGAGGGGGGTGCCTGTCGTACCTGTCATGCCCCCCACTTTGGCAACGCTGTTGCCAAAGTGCAAGCGGCGGGGACAATGGGGGCTGTGAGCGGTACGAACGGTGGAATCAAGAGCGACGGCGGCACGGTCCGCGGTGACGGGGGCTCGGTCGGAGGTGGCGGCACGATCGGTGGTGACGGCGGCACGAAAGCAGGCGGCGTCAATCTGCTGGGGCTGCGCAGCCACAACACCGCGCTCGTGCTGGAGCTGCTGCGCACGGCCGGCGCCGAGGGCATCAGCCGCCTCGAACTCGCCGAGCGCACCGGGCTGACCCCGCAGGCCGTCAGCAAGATCACCGCACGGCTTCGGGAGCAGGGGCTGGCCACCGAGGCCGGGCGCCGGGCGTCCACCGGCGGCAAGCCGCGCACGGTGCTGCGCCTGGTGCCGGACGCCGGGCACGCCGTCGGAGTGCACCTGGACCGCGACGAGCTGCGGGCGGTGCTGGTCGACCTCACCGGCGCGGTCGTCGGGCAGAAGCGGGCGCCGCTCGACCTCGGGGCGGGGGCGGAGGCGGTGCTGGGCGGTGTGGAGCGGGCCGTGCGGCCGCTCACCGGCTCGGTGCCGCCCGCGTCGGTGCTGGGCGTGGGCGTCGCGCTGCCCGGGCCGCTCGATCATGTGCGGGGTGTGCTGCACCGGGTGACCGGTTTCCCCGAGTGGGACGGTTTCCCGCTGCGGGACGCGCTCGCCGGGCGCCTCGGCCTGCCGGTCGTCGTCGACAAGGACACCAACGCCGCCGCGCTCGGTCTCTCCGTCGCCGGGGAGGGCGGCTCCTTCGCCTACCTCCACCTCGGTACGGGACTGGGCGCCGGGCTGGTCGTCGGCGGGGCCGTGCACCGGGGGGCGCGGACCGGGGCGGGCGAGTTCGGGCACCAGGTGATCCAGCTGGACGGCCCGGTGTGCGGGTGCGGCGACCGCGGCTGCATCGAGGTGCTGTGCCTGGGGGCGGTACGGCGCGGGGACACGGCGGAGGCCGCCCGGGTGCTCGGCGCCGGGGCCGCCAATCTGGTCGGGCTGCTGGACATCGACGGGGTGCTGCTCGGGGGGCGGGTCGTGGCGCGGGCGCCGGAGACCTTCGTGTGCGGGGTCGCGGAGGTCCTCCGGGAGCGAGCGCACCGGGAGGGAACGCCGGGCGGCGCGGTGCCGGTGCGGATCGCCGGGGGCGGCGAGTGGGGGGTCGCGGCGGGCGCGGGTCAGCTGGTCCTGGGGCCGGTGTTCGGGCGGCGGGACGCGTAGGGGGCGGCGGAGGGCGCCGATCCGGACGCGTAGAGGAGCGGGGAGGGGCCGATCCGGACGCGCGCAGGTGCGGGGAGAGGGCCGATCCGGGATGCGGGGGAGTGGGGCAGGGCGCCGAGCCAGGCGCGCAGAGGAGTGGGGAGAGGGCCGATCCGGGAGCGGGGGGAAGGGGGTCGGGGTGCCGATCCGGGCGCAGAGGAGTGGGGAGAGGGGCCGATCCGGGATACGCAGGGCAGGGGGGCCCGGCCGGGTGGGATCCGTCGGCCGTTCGAGGGGCCTTCCCGGTACGCCTCCGCCGCAGCAACGACCCTTTCCCCCAAGCTCATGTGATCATGCGACTGTTCCCGCTCGCCCGTGTCCCCGCGGCGGCAGCCGCCACGCTGCTGCCCCTGCTGCCGTTACCGGCCCTCGCGGCGCCCGCCGTCGCTGCGCCGGCGCATGCCGCGCCCGCCTTCACGCCCCGGGCGCACGCTGCCTTCGCGCCCCCTGCGCACGCCGCCCAGGCCCACGGTCAACCCCCCGCTCCCGCCCTCGCCCTCGCCCCCGACCCCACCTGTGCCGCCGGCGCCGGCTCCTCCGACTTCCCCCTCCGGGCCCGTATCCGCGGTGGCCCCGCGGCGTACGACGCCGGTGGCGGATACGGCGTCTGGTATCTGGACCTGACGAACACGACCCCCGGCACCTGCACCGCCATCCACCCGGTCGTCGTCCTCGTCGACGAGCGGCGTGCGCTGACGGCTACCCAGCCACGGCTGGAGTTCGACGACGGCCACCGCACCCGCACCGTGCGGTTCGAGACGACCGACGAGGACGAACTGGTCGGCGCGTTCGGGGAGACGGACGGCTTCCCGGGGTTCAGCGTCGGGCCGCGCCGCACTCTGACCGTGCGCGTGCGGCTGGCGTTCAGCGCGGACGCCGTACCCAACGAGGTCACCGCCGAGGCCGCGGTCGTACGCCGGCACGACGACGACGGCGACTGGGTGGGCCAGTCCGGCGACTACCGCTTCACGGTACGGAACGCGGACGGACCCCCGCCTTCACAGGCCCCCGGAACCGACCCCGGCGCCACACCCCCCGGACCCGCCCCCACCCCCGCCACCGCGAGGCCCACCCCCGACCCCACCCCGGCCCCCACACCCGCCCCCACCGGCGCGCTCGCCGCCGACGAACTCGCCCGGACCGGCATCACGGACGGCGCGCTCGCCGCGGCCGTCGCCCTGCTGCTGGGCGGGGCCGCGCTGCTGGTGGTCCGCAGACGCCGCTGACGGGGACGGGAGGGCGGGGGCCTCATGGACGGAGGCGGAGGCGCCACCGGCAAGGGACGGACCCACCACCGGCAAGCGACGGAGGCGCCGCCGTTCAGGCCCGCCCCGTCTGCGACGATCCTCGCGTGGACTACCCGAACGACCAGGCCCCCGGCGCCCCCGTCCGCTCCGGCATCCCGGAGCACGGGCGGATCCCGAAGTACTACGCGGTCAAGGCCCGCATCGACGCTCTCGTCGCCGAACTCGGCGAGGGCAGTGTCATCCCCACCGAACGCGACCTCGCCGAGCGCTACGACGTGGCCCGCGAGACCGTCCGGCAGGCCCTGCGCGAGCTGGTGCTGGAGGGCAAGCTCCGCCGGCAGGGGCGCGGCACCGTCGTCGCGGGGCCCAAGCTGGAACAGCCGCTGTCCCTGGCCAGCTACACGGAGGGCGTGCGCCGTCAGGGCCGTACACCCGGCCGTGCCCTCGTCACCCTGGACCGCTTCCCCTGCCCTCCGGCCCTGGCCGCCGAGACCGGGCTGACGCGCGGCGAGCCCGTGTGGCACCTGGAGCGGGTGCTGCTCGCCGACGACGAGCGGGTCGGCCTGGAGAGCACCTATGTCGCGGTGGCCCGGGTGCCCGACCTGGACACCGGCTTCGAGCCGGACTCCTCCTTCTACGGCTACCTCCAGGGCCGCGGCATCGCGTTCGGCGACGCCGACGAGCGCATCGAGACCGTGCTGGCCACCCCCCGCGAGGCGCTGCTCATCGGCACCCCGCCCGCCCTGCCGATGCTGCTCATCCACCGGGTCTCCCGGGACGCGCAGGGCCGGCCGCTGGAGCGGGTGCGCAGCCTGTACCGGGGGGACCGGTTCTCGTTCACGACGCATCTGCGTGGCTGAAACTCAGCGATGACCACCCCTGGCGACCGATCACGTCAAGATAACGGGTCTAGCCCAAACGTGATGGCTCGTTCACGCTCCCGTCGGCATCCGGACCCTTCCGGTTCCCCGGCCGAGAGGAGCGTGGCCGACGTGAGAGTGACAGTCGTAGGAGGCGGCGTGGTCGGGACCATGCACGCCTGGCAAGCAGTCCAGCGCGGCCATGAGGTCGTACAGATCGAGCGCGAGAGCGAGGCGCGCGGCGCCTCCCTGCGCAACTTCGGCCAGATCTGGATCAGTGGCCGCGCGGGTGGTGAGGAGCTGGCGACGGCCCTGCGGGCGCGCGAGCTGTGGCAGGAGATCGGCGCCCGGGTGCCCGGGCTCGGCTTCCGTCCCAACGGCTCGCTGACCCCGCTCCGCGGTGACCTCGAAGTGGCCGTCGCCGAGGCCGCGGTGGCCCGCGAGGACGCGCCCGACCGCGGCTACAAGCTGCTCACGCCGGACGAGGCCCGCGCGCTGAACCCCGCTCTGCGCGGTGCGTTCGACGCCGCCCTGTACTGCGAGCGCGACGCGGCCGTCGAGCCGCGCACCGCGCAGCTCGCCCTGCGCGCAGAGCTCGCCAAGTCCCCGAACTACACCTTCCTGCCGGGCCGCGAGGTCCGCGAGGTGATCGGCGGCAGTGCCGTCCGCGACGATCACGGCGACGTGCACCGCGCCGAGGTCGTCGTCCTCGCCACCGGCGCCTGGCTCGGCGGCCTGGTGCGCGAACTGGCCGGGCCGGACCTGCCCGTGCGCCGGGTGCGCCTGCAGATGATGCAGACCGACCCGCTCGGCGAGCCCCTGACCACCTCCGTCGCCGACGCCGACAGCTTCCGCTACTACCCGGCGTACGCCTCGCCCGCCCTGGACGATCTCAACGCCCGCCGGCCCCAGCCCGAGACGGCCGCCGCGCACAAGATGCAACTGCTGATGGTGCAGCGCGCCGACGGCGGCCTGACCATCGGCGACACCCACGAGTACGAGCACCCCTTCGCCTTCGACACCCTCGAGGACCCCTACGAGCACCTCACCGGCGTCGTCGAGTCCCTGCTCGGCAGGCCGCTGCCGAGGATCCGGCGCCGCTGGGCCGGGGTGTACGCGCAGTGCACCGACCCGCGCAAGGTCGTGCACCGGCAACAGGTGCGCGAGGGGGTGTGGCTGGTCACCGGGCCCGGCGGGCGCGGCATGACCTGCTCGCCGGCGATAGCCGAGACGACCGCGAACGAACTGAACTGGTGACCCTCCCCATGAGCGACACGACCCCCGACATCAGCCTCGTCGTCCTCGACATGGCCGGTACGACCGTCGCCGACGGCGGCCTCGTCGAGCAGGCCTTCGAGGCGGCCGCAGCCGAGCTGGGCGTCGAGCCCGGCAGCCGCGGCCACGCCGGCAAACTCGCCCATGTGCGCGCCACCATGGGCGAGTCGAAGATCTCCGTCTTCCGCCACCTGTTCGGCGCGGAGGACCTCGCGCAGCGCGCCAACACCGCCTTCGAGAAGGCGTACGGCGACCTCGTCGACGCCGGCCGCATCGCACCCGTCCCCGGCGCTCGCGAGGCCATCGAGAAGATCCAGGCCGCCGGCCGGACCGTCGTGCTGACCACCGGCTTCGCCCGCGTCACCCAGGACGCCATCCTGGCCGCGCTCGGCTGGCAGGACCTCGTGCCGCTCACCCTGTGCCCCGCCGACGCCGGAGGGCGCGGGCGGCCGTATCCGGACATGGTCCACACCGCCTTCCTGCGCACGAAGGCCGCCGCCGACGTCCGTCAGGTCGCCGTCGTCGGCGACACCTCCTACGACGTGCTCAGCGGCGTGCGGGCCGGGGCGGGCGTGGTGGCCGGTGTGCTCACCGGGGCGCACCGCGAGCCGGAGCTGCGCCGGGCCGGCGCCACCCATGTCCTCGCTTCCGTCGGGGAGTTGCCGGGAGTACTCGGATGAGCAGCGGCATCCGCTTCGAGAACGTCACCGTCGCCTACGACGGCCACGTAGTCCTCGACTCCCTCGACCTGACCGTCGAACCGGGCGAGGTGATGGCGCTGCTCGGGCCGTCCGGATCCGGCAAGACCACCGCGCTGCGGGCGGTCGCCGGGTTCGTGCGGCCCGCCGCCGGGCGCGTGCACCTCGGCGGCCGGGACGTCACCGACCTGCCGCCGCACCGCCGGGGCATCGGCATGGTCGTCCAGAGCTACGCGCTCTTCCCGCACCTGCGGGTCGAGGACAACGTCGCCTTCGGACTCAAGGCCCGCAAGGTCGCGAGGAGCGAGATCCGCACCCGGGTCGCCGAGGCGCTGGAGATGGTCGGCATGACCGGCTACGCCCGCCGCCACCCGCGGGAGCTGTCCGGCGGCCAGCAGCAGCGCGTCGCCATCGCCCGCGCGCTCGCGATCCGCCCCTCGGTCCTGCTGCTGGACGAGCCGCTCTCCGCGCTCGACGCCCGCCTGCGTTCGGGGATGCTCACCGAACTGGCCCGGCTGCACCGCGAACTGCCCGACGTGTCGATGCTGTACGTCACCCACGACCAGGTCGAGGCCCTCACCCTCGCCGACCGGATCGCCGTGATGGACCGGGCCCGCCTCCGGGCCTGCGGCACACCGCGCGAGCTGTACCGGGCACCCGCGAACGCGTTCACCGCGTCCTTCGTCGGCAACGCGAACCTGCTGCCGGTGACCGTGACCGGCGAGGGCGTCCGCCTCGGGGACGCGCCGATCAAGGTCGTCACCGGCGGGGCGACGACCGGGGCGAAGGCCACCCTGTGCGTCCGCCCCCACCTCGTCGGCCTCGGCGAGGGCCCCAACCGGCTCACCGGCACGGTCACCGACCTCCAGTGGCGCGGCGCCACCCACCGGCTGTACGTCGAGGTGGACGGCCACCGGATCATGGCCGACCTGCGCGAGCTGAGGGACCCGCCCGCGCACGGCGAGCAGGTCACCCTGCACTTCGCACCGGAGGACGCGACGCTGCTGGCCGCCGGGGTGGGCGATGAGTAGGCCCCTGGACATACCGCTCGCGGCCCCGGCGGCGAAGCGTGCCCGGGCGCGGCGCGACCGCGGCCTGCTGTGGGCGCTGCCCCCCGTCGCCCTGCTCGCCGTCTTCTTCCTCTACCCCCTCGCCCTCGTCGTCCGGCAGTCCTTCCAGCCGGACACCGGTGGCACCTCGCTGGAGCCGTACGCCGACGTCCTCGCCTCCGCCGCGTTCCGGGACGCGTTGTGGACGACGGTGTGGCTGGCCCTGGCCGCGACTGCCGGGTGCCTGGTGCTCGGCTTCCTGCTGGCGCTGGTCATCGCGTTCGTACCGTTCCCCGGCGCGAGGGCGGTCGCCCGGTTCATCGACGTCTTCCTGTCCTTCCCGTCCTTCCTCATCACGCTCGCGCTGCTGTTCGTCTACGGCGGCGTCGGCATGGCCAACGGGCTGTGGACCTCCGTCACCGGCGCCGCCGAGGGCCCCTTCGCCTTCCTGACCACGCCGTGGGGCGTGCTGCTCGCGGAGGTCACCTACTTCACGCCGTTCGTGATGCGGCCGCTGCTCGCCGCGTTCGCGCAGCTCGACACCGCCCAGATGGAGGCGGCCGGTTCGCTCGGCGCCCGCGCCCCGCGCATCGTGCGGCAGATCATCCTGCCGGAGGCGCTGCCCGCGCTCGCCGCCGGCGGCAGCCTCGTCCTCGTGCTGTGCCTCAACGAGTTCGGCATCGTGCTGTTCACCGGCGCCAAGGGCGTCACCACCCTGCCGACCCTCGTCTACGGCAAGGCGATCCTGGAGTCCGACTACGCGGGCGCCTGCGTCGTCGCCGTCGTCAACGTCCTTCTCTCCGTGGGCCTGTACGGCCTGTACCGGGTGGTGAGCCGTCGTGCTGGTGCATAGCCGCCGCGCCAAGTGGACGATCTGGGCGGTCTTCCTGCTGCTCTTCCTCCCTCTGTTCGCGCTGCCCCTCCTCGTCGTCCTCGGCGCGTCCTTCGCCACCCACTGGTCGAGCGTCCTGCCCTCCGGCCCGACGCTCGGCCACTACCGCGCCGCCACCCGCGGCGACGCCCTCCAGGCACTCACCACCAGCCTGCTCACCGCGCTCGCGGCGAGCCTGCTCGCCCTCGCTGTCGGCACCTGGGCGGCGCTGGCCGCCGCGGCGCTCAGGGAGCGTCACCGGCGGCTGATCGACGCCCTGTTCGTCCTGCCCGTCGCCGTGCCCTCGGTCGTCGTCGGCCTGTCCGTCCTGGTCGCCTTCTCCCGGCCGCCGCTGCTCCTCAACGGCACCCGCTGGATCGTGATCCTCGCCCACACCGTGCTGGTCACCGCCTTCGCCCACCAGTCGGTGTCCGCCGCGATCCGCCGCCTCGACCCGGCGTACGAGCAGGCCGCCGCCTCTCTGGGCGCGAGCCCCGCGTACGTGCTGTGGCGGGTGCGGCTGCCGCTGCTGCTGCCGTCGCTGACCGCCGCCGCCGGCCTGTGCTTCGCCCTGTCCATGGGGGAGCTGAGCGCCACGATGATGCTCTACCCGCCCGACTGGACCCCGCTGCCCGTCCTGATCTACGCGGCCACCGACCGCGGCGCCCTGTTCGCCGGGTCCGCCGTCGCGGTGGTCCTCATGGCGGCGACGCTGCTCGTGCTGTTCGCCGTCTCCCGCGTGCGGACGAAAGCCGCCTACCGCTGACCCGCTCACATCCTCCGCAGACCCCTGGAGTTGGCCTCGCCATGCCCAGAAACACCCTTACGATCGCCACCGCCCTCGTCGTCCTCGCCGCCCCTGCGCTCACCGCCTGCGGCGGCTCCTCCGCCGACGCCGACGACAAGGCCGTCACCGTCTACAGCGCCGACGGACTCAAGGGCGAGAACGGCGACGGCTGGTACGACCGCGTCTTCAAGGACTTCGAGAAGCAGACCGGCATCAAGGTCAAGTACGTCGAGGGGGGCTCCGGTGAGATGGTGCAGCGCGCCGTCCGCGAGAAGAGCAACCCGCAGGCCGACGTGCTGGTCACGCTGCCGCCGTTCATCCAGCAGGCCGATGGCAAGGGCCTGCTGCAGAAGTACGCCCCGAAGGGCTCCGAGCAGGTCAGCGGCGCCGACAAGGCCGCCGACGGCACCTGGACGGCCGTCGTCAACAACTACTTCGGCTTCGTCTACAACAAGCAGCAGCTTCCCAAGGCCCCGAAGACCTGGCAGGAACTGCTGGACGGCACCTACAAGAACAAGATCCAGTACTCCACGCCCGGCGTCGCCGGGGACGGCACCGCCGTCCTGATCAAGGCCATGCACGACTTCGGCGGCAAGCAGCCCGCGCTGGACTACCTGGGCAAGCTCCAGGCCAACAACGTCGGCCCGTCCGCGTCCACCGGCAAGCTCGCGCCGAAGGTCGACAAGGGCGAACTCCTCGTCGCCAACGGCGATGTGCAGATGAACTACGCCCAGTCCAGGACCATGCCCCACCTCGGCATCTGGTTCCCGGCCGGCCAGGACGGCAGGCCCACCACCTTCGCGCTGCCGTACGCGGCCGGTCTCGTCACCAAGGCCCCGCACAGCGAGAACGGGAAGAAGCTGCTCGACTTCATGCTCGGCCAGGCCGCCCAGCAGCAGGTCAGCGAGATCGGCGGCGGCTTCAGCGCCCGCACCGACGTCAAGGCCACCGACGCCAACGCCATCGCGCTGGCCAAGCTGATGGACGGCGTCCAGGTCTTCGAGCCGGACTGGTCCGACATCGACAAGAACCTCACCGCTTACGTCGACGACTGGAAGTCCGCGACCGGCAGCTGACCCGGCGCACTGCCCGGCAGGCGAGATCACCGTCTCCGACGGGGTCGAGATCAGCCACCGCTGATTAGGCTGGGGGCGTCGGTACGCCGTGGTTCCGGCGCCCCCAGCCCGTGTAGGACCGTACGTACGCCAGGAGACGCAGCACATGGCAGACCGCAAGCCCATCGAGTCGTGGCTCACCGACATGGACGGCGTCCTCATCCACGAGGGAGTGCCGATCCCCGGCGCCGACGCCTTCCTGAAGAAGCTGCGCGAGTCCGGCAAACCGTTCCTGGTACTGACCAACAACTCCATGTACACGCCGCGTGACCTGCACGCCCGCCTGACCCGCATGGGCCTGGACGTGCCGATCGAGAACATCTGGACCTCGGCGCTGGCCACCGCGAAGTTCCTCGACGACCAGCGCCCCGGCGGTTCGGCCTACGTCATCGGCGAGGCCGGTCTGACCACCGCGCTGCACGACATCGGCTACATCCTCACCGACCACGAGCCCGACTACGTCGTCCTCGGCGAGACCCGCACGTACTCCTTCGAGGCCATGACCAAGGCCGTGCGGCTGATCAACGGCGGGGCCCGGTTCATCTGCACCAACCCCGACGAGACCGGCCCCTCCACCGAGGGCCCGCTCCCGGCGACCGGCGCGGTGGCCGCGCTGATCACCAAGGCCACCGGCAAGCAGCCGTACTTCGCGGGCAAGCCGAACCCGCTGATGATGCGCACCGGCCTGAACGCCATCGGCGCGCACTCCGAGACCAGCGCGATGATCGGCGACCGGATGGACACCGACGTGCTGGCCGGCATGGAGGCCGGGATGCAGACCTTCCTGGTGCTCACCGGCCTCACCACGACCGGCCAGGTGGAGAACTTCCCCTACCGGCCCTCGCACGTAGTGGACTCCATCGCGGACCTGGTCGACCTGGTCTGACCCGGGCCGTCGCCGGCCCGGGGTGGTCCCGCCCAACCCGGGCCGGCGGGAACATCACCCGGACGGAGCAATATCGGCGCCCCAGCGGATGCGTCGGCGGTCCCGGACGGGGAGCCTCCAGATAACTGGAGGTACACGATGGGCTCACTGAAGGTCACTGTCTGTGCGGGCGCCGCGGTGCTCGCCGCGCTCACCCCGGCGGCGTACGCGGCGGACGGAGGCGCGGTCTCGGTGTCCCCTTCCTCACCCGCCCCCGGCGCCGACGTGTCGCTGAGCGCGCACGGCTGCGCCGGCCGCACCGCCACCGCCGTCTCTCCCGCCTTCGTCACCGACGCGCACCTCGCCGGCGCCGAGGGCGCCCTCACCGGGGAGAGCAGGATCCGCTCCTCCGTCACACCCGGCACGTACGACGTGAAGGTCACCTGCGCCGGCCGCACGGTCGCGGGCAAGGTCACCGTCGTGCAGCGCGGCGGGTACACGACCCCTCCCGGGCACGAACCGCCGGCGTCCGCCCCCGCGTCCCCGATCGCCCCGGTCCACGCGGGCGGCGGCGGCACCGCACGGCTCACCGCCGAGCGCACCGCGCGCATCGCCGCCGACGCCCACGCCGAGGGACCCGGCCTCGCGCACGCCGTCATGGGACTGGTCCTGGCCGGCGTCGCCGCGACCGCCGTGGGCGTGCGCGGTGTCGCCCGCCGGAGCCGCAGGACCCACTGACCATGGCGGACACCGAACGCTCCTCCGGCACCGCGCGCCTGGTCATGGGCGTGGCCTGGGCGGTCCTGCTGCTGGGGCTCTGGCTGTGGGGGATGAAGGTCACCGACGTACGGCAGACCATGTCCGCGCCGACCACCGGTGACATGGCAGCCGCGGGCCGCCCACCGCTCGCCGAGCTGCCCCCGGCCGCCCGGCCGCTCAAGGGGGCCGCGCCGCAGCGCATCGACATCCCCGACCTGGGCGTGCAGGCACCGGTCGTGGGGCGCGGCCTGGACGCCGGGGGCGCCATCGAGCCGCCGCCGTTCGACCAGGCGGCGGTGGTCGGCTGGTACGCGGGCGGAGCGGCGCCGGGCGCGGCCGGGACCGCGCTGATGGTGGGGCACGTCGACACCGCGACCAGACCCGCCGTCTTCTACAAGCTCAGCACGCTCAGACCGGGCCGCACCGTGCGCGTGGTGCGCGCCGACGGCCACGTCGCCGAGTTCACCGTCGACGACGTCCAGGTCCTGCCCCGAGACCACTTCGACGCCCACCGCGCCTACGGTCCCCGCCGGCCGGGGCGGGCCGAGCTGCGGCTGATCACCTGCGGCGGCACCTTCGACAAGGCGAGCCGCAGCTACACGGCCAACGTGATCGTGTCCGCCTACCTGACGGGCACCCGGCTGTAACAGCTCGCCGACGGTCCGCCGGGACGACCTCGTGGGCGTCGCGGGTCGTATGCCAGGATTGAGCCCCGAGACAGGCCACCCGAGGGGGAGTTGGATGTACCGCAAGAGGGGGGTGGCGGCAGCGCTGGGGGCGGCGCTGCTGATCGCCGGTTGTTCCTCCGGGAGCGGTGACGACAAGGAAGGCGCGGCGGCCGCGCAGATCACTCAGCAACCCAAGGAGGCCGACCCGTTCTGGGTCAACCCGGACGGCACCGCGGCCCGGCAGGTCGCGGCCTACCTCAAGGACGACAAGCGGGCCGAGGCCGACCAGATCCGCAAGATCGCCGAGCAGCCGACCGGCGAGTGGATCGGCCCGGAGAACCCCGAGGCCGAGGCGCGCGGCTTCACCGAGGCCGCCGACAAGGCCGGCCGCACCGCGCTGCTGGTGCTGTACGACATCCCGCACCGCGACTGCGGCCAGTACTCGCAGGGCGGCGCCGCCGACGGCGACACCTACCGCGCCTGGATCGACGGCGTGGCGAAGGGCATCGGCGACCGCGCGGCCACGGTGATCCTGGAACCGGACGCCGTGCTGCACCTGGTGGACGGCTGCACCCCGGACGAGTTCCACGAGGAGCGCTACGACCTGCTCAAGGGCGCGATCGCCAAGCTGAAGTCGCTCAAGAACACCAAGGTGTACCTGGACGCGGGCAACGCGGGCTGGGGCCACCCCGACCAGGTCGTCGAGCCGCTGAAGTGGGCGGGCGTCGACCAGGCCGACGGTTTCGCGGTCAACGTGTCCAACTTCTACTCCACCAGGGACTCCCTCGCCTACGGCAAGCAGCTGTCGGCGAAGACCGGCGGCAAGCACTTCGTCATCGACACCAGCCGCAACGGCAACGGCCCCTACGCCGGCCGCGAGGCGAACGAACGCTGGTGCAACCCGCCGGGCCGGGCGCTGGGCGAGCCGCCGACGACGAAGACGGCCGACCCGCTGGTCGACGCCTACCTGTGGGTGAAGCGCCCCGGGGAGTCCGACGGCGAGTGCAAGGGCGGCCCGAAGGCGGGCGAGTGGTGGGCGGACTACGCGCTGAAGCTCGCCGAGGCATCGAAGTAGCGACGCAGCAGCGGCAGCACGAAGGGGCGCCCCCCGGGAGGAGGGCGCCCCTTCGTCGTAGCCGTGTCGCCTGGGGATCGCCGGGGCCGCTAGGGGACCCTCACCCACTGCGCCGTGCTCGGCGTGCCCTGGTCGTCGTCCACGAACAGCATGTACCAGCCGGACGGGACGAGGTTGCGGTCCTTCGGGACCGTCACCGTCACCTTGTCGCCGGACACCTTGAAGTCCAGCGCGATCGAGCGCTGGTCGACGTCCGTCACGTGCGTCGACGCGCTCGGCCGGATCAGCCGGGCCTTCTTGACCGTGGCGGCGTGCTGCGAGGTGAACGTGCCCGAGCCGCCGCGCTCGATGGTCTGCGGGCCGCCGGACAGGTCGGGGCGCGCGTCCCGGTACAGATAGGGCGGCGTGTAGATCTCGATGCGCTGCTCGAACTTGCCGGGCTTGGTGTTGGCCTTGTCGCCGTAGAGCGAGTCGGAGCCGAAGAACATCACACGGCCGTCGGGCAGCAGGATCGATCCGGAGTGGTAGTTGCGGCCGACCAGCGGGTCGGCGACCCGCTTGAACGCGTTGGACTTCGGGTCGTACAGCCGCGCCTGGAGGATGTTGGAGTCGCCGCGGCCGCGGTAGTCCTCCGAGCCACCGGAGACCAGCACGCTGTCGTCGGGCAGGATCGAGGACTGCGGGTAGCGGGTGCCCTTCTCCAGCGTCGGACCGTCCACGAACTTCGGGTCCGGCTCCTTCAGGTCCACGATCCGCGTCCGGTTGCTGGACAGCTTGGACTCGCCGACCCCGCCGCCGCCGATCACCATGTACTTCTCGTCCTGGGCCGGCGGCAGCAGCACCGTGCCGGACGTCTCCATCATGTTCGCGTCGCTCAGCCCCGGGATCTTGGTGAACTTGTTGGTGTCCACGTCCCAGACGCCCGGCTCACGCCCGACGTTGTCGGGGCCGTAGCCCGCGTTGGAGCCCGAGTAGAAGATCTTCCCGTTCTCCAGCAGGAACAGCGCCGGATAGGTGGGGAACTGACGGACCGACTTGGTGTAGGTCCAGGTCTTGGTCTTGGGGTCGAAGACCTCGTTCTTGCCCGGGACCAGCTGTCCGATGTCGTCGAGACCGGAGACGCTGAGGACCTTGCCGTCGCTCAGCGTGGTGAGCGTCGGATACCAGCGGGCCTCGTTCATCGGGTCGACCTTGATGTACTTCTCGGCGACCGGGTCGAACTCGTAGGCGTCGCGGATGCCCTGGAAGTCCTTCTTGTCCAGGGCGAGCTTCTGCGCGATGCCGTACGTGTTGCGGGCGTCGGTGCCGGAGAGCCCCTGGATGCGGTAGTTGTCCTGGGTGCCGGTCTCGTACTTCTGCCCGCTGTGCTGCGCCTCGACGTAGATACGGCCGAGCCCGGGGTCGTTGCGCAGGAACCTCCCGGCCTTGTCGAAGACCTTCTTCGCGCGCGGCACGAGCACCGGGTCCTTGGAGACGAACGTCTTGCCGTTCTCCTTGCCGGTGAACTGGGTGCCCGCGGGCAGGGTGATCGGCTTGTCCGGGTTCTCGTTGTGGACGATCATCAGGCCGCCGGCCTTGGTGACGTCACCCTTGAGCTTCTCGTACCGCTTGGTGCCGCCGGCGATCAGCAGGTTGCCGTTGGGCAGCTGGGTGTGGCCGGTGCAGAACAGGTCGCTCGGGGTGGGCACCTTCTTGATGGTGCCCTTGACCGGGTCCCAGATCCGGGTGTCGAACTTCTTGGCGTCGAAGTTCTCCTGGTTGTTGCCGGATCCGGCGACGAGCAGGATCTTCCCGGTGTGCAGCAGCGCCGCGTGGATGGTGTTCTGGCGGTACTCCTCGGGGAACTGGACGATGTCCCAGTGGCCGTTCTCCGCCTTGTACTCCGGCTTGTTGATCTTGTAGTCGTGGTACTTCGCGGTGCTGAAGCGGTACAGCCACGGACCGTTCATCCCGGCCAGCGCGAGGACCACCGCCGTGCCTATCGCGAGTCGACGGGCGCGGCGGCGGCCGGCTCGGTCGTTCATTCCTTACGTCCCCCCAGCCCACCAAGGGCGATCTGCATGGTCTGGTCGTTGCCCGAGCCCGGCTCGGCCCACTGCGGGCGCGGGGCCGGGCCGTGCGGCGCGTACTGCGCCGCAGCCCCGTGCGCGGGAGTCCCGTGTGCCGGGGCGGGCGGGACCGCGTCCTGCGGCGCTCCCGCCGCGTGGGCGGCAGGCTTCTTCGCGGCCTGCCGCAGTTCGTGGCGCCAGACGAAGATCGGCGCGGCGGTGATGAGCAGGGCGAACGTGGCCCAGATGATCATCGCCGGGTGGGAGTGCCCGAGCACGAGGCCGGCGGTGATGGAGCCGCCGAAGATGGCGATGAAGTACCAGTGGTAGCGGAAGGTGCCGAACCAGGTGTCCGGGCTCGCCGAGTCGCCCTTGGGCGTGACGACGAACTTGCTCTTGCGGCGCAGCAGGGAGTCGATCAGCGCCTTGGCGTACAGCGGCGCCGACAGCGCGGACATCACCATGCCGGCCACACCGCCGGAGCCCTCCGGCTCGTGCGGGGAGACGTTGTGGCGCCGGTTCCAGATGTACAGGCCGATCTGCAGGGCGGAGGCGTTGCCGTAGAGCATCAGCCACACGGTGGGGTCGATGTTCACACCCGAGGCGCCCAGGCCCAGGAACAGCGCGCAGCTGAGCGCCGCGAGCATCCAGTTCAAGGCGGACATCGGATAGAAGATGATCATCATCGTGTAGTTGAAGAGCCGGCCGGGCGGCAGGGTGCCCCAGCCCTTCCAGTACTGCTTGAGGATCGTCTCGTAGGTGCCGCGCGACCAGCGCATCTGCTGGGTGAAGAAGTCCGTCCAGGCGGCCGGGCCCTCGCCGACGGCGAGCACGTCTGGGGTGTAGACCGACTTCCACTTGCGCCCGGTGACGGGGTTCTTGTGGCGGTGGATCTCGAACCCGGTGGCCATGTCCTCGGTGATCGAGTCGTACAGGCCGCCGATCTGCTTGAGCGCCTTGATGCGTACGGCGTTGGAGGTGCCGACGAACATCGGGGCGCCGTACTTGTTGCCGGCGCGCTGGATGAGGGCGTGGAAGAGGAACTGCTGCGACTCGGCGGCCTTGGTCACGAACGAGTCGTAGTTGCCGTAGACCTGCGGGCCGATGACGAAGCCGACGTCCGGGTCGCGGAAGAAGCCGAGCATCCGCTCCAGGTAGTTCGGCAGCGGCACGTGGTCGGTGTCGACGGAGGCGAAGAAGTCGTAGTCGTCGCCGTGGGCGTCCAGCCAGGCGTTGTAGTTGCCGTGCTTGGTCTTGGCCCGGTGCGGGCCCTTGGCCTGGTTCCACTTCGCGACGCCCTTGCGGGAGAAGTGGTGCACGCCGAGCCGCTCGCACACGGCCTTGACGTCGGGGTCGTCGCCCTCGTCGAGCAGCCACACGTGCAGCAGGCCCCGGTGGCGCAGCCGGACGGCGGCCTCCAGGGTCTTGGTGACCATCTCCAGCGGCTCCTTGCCGGGCACGAAGGAGGTGAGGAAGGCGACCCGGGTGCCGGTCTGAGGCACGACCGGGACGGGATCACGGGCGACGAGCGTGGCGTGCGCGTTGGACAGCACGTTCAGGCAGCGGAAGAACTCGATCAGGCCGATCGAGACCAGCATCACGACGTCGAGGGCCGGCAGGAAGTCGAAGGCCGGGTAGTCGCGTTCGGTCCAGTGTTCGGGCTGGAGCAGCCAGAACAGCAGGACCAGCGAGAGTATGGGGGCCGCTGCCAGCATCAGGGCGACCCGGATGCGGTGCGGTTCCTGGGAGATCAGCGAGCGGTACTGAACGGTGTACGG
Source organism: Streptomyces sp. NPDC036813 (assembly GCF_055609245.1). Taxonomy (NCBI): domain Bacteria; kingdom Bacillati; phylum Actinomycetota; class Actinomycetes; order Kitasatosporales; family Streptomycetaceae; genus Streptomyces; species Streptomyces sp. NPDC036813. Next base: position 152,598 of record NZ_JBVJPV010000008.1, on the reverse strand, counting down.
CTTGTGCGGATCGGGCTGGGTGAGGGGGCCGGCCAGCCTGCTGTAGTGCTCGTAGTCGTATCTCGGCAGGTTCCTCTTGATCCGCCGGAAGGTTCCGGTGGTGCTCATCCGGTGCGTGGGCACCCTGAGCTGAGTGGTCTGTGACGGGTCGGAGCCGTGCCGGGCGCCCGTCGGCGTCGACGTCATGAGTCATCCCCCCACACGCAGGTCAGCGCGTGTCTGTCGGTTACGTCACCCGCTCCGGCCCCCTCGACCGTCACGGATGGTTCAGTGGCGGGCCGCTGTCCCCACGTCGTCCCAACCCTATAGACATGGAAAGGCAGCGTTCCGGTTGCATGATGCCCCCTCGGCATCAGCGAAGTGAACGGGGCCCCCTTCTCCCCGTGACATCCGCGCAAACGGCCCTCAGCCCCCCAAGTGCCGTGTATACGCGTCTTGTTGTCGTCCAGGGTTCTATGGGTTCAGCTTGATCGCAAGATGCGAAACGCGGTGTTTACCGGTCAAACGCGCTCATTGTGATGCCGGTGGGGGGCGTGTGGAAGCACGTGGGCGCAGAACGAAACAAGACCCCCCGCCGAAGCGAGGGGTCTTGCCGTCGGTGCGCCGCCAGGGACTCGAACCCCGGACCCGCTGATTAAGAGTCAGCTGCTCTAACCAACTGAGCTAGCGGCGCCTGCTGACGTCGATAACTCTACAGGACACCCAGGGGTGCCTCTGACCACGCGTGTCGCGTCCGTTATGTCATGAAATGGGAAAGTCGTACATCATTCGGACCGTCACCATGCGCTTCCGCAAGACGGTTGGGAAACTGATCAGCGTGTACAGCCCTGGACAAAACGGACCGGAGTGTGAGGCAGATCGCATGAACAGTCCGGTATTCGAGGAAATCGATCCTGCGAGCGACTGCGGCTGCCCCGGCTGTGCCCGGCTGCACCGGCCCGCCCCGCCGTCCTCCCCGACCCCAGGCCCCGCCGCGCACCGTGTGGTGATCGTCGCGGCCGCCGCCTCCACCGCGCTCGCCGCGAGCGGTGCCGCACCGGCCCTGGCGGCCCCGCACACCCCCGCCCGGCCCGGTGTTCCCGCAGGTGACGAGCCACAGACCCCGCAGGGCGGCAAGGCCCCGCTGCACGGCCCGGCCGGCACTCCGGCGGCGCCCGCCGCCCCCGTGAAGCTGCCACCGATCACCCGTACGGAGATCATCAACCGCGCCAAGGTGTGGGTGGCGGCCCAGGTGCCGTACAGCATGTACGCCTACTGGTCGGACGGGTACCGGCAGGACTGCTCGGGCTTCGTGTCGATGGCCTGGCACCTGCCCGGCAACGAGTGGACCGGCAGCCTCGGCCAGTTCGCCGACCGGATCACCAAAGAGGAACTGCAGCCCGGAGACATCCTGCTGTTCCACAACACGGCCGACCCCGAGAAGGGGTCCCACGTGGTGATCTTCGGCGGCTGGACGGACTACACGCACACCTACTACATCGCCTACGAACAGACCCGCCCCACCACCCGCCGCCAGGCCACCCCCTATCCGTACTGGAGCAACGCCTCCTCCTATCTGCCGTACCGCTACAAGGGCGTCACCGACGGCGCGGCCGGCGCCCCGGCGGGCAGCGGCGGCACCGAGAAGGACGCCACCGCGTTCCCCGGCGCGGACTCCTTCGGCCCTGGCGCGGACAACGCCCACGTCACCCAGCTGGGCCAGCTGCTCGTCAAGCGCGGCGGCGCCCGCTTCTACACCTCCGGACCCGGGCCCGTGTGGACGGACGCCGACCGCCGGGCCACCCAGGCGTTCCAGCAGGCGCAGGGCTGGACCGGCGCGGGCGCGGACGGGCTGCCGGGTCCGAGGACCTGGGCGCTGCTGATCGCCGGCACGGGCAAGGACATCCCGCCCGCGGGCGCCCAGGGACCGGCGAAGCCCACACCGCCGGCGACGCCCAAGCCGCCGGGCAAGCCCGCGCCGCCGGCCCCGCCCGCCGCGGTGCCGCCCTTCCCCGGCCCCGGCGCCTTCCGCCCGGGCGCGAACAACGCCCAGGTCACCCAGCTCGGCCGGCAGCTCGTGAAGAAGGGCTTCGGCAGGTTCTACACGTCCGGCCCGGGTCCGCGCTGGAGCGAGGCCGACCGCAGGGCCGTCGAGGCGTTCCAGCTCGCGCAGGGCTGGCGGGGGTCGGCCGCCGACGGCTACCCCGGCCCGGAGACCTGGCGACGGCTCTTCCGGTGACATCACCCATCCGCAGCGGTTGGAGGCACGCATTGAGTACGGCCACGACGCCCGGGTCGGAGGGGAGCGCGGACGCCGCCGCGTCCCGCCCGCCCCGGCTGATCCAGAACGAGGCCACCACCGAGATCCCCGTCCACCTTCTCTTCCGTGACGACCCCGACCCGCAGCCGGTGCCGGTGCGCCCCACCGTCGTGGCGCGCCGCCAGGGCACCGGCGAGCAGCCGCGTATCCGCCGCCCGGCCCCGAAGGCGCCGCGCTCCGCCGCGCCGCAGGTCGACCCGGAGCTGGTGGAGCGCCGGGCGCGGGTACTGCCCGGCGCGGTGGGCGTGCTCGCCGGGATGTGCGGGCTGGCCGGCTGCGCGGCCGCCGGCTGGTGGGCGGGGCTGGTGCCGCCGCTCGTCGCGCGGGCGCTGCACCTGCCGGCGACGCCGGACGCCGGGCTCGGGCCGGCGCAGTGGGCGGTGTACGCGGGGGCGGGCGCGCTCGCCCTGTTCGGCTTCGGCGGGCTGGCACGCGGACGGACCGGACGGGCCTGGGTGCTCGGCCTGTTCGGCCGCTACCGGGGCACCGTCCGGCGCACCGGCCTGCTGTGGGTCAACCCGCTGCTGCTGCGCCGCGGTGTGGACGTACGGCTGCGGCACTGGCGCGGCGAGCCCCTGCCGGCCGCCGACGGCAGCGGGGTGGCGCTCAGGGTGGTCGTGCTGGTGGTGTGGCGGGTGCGGGACACCGCGCGGGCCGCGCTCGGCGTGGAGGACCACGAGACGTTCCTGCGCGAGTGCGTCGAGGCGGCGCTCACCCGGGTGCCGGTGGAGGTGCCCGGCGCCGGGCACGCCCCGGCGGAGACGACCGGGGACACGCTGACCCGGCTGGTCGCGGCGGACGTGGCGCCGGTCGGGCTGGAGGTGTTCTCGGTACGGCCGCTGCGCGTGGAGTACGCCCCTGAGGTGGCCGCCGTGATGCAGCGCAGGCGGCTCGCCGTGCTGGAGGCCGAGCACCGGGCGAGCGTGATCGGCTCGGTCGTGGACTCGGTCGAGGAGACGGTGACCCGGCTGACCGTGCGCGGCCTTGTGGCACTGGACGACTACGAGCGCAAGGCACTGGTGAAGGACCTGACGGTGGCGTTCTGCTCGGGGCGCGGGGAGGGCTGACGGGGCGGGGAGCCGAGCTCTGCGATTGGTATGGACATGTCCAACGGTCAGCAATAACCTCGAACTTGGTCTAGACCTACCTGCACGGCTCACTGAACTCCCCACATCCCAGGAGCGGCAGCATGCGCACAAGGACCAAGCTCTACGCCGCCGTGGTGGGGCTGGCCACGACCGGAGCGATCGCGCTCTCCTCCGGCGGGGCCAGCAGCCACGGCTACACCGACCTGCCCGTCAGCCGGCAGAAGGTCTGCCAGCTCGGCACCGTCAGCAACTGCGGCGACATCCAGTGGGAGCCGCAGAGCGTGGAGGGCCCCAAGGGCTTCCCCGCCGCCGGACCCGCCGACGGCCGGCTGTGCTCGGGCGGCAACACCAGGTTCGCCCAGCTGGACAGCCCGCGCACCCCGTCGGGCGGCGCCTGGCCCACCACCAAGGTGACGGGCGGTCAGAGCTACACCTTCCGGTGGCAGTTCACCGCGATGCACGCCACGACCGATTTCAAGTACTACGTCACCAAGCCGGGCTGGAACCAGGACCACAACCTCTCCCGGTCCGACCTCAACCTCACCCCGTTCCTCACCGTCCCCTACGGAGGCCAGCGCCCGCCGTCCACCCTCTCCCACAGCGGCACCCTGCCGACCGGCCTCAGCGGCCACCACGTGATCCTCGCGGTCTGGACGATCGCGGACACGGGCAACGCGTTCTACGCCTGCTCGGACGTCACGTTCTGAGGCTTGCTTGAGCCACGGCCCCGGCCGGCGCGGGTAGGTTCCCCCACGCCGGCCGATCGGGGCGGGCGCGAGGTCTCGGGGGGCCACAGTGGAAGTCCTGTTCTATGCCGTACCGCTGCTGATGATCACGGGGGCTGTCTACGGGGCCGTCAGGGTGCTCGGCCGCGCCCGGCGGATCAGCCGGACCTGGAGCAACGGGCTCACGGCCGAGGCGCGCTGTCTGCGGACGTACACGACGACCAGCGGCGGCGGGGACAGCGCGGTGCACACGCACCTGCACCACGTGTACGAGTTCGTCAGCCGTGACGGGCGTGCGGTGCGCTTCGAGGAGAGGGGCGGGCCCGGCACGACGCTCGTCGGCGACATCGTGATCGTGCGCTACCCGGCCGACCGCCCCGAAGGGGCGACGGCCCTGCCGCCCGCGCCGGGGCGGCTCGCGGCGGAAGCCGGCTGCCTGCTGTCCGTCCTCGGCGTGGTGGTCGTCGTCTGCTCGGTTTTCATGATCGCGGCACACGCCATGTTCTCCGTGGCGGGCGACGCCCTGCCGTAACGCGGACGCCGCGCACAAACGACGAAGCCGCGCAGAAACGACGATGGCGGGTCCTCTTCGCGCTTTCTGCGAACAGGACCCGCCATCGTCATCGTGCGCCGCCAGGGACTCGAACCCCGGACCCGCTGATTAAGAGTCAGCTGCTCTAACCAACTGAGCTAGCGGCGCATGACTCCCGCCGACCGCTTCACCAGGTGTTTTCTCCCGGCCCGCGGGCGGCGACGAAGAAAATAATACCTGGTCCTCCGGGGTGCTCGTGACCACCCGCCGCGGCGCCCGGCACGCGCCCGTGACGCCGCCCCGGGTGCCGCGCGGGCACCGCGCCGGAGGTCTAGATCGTCAGCGACAGCAGCAGCGGAGCGGCGCTGCGGTTGAGGGCGTCCGCCGCCGTGCGCAGCCGGTGCGCGTGCTCCACCGGCATCGACAGCGCCAGGCACCCCACCGAGGAGCCCGCGGTGATCGGCACGGCCGCGCAGACCGTGCCCACCGCGTACTCCTGCAGGTCGAGCACCGGCACCGTCGGCGGCTGCGCCTCCAGGCGGGAGAGCAGCAGCTTGTCACTGGTGATCGTGCGCGAGGTGAGGCGGGCCATCTTGTGCCGGGAGAGATGGTCGCGGCGGCCGTTGTGGTCGAGCTGCGTCAGCAGGCTCTTGCCGACCGCGTGGGCGTGCGCGGACTCCCGGAAGTCCACCCACTCGTTGACCGGGGGAGCCCCTGGCCCGGCGGCGTACTGGGTGATGCGCACCTCGCCGTCCACGTACCGGCTGATGTAGACGGCGGCCCGCACCGAGTCGCGCAGCCGGTCGAGGGTGCGCTGGAGGTGGGCCCGCAGCGCCTCCTCCCGGCCCTGGGCCGAGCCGAGCCGGGCGAGCGCCTCACCGGCGGCATACGCGCCACCGGTGATCTGCTCGACGTATCCCTCGCGGCGCAGCATCCGCAGCAGCGGGGTCAGCCGCTCGGTGGTCAGGCCCGTGCGGCGGGCTATCTGGGCGTCGGTGACGCCGGCGGTGTGCCGGGCCACGGTCTCCAGCACGCGCAGGGCGTCCTGGGCCGCGTGGTACGGCGCGGTCGGCTCGTTCATCAGCGCCACGGTGTCTCCCCCTGCGGTCGCTTTCAGGCCGTGATCCAGAACCTGGACCCCCTCCACCATAACGGGCAAGCGCCCTGTATGGAGGGGGTGTTGGCGAGATTGCACCGCTCTCAACTGGGGCAACGACCCGCTGGCATATGTCTGGGTCATGACCCAGTGCGGAGACCTGGGGTGTTGGCACGCACACGGCGCGTAGTCGCGGCACGGGTCACAGTACGGCGCTCAGGAATTCCCGCGTGCGCTCCTGCTCCGGGTCGTTGAAGATCTTCTCCGGCGGCCCCGCCTCCACGATCCGGCCCGCGTCGAACATCAGCACCTGGTCCGAGATGTCCCGCGCGAAATTCATCTCGTGGGTCACGCACAGCATCGTGATGTCCGTGCTGCGCGCGATGTCCCGCAGCAGATCCAGCACCCCGGCCACCAGCTCCGGGTCCAGCGCGGAGGTCACCTCGTCCAGCAGCAGCACCTTCGGCCGCATCGCCAGCGCCCGCGCGATCGCCACCCGCTGCTGCTGCCCGCCGGACAGCCGGGTGGGGCGCGCGTCGCACTTGTCGGCCAGGCCCACCAGGTCCAGCAGCTCCCGGGCCCGCGCCTCCGCCTCGTCCTTCGACAGGCCGAGCACGGTGACCGGCGCCTCCGTGATGTTCCTGAGCACGCTCATGTTCGGGAACAGGTTGAACTGCTGGAAGACCATGCCGATCTTCTTGCGCACCTCACGGCACTGCCGCTCGCTCGCCGGGAACAGCTGGTCCCCGTCGACGGTGATCGTGCCCTCGTCGGGCTTGGTGAGCGTCATCAGCATTCTCAGGATCGTCGTCTTGCCGGAACCGGACGGCCCGATCAGTGTCACGTGCTTGCCGGCGTCGACGGAGAAGTCCAGGTGGTCCAGGACGGTGTTGTCCCCGAACCGCTTGGTGACCTGCTCCAGACGCACCAGCGGACCGAGGTCGGCGGGCGTGGCGGTCGGCTGCTTGCTGGTGTCAACGGACAAGACGTCGCTCCAGGGTGCGAAGGAGAAGGGAGGCCAGGTAGGAGATGACGACGAAGGCGACACCGATCACCGTCAGCGGCTCGGTGAACTGGAAGTGCTGCTGCGAGTACAGCCGCGCCTGCCCGAGCATCTCCAGCACGGTGATCACCATCAGCATCGGCGTGTCCTTGAGCATGGCGATCACGTAGTTGCCGAGAGCGGGCACCACCCGGCGCACCGCCTGCGGCAGGATCACCGCCGTCCAGGTCCGGCGCACCGGCAGGCTCAGCGCGGTCGCCGCCTCCCACTGCCCGGGCGGCACCGCCTCGATCCCGGCCCGGTAGACCTGCATGGTGTATGTCGAGTAGTGCAGCCCGATCGCGACCACACCGGTGGTCAGCGCCGACATCGTCACGCCCCACTCGGGCAGCACGTAGAAGAGGAAGAACAGCTGCACCAGCAGCGGGGTGTCCCGCACGAACTCCGTGACGACCCCGACCGGCCAGCGCACCCACCGCGTCGGCGTGCGCATCAGCAGCGCCCACACCAGACCCAGCGCGAACGAGATCAGCGAGCCGAGCACCAGCGCCTGCAAGGTCACCAGCAGGCCGTCCCGGAAGTGCGGCATGAAGCCGCTGACGGCATTCCAGTCCCAGGTCACGAGACACCAGCTCCCTCAGGCACCCGCACCGGGTCCGCCTTCTTCTCCGGCGCCCGGCCGATCCCGGCCTTCAGCCGCTTCTCCAGCCCCCGCATCCCGCGGGTGAGCACAAACGCGATCACGAAGTAGAGCAGCAGCACATACGTGTAGATCTCCGCGCTCTCCTGCAGCGCCAGGCGGACCAGATTGCCGCTGAAGGCCAGGTCGCCCATGCCCATCACCGACACCAGCGCGGTGCCCTTGAGCAGCTCGACCAGCAGATTGCTGAACGGCGGGATCATCTCCGGCACCGCCTGCGGCAGCAGGATCTTGCGCATCCGCTGCCCCGGCGTGAAACCGAGAGCGATGCCGCCCTCGCGCTGCGCCGGCTCGACGGCCTTCAGCGCGCCGCGCACGATCTCCGCGCCGTACGCGCCATAGGTCAGACCGAGGGCCAGCGTGCCCGCCCACAGCGGTACCAGCTGCCAGCCGAAGGCCGGCGGCAGCACGAAGAACACCCAGAAGATCATCACCAGCGCGGAGGTGCCACGGAAGACCTCCGTGTAGAAGCCCGCGAGGAAGCGGACGATCCACAGCCGGTGGGTGCGCGCGATACCGACGGTGAACGCCACCGCCGCGCCCAGCAGCGCGCTGCACACCAGCAGCTGGAGCGTGACCCACACACCCTTGAGTACGAGTTCCCACAGTCCCGAGGTCATCCGCCGCACAGCTCCTTCGCGGTCAGCTCGGTCATCTCGGCCCGTGTGAAGCCGAACGGCCGCAGGATGCGTAGCAGTTCGCCGCTCTTCTTCAGCTTGCGCAGCTCCGTGTTGAAGGCATCGCGCAGCGTCGTCTCGGTCGGGCGGAACGCGAACGCGCCGCCGTCGACGTGCGGTTTGCCCTTCACCAGCGGCGCGAACGGCTCGGTCGCCTCCGCCTTGGACGACTTCTTCACCACCTCACGGGTGGTCAGAGCGGTCCCCGCGAACACGTCCACCCGGCCGGCCTCCACCGCGTTCAGCCCCGCGACCTGGTCGGGGACGACGAGGATGTCGCTCTCCTTGTAGCCGGCCTCGACCGCGTACTGGATCTCCGCATAGCCGGTGCCGGTCGCGAACCTAGCCTTCTTCGCGACGATGTCCCGATACGTGTGCAGGCCCTTGGGATTTCCCTTGCGGACGATGAAGGAATCGAGCATCTGATAGTCGGGATCGGCGAAGATCACCTGCGCGCAGCGCTCGGGATTGACATACATGCCGGCGGCCACGACATCGAACTGCTGGGAATTCAGCCCGGGTATGAGCGAGCCGAACTCGGTCGGCACGGGCTGCACCTTGTCCACCCCGAGCCGCTTGAAGATCACCCTGGCCAGTTCCGGTGCCTCACCGGTGAGTTCGCCGCTCTTGTCGATGTATCCGAAGGGAATCTCACCGGCGATCCCGAGCCGTACCACGCCTTGCGCGCGCAGCCGGTCGAGCAGGTCACCGCCTTTCTTCGTGGACGCGGTCGCCACCCGCGAGCAGCCCGCGGCACCCAGTGCGCCGACCGCCGCCACCCCCGCGAGCAGCGACCGGCGAGTGGGTCCGGTTGTGTGTGCGTCATGTCTTGCATGACCGTGTGGTGGAGCCATGGCGGCGCTGCTACCCAACCGAACGCTCGGCATGCACCATGGATTTCATGGCGGATCGCTACCTCGAAGTGTCCCTGGTCAAGCGTCAGATCCACTGCACGGCGAAGTTGCTGGACGACCGTGCGCCCCTCACCTGCGCCGCGGTGTGGAACGCGCTGCCGCTGTCCGGCGACGTCTACCACGCCAAATACGCACGCAACGAGATCTACGCGCTTTTCCCACCCTTTGCCGCGACCGAACCACCCCTGGAAAACCCGACCGTCACCCCCATTCCCGGAGATCTCTGCTATTTCTCCTTCGCGGGCGCCGAACTGGGCACCAACGCCTACGGCTACGACCGTGAGGTGCGCGCCGGCACCACCGTCGTCGACCTGGCCCTGTTCTACGAACGCAACAACCTGCTGCTGAACGGCGACGTGGGCTGGGTGCCCGGGATCGTCTGGGGCCAGGTCGTGGACGGCCTGGACGCCATGGCCGAGGCATGCAACGACCTGTGGCGCACGGGCGCGGCGGGGGAGACGCTCAGCTTCCGCCGCGCCTGACACCCGCCTGCTCAGCTGACACCCGTCTGCTCAGGGGGCCGTGGCGCCCGCCTCGTACAGGGCGTGCGCGGCCCGCAGCACCAGGTCGTCACGGTGCCTGGCGGCCACGATCTGCAGGCCCACGGGCAACCCGTCCGCGTCCACGCCCACGGGGACGGACGCGGCGGGCTGCTGGGTCAGGTTGAACGGATAGGTGAACGGCGTCCACCCCGTCCAGCGCTTCAACCCCGAGCCGCGCGGGACCTCCGCACCTGCCTCGAACGCCGTCAGCGGCACCGTGGGCGTCAGCAGCAGGTCGTAGGACTCGTGGAAGCGGCCCATGCGCCTCCCGAGGTCCATCCGCACGTCCACCGCGGCCAGATACTCCAGTGCCGAGAGCCGCGCCCCGGCCGCGCAGACCTCCCGCAGCCCCGTGTCCAGCAGCTCCCGCTGACGCGGGCTCAGCCGCTGCGCCACCCGGGCAGCGCCCGCGAACCACAGCGCCTCGAAGGCGTCCAGGGGCTCGGTCACGTCCGGGTCGGCCTCCTCGACGTACGCGCCGAGCCCCGCCAGCCGCTCCACCGCGTGCCGCACCGCCGACGCGACCGCCGGCTGCACCGCGACCTGCCCGCCCAGCGACGGCGAGTACGCCACCCGCAGCCCGCGCACCCCTTCGCCGAGCACCTGCGTGTACGACAGCCCGGCCGGGCCCAGCGCCGACCAGTCCCGGGTGTCCGGCGCGCCGATCACGTCCAGCATGAGCGCCGCGTCCGCCGCGGTACGGGTCATCGGGCCGACGTGCGCCAGCGTGCCGAAGGCGCTCGCCGGGTACAGCGGCACCCGGCCGTACGTCGGCTTCAGCCCGAAGATCCCGCAGAACGCCGCCGGGATGCGCACGCTGCCACCGCCGTCCGTGCCCAGCGACAGCGGCCCCGCGCCGAGCGCCACCGCGGCCGCGCTGCCGCCGCTGGAACCGCCGGCCGTACGGGACGGATCGTGCGGGTTGCGGGTGATCCCGGACAGCGGCGAGTCCGTCACGCCCTTCCAGCCGAACTCGGGCGTGGTCGTCTTGCCGACGAACACCGCCCCGTGCTCGCGCAGCCGGGCCACCGAGGGGGCGTCCTCCTCCCACCTCCCCGCCGGGTCGATCGTGCGGGAGCCGCGCAGCGTGGGGTGGCCGCGCAGCAGGAGGATGTCCTTGACGGTCACCGGCACCCCGTCCAGCAGCCCGGCCGGCTCCCCGCGCCGCCACCGCCCGGCCGACGCCCGCGCCTGCTCCAGGGCGTCCTCGGGCAGTAGCCGCACGAACGCGTTCACCTGCGGCTGGATCGCCTCGGCCCGTTCCAGCACCGCGCGGGTCGCCTCGACGGGGTCGAACTCGCCCTTGCGGTAGCCCTCGACGAGCTCGGTCGCGGTCAGGTCGGTGAGTTCCGTCATGCACAGCCTCCCAGAGGCGTCGGTGAGGGGACGTCAGTGGCCGGGGACGTATCCGCGCTGCTTGTCGACGACGTTGAGCAGCGGCCGGCCCGCCGCCCAGCGCTCGTACAGGTCCAGGAACTGTGCGCCCAGTTCGTCGCGCCAGCCGATCGTGTCCCCGCTCATGTGCGGGGAGACGATCAGATCCCGCACCCGCCACAGCGGGCTTCCGGCGGGCAGCGGCTCGTGCTCGAACACATCCAGCGCGGCTCCCGCGATCCAGCGTTTGGCCAGCGCCTCGGCGAGGGCCTCCTCGTCCACCAGCGGCCCGCGGCCGACGTTCACGAAACACGCCGACGGCTGCATCATGCCGAAGCGGCGCGCGTCGAACATGCCCCGGGTCTGCTCCGTCAGAGGTGCCGCGCAGATCACCCAGTCGGCGCGGGAGAGGAGGCGGTCGAGGTCGCCGGGGCCGTGGACACCGGTGCGCGGGGTGCGGCCCACGAGCGCGGTGGTGATGCCGAGCGCCTTCAGCAGCCGCGCGATCGCCCGCCCGATCGGCCCGGAACCGACCACGCACGCGCGCGTGCCGGCCACCCGGCGGGACTCCCGGTGCCGCCACTCCCGCTGCTGCTGCAGTTGCAGCGTCCGCGGCAGATCCTTGGCCATCGCCAGCACGAGGGCGGCGACGTACTCGGCGATCGGCTGGTCGAAGACACCGCGCGCGTTGGTCACCACGGTGTCCGACCCGGCGAGCTGCGGGCACATCAGATGGTCGACGCCCGCGCTCGCCGTGTGCACCCAGCGCGGCCGCGCCCCCTCGCCGGGCCAGGCGTCCCGTACGGCGGTGGAGGTGAAGTCCCACACCAGCAGCGCGTCCGCCTCGGGCAGCCGCGCGGCGAGGCCGGCGGCGTCGGTGTGCACGATCCGCGCCCGGCCGGTGAGACGGCCCAGACGGGGCGGGGGGTCGGCGTCGAGGACGAGGAGCGTGGGCAGGGCGGTGGTCATGCAGGGGCCGTTTCTCCGGGGACCGGGTGATGATCTGGCGTCTGACATGCGCGGATTGACCACGCTCGCACCGGAACCTACCGTCGTCAACAGGGCCACGCATACGATCCGTTGCCCTGTCGTCTCCCACCGTGAGGCGGTGCCTGTCATGGAGGCCATGTTTCTGGGCGGCCCCCGCCCGCAGCGCGGTGTCGGTGTCGTCGCGCCCTTCGACTTCGCGCTCGACCGGGAGTTGTGGCGCTGGACGCCGGACGAGGTGTCGCTGCACCTGACCCGCACGCCGTACGTGCCGGTCGAGGTCAGCCTGGATCTCGCCCGGCTGGTCAGCGAGCACGAGACGCTCACCGACGCCGTACGGACCCTGATCGCCGTGCACCCCGAGGTCGTCGCCTACGCCTGCACCTCCGGCAGCTTCGTCGGCGGGATCACCGGGGAACGCGCCATGTGCGAGGCGATGACCGGGGCGGGCGCGGTGCCGTCGGTGACCACGTCCGGGGCGCTGCTCGAGGCGCTCGCCGAGCTGGGCGTGCGGCGGGTGGCACTGGTGACGCCGTACACGGTGTCGGTGACACGGTCGCTGCGGGCGTACGTCGCGCAGGCCGGGATCGTGGTCACCGGGTGCGTGTACATGGGGCTGACCCGGCACATCTGGAAGGTGCCGTACCGGGACGTCGTGGAGATGGCCCGGCGGGCGGTGGGGGTGCCGGGCGCGGCCGCGGGCCCGCAGGCGCTGTTCCTGTCCTGCACCAACCTGCCTACGTACGACGTCATCCCGCAGCTGGAGGCGGAGCTGCGGATACCGGTGATCTCGGCCAACCAAGTCACGATGTGGGCGGCGCTGCGTCGGCTGGGTACCCGCGCGGTAGGGCCGTACCAGGCGCTGACCGACCTCTCGGCGCGCGTGTGGCCCCCCGTACTGCCGGACGAACCGCAGGAACAGCAGGAAGGGCGAACATGACCGCACTCGGATTCCTCTACCCGGGTCACTCGGCCGAGGACGACTATCCGCGCATCGAGCAGCTCCTGGGCAGTGACATCCGGGTGGACGTCGTCCACACGGACATCGGCGAGGACGCGCACCGCGTGGACGCGCTGCGGCGGATGGGCGCGGCGGAGCGGCTCGCGCCGGGAGTGGAGGAGCTGCGGCTGGCCGGGGTCGAGTCGGTGGTGTGGGCGTGCACCAGCGGCAGCTTCGTCTACGGCTTCGAGGGCGCCCACGAGCAGGTGCGCGGGCTGGCCCGGGCGGCCGGGATGCCGGCCTCCTCGACCTCGTTCGCCTTCGTGAACGCGCTACGGGAGATCGGGGCGCGCACGGTCGCCGTCGGGGCGACGTACCCCGACGACGTGGCGGAGCTGTTCGCCGGCTTCCTGCGGGCGGCCGGCGTGGAGGTCACCGGGGTGCGCAGCTCGGGGATCGTCACGGCGGCCGAGGTCGGCACGTGGGGCGAGGCGGAGGTGCTGGCGCTGGCCCGGGCCGCCGACCACCCCGACGCGCAGGCGGTACTGCTGCCGGACACGGCCCTGCACACGGCGGCGCACGTGCCGGCCCTGGAGAAGGAACTGGGCAAGCCGGTCCTCACGGCCAACCAGGTCACGGTCTGGGAGGGCCTGCGCCTGGCCGACCGCCGCGTCAACGCTCCCGCTCTGGGATCCCTGTTCCTACGCGAGCCGATCGTCCAGGCCTGAGGCGGGCTCCGCCGGTCACGCAAGGGTGGCCGCCGGGTTCTGCCTCCCTTGCGCAAGGGTGGGTCCCGCCTCGCTTGCGCAAGGGTCGCCGCCCGGGGCTCTGCCCCGGACCCCGGGGGGTGTTTCCCACCTACCCACCCGTCTCGGTCGGCCAGGAGGCCCCGCCACGGGGCTCTGCCCCGGACCCCGCCGGGGGGCTCTGCCCCGGGCCCCCGCTGGGGCTCCGCCCCGGTCCCCGTCACGGGGCTGCTCCCCAGCCCCCATCGGGCGACGGGCCGCAACGGGCCGCCGCAGGCACAAAAGGGGCGCGGGGAACTGCGCGACCAGCCACGACGCAACCCGCACAGGCCGCCGCAGGCAACACAACGCCGACCGCCCCCGCCGCCCGTCACGGGGCTCCGCCCCAGCCCCCCGGGCTCCGCCCGCACCGCCAGGTGCGACACCCCGCCCCGCCCCCCGGCCCTGCCCCGCCCCGCGCCCGCGGACCTGCCCCGCCCCGCCCCCGCGGACCTGCCCCGCCCCGCCCCCGCGCGGCAGCGCACCCCCGCCCGGGGGCCCGGGGCTTCACCCCGCAACCCGCCCCGCCCGGCCTCGCCCCGCTCCCGGAGGGAATAACCGGAGACCCCCTCCTGTTAGCCCAGCGGCAAGCGCACCGAGGCGCACCCGTACACGCAGGAGGACCCACCGTGGCCGTATCCGAGACCGCCGGCGACGAGATTCGGGCGGTGGCGAAGGGGACGGCGCCCGTTGCGCTGTCCGTGCTGGACCTGGTCACCGTGGGGGCCGGGCGGACCGCGTCCGACGCGTTGCGGACCAGCGTGGACCTGGTGCGGCTCGCCGAGGCGCGCGGGTTCCACCGGTACTGGGTCGCCGAGCACCACTCGATGCCCGGCGTCGCCTCCTCCTCGCCCGCGGTGATCCTCGCCCACCTCGCCGCCCACACCGACCGCATCCGGCTCGGCTCGGGCGGCGTCATGCTGCCCAACCACGCGCCCCTCGTCATCGCGGAGCAGTTCGGCACGCTGGAGGCCATGGCGCCGGGACGGATCGACCTCGGGCTCGGCCGGGCGCCCGGCACGGACGGGGCGACCGCGGCGGCCCTGCGCCGCACCGATCGCCTCAACGAGGGCGCCGACGACTTCCCGCAGCAGCTCGCCGAGCTGACCCGGTTCCTCGACGACGACTTCCCCGACGGGCATCCGTACCGGAGGATCCACGCCGTGCCCGGGCCGATTCAGGCCACCTCGCCCGGCGGGGTGCAGTCGCCGCACCGGCCGCCGATCTGGCTGCTCGGTTCCTCCGGATTCAGCGCCCGCCTGGCCGGCATGCTCGGCCTGCCGTTCGCCTTCGCGCACCACTTCTCCGCGCAGAACACCGTCCCGGCCCTCGACCTGTACCGCGAGTCCTTCCGGGCCTCCGACGTCCTCGACGAGCCGTACGCCCTGATCGGCGTCGCCGCGCTCGCCACCGAGGACGAGAAGGAGGCCCGCCGGCAGGTGCGCGCCGCCGCGCTGAACATGATCCGGCTGCGCACCGGGCGGCCCGGTCTCGTGCCCACGCCGGAGGAGGCCGAGGCCTATGAGTTCAGCCCGATGGAGGAGGAGTTCGTCACCTCCTGGAACGCCAACGTCGTCCACGGCACGCCCGACGAGGTGCGCGCGGGGCTCGACGATCTGCACAAGCGCACCGGCGCGGACGAGTTGATGATCACCGGCAACGCGCACAGCGGGGACGTGCGGCTGCGGTCGTACGAACTGATCGCTGACGCCTACGGCTTGCCGACCACGTCCGGCTGAACCCCCGGCGTCGCCAGCAGCGCGGAGATACGATCCGGCGGCACCGGGCGGGAGTACAGCCAGCCCTGCCCGGTGTCGCAGCCGATGAGCCGGAGGCGGTCCGCCTGCGCGGACGTCTCCACGCACTCGGCGGTGACCGTGAGCCCGAGCCGGTGCGCGAGCTGGATCATCGCCTCGACGATGACCTCGTCGGCGGGGCTCGGGTGCGCGGCGGGGTCGTCGTAGCGGAAGCCGCGGACGAAGGAGCCGTCCAGCTTCAGGACTTTCACCGGCAGCCGGGACAGATACGCCAGGTTCGAGTAGCCGGTGCCGAAGTCGTCGATGGCGATCTGCACGCCCATGTCGCTCAGCGCCTTCAGCGTCTGCAGCGGGCGGCCCGCCGAGCCCATCACCGCCGACTCCGTCAGCTCCAGTTGCAGCAGGTGCGGCGCCAGCCCCGTCTCGGCCAGCGTCTGCGCCACGTCCGCCACCAGGTCGGAGTCCCACACCTGACGGACCGCCACATTGACGCTGACGAACAGCGGGGGCTCGTCGGGGTTGTCCAGCTGCCAGCGCCGGGCCTGCCGGCACGCGGTGGCGAGGATCCAGCGGCCGAGCGGGACGATCGAACCGTCCTCCTCCGCCAGCCCGACGAACCGATTCGGCGGCAGCAGCCCGAACTGCGGATGGTTCCAGCGGACCAGCGCCTCCACCCCGTGCAGCCGGCCGTCCGCCATGCCCACCAGCGGCTGGTAGTCGAGCACGAACTCCCCGCGCTCGATGGCCGGCCGGAGCGTGGAGGCGAGTGCCTGACGTGTCATCAGATGCGCGTTGCGCTCGGGGTCGAACAGCGTCCAGCGGTCCTTGCCGTCCGCCTTCGCCCAGTACAACGTCGTGTCGGCCGCCTGCATCAGCCCGGTGGCCGTCGTCCCCGCCGCCTGTCGTTCCACCACACCGATCGACGCCGAGACCGACAGCCGCTGCCCCGCCAGGTCGAAGGGCTCCTGCAGCGCCTTCAGCGCCGACTCGGCGAGGTCCGCGAGCTGCTCGGTACCCGTCGAGTCCTCCACCAGCAGGGCGAACTCGTCGCCGCCGAGGCGCGCCACCAGCGGCGCACTCGTGCGGCCGTGACCGGCCGCGTCGGCGCAGCGGGTCAGGCGCTCGGCGACGGCGGCGAGCAACCGGTCGCCGACGCGGTGGCCGAGGGTGTCGTTGACCGCCTTGAAGCCGTCCAGGTCCAGGTAGCACAGGCCGATCCGGCCGGTCCCGCCCGTCTCGTACGTCTCCGTCTCCAGCGCGGCCGACTCCAGCGCCGCCGACAGCCGCTCGAAGAACAGAGTGCGGTTGGGCAGCCGGGTCACCGGGTCGTGCATCTGCAAGTGCCGCAGCTGCGCCTGGAGTTCACGGCGGGCACTGATGTCGGCGACCGACAGGAGTGCGCCCTCCTCGCCGGCCGGCAGCGGGGAGACGGTGACCTGTGCCCACAGGGAGTGGCCGTCGGGGTGCTTCAGCCGGCGCGTGCAGCGCAGCCGGTCGCGGCGGCCGTCGAGCACCTCGCGGTAGGCGTGCCCGGTGCGGGTGTCGGAGGCGAGGTCGAGCAGGTCCGACGCGAGCCGTCCGGTGAGGCCGGCCCGGTCGCCGCCGAGCAGCTCCCCGAGGGTGTCGTTGGCGTCGACGACCACGCCCGCACGGTCGACGACGGCCATGGCGAGCGGCGCGGCCGTGAAGGCGGAGCGGTACGGCGGCTCGGCACGGGCAGGGGTGGAGCTGTCACTCTCTGTAACGACTGACCTGTCGGCATCTGCCGCAGGTGTCGACCCTTCGGACGTTCCGTTCACCGCTCGCTCCCGCAGTGCACTCGATCGCTGTCCGCGCAGGAAAGTGTGCCGATCATAGAGGCTGGCCCCGGGCGGTACCAGCCATGCCCCGTTCCGGTGCGGCCCGAAGGGGCTCCCTGACCGAGGGGCGGATCGTTTCTGTTCGCAGGTGGGCGACCTGCGCAGTGCCTCGACCGAATGTGACGTTCCGTGAACGCTTCGGGGGTGTCGCCCTGACGCACGCTCACTCGTCCGGGTCAGATAAACAGGGCATACGACAATGAACCCCACCAGGCTGGGTGCGGCGTCCCGTGAACCGCACCCGGAGGTCCCCTTGTCGCGTCAGCTCACCCTGCGAAGACTGGGCCGAAGAACCCGCAGGGGCCTCAAGTCGGCGCTGGAGCCGCCCCGGCTGCGCAGCACCGCCGCCGTGTTCACCACCATGTCCGCGCTCGCCGCGACCTCCTTGCTCGGCGCACCCTCGGTCGCCGAGCCCTTCTCCACCGAGCCCTGCACCCTGCAGCGCACCGACGCCCACCACTCCGAGGGCGTGGACACCTGGAACACCGCCTACCCGCGGCCCGTCCGCGCCCTGAACGCGGTGATGGTCTTCCTGTCGTTCCCCGACGCCACCCCGCTGACCACCCCCGCCCAGCTGACCGCCGACCACTTCCCCGCCACCAGCGACTACTTCCGCCGCGCCTCCTACGGCCGCTTCACCCTGACCGCCCACCCGATGCGGCACTGGATCCGTATGCCCCGGCCGTCCACGGCGTACCGCATACAGCGCGACTGGAGCGCCGGCCTGCGCGCCCTGTACCTGCGCGACGCCCTGCGGGCCGCCGACGGCCAGGTCGACTTCTCCCGCTACGACGTCGTGTACTTCGTCGCCGACCCGGACGCCCCCGGCGTCGACTCCGACGCCACCAAGGTCGTCAACCTCGACACCCCGCTCAGGGCGGACGGCACGGACATCCGCCGCGTGGTGACGGTCTTCGAGCGGCACCCACCGGACCGTCTGGTGCTCGCCCACGAGACCGGGCACGTCTTCGACCTGCCCGACCTCTACCACCGCCCGGCCGACGGCAAGGGTGACTGGGACACCTACGTCGGCGACTGGGACATGATGGGCAGCCAGTTCGGTCTCGCCCCGGACCTCTTCGGCTGGCACAAGTGGAAGCTCGGCTGGCTGGATCCGCGGCAGGTGGTGTGCGTGCAGCGCCCGACCCGGCTCACCCTGGAACCGCTCGGCGCCGGACCCGGCGTACCCGTCCCCGGCGCAGCGGGCGCGCCCGCCTTCGGGCTCGGCGAGGGCGCGAAGCTCGCCGTCGTGCGCACCGGCCCCGACAGTGCGCTCGCCTTCGAGGTGCGCGGACCCGTGGGCAACGACAGCGCGGCCTGCCGGGCCGGGGTGCTCGTCTACCGGGTGCACAGCGCCACGGAGTCCGGGCGCGGGCCCATCGAGGTGATCGACGCCCACCCGCGCACCGAGGCCTGCTGGGAGGACTCCGTCTACCCGGCCCTCGCCGACGCCCCGGTCGCCCTCGGCGAGAGCTTCACGGTCCCCGGGGACGGTGTACGGGTCGAGGTGGAGGACCGTACCCCGTCGGGGGCGTGGACGGTGACGATCACGCCGGGGGCGCCTGGATGATCCCTTGGCCACAGAAGAAGGCCCCTCGCTTTCGCGAGGGGCCTTCCCGTCGTGTGCGCCGCCAGGGACTCGAACCCCGGACCCGCTGATTAAGAGTCAGCTGCTCTAACCAACTGAGCTAGCGGCGCCTGCTGACGTCGTAGACCTTAGCATCCGCCTCGGCGGGAGGTGAAATCGAAATCCGCACCGCGGCGCGGGCCGCGCGCACCGCCGCCCACAGCAGGATTTCGGGGCCCGGGAGCCAGGGGTGACGGGTGTCGGGGGCGACCAGCCAGCGGGTCGCGGCGGTGCCCGGCGCCGCCGCGGTAACCGGCGGCACGGTCACCGCGTCACCGGTCCCGTGGCAGATCAGCGGCGGGATCCCGTCGGTACGGCCCGTGCGGCCGCTGTCCGACCCCCACTCCTCCCACTCCAGCAGTGACGGCAGCCGCTGGGCGGTGCCGGGCGCGGCGAAGAGCAGCATCCGGCCCCGGAAGACGGCCACCGGGCCGGAGCCCGGCCCCTCGTCCCAGAGCCGGTCGAGCATGCGGCGGCCGAACAGTGCGGGGGCGCCGACGATGTCGAAGGCGGTGCCGCAGGGCAGGACGACCGGGGCGTCCGGCTGCTCCTCCCACAGGGTCAGGGTGCTGCGCGGGTAGGTACCTGCCGAGGCCAGCCAACTGGCGCCGTCATGGGTGACATGACACGTGCTGCTCATGTCCCCTAGATGTACCGGGCGTGAGCGCACGCTTTCGCAGGGTTGCGGGAAATCGGGACAGGGGGCTGGGGATGGGGGTATCTTGCCCGCTTCTTGCCCACCTGGCATATGCCGAAGGGGGTAGCGGGGCAGACGCGGCTGGCGGGGCCGGCGGGGCCGGTGGGGCCGGCGGGGCTGGGGGAGTGGCGGACAGGCCGGTTCAGACCGGGTCGGAAGGGCTGGAGCCGTCTCCGCCGCGCAGCAGGTCACGGCCGAACTCGACCATCTTCTTCGCGTAGTCCTCGGTCCATTCGGCCCGCTCGGCGATGTCCGCCGGTGTCAGCCGGTCGAACCGGCGCGGGTCGGCGAGCTGCGCCGCCGCGATCGCCTGGAACTCCACGGCCCGGTCGGCCGCAGCGCGGAAGGCGTGCGTCAGCTCCGTCGCCCGCTCCAGCAGCGCGCGCGGATCGTCGATCGACTCCAGGTCGAAGAAGTGCTCCGGGTCGGAGGCCGCCGCCATGGGCTCGAAGAGCAGGGGCGCGGGGCGTAGCCGCGGTTCGTTCCGACGCGGCGTGGGCTCCGCCATGTCTTCTCCTTCTCGTACGGGGCGTACGTCACGGGGGCGCCGCCACGGGTGGACCACCCTCCATTGTCCCGCGCGCACGCAAGGGGGCCTCGGCCTCACCGTTCCGGGCGAGACCAGGCACCCAGGACAACAAGCACCCCGGCCCCCGCGATGTTCCCGCCGGTCACGTGCCTCCGGTCCTTGGGCCGCCTTCGGCGGCGTGCCGGACTCCGTCCGGCGGGAGGCGCTGCTGCACGCGGCGTCACGGACGTCCGGTGAGGGGGTTGTCACGGGCGCCAGGACACCCGGTGTTCGGCCAGGTGTGCCAGCACCGCGTGGTTCGCCTCCCAGCCGTCCGGGCTGCGTCCTTGGGCCGCCTTCGGCGGCGTGCCGGACTCCGTCCGGCGGGAGGCGCTGCTGCACGCGGCGTCACGGACGTCCGGTGAGGGGGTTGTCACGGG
>NZ_JBVJPV010000008.1:0-131951 GCF_055609245.1 Streptomyces sp. NPDC036813 | reverse complement strand
GGGCGCCAGGACACCCGGTGTTCGGCCAGGTGTGCCAGCACCGCGTGGTTCGCCTCCCAGCCGTCCGGGAACTTCACGAGCGTGCCCAGCTGGACCGGTTCCGTCGACGGGTAGTCGTCCAGGAGGTCCTCCACGCCCGCGCGGCACACCACGATGCACGCGTGCCGGTGACGGGAGGCCAGCACGCACAGGCGGCCGGTCTCCAGGTGGAACGCCGTGGCGTCGGGGCGGCCGGACAGCGGGTGCAGCACCACCGTCACGTCGTACTCACGCCCCTGGAGGCGGTTCGCCGTGTCGACCGTCACGTCGGACACGCCCAGCTCGGCGAGCGCCGCGCGGACCGCCGCCGCCTGGTCGCGGTGCGCCGTGCCGACGGCGACCCGGTCGGTGGTCAGCGGGGACGGCTCGGTCGAGCGCTCCGACACCGCCGCCCCGCCCCGGTCCAGCAGCCGCCGTACCACCAGCGCCACCGCGCGGACCGCCTCCGGGTCCGTGCGCGGGGTGTGCCGGGCCGGAAGCTGCAGCAGCCCCCAGCCGGAGGCCGCGGCCTCGTCGATCACCCGGTCGGGGCCCGAACCGTCCGACGGGACGGCGAAGGCGAGCCGGCGGTCGCCCGGACCGGTGCCGCTGCGGAACGGCGTGTACGGGTAGAACGCGTCCGACACCAGCGGCGCTGCGGAGGCCGGCAGCCGCCAGGACACCGGCAGCCGGTGCTGCGGCAGATCCGGGTTGTGCGCGAGCAGGGTCGTCACCGCCGACGCCGACGGGTCGTACGACAGACCCGCCCACTGCTCGCTGCCCACGATCGAGAACGGGTCGAGCTGCCCGGGGTCGCCCACGAACAGCGCCCGCTCGAACAGTCCCGCCACGGCGAGCAGACCGTCGGAGCGCATCTGGTACGCCTCGTCGACGATCGCGTGCCGCCACGGCTCGTCCACCTTCACATGCGCCCACTTGGCCGCCGTGGACAGCACCACCGGCAGCCCGGCGAGATCGGCCGCCTTCGCCGACGTACGCACCTGCTCCAGCTCGTCCAGGGCCCGGTCGTAGGCGTCGGCGTCGCTGCTGTGCAGCCGGCCGACGGGCAGCTCCGGGTTCTTCTCGGCCAGCCGCAGCACCAGGTCGTCGACCTGCGCGTTGGTCTGCGCGACCACCATCAGCGGGCGCCCGGCGTCGGCCAGCTCCAGCGCCGCCCGCACCACCAGCGTCGACTTGCCCGCGCCGGGCGGGGAGTCGACCACGACACCGCGCGCGGTGCCGTGCAGCGTGTCCGCGAGGATCGCGTCCGTGGCCCGGGTCGCGGCCGCCCCCGGATCGAAGGCCGTCTCGGTCACGGTCACAGCACGTCCTCCTCGGTGACGGGATCGGCGGGCTCGGCGGCCTGCTCACCGGGCGGCCCGCCGTGCGTCCACGGGGTGTCCTCCGGGTCCGGCAGCTTCGCCCCGCCGCGCTGCTCGTGCTCGAACAGCGTGAAGCACACCCGGTCGCCCTTCTCGGGCACCGACCCCTCCTCGGCCTCCTTGCCGCGCCCCATCTTGTCGAGGATCCGCAGCACGAGCAGCGCGCCGTCCTCCTCGGCGCCGACGAACTCCGCCGTCTGCGGCCGCCCGCCCAGCGACCGGTACACCTTCACCCGCTCGCCCAGATGCGGCCGGTCGTCCGTGCGCACGGTCACCAGCGGCCGCGGGCTGGGCCGCTTGCCCTCGCTGTAGGCCATGGTCACGTCCGTCACCTCACCGGCGAACGCCTCCCCGGCCAGCCGCCGCCCCGCCATCACCAGCGGGTCGTCGAGCGCCTCCTGCGCCTCCAGCCGGGCCTGCTCGCGCTCGCGCGCCGCGAGCTTGTTCGCCGCGGTCACCGCGTCGTCACGGCGCGGCTGCGGCGGCTCCCCGGCCAGCACCCGGTCCCGGTGCCCGGTGAACGACCAGCGGTCCCGCGTCCACCGCTCCTCGACATGCGCGCCCGGAGGCAGCGCCCGCAGCAGATCGAGCCCGCGCCAGACCTTGTCCCAGGTGGGCAGGGTGACCTGCGCGACGAGCCCCCGGATCTCCTCCTCGGCCCGGCCGAGCGCACCGAGCCGCTGGTCGGCCTCCAGGCCGTCCTCGGCGGCGGCCAGCGCGGTGCGGGCCCGGTCGTAGCGCTCGATGGCGGGGGCGAGCAGCTTGTTGTCGAACGCCGGATCGGTGGCCGGCCCGGCCGGCGGGCACCGCAACTGCCCTCCCGCGTCCCTGGCCAGCTCCGCCTCCAGGGCGGCCTCGGCACCCGAGACGCCCTCCGGCGGATCGATCCATGCCAGCAGCGCCCCCAGATGCTGGTCCTCCAGACCGGACTGACCGGTGGCCCAGTGCCGGGCGAGCACCTCGGTGAGGGCCAGCAGCAGCGACGAGCCGGGCACCCGGGCCCGCTCGGCGTAGTGCGTGAACCAGCGCCCCAGCAGCGGCACCCGGGGCGGCGCGGGGTACGGCGTCTCCGGCTCCTGCTCGGCCGTACGCCTGAACCGCGTCGAACGCCCCAGCAGCCGCACCAGCTCGACGCCGGCCCTGCTCGGCACGATCAGCTGCGGGGCGTCCGCGCACAGCTCGACCTCCACCTTGACCCGCTTGCCGGTCTCCGGATCGGTCTCGGTGCGCTCGGCGCCCTCCACCACCTCGCCGTAGGACTCGACATAGGGCAGGACGACATCGGCCAGCTCCGCCAGGAACGCGAACCGCAGGTCCCGGTCACGCGGCTGCGGTACGACCAGCAGGCGCGGGGTGTCCCGGTCGGTGCCGACCAGCGCGCCGAGCGGGGCGCCCGCCTCACCGGCCGTGGTGAGCGGCACGAGGACCAGCGGCCGGTCGGACAGATGCCTGTGCCGGACGGTCGCGGCGGGCTGCGCGCGCCCGCTGCTGACCGCCTCCATCCGGGCGAGCGTGTCGATCAGCGACATGCGGCCCCCTCGAGCGCCTCGGCCCGCAGCTGTGCGGCACGCCGCAGCGCGGCCACCGCCGGATCGTCCGGGTCGCCGGCCTCACCGCGGGCCGCCGCCAGCACCTCGGGCACGGTGGCGAGTCCGCCCAGCTCGGCGCGCACGACCCGGCCGAGCGAGGTCACCGCCTCGGCCTCACGGGACCGCCGGCGGCAGTGGAAGGCCAGCTCGCAGGCGGCCAGGCACTCGGGGGCGTACGTCGCCGGCACGGACTCGACGGCCTCCGTGAGCTGCTCGGCGGGCAGCTCGGGGGAGAAGCACGTCCCCTCGGGCAGGGCGTCGGCGATCTCCTCGATGCGGGTGAGCCGGGCCAGCTGGCGCCCGGTCACGGCACGCTGCTTGCGCACGTCGACCGCGGCGGCGGTCGGCAGGTTGGAGAAGTCCTTGGGGCACACCAGCAGCACGCGATGCCGCACCCGCGGGACGGACTCCATCCGGCCCGCGACCTCCTCCAGCGCCAGCACGTACACGGCGGCCTGCCGGGCGGCGGCGCCCACCTTCGCCGGATCGGCGGAGCCGTCCAGCATGGGGAAGGACTTGATCTCGACGACCGTCCAGCTGCCGTCCGGGTGCACCACCACCGCGTCCGGCTCCAGGAACGCCGGGGAACCGGCGACCTCCAGGGCGAGCATCGGATGGTCCAGCAGGGTCCAGCCGCCCGCCTCGACGGCCTCCCGCAGCGCCAGCGCCGTACGCGCCGTGCGCCCCGCGGGGCCGGGCGCGGTCAGATCGGGCGCCGAGGTGCGCTCCGGCACCTCGGCGCCCGGATCGAGCTTGTCCCGCACCAGCCGCAGCAGCTCCGCGCCGCCGTCCGCCTTGACCTTCGCCTCGAAGGCGTTGCCACGCGTCAGCGCGAACTGCGACTGCCCGAACACCGACGGCGCACCGAGCGCGCCCGCCAGCGCCGCCTTGTCCACCCCGGCGCCGTCGAGGAGCGCGCGCCGCCGGCAGCCCGGGTTGGCGGCGAGGGCCGCGAGGGCGCGGGCGTCCAGCGCCCGTGCGGGTACGTCGGGTCCGCGCAGCTCAGCGAGCCGGTGCCGGAGCGCCGTCCCCGGTGTCCGTGGGGGCGGCACCCGGCTCGGCGTCGGCTCCGGGCCGTGCTGCGCGCTGCCGTGGAATTCGCTCACCCGCCGAAGTCTGGCATCCGTCACTGACAATCGAGGCAGGAGCGCCGGAAGAGCCGTCCGCGAACCGGCCCCGCACCCGGTCGGCGAGCCGCAGCACGGCGGGCGCGAGCAGCAGCCCGAGACCCATCACGGCGACACCGGCGACGGCGTCGAGCAGGTAGTGGTTGGCGGTCCCCATGACCACGAGGGTGGTCCCCAAGGGATAGACCACCGCGGCGATCCGGGCCGTCCGGCCGCGGCCGTGGCGCCACAGCATGACTCCGCACCACAGGGCCCAGCCGACGTGCAGGCTCGGCATCGCCGCGTACTGGTTGGTCATGCCGCCCATGCCGCGCGGCGCACTCGCCTCGCCGCCCCACCAGCCGTACGAGCTGTAGTGGGCCATCGTGTCGACGAAGCCGTACCCGGCGGCCAGCAGACGCGGCGGGCAGGTCGGCATCAGCGTGAAGCCGATCAGCCCGAGGAACGTGGACGTCAGCAGCCAGGTGCGGGCGGCCCGGTAGTGGGCGCTGTGCGCGCGGAACAGCCACACCAGCAGCGCGGGCGTGACCAGGTAGTGCAGCGAGGCGTACCAGAAGTCCGCCGGGATGCCGAGCCAGGGGGTGCGGGTGAACAGCCGGTTCAGCGGGTGCTCGGCGTTGATGTGCAGGAATTTCTCGACCCGCAGCAGGGCCAGCCCGTGATCGACGGCGTCGGAGACGTCACCGCGGGCGAGCAGACGGCCGGCCGAGTAGCAGCCGTACACGAGCAGGACCAGAGGGAGCTCGGTCCACCAGCGCAACCGGGTCGCCGGGCCCGCCTCGCTGCCTGGTGACTCGGTCTGCGGCATCCGATTCGCCCTCCCCCTTCTTCTCACTGCTGTTTCGCGGGTCTTCGCGCGCCGGGATCACCCGGCGGATGCGGGGGAGTCACTCTACGGCGTGGGCGGCACCCCTGGCGGGCCGCCCCCGGCCCAGGAAGACGCCACGACCGCCCGCCAGGTTGCCCGCCACACCCGTACGCGATGATGGAGAGGAATCCCCTTCCGGACCCGAAAGGCTCCTCGCATGGCACCGCGCATCCTGCTGGCACGGCACGGACAGACCGAGTGGTCCCTGTCCGGCAGGCACACCGGCAGGACGGACATCCCGCTCCTGGAGGAGGGCCGGTGCGGCGCCAAGCTGCTCGGCGAGCGGCTGCACCGCGCGCCGCTGGACGGTCTGCCCGACGTGGAGGTCCGCACCAGCCCGCTGGCACGCGCGCGTGAGACGTGCGAGCTGGCCGGCTTCGGCGACCGCGCGACGCGCTGGGACACGCTCATGGAGTGGGACTACGGCGCCTACGAGGGCCTGACCCCGGCCGAGATACAGGCGCTGCGCCCCGGCTGGTTCATCTGGCGCGACGGGGTGCCCGAGGGCGAGACCCTGGCCGAGGTGACCGCGCGGGCCGACGAGGTCGTCGCCTGGGCCCGCTCGGCGGACCGCGACGTCCTGATCTTCGCCCACGGCCACATCCTCCGCGCGATCGGCGCCCGCTGGCTGGGGCTCCCTGTGGACTTCGCGTCCCGCATCCGCCTGAACCCGACGTCCCTCTCCACCCTCGGCTGGGCCTACGGCGAACCGGCCCTCGAATCCTGGAACGACGTGGGCCACCTCGCCGCTTGACCGACCCGGTCGACCCGCATCCGCGCGCGCCACGACGCTGCCGCACCCGCCGACGGCGGGGAGGCGATGGGGTGGGGAAAAGGGGCGCGGGGAACTGCGCGAGCAACCACGACGTACCCGCAGATGAACGAACAACCGTGTCGGTCAAACACCCCGCGGCACGGACGCATGCCGTTCCAGGAACGCCCCCACCCCCGAAGCCCGCCGGTGAGGCAACAGCACCCGCGCCGTCCCCGCCAACATGCTCTGCACCCGCGACGACTGCACCTGATCCAGCAGCCCCAGCACCGTCAACCCCGCCGCGGCCGCCTCGTCCGGTCGGCCTCCCCGGGCCAGGTCGTCCGCCAGCTCCGCCGTGTACAGCGCCGTGTTCCGCGTGAAGTGAGGATCCTGCAACCGCGTCGCCCGCCGCGCCTGCCGCGCCGCCCGGTCCCAGTCCCCGAGCGTCGACCAGCACTGCGCCTCGAGACCGGCCAGCTCGGCCTCGCCGTAGAAGCTCATCCACTCCGGGTCCGCGTCCGACGGCCCCCGTTCGAACAGCGCCTGCGCCCGCGCCAGCGCCTGTTCGCACCCGAACCGGTCCGCGAGCCCCGCCCAGCCGCCGGCCTCGCGCAGCGCCAGCAGCGACATCAGCCGCGCCGACCCCAGCGGACGGGCGACCCGCTGCGCGGCCTGCGCCGCCCGCACCGCTTCCCGCGGTCTCCCGGCGTCCCGCGCCAGGAACGCCATGTTGCAGAACGCGTGCGCCTCCAGCCCCGCGTCCCCGGTCATCCGCGCGGTGGCCAGCGCCTCGGCGTAGTGCGAGCGCGCGTCCTCGAAGCGACCCGAGTCGTGTGCCAGCCACCCCACCGAGATGGCCAGCTCACCCGCGCCCGCGTGCAGCCGGTCCGCGGTCGCCTGCCGGGTCGCACCGGCGTCCAGAAGCGCGTAGGCCGCGCGCAGCGGGGCGGCCGCCCTCCGGTACAGACCGTCGGCGCCGTGCCGGTCGTCCAGCACCCGGATCCTGCGGACGGCCTCTTCCAGCGCGCCCGCCTCGCTCGCCCCGACCCGGCGGGCGGGACGTGCGAGGCGGACAAGGTCCGCGGGGCGCGGGGACGCCACGGCGTCCGGGGCGAGCTTGATGGGGCCCAGCGAGGCGGCGGCCACCGTGGCGCCTCCGCCGCTGATGAATGCGCGACGCAGCACGTCGCTCTCCTCATGGTCGTGGTGGTGCGTGTCATACGGGTCCTGCGGCTCATACGGTTCGACGCCCCCGCCCGGTTCAGCGCCGCCGGCGCCCGGTACGCGCGCCGCCCGCCCGCGTACCGCCGAGCGGGGTGCGAAGCCCAGGTCCACGAGCGTGCGGCCCGGGAACATGTGCAGGAACACCCGCTCGTAGGCGTAGTTGGGACAGCGGATCTCGCCCGCCTCGACCCGCCCGATGTAGCGCGCGTCGCAGCTGACCTGCTCACCGATCTCCCGAGCCGCGCGCCTCACCAGCGCGGCGAACTCGGCCGGTGAGCGTGCTCCGCGCAGCTGCCGGAAGACGAGGTTGGGCCGCGGTGGCCGGTTGGGCTGGGACGCTGGGACAGCGTTCACCGTTGACGACGCCATGGCCGGGTCCTCTCGTGCGAACCGTCGAACCATGCCGGAGCCGGGGCGAGTTGCCCCTGTTCGGGGTGATCGCCCTGTTGTCCGGCGGCAAGAACGTACCTGCTGTGGTCGGCCCGCCACGCAGTGTTTAGCTACAAACCGGATATCCCACCCACGATCTGCCATGAACTGCCATCCTTTGCGGCGGACTTTCGCCGTAGCCGTTGACACGGCCGCGCGTTGAACCCGGTGGACCGCGACAGGCCACTCGCAACCGGCCGTGGCGGTCCGCGACAGGGGCCCAGGAATCGCGTGATGGAGGCCGGGATGGAGACCAGCCAGAGCATCGCACCGTGTACGGCACCGGGTACGCCGGCGACGCACGCGCCGAGACCGGGGGGCAGCGCCGCGCCCGGCACCGCGGACGCGTGCGACCTCGTCACCGTGCCGACCCGCCAGGGCCTGGAGGCCGTCGACATCCTGCGCCGCGGCGCCTCCCACGCGGTCGGCCCCGTCCTGCACGACGACGGCTGCGGCACCCTCGCCTTCCTCGTCCCGCCCGGCACGGCGGCCGGCTGGGACGTTCCGGGCAGCACCTGCACCCAGACCGACGGCCGCGGGCTGCGCCTCGCGCCGGGATCGCCGGTGGACGGCTCCGCCTGGCTGCTCCCGCCCGGTGACGCCGACGGTGCGACCGACCCGGCGGTCCTGCGCCGCGCCCTGGGCGAGGCGGCCCGCCTGATCGAGGCGGCGGACAGCTGCCGCTGACCTGCCCGGCGCCCTCGCCCTCGGCCTGTCGCTGACCTGCCCCGCGGGCCCCCGCCCTCATGCCTGCCCCTGACCCGTCCGGCGCGCCCGCAGCCTGCCCCTGACCTGGCGCCCCCCACGCCCGCCACTCCTGCCCTCACTCCGTGCCGGCGCCCGCGGTCGCCCCGCCGCCGTTCCCGGACGCCGCGACCCCGGATAATGGCCGGATGGGCAAGTCCAGGAACCCCCGGCGCCGGCAGGCCGCGGCCGATGCAGTCGTGGAGCAGGTCGACGGCGGGCGCGCGGAGCTGGTCCCCGACCGGGACCGGGCGCGGGCCTGGACGCTGCTGGTGGACGGCGCGCCCCAGTCGCACGTCGACCTGGACGACCCGGCGTATCTCTCCTTCGAGTACCAGCGCCGCCTCGGCCACGTCATCGACCTCGCCGCCCCGCCCGGCAAACCGGTCCACGCGGTGCACCTCGGCGGCGGCGCCCTCACCCTGGCCCGGTACGTCGCCGCCACCCGCCCCCGCTCCACCCAGCAGGTCGTCGAGCGGGACGCCGCCCTCGTCCAGCTGGTGCGCCGTGAGCTGCCGCTTGATCCCGCCGCCCGGATCCGCGTCCGGTCCGCCGACGCCCGTGAGGGCCTCGGCAAGGTCCCGGACGGCTGGGCGGACCTGCTCGTCGCGGACGTCTTCAGCGGCGCCCGCACCCCCGCCCACCTCACCTCCACCGAGTTCCTGGACGAGGTCCGCCGGGCCCTCGTACCGGGCGGCGTGTACGCCGCCAACATCGCCGACGGGCCGCCGCTGGCGCACCTGCGCGGTCAGATCGCCAGTGCCGCCGCGCGGTTCGCCGAACTCGCGCTGATCGCCGACCCGGCGGTGCTGCGCGGCAAACGCTTCGGCAACGCGGTGCTGGTGGCGTCCGACGTGCCGTTGCCCGTCGCCGAACTGACCCGCCGAGCGGCCTCCGATCCGCACCCCGGCCGTGTCGAGCACGGCAGGGCGCTGCGGGACTTCACCGGCGGCGCCGCCCCCGTCACCGACGCGGCCGCCGTCGCGTCGCCGGCCCCACCGCCGTCGGTGTTCCGTTAGGCGCCGCCGTCAGTACCTGGTCAGGCATCGCTGCCAGGACACGGTCGGGCGCCGCCGGCAGTACGCGGTCAGGCACCGCGGTCAGGCACCGCCGTCAATACGTGCCGACGTCGACCCGAGGCGGCCCGTCGTGCCAGGTGCAGAACACCGACACCCGGTCCGCGCCCGAGGCGAACTCCACCCGGATCCACGTCTCGGTCTTCCACCACTGCATCGACCAGCCCGAGTTCGGGGCGGCCGACACCAGGGACGCGCTGGAGGGGCCGATGTCGAACACCACCCGGCCGCCCTTCGAGTCGTAGCTCCTGACCCGGCCCGAGGCGGTGGCGGACGGGCTCGGGGAGCCGGCCGGCGGGCGGGAGGAGGCGGCCGGCCGGCGGCTCGGCGACGGCGACACCGAGGGCGACGGCGTACGGGACGGCGACGCGGACCGGGCCGTGGACGACACCCGCGGCCCCGCCCCCTGCGTCGTCGCCTGAGCCGCCGTGATCGGCAGGGCGCGCGGCGGGTCGTAGACGGTGCCCGCCATCACCGTGTGCACGCCCCACCACGACAGCGTGACCGCCGCGCCCGTGGCGAGCGACCACGCCAGTACGTGTACGAGTCCTCTGCGCATCGCGGGCCATACTGCCTCACCCGTCACTCCCGTGTCCCGCGGACCGACAGGGCCCGGCCTCGTGACACCACCGGTTTTCCACAGCCCCGGAGTTGTCCACAGGCCCCCACCGGCGTCCCGCGCATGGCGTACGGTGCGGCGCATGGCAAGTGTTCTCGTGGTCGAGGACGACCAGTTCGTACGCTCGGCGCTGATCCGGCATCTGACCGACGCCACCCACACGGTGCGCAGCGTCGGCACGGCGCTGGAGGCGCTGCGCGAGGTCGCCCATTTCCGTTTCGACGTCGTCATCCTGGACCTCGGACTGCCCGACCTGGACGGCTCCGAGGCGCTGAAGATGCTGCGCGGCATCACCGACGTCCCGGTGATCATCGCCACGGCCCGGGACGACGAGACGGAGATCGTCCGGCTGCTGAACGCCGGCGCGGACGACTACCTCACCAAGCCGTTCTCCCCGGAGCACCTGTCGGCGCGCATGGCCGCCGTACTGCGCCGCGCCCGTGCCGGCGCCGCCGACGCGCCGCCCTCCACCGTCATCCGGGTCGGCGGCCTCACCGTCGACCCGCTGCGCCGCCAGGCAGAACTGGACGGGGTGCGCCTCGACCTCACCCGCCGCGAGTTCGACCTGCTCGCCTTCCTCGCCGGCCGTCCCGGCGTGGTCGTCCCCCGCCGGGAACTGCTCGCGGAGGTGTGGCAGCAGTCCTACGGCGACGACCAGACCATCGACGTCCATCTGTCCTGGCTGCGCCGGAAACTGGGCGAGACCGCCGCCAACCCGCGCTATCTGCACACCCTGCGCGGAGTCGGCGTGAAGCTGGAACCACCGCAGGAAGCGGAGCCGCCGCGATGAGGTGGGCCCTGGTCCGGGTCTGCCTGGCGGTCACCACGATGGTCGTGGTCGCCTTCGCCGTGCCGCTCGGACTCGTCATCAAGGAGATGGCCCGCGACCGCGCCTTCTCCAACGCCGAACGGCAGGCGGCGGTCGTGGTGCCCGCGCTGTCCATCACCACCGACCGCGAGCAGCTGGAGCGGGTCGTCGCCTCGGCCGGCACCGGCGACGGCATGGCGATCCACCTGCCGGCCGGCGACGGCAAAGCCGCCCTCGACCTCGGCCGCAGGCGCGCCACCACCGAGGACATAGAGGCGGTGCGCAGACTGGGCCGCGCCTCCACCGCTCAGGTGCCCGGTGGTTCCGTCCTGCTCCAGCCCGTGGCGCTCAGCCTCGGCACCGTCGTCGTCGAGGTGTACGTCCCCGAGTCCGAGGTCAGCAACGGCGTGGGGACGGCCTGGGCGGTGCTCGCCGGGGTCGGCGCGGCGCTGGTCGTCGGCTCCGTCGCGGTCGCCGACCGGCTGGGCGTGCGGATGGTCCGCCCGGCGCAGCGGCTCGTCGAGGGCGCGCACGAACTGGGCGAGGGCAAGCTCGGCGCGCGGGTGCCGGAAGAGGGGCCGACCGAACTGCGGCTCGCGGCGGTCGCCTTCAACTCCATGGCCGACCAGGTCGTCCACCTCCTCGCCAACGAGCGGGAGCTGGCGGCCGACCTGTCCCACCGGCTGCGCACCCCGCTGACCGTGCTGCGCCTGAACGCCGCCTCGCTCGGTGACACGCCCGCCGCCGAGCAGACCCGGGCCGCCGTGGCGCAGCTGGAGCGCGAGGTGGACACCATCATCCGTACCGCGCGCGAGGCCAAGCCGCAGACCGCGGCCGCCGGACCCGGCGCCGGCTGTGACGCGGCCGAAGTGGTCCGGGAGCGGATGGAGTTCTGGTCGGCGCTCGCCGAGGACGAGGGCCGCAAGTGGCGGGTGGCCGGTGTGGAACGCCCGGTGCGCATACCCGTGGCCCGCGCCGACCTCGCGGCCGCT
Organism: Streptomyces sp. NPDC036813; assembly: GCF_055609245.1. Taxonomy (NCBI): domain Bacteria; kingdom Bacillati; phylum Actinomycetota; class Actinomycetes; order Kitasatosporales; family Streptomycetaceae; genus Streptomyces; species Streptomyces sp. NPDC036813. The sequence continues at coordinate 120,321 of NZ_JBVJPV010000008.1, read as the reverse complement.
CTGGACGCGCTGCTCGGCAACGTCTTCCGGCACACCCCGCAGGGCACGGCCTTCGCCGTCGACGTGCACAACGGCGAGGACGCGGTGATCGTGCTCGTCTCCGACGCCGGGCCCGGCATACTCGACCCGGAGGCGGCGATGGCCCGCGGCCGGGGCTCGGGCAGCGACGGTTCGACCGGTCTCGGGCTGGACATCGTGCGCCGGCTCGCGGAGTCCACCGGCGGTGACGTGCGTGTCGGGTCCTCGGTGCTGGGCGGCGCCGAGGTGCGGATCTGGATCCAGCTGGACGGCCGCCGCCGTATCCCCGCGGGACGCGGTCACCGGGGGAGCGTACGGCGGCGCCGCCGCCTCGCCACGAGGTGACGTCCCCCGGATTGGTCTCTACGTCCCCCGAATTGGTCTCTACCTTTAACCGGTCCCGATCCCTTCCTTAAGCGCGGCCTAAGAACCTCAACCACCGTCTGCATCAGGGCTTTTGTCCCGTTCGGGCTCGCTAGCGTGCTGCCGCACCACACCCCCCGTGAACAGCGAAGGCAGGCACACGCATGAGCACGCACCGGCGCAGGATCAGTGGCAGGAACAAGGCGATAGGCGGCCTGGTGGCCGCGGCCGTGGCCGGCGGCGGCGCGGTCCTGCTCACCGGCACCGCCAACGCGGCCGGCGTGAACGCCGCGTACACGAAGACCAGCAGCTGGTCGACCGGCTACACCGCGCAGTACGTCGTCACCAACAACAGCGGCCAGGCGGAGAAGACCTGGACGCTCGAGTTCGACCTGCCGGCCGGCGCGAAGCTCAGCTCCCTGTGGAACGGCGAGTCGAGCGTCAGCGGACAGCACGTCACCGTGACGCCGCCGAAGTGGGACACCGACGGCCTGAAGGCGGGCGAGTCGGCCACCGTCGGCTTCGTCGTCGACGGCGCCGGGGATCCGTCGGGCTGCCGTATCGACGACGGCGCGTGTTCCGCGGACGGCACGGCCACCCCCGAGCCCAGCGGCCGCCCCACCCGGTCGCAGAGCCCCACGCCGACCGCGACCCCGACGAGCAAGCCCACGGCGACCGTCGAGCCCACCCGGACGCCCACCGCGTCGCCGTCCCCCAGCAGCGGCAGCGGAACGAAGACGTCGGCCGGCTTCGCCCCGTACGTCGACACCTCCCTCTACCCGGCGTTCGACCTGCTCGCGAGCGCGGACGCGACCGGCGTGAAGAACTACAACCTCGCCTTCGTCACCGACGGCGGCGGCTGCACCCCCAAGTGGGGCGGCGTCACCGACCTCACCGCCGACGCCGTGGCCGGCCAGATCGGCGCCCTGCGCGCCAAGGGCGGTGACGTCCGCGTCTCCTTCGGCGGCGCGAGCGGCACCGAACTCGCCACGTCCTGCTCCTCGGCGGACGCGCTGGCGGCGGCCTACGGCAAGGCGATCGACGCGTTCCGGCTCACCAAGGTCGACTTCGACATCGAGGGCGGCGCGCTGCCGAACACGGCCGCCAACACCCGCCGCGCCCAGGCCATCGCCAAGCTCCAGCAGAGCCACCCCGGCCTGGACGTCTCCTTCACCCTGCCGGTCATGCCCGAGGGCCTCACCCAGGACGGCGTGAACCTGCTGTCGGGCGCCAAGTCGAACGGGGTGAAGATCACAGCCGTCAACATCATGGCGATGGACTACGGCGCCTCCTACAGCGGTGACATGGGCACCTACGCCGAGCAGGCCGCCACCGCCACCCAGGCCCAGGTCAAGGGAGTCCTCGGGCTGTCCGACAGCGCGGCCTGGAAGGCGGTCGCGGTGACCCCGATGATCGGCGTGAACGACGTCTCCTCCGAGGTCTTCAAGGTCGACGACGCGGCCCAGCTGGTGTCCTTCGCCAAGTCCAAGGGCGTGGGCTGGCTGTCGATGTGGTCGGCCACCCGTGACAAGGCCTGCGCCGGCGGCCCGAAGCCCACCGCCGACGCCACGTGCAGCTCCATCGCCCAGGACCCGTCCGCCTTCTCCAAGGCGTTCGCGGCCTACAACTGAGCGCCCTGCCGAACACGCGCGGCTAGGCGGCCTCCACCGGCGGCAGTGACCCGGTGCGGGCCGCCCGGCCGTACCAGCGGGCGCTGGACTTCGGTGTCCGCTCCAGCGTGACGTAGTCGACGTACACCGCGCCGAAGCGCTTGCCGTAGCCGTACGCCCACTCGAAGTTGTCCATCAGGGACCACAGGTAGTAGCCGCGCACGTCGGCGCCGTCGGTGAGGGCGCGGCGCACCGCCGACAGATGGCCGTGCAGATAGGCGATGCGCTCGGGGTCGTGCACCTGGCCGTCGGCGTCGGGCTTGTCGTCGTAGGCGGCGCCGTTCTCCGTGACGTACAGCGCCAGTCCGGGCGCCTCACGCGAGTAGCGCATGATCAGCTCGTGCAGGCCCGTCGGGTCGATGGTCCAGCCCATCTCGGTGCGCTCGCCCGGCGTCTGGTGGAATGCCACGTCGTCGGCGCCCGGCCAGGGGGAGTGCTCGCTGGCACCGTGGCCGTCGGCGCGCACGGGCGGCGCGTCCGGGTCGGCCGCGGAGACCAGCGCGGGCGTGTAGTAGTTCAGGCCGAGCGCGTCCAGCGGCTGGCGGATCAGCTCCAGGTCGCCCGCCTGCACGAAGGACCAGTCGGTGAGCGAGGAGGTGGCCTCCAGCAGGGTGCGCGGGTACGCCCCGTGCAGGATCGGGCCGTGGAAGACGCCGTTGGCCAGGTCGTCGATGCGGCGGGCCGCGGCGAGATCCTGCGGGGTCTGCGACAGCGGGCGCACCACCGAGGAGTTGAGGCTGATCGCCACCTCGTTGCGGGCCGGCATCACCGAGCGCAGCGCCGAGGTCCCGAGCCCGTGCGCCAGGTTCAGGTGGTGCGCCGCCCGGAGCGAGGCCACCGGGTCGGTGCGGCCGGGGGCGTGCACACCGGAGCCGTACCCGAGGAAGGCGCTGCACCAGGGCTCGTTGAGGGTGATCCACTGCTCCACCCGGTCGCCGAGCGCCTCGCCGACGAGCTGCGCGTACTCGGCGAACCGGTAGGCGGTGTCCCGCTCCGGCCAGCCGCCCGCGTCCTCCAGTTCCTGCGGCAGGTCCCAGTGGTAGAGGGTGACGGCCGGCTTGATGCCGTGGGCGAGCAGCTCGTCGACCAGCCGGCGGTAGAAGTCCAGGCCGCGCTGGACGGCCGGGCCGCGGCCGGTGGGCTGCACCCGGGGCCAGGAGACGGAGAAGCGGTAGGCGTTCAGGCCCAGCTCGGCCATCAGCGCCACGTCCTCGCGGAAGCGGTGGTAGTGGTCGACCGCGATGTCACCGGTCTCGCCGTCGGCGGTCTTGCCGGGCGTATGGCTGAAGGTGTCCCAGATCGAGGGGGTGCGGCCGTCCTCCCGCACCGCCCCCTCGATCTGGTACGCGGAGGTCGCGGCGCCCCAGAGAAAGGCGGGAGGAAACGTCACCGGGTTCCCCGGGTTCACGTACTCAGTCATGGAAGCGCTCCCATTTGTGGTCGTGGAGACCTTCGTGGTCGTGGAGACCGACAGGTGGACAAGAAGGGGTGGGGCCGAGGCGGCGGTGACCCGGCCCCGCGGGAATCTCCGGGGCGGTCAGCCCTTGACCGCGCCCTGCATGATGCCGCCGACGATCTGCTTGCCGAAGAGCAGGAAGGCCAGCAGCAGTGGCAGAGTGCCGAGCAGCGCCCCCGCCATGATCACCGAGTCGTCGGGGATGTAACCGGTGCCCAGCTGGTTCAGGGCGACCTGCACGGTCGGGTTGTCGCCGTTCAGAGCGATGATCGGCCACAGGAAGTCGTTCCAGGCCATCACGAACGTCAGCAGCCCCAGCACCGCCATCGCCGGGCGGGCCGCCGGGAAGACGACGTGCCACACGACCCTGAGGCTGCTCGCGCCGTCCACCCGCGCCGCCTCGATCAGCTCGGTCGGCAGTGCCTGCACCAGGTACTGCCGCATGAAGAACGTACCGAAGGCGCTCACCAGGGTCGGCAGGATGACCGTCTGCAGATGGTTCGCCCAGTGCAGGTCCGTCATCCACAGATACAGCGGTACGACGGCCAGCTGCGGCGGGATCATCATCGTGCCGATGGTGATCAGCAGCAGCGTCGTGGAGAACCGGAACCGCAGCTTGGCGAAGGCGAATCCGGCCAGCGTGGAGAACAGCACCGTGCCGACGGTGATCGTGCCCGCGACGAAGGTGGTGTTGACCATCGCGGTGCCCATTCCGGCCTGGTCCCAGGCGGTTTCCAGGTTCTTGAACAGGTTCCCGCCGAACCACAGCGGCGGCGGGGTCTGCGCCAGGCGTGTGTTGGTGCGCGAGGCCGCGATGGCCGTCCACACCAGTGGGGCGAGCGAGACGAGCGCGAACACCACGAGGACGGCATAGGTGACGGGGCCGGCGTGCAGCTGCTTGCCCGCGCCCATCACCCGGCGTCGGCCCTCGCCCGGGGCCGCCTTGCGCGGCAGGGTCAGATCACTGGTGGTCATTGGGCCTTCCTCAGCCGTCGGGAGACCAGCAGGTTGAGCCCGGCGACGACCAGCAGGAGCAACAGCATGGTCCAGGCGATCGCGGACGCCTTGCCGAGATTGCCGATGATGAAGCCCTGGTCGTACATGTACAGGCCGAGGGTCTGGAACTGGTGCTCCGAGCCGCCCTTGGAGCCGCTCACGCCGCCGAACAGCAGCGGCTCACCGAACAGCTGGGTCGCACCGATCGTGGAGACGACGACGGTGAACAGGATCGTCGGCCGCAGCATCGGGATCGTCACGTTCCGGAACTGCTGCCAGCGATTCGCGCCGTCGATCGCCGCCGACTCGTAGAGGTCCGCCGGGATCGCCTGCATCGCGGCCAGATAGATCAGCGCGTTGTAGCCGGTCCAGCGCCAGATCACGATCGAGGACACCGCCGCTTGCGAACCCCAGTCGGACTCGTGCCAGTTCACCGGGTCCAGGCCGAACAGATCGAGCGCCCAGTTGACGATGCCGTTCTTCTCCGGCGAGAACAGCAGCGCGAACACCAGCGTCGCCGCCGCCACCGACGTGGCGTACGGGGTCAGCATCACCACCCGCCACACGGTCGAGCCGCGCAGCCTGAAGTTCAGCAGATGCGCCAGCCAGAGCGCGGCCGCCAGCTGCGGCACGGTGGAGATCAGCCCGATGGTGAAGGTGTTCTCCAGGGCGTTCCAGAAGAACTCCGAGGACAGCAGCGACTTGTAGTTCTCCAGGCCCGCCCAGCTCTGCCCGTCCAGGTTGGACAGCTGCACATGGTGCAGCGAGTACCAGGCGGTGTACAGCAGCGGCACCAGCGAGAAGGCACCGAAGATCACGAAGAACGGGGAGATGAACGCGTACGGGGCCGCCTTCATGTCCCAGCGGTACAGCCGGCTGCGCCAGGAGCCCCTGTCCGCCGGCGGCGTACCGCGACCGTGAGCGCCCCGGGCCGCGCCCGGCTGGGAGCCGGGCGCGGCCTCGGCGCTCGACGCGGGATGCGCGAGAGCCTGCTTGGAGCTGGTCACTGGCCGAGCACGTCCTTGATCTCCTTGGTGGCCGCGTCCCAGCCCTGCTCGGGCGACTTGCCCTTCTGCTCGACCTGGACGATGCCGATGTCACAGATCGCGGTGTCGATCGGCTTGTCCTTCGCGCCGAGCGGCTGCGCCGGGATGGTCTTGGCCGCGTCGGAGAAGATCTGCGTCAGCGGGGCGTTCGAGAAGTACGCCAGGGTGTCGGGCTGCGGCTTCAGGCTCGCGTACGCCGCCGGGACGGACGGGAAGCTCGCCTGCTTGGCGAAGACCTTCGCCTCCTGCTCGGGCGCCGTCAGCCACTTGGCCAGCTCGATGGCCTCCTTCTGGTGCTTGCTCGCCTTCGGCACGCCGATGAAGGAACCGCCCCAGTTGGCCGCGGTCGGAGCCGCCGCCACGTCCCACTTGCCACTGCCGGCCGGACCGGACTTCTCCTGGATGTAGCCGATCATCCAGGCCGGGCAGGCGACGGTGGCGAAGGTGCCGTTGGCGAAGGCCTGGTCCCAGGACTTGTCGAACTGCTTCAGCTTGGCCGACATGTCACTGGTCGCCACGCCCATGGCGGCGTTCCACGCCTTCTTCACGCCCGTGGACTTGTCGTAGACGACGTTGCCGTCCTTGTCGTAGTTGCGCTCGGTCTCGCCGCCGAGGACCGCGTTGTACACGGAGGAGGCGGAGTCGACGAACTTCGTGCCGCTCGGCGCCTTCTTCATGTACTGCTTGCCGAGGTCGACGTACTTGTTCCAGTCGCCCTTCCACTGCGCGGCCAGCTTGGTGCGGTCGGTCTCGAGACCGGCCTTGGCGAACAGGTCCTTGCGGTAGCAGACCGCCATCGGACCGATGTCGGTGCCGAGCCCGATGAGCTTGCCGTCCTTCGTGGTGGCCTGGGCGTTCTTCCAGTCCAGCCACTGCGACTTGTCGACCTCCTTGCCGAGGTCGACGAACTTGTCGCCCTGGGTCTGGACAGCCTCCGTGACGTTGCCGATCTCGATGGCCTGGATGTCGTCGGTGCCGGAGCCGGCCTGGAGGCGGGTGAGCACCTTCGGCCAGTAGACGTCGGTCTTGGTGGTGACGTTCTCCTTGACGACGACGTCCGGGTGCAGCTTCATGTACTCGTCGTACAGACCGGCCTGCTTGTAACCGAAGACCCCGAAGGTGCCGACCGACAGCGTCACCTTGCCCTTGGAGTTCCCCCCTCCGCCGCCGCTGCCGTTGTCGGCACTCGACGAGTCGTCGTCGCTGGCGCAGCCTGCCAGCAGTCCCGTGGCCAGTACGGCGACGGCTGTCAGTGCCGTCAGCCGGTGGGACCGGCGGGTACTCGTACGCATTGCGTCCTCCTGTTGCCTGACGTGCCGACCCCCCGGCCAACTGCAGTGGTTGGGCCCGTTCGTGCTCGCTGCGGCTCGGGCGGGGAACGTGCGGGACATGTATGTGTCAGGTACTGTGGGAGCGCTCCCACAGGTGATGTGTTGAAGAGTCGTGGGTTCGTGCGGGGGTGTCAAGGGAACGGACGCGGAGAAATGCGTTCAGTTATCGGGCTGTTAACTGGAGTCAGGGGTTCCGGCGGAGGCGTCACGGGGCGGTCACCTCGCGTGGCGCGACTGTTAGATTCCAGGCCAGCGGGACGACGACGGCGGGAGGCGGAGCCCATGGCAGGCCACGGAGCGCGGGGACGGAGCGGGGGCCGGCCCACCCTCGAGGAGGTCGCCGCGCGCGCCGGTGTCGGCCGGGGCACGGTGTCCCGGGTGATCAACGGATCGCCCCGGGTCAGTGACGCCACCCGCGCCGCCGTCGAGGCCGCCGTCGCCGAACTCGGCTACGTCCCCAACACCGCGGCACGCGCCCTGGCCGCCAACCGCACCGACGCGATCGCCCTGGTCGTGCCCGAGCCGGAGACCCGGTTCTTCGCCGAGCCGTACTTCTCGGACATGCTGCGGGGCGTCGGCGCGGAGCTGACCGACACCGAGATGCAGCTGCTGCTGATCTTCGCGGGCAACGACCGCGAGCGGCAGCGGCTCGCCCAGTACCTGGCCGCACACCGGGTGGACGGGGTCCTGCTGGTCTCCGTGCACGCCGACGACCCGCTGCCGGACCTGCTGACCCAGCTGGAGATCCCCGCGGTGATCAGCGGTCCGCGCTCGGCGGGAGAGGCGCTGCCGTCGGTGGACTCGGACAACTACGGCGGGGCGCGGCAGGCGGTGGAGCATCTGCTCTCCCGTGGCCGCTCCCGCATCGCCCACATCACCGGCCGCCTCGACGTCTACGGCGCCCAGCGGCGCGTCGACGGCTACCGGGACGCGCTGCGGGACGCGGGGCCGGGCGTGGACGACACGCTGATCGAGCCCGGCGACTTCACGGAGGAGGGCGGCCGGCGGGCGATGACCCGGTTGCTGGCGCGATGCCCGGAGCTGGACGCGGTGTTCGCCGGCTCCGACGTCACGGCGGCCGGGGCGCGGCAGGTGCTGCGGGAAGCCGGGCGGCGCATTCCGCAGGACGTGGCGCTCGTGGGGTACGACGACTCCGCGATCGCCCGGCACATGGAGCCGCCGCTGACGAGCGTGCGGCAGCCGATCCAGGAGATGGGGCGCCGGATGATCGATCTGCTGCTCACCGAGATCGCGGATCGCCGGCCGGCGGTGTCGCGGGAACTGGATGCCGTGCGGCGCCAGGTGGTGCTGGCGGCGGAGTTGGTGGTGCGGGCGTCGTCGTGAACCCCCTCAGCGGGTGAGGCGCCAGCGGATCTCGCCGTCGTGGTGTTCGTCGGTGGGGTGCAGGCCGGCCGCGCGTGCCACGGCGGCGGAGGCGTGGTGGGCCGGGTGGATGTGGGCCACGATCGTGCGGATCGGGGAGGGCCGGGCTGTCAGCAGGGTCACCAGCTCGCGGGCGGCCTCCGCGGCGTAGCCGCGGCCCTGCCAGGGGGTGCCGATCACCCAGGCGATCTCGGCCTCGGCGGCGCCTGGGGCGATCGTCGCCTGGACGGTGCCGATGAGACGGCCGTCCTCGGGGTGCTCTGCGCGCAGGCGCAGGACCCAGTTGCACCAGATGACGGCCGGGTCGGGGGAGCCGGCGACGAGACGCTCGTAGCGGGTGAGCAGTGCCTGCGGCGTGGCCGGGGAACCGCCGATGAACGTGTGCAGGGCGGGGTCGGCGAGGACCTCTGCCATCTCCGGGGCGTGCTCGGTCCGCAGCGGTACGGCGTCGAGGCGGTCGGTGCGGAATGGCTCGGCGTACAGGGCGGGCCCCCCGGGGGTGCTGGTCGGTGGAGTACCGGTGGTCGAGTACCGGTCGGTTGAGTGTCGGTGAACGCAATCAGCCGGTGACCTTGGATCAAGGTCACCGGCTGATTACTCAGGGTGAGTGACGGGACTCGAACCCGCGGCATCCTGGACCACAACCAGGTGCTCTACCAGCTGAGCTACACCCACCATGACCGGCACCGGGATTCTTCCGTCTCCCTGACCGGCCGAGAAAAAGTGTACAGGGTCCGAAGGGGTGCTCGCGCCCGCCTTTCGCGGCGCCCCCTTCGGGGGGCCCGGTCAGTGCGGTTGAGCTGGGAGGACGTGCTTGGCTGCGATCGTCCTGGCGGTGTCGGAGTCCGGTCCGGGCTGGGGGACGAAGATGGCCTCGCGGTAGTAGCGCAGCTCCGCGATGGACTCGCGGATGTCGGCGAGGGCGCGGTGGTTGCCGTTCTTCTCCGGGCTGTTGAAGTAGGCCCTCGGGTACCAGCGGCGGGCCAGCTCCTTGACGGAGGAGACGTCGACGATGCGGTAGTGGAGGTAGTCCTCCAGCGTGGGCATGTCGCGGAGCAGGAAGCCGCGGTCCGTGCCGACGGAGTTGCCGCACAGGGGGGCCTTGCCGGGTTCCTTCACGTACTCCTTCACGTACGCCAGGACCTGCTCCTCGGCGTCCTTCAGGGTCGTGCCGTTCGGGAGCTCCGCGAGCAGCCCGGACGCGGTGTGCATCTGACGCACCACTTCCGGCATCGTCTCCAGGGCGCGGTCCGGCGGGCGGATGACGATGTCCACGCCGTCACCGAGCACGTTGAGCTCGGAGTCGGTGACGAGGGCGGCCACCTCGATGAGCGCGTCGTCGGACAGCGAGAGGCCGGTCATCTCGCAGTCGATCCACACCATGCGATCGTTCATGTGTCTCACCTTACGGGGGCGAAGGGTGGGTGCGGCGGCCTGTGTGGGTTTCGTTGTGGCTGCTCGCGGGTGCCTGCGGGTGCCTGCGGGTGCCTGCGGCGTCTCGTCGTGGTTCGGCTGCGGGTGGGTGGGGGGTGCTCGCGGGTGCCTGCGGCGCCGGGTTGTGGTTCGGCTGCGGGTGCCTGCGGCGCCGGTTTGTGTTTCGTCTGCGGGTGGGTGGGGGTTGCTCGTGGGTGCCTGCGGCGCCTGGTTGGGTTTCGGCTGCGGGCCGGTGGGGGTTGCTCGCGCCGTTCCCCGCGCCCCTTTTTGCCTGCGGCGGCCCGTTGCGGTCGCGTCGGGGCGTGGTAGCGCCTACGGCCGGTGGTCACGGCGGGGCCGGGGCGGGGGGTGTCCGTCCTCGGTCCGGCCGGCCGTTTCCGACGCGGCGCTGCTGGTCGGTGCCGGCCGCTGCGGGCGGACACCCCCCGCCCCGGCCCCTTCCCGCCGTACGCGGGTGCGGGACGTCGTCACCTCCGTGCGTGCGGGCCCGCCGCGCTATGGCAACGCGAAGGGCCCGTGGGGAGTGCCTCCCCACGGGCCCTTCGCTCGGTCAGGAGCCGCTGCGTTGGCTCGGGAGGGACAGTGGGCCCGGGTTTGCGGAGCTCATCGCGCCTACCGGGGCGCGACGGGACTGCAGGGGGACCGAGGGGTCCGGGTGCAGGGCCGTCGGGGCGGGGGCGCCGGTGTGTGGTCCGGTGAGCGCGGCGGACTGCTGCGTCGGGTCGGACTCGGCCGGTTTCTCAGCCTGGGGGCGCCTGGCCCGGTACGCGGCACGGTACGCCGCCGGGGACGAACCCAGCTGACGGCGGAAGTGGCCGCGCAGCGCCACCGGGGAACGGAAGCCGCAGCGGCCCGCGACCTCGTCCACCGAGTAGTCCGACGTCTCCAGCAGTCGCTGGGCCTGCAGCACCCGCTGCGTGATCAGCCACTGCAAGGGCGCGCTCCCGGTCAGCGAACGGAAGCGGCGGTCGAACGTACGGCGGCTCATGTACGCCCGCGCGGCCAGCGTCTCCACGTCGAACTGCTCGTGGAGATGCTCCAGTGCCCAGGCGACGACCTCGGCGAGCGGGTCGGCGCCGATCTCCTCCGGTAAAGACCGATCGAGATAGCGCTCCTGCCCTCCGGACCGGCGCGGCGGCACCACCAGGCGGCGGGCGAGCGCGCCGGCCGCCTCGTTGCCGTGGTCCGTGCGCACGATGTGGAGGCAGAGGTCGATTCCGGCCGCCGTACCGGCGGAGGTGAGGACGTCTCCGTCGTCGACGAAGAGCTCTCGCGGATCGACGTGCACCGACGGGTAGCGCTTGGCCAGCGTCGGTGCGTACATCCAGTGGGTCGTCGCCGGGCGGCCGTCCAGCAGGCCGGCCGCGGCGAGTACGAAGGCGCCGGTGCACAGCCCGACGATGCGGGCACCTTCCTCGTGCGCCCGGCGCAGTGCGTCGAGCGCCTCCTCCGGTGGCGGTGAGGTGATCGAGCGCCAGGCCGGTACGACGACCGTGCCCGCGCGTGAGATCGCCTCCAGCCCGTGTGGCGCGGAGAGTTCCAGGCCTCCTGTGGTCCGCAGGGGGCCTTCCTCGCCCGCGCACACCAGCAAGCGGTAGCGCGGAACGCCGGCGTCCTGGCGGTCAACCCCGAACACCGACAGCGGAATGGAACTCTCGAAAATGGGGCCGCCGCTGAACAGCAGCACCGCGACGATCTCCTTGCGACGTCGCCCGGACAGCTTCCGGGCCGCGGTTTCCGGCGCGGCAGTGGAGTCGTGGCTCATCCTGCTAAGCCCCCCTCGGTGGTCGCGGCTCCTCGGTTGTGTCGCTCCTGCACGTTTCCCCTCGGTCCTGCACGAGTCCCCCGCCGTAAGACAGTCAAGATCGAATCTACTGTGTCCCGCCAAGCCGCGGTGACCGGTTCGCCACCCCACGGAAAGTCGACATGACAACTTGGCGTAAAGCATTCGATCACGAAGCGTTGCACTCGGGGAGGGCGCAGGGAAGTGCGCCTCGTCGCGGTGGCCAATCCACGTAGGGTGCGGGAGGCCCCCGGGACCCTTTCCTTGCAGGTCGAACGGGGGGTGGCGGGTGTTCGGGGGCGGTCGGGGGCGGTATCCAGAAGTTGGCTGAAAAGAGACGGGTGCGTGCGCGGAAACCGGTCAGCCGACCGGTGTGTTTCCCTCCGTGTGCGCCGGGGGCGCGGAGCGGTGCCCTCCGCGGTGTGTCACGCCCCCTGTGCGCTGGTGGCGCCCGCGCTGCGGCGCCGGTTCCTCCAGCAGCCGGGCCGGACAGCGCTCGGAGCGGCGCAGCAGCAGCCGGCAGGCGGCGGTGACCGCGGCGAGGCCCAGCGCGGTGCCGGTGGCGCCGCCGAGCGAGGTGCCGTACCAGAGCAGCACGACGGGGACCAGGACGCAGCTGAACGCCGCCCAGCGGACGACCTCGGTCGAGGTGTCCTCGGTACGGGTTGCGGGCATGGCGCCTCCTGGAGTCGATCACCGGGTTCAACGCCTGTTCGACCGGTGGGTCACCGTATGACAGCAGCGGGATGATCGTCCGGACCGACGTCAGCCGATCTCGTGGGAACCGCCTGTACGGGGCAGCAACCATTGCGTTGCGGGCGCCGACTCGTGCATGCTCCCTGGAACCCCGCTGTGCAGGCGCGGGATCTGGGCGAAGGAGGCGTGCCGCCGTACCCTTGGGGGTATGGGGTTGGGAAGATGTTTCCCGGACACAGCTCCGCCGCACACTGTCGTCCCCCATAAAGGATCACAACGCCGAGACAGCCATGGCCGGTCACGAATTCTTCGAACCCGCGGACCGCAAGCGGCCGGTCGCCGACCCGTCGGCGATGGAGCCCCAGGCGGCCGAAGAGGCACGCCATCCCTGCGATCCCGCCTTCCAGCACGGTGTGGTCGTCGGCTTCGACGGCTCGACGTCCAGTGAGCGTGCGCTGGCGTATGCGATCGGCATGGCGCACCGGTCCCGTTCGGGGCTGATCATCGTCCATGTCGCCAACCGGCTGCCGACCACGGTATGGGCCGGCTGCGAGCCGCCCGTCTTCGTGGATGTCCCCGACCACCGCACCGAGGTGCTCGGACTGGAACTGGCCTGTGCGGACTACCTCGCCGAAGTGCCGTGGATCCTGGTCGAGCGCGGCGGCGACATCTGCCACGAACTCGAAGAAGTCGGGCGGGAGTACGAGGCCGACGCGATCGTCGTGGGTTCGACGCACGGCATCGTCGGCCGGATCTTCGGCTCCGTGGCCGGACGCCTCGCCAAGCGGGCGAAGCGGCCCGTGATCGTCATCCCCTGACGGGTTCGGCATTCCCGCGCGCCGTTCACGGCGCGTCAACCTCCCTGTGCACTGAGTGAAGTTACTCGCGCGTTGCAGGTGTTTGTGCGGTTGTGAAGGGCATATACCAGTCACCGCACAACTGCACATGCATGAAGGGAGCCCGCCGTGGACAACGACGTCTCTGCGGGAAGCACCACCACCATCGCCGGCCGACTCGCCCTGGGCATCACCCTGTTGGCGTTCGGTCTCGGTACGACCGGTGTCATCGACGGCGTGGCGACGTCCGACGCCATGTCGCTGGCCCACTACGTGGGCGGGGTCGCCCTCTTCCTCGTCGGTCTGCTGGCCCTGCGTGACGGCGCCTTCGGAGTGGGGTACGTCGCTCTCGGCGCCCTGTGGTTCACCTGGGCCGTCTCGGCGCACGGCTCGGCCAACGCGGCGGGGCTCTTCCTGCTGCTCTTCGCCCTCGTGGCGCTCACGCTGACCCTCGCGGGCGGCGACACCCTCGGGCAGGCCACGCACGGGCTGCTGTTCCTGGCGATGCTCGTGCTCGGCGTCGCCGCCTTCGCCGACAGCTCGGCCCTGACCAAGGTCGGTGGCTGGATCGCCGTCGTCTCCGGCGCGGTGGCCTGGTACGCGGCGACCGCGGCGCTCGCGCACTGGCCGACGGCGCTTCCGGGACGTGCGGCGGGCCGGGGGGTGACGGCCACCGGGTAGCTGCCGCCGGCTGGGGAGTGGGCGGCTCCCCGGCGTTGTGAGCGGACCCCTGGGTGATGGGGCATCACCCAGGGGTCCGTTCTGTTGTGCGGCCTCTGCGGGGTGTGTTGCGGTTGCTCGCGCAGTTCCCCGCGCCCCTTTCGGGGCGCAGGCCCCCCGCAAAACCTTGCGGGGCCGCAGGTCACGCGGCCCACAAGGGTGCGCTCCTACTCGACCGTGACCGACTTCGCGAGGTTGCGGGGCTTGTCGATGTCGCGGCCCAGGGCCTTGGCCGTGTGGTAGGCGAGGAGCTGGAGGGGGATGCCCATCAGGATCGGGTCGAGCTCGTCCTCGTTCTTCGGGACGACGATCGTGTGATCGGCCTTCTCCTGGTCCTGGTGGGCGACGGCGATGATGCGGCCGCTGCGGGCCTTGATCTCCTCCATCGCGGCGCGGTTCTTCTCCAGCAGGTCGTCGTCGGGCACGATGGCGACCGTCGGCAGGGCCGGCTCGATCAGGGCCAGCGGACCGTGCTTCAGCTCGGAGGCCGGGTAGGCCTCGGCGTGGATGTAGGAGACCTCCTTGAGCTTCAGGGAGGCCTCGCGGGCCACCGGGTAGCCACGGACGCGGCCGATGAAGAGCATCGAGCGGGCCTCGGCGAGCTCCTCGGCCAGCTTCTTGATGTCGTCCTCGTTCTCCAGCATCGCGGAGATCTGCGCGGGCAGCTTGCGCAGGCCCTCGATGATGCGCTTGCCGTCGCGGACCGAGAGGTCGCGGGTGCGGCCGAGGTGCAGGGCGAGCAGGGCGAAGGCGACCGTGGTGTTGGTGAAGCACTTCGTGGAGACCACGCAGACCTCGGGGCCGGCGTGCACGTAGATGCCGCCGTCGGCCTCGCGGGCGATCGCCGAGCCGACCACGTTCACCACGCCGAGGACGCGGGCGCCCTTGCGCTTGAGCTCCTGGACGGCGGCGAGGACGTCGTAGGTCTCACCGGACTGGGAGACCGCGATGTAGAGGGTGTCGGGGTCCACGACCGCGTTGCGGTAGCGGAACTCGGAGGCCGGCTCGGCGTCGGCGGGGATACGGGCCAGCTCCTCGATCATCTGGGCGCCGATCATGCCCGCGTGGTACGAGGTGCCGCAGCCGAGGATCTTCACGCGCCGGATGCGGCGCGCCTCGCGGGCGTCCAGGTTGAGGCCGCCGAGGTGCACGGTGGAGAAGCGGTCGTCGATGCGGCCGCGCAGTACGCGGTCCACGGCGTCGGCCTGCTCGTGGATCTCCTTGTGCATGTAGGTGTCGTGGCCGCCCATGTCGTAGGAGGCGGCCTCCCACTCCACGGTGGTGGGCTCGGCCGTGGTGCGGGTGCCCTCGGTGGTGTAGGTGCGGAAGTCGTCGGCCTTGAGGGTGGCCATCTCGCCGTCGTCGAGGGTCACTATCTGCCGCGTGTGGGCGACCAGCGCGGCGATGTCGGAGGCGACGAACATCTCCTTCTCGCCGATGCCGAGGACGACCGGCGAGCCGTTGCGGGCGACGACGATCCGGTCGTTGAAGTCCGCGTGCATGACGGCGATGCCGTAGGTGCCCTCGACCAGGCGCAGCGCGTCGCGGACCTTGTCCTCGAGCTTGTCGGCCTGCGAGCGGGCGATGAGGTGGACGAGGACCTCGGTGTCCGTCTCGGAGAGGAACTCGACGCCGTCGGCCTCCAGCTTGCGGCGCAGGTCGGAGGCGTTGTCGATGATGCCGTTGTGGACGACGGCGACCTTGCCCTCGGCGTCCATGTGCGGGTGGGCGTTGACGTCGGAGGGGGCGCCGTGGGTGGCCCAGCGGGTGTGGGCGATGCCGGTGGTGCCCTTGAAGCGCGCCGGGACCTTGGCCTCCAGGTCTCGCACCCGGCCCTTGGCCTTGACCATCTTCAGGCCGGCGGTCTTCGGCGAGGTGACGACGATGCCCGCGGAGTCGTAGCCGCGGTACTCCAGCCGCTGCAGGCCCTCCAGCAGGAGAGGGGCGACGTCACGCTTGCCGATGTATCCGACGATTCCGCACATATACAGATATTCCTCAGCCGTAGACGATGCGCCGCAGCTGCCGGAGCGACAGCTCCGGAGGTGCCACTGCGCGATACTTCAGATCCGCCGCGATCCGCTCGAAGATCGTCGTGTTCACCAGCCCCTGGGCCTGGAGCTCCCGGTGGCGGCGACGGACGTAGTCCTCGGTCGTCTCGTCGAAAAACGCGAGCACGTCCTGGATCACACGCAGCGCCTCGCCCCTGTTCAGGGGCGTGGATCGCGTCAGGTGATCTACGAGTTCGTCGTGCACCCGGTAGATCCTGGGGTACCGGCCGCTCTTTCGCAAGAAACCTGCCCGATTTCGGGCAAGTGCCTGTTGAAACTCTCATGAGCGGCTGTTCGGCCGTTGTCCATCCGGCGTCCCGATTCCCGACGCCTGCGCAGACGAGTTTCAGACGCCATGGACATTCCTCGTATGGGAGTACCGGACCAGCTCGCCGACCGCATGAGCATGGCCGAACAGCACGAGTACCTGCGGTCGAGATTCTCGCGCCGCACCATGTTCCGCGGCGGCGCCGTCACCCTGGGCGCCGTGGTGGGTGGCGCGTTCGTGACGGGTGCCACGGCCCAGGCCGCCGTGCCGACCCAGCGTACGGCGCCGGCCACCGAGTCCGTCGACGGTGCCCTGGTCGCCCCCTTCGGCCGCCACCTCGCCTACGGCAACGACCCGCGCACCGAGATGACCATCTCCTGGCAGGTCCCGGTCGCCGTGAAGAAGCCGTTCGTGCGCATCGGCGCCCACCCCTGGGATCTCTCCCGCAAGATCGAGGCCGAGGTGCGCACTCTGTACACCCCGGCCGGCGTCGGCGCGAGCGGCGACCACACCCAGTACTACCTGCACGCCCAGCTGGCCCACCTGCGCCCCGGCCGCACCTATTACTACGGTGTCGGCCACGAGGGCTTCGACCCGGCCGAGTCCCACCTGCTCGGCACCCTGGGCACCTTCACCACCGCCCCCGCCCACAAGGCACCCTTCACCTTCACCGCCTTCGGCGACCAGGGCGTCAGCTACCACGCGCTGGCCAACGACGCGCTGATCCTCGGCCAGAACCCGGCCTTCCACCTGCACGCCGGCGACATCGCCTACGGCGACCCGTCCGGCGCCGGCAAGACCAGCGACACCGGCTTCGACTCGCGCACCTGGGACCAGTTCCTCTACCAGACCGAGTCGGTCGCCAAGCAGGTCCCGTGGATGGTGTCGTACGGCAACCACGACATGGAGGCCTGGTACTCGCCCAACGGCTACGGCGGCGAGGAGGCCCGCTTCACGCTGCCCGACAACGGGCCGGACGCCAAGAACCTGCCGGGCGTGTACTCCTTCGTCTACGGCAACACGGCGATCATCTCGCTCGACCCCAACGACGTCTCGTTCGAGATCCCGGCCAACCTCGGCATATCCGGCGGCACGCAGACCAAGTGGTTCGAGGCCCAGCTGAAGAAGTTCCGGGCGGCGCGGGACATCGACTTCGTCATCGTCTTCTTCCACCACTGCGCCTACTGCACCTCCACCGCGCACGCCTCGGAGGGGGGCGTGCGCCAGGAGTGGGTGCCGCTGTTCGAGAAGTACCAGGTCGACCTGGTCATCAACGGCCACAACCACCAGTACGAGCGCACCGACGTGATCAAGGGCGACCAGGTCGCGAAGAAGCTGCCGATCGGCGGCACGGCCTACCCCGAGACCGAGGGCGTCGTGTACGTCACGGCCGGTGCGGCGGGCCGCAGCCTGTACGCGTTCACCGCGCCGGACTCCTACGAGGGCCACGAGCACGAGGTCGACTCCGTCGCCTCCTTCGTCAACCTCAAGGGCGGCAAGCAGAACGAGACCGTCGCCTGGTCCCGGGTGCGCTACCTGAACTACTCGTTCCTGCGCGTGGACGTCGAGCCCGCGCCGCAGGGGCACTGGACCACTCTGAAGGTCCAGGGCATCGCCGAGACCGGCGACCGGATCGACCACTTCACGGTGGCCCGCCGGGCGAAGTAGCCCCCGGCGCGAGGGCGGGCGGTCCCGGCGTCACAGACGCTTCAGGACCGCCTGCTTGGCCAGCGTGAACTCCTCCTGGGTCAGCACTCCCGCGTGATGCAGCTCGCCCAGCTCCCGCAGCCGCCGCAGCAGGGCGTCGGTGTCGTCCTCGGCGGCTGCGGGCCCGGCCGGCGGCGCCGTCACGGCCCGGGGCCTGTCGTCCGAGGCGTCCGACGGTGCGGCCGGGTGCGGCAGCCGCGCCTGCACCGCCGCCGCGACCAGCGCCATCAGCGGGTCCCGCTTGAACCCCCACAGCTCCACCGCGTGCGGGTCGAACTTCGGCGGGGCCTTGGTGGGCGCGTCCTTCACCGTGAAGCGCAGCAGGCCGTTCTCCAGACCGGCCGCCGGCTGCCACTCCACGGCCGCGATGTCCTTCAGGGCGAGCGTGCGAGGACCGGCGGCGGCCTTCACGTCCTCCGTCTTCCAGTTCCACTCCAGGCGGACCTGTTCCCCGTCGAAGCTCGCCGTGCCGTCCCCGGCGGACATGGACAGCGGCACCTGCGGGCCCGGCAGCAGATACTCGCTGACGGGACCGGAGGGGACCTCGTCCAGCAGCAGGGCGTTGCGCACCTCGTCCGTGAAGTACTCGGCGACGCCGTACCGGTCGGGCTCCACCACCAGCTGGTAGGGGTCGTGCGGCTCGGTGAGCCGGCCCCCGGTCGCCTGCAGCAGCGGGTCGGCGCCGTCGCGCAGTCTGAGCCGCAGGCGCCCGGCCTTCTTCCCCTGCTCGAACGACACCCCGGCCAACGCCCCGAGCGGTACGACGACTTCCCCCAGCGTCCGGCGCAGCAGGCCGACGGACTTGTCCCGCCCCGGCGTCAGCCGCAGGGCGTCGCCGTCGAACGCCCAGGTGCCGTCCTTCTGGATGATTTCCGCCATGCGGGGATTGTTTCACCGGATCTGCGGGACAGTGGTCTCAACCACTTCCGAAGGGAGCGCATGTGAGACGGCACCACAGCACGACTCCCCGACAGCGGACCACGGCCGGTCGTCCGTCCCGGGTCCTCGGCGCGCTGCTGCTGACCGCGGCGGGCGTCCTCACCGTGGGCGCGACCGCCCCCCGGGCCATACCGCAGGCCCCCGCCGCCCGGGCCACACCGCTCGGCCAGGTGGTCCCGGCGCCCGCGTCGGTCACCGCGAGCGGACAGCCGTACCGCATCACCAGTGGCACCGTCCTGCGCGTCGACGACGATCCCGCGGCGGAGCGGGTCGCCGCCTACCTCGCCGGCGTGCTGCGGCCCTCCACCGGCTACCGCCTGCCGATCGTCCACGAGGGCACGAACGGCATCGCCCTGCGCCTGACCCCCGGTCAGTACGGCGCCGAGGGCTACCGGCTGCGCAGCGGCCCCGGCGGCGTCACCCTCACCGCGGGCACATCCGCCGGCCTCTTCCACGGCGTGCAGACGCTCCGTCAGCTGCTGCCCGCCGCCGTCGAGAAGGACACCGCGCAGCGCGGCCCCTGGCTGGTGGCGGGCGGCACCATCACCGACACCCCGCGCTACGGCTACCGCGGCGCGATGCTCGACGTCTCGCGGCACTTCTTCACCGTCGAGCAGGTCAAGCGCTACATCGACGAACTCGCCCTCTACAAGATCAACAAGCTGCATCTGCACCTCAGCGACGACCAGGGATGGCGCATCGCCGTCGACTCCTGGCCGCGCCTGGCCACCTACGGCGGCTCCACCCAGGTCGGCGGCGGCCCCGGCGGCTTCTACACCAAGGACGACTACCGGGAGATCGTCCGCTACGCCGCCTCCCGCTACCTCGAGGTCGTCCCCGAGATCGACATGCCCGGCCACACCAACGCGGCCCTCGCCTCCTACGCCGAACTGAACTGCGACGGCACCGCACCCCCGCTGTACACCGGCACCAGCGTCGGCTTCAGCTCCCTGTGCGTGCCCAAGGACGTCACCTACACCTTCGTCGACGACGTCATCCGCGAGCTGGCCGCGCTCACCCCGGGCCGGTACCTGCACATCGGCGGCGACGAGGCGCACTCCACCAGCCACGAGGACTACGTGGCGTTCATGAACCGGATCCAGCCGATCGTGGCCAAGTACGGCAAGGCGGTCATCGGCTGGCACCAGCTCACCGGCGCCACTCCCGCCCCCGGCGCCCTCGCCCAGTACTGGGGACTGGACTCCACCGCCGCCTCCGAGAAGGCCCAGGTCGTACAGGCCGCCCGGAACGGCACCGGGCTGATCCTGTCGCCCGCCGACCGCTTCTACCTCGACATGAAGTACGACAGCACGACCAAGCAGGGCGCGACCTGGGCCGGCTACGTCGAGGTGAAGAAGTCCTACGACTGGGACCCGGGCGCCTATCTGCCCGGCGCCCCCGCCGGCGCGGTCAGGGGTGTCGAGGCACCGCTGTGGACGGAGCGTATCCTCACGTCCGCCGACATCGAGTACATGGCCTTCCCGCGCGTCGCGGGCGTCGCCGAACTCGGCTGGTCCCCGGCGGCCGCCCACGACTGGGACGCCTACAGAACGCGCCTGGCCGCCCAGGGCCCGCGCTGGGACGCCCTCGGCATCGGCTACTACAAGTCGCCCCAGGTCCCCTGGCCGGCGAACTGAACCCCAGCACATCGACGGGCGCCCCGGTGGACCGTACACCGGGGCGCCCGCCCGCTTCCGGCAGGTCAGAACCCGGCGATCGGGTTCTGAAGCGTGCCGACCAGCTGGAGCGCTCCGGAGGGGTCCGCCAGGTCGACCATCTGCCGGTTGTCGCGCAGCTGGAGCCGGTTGAGGCAGGACAGCGCGAACTCGGGGGCGAACATGTCGTACTGCCGGAACCGGTCGGCGAGTTCCGGGTGCGCCTGCTGGTACTCGCGGGTGACCTCGGCGACCGTCCGCCAGAAGCCGTCCTCGGTCAGCACCCCCTCGGCGGCGAGCAGCGCGGCGAGGAAACGGAAGAAGCAGTCGAAGACGTCCGTGAAGATCGACAGGAGCTTCTTGTCCTCCGGCACCTCCACTCGGATGCGCGCCACCTCGGGCGGCAGCACCGCGTCCGGGTCCATCACCGCGATCTCCTCGGCGATGTCCTTGTAGATCGCCCGCTGCACCACCCCGTCCCGCAGCACCAGGATGGTGTTCTCCCCGTGCGGCATGAAGACCAGGTCGTAGGCGTAGAAGCAGTGCAGCAGCGGCGTGTAGTAGGCCCGCAGCCAGCGGCGCAGCCACTCGGTGGCCGCCAGACCCGACCGCTCGACCAGCGCCGCCGCGAAGCTCCGGCCCTCGTGGTCGACGTGCAGCAGCGAGGCCATGGTCGCAAGCTGCTCACCGTCCGCCAACGACGGCACCGGGGACTCCCGCCACAGCGCGGCGAGCATCTTGCGGTACGGCGAATACCGGTCGGTCGCCCGCTCGTACTCCAGGTGCCGGTAGCCGACGGCCGCCCGCTCCCGGATGATCGACAGGCCCGCCGACTTCAGCACCGGGTCGCCCTCGATCAGCTGCGCCAGCCAGTCGTTGATGGCCGGGGTCGCCTCCATGTACGCGGCCGACAGCCCCCGCATGAAGCCCATGTTCAGCACGGACAGAGCCGTCTTGACGTAGTGCTTCTGCGGGTGCGAGGCGTTGAAGAAGGTCCGTATGGACTGCTGCGCCAGGTACTCGTCGTCGCCCTCGCCCAGGCACACCAGGTGCCGGCGGGCGACCTCGGCGGCGAAGGTGACGGTGAGCTTGTTCCACCACTGCCACGGGTGGACCGGTATCAGCAGATAGTCCGCCGGGTCCAGCCCCTGCTCGCGCAGCACGCCGTGGAACCGCTCGACGGTCCCCTCACCCAGCTCCTCGCGGACAAAGCTCTCGTACTCGATGCCGACACCCGCGGTGAACGCCGCCCGGGACCGGTGGGCCGCCAGCCACACCAGCCGGACCGGGCTCGCGGTCTCCGGCGCGTACGACAGGTACTCGTGGACGCCGAAGCCGAGCCGCCCGTTGTTGGCGACGAAGCAGGGGTGGCCCTCGGTCATCCCGGTCTCGATCGCCTGGAAGTCGCTCCTGGCCAGCTCGGTGGCGCTCACGCGTGGTTTCGTGAGCTTGAAGCAGGTGCCGGAGAGCGTGGAGGAGATCTCCTCCAGATACACCGGCAGGATCTCGTCGCTCAGCCCGAGGGACTCCTTCAGTTCGATGAAGAAGTCCAGTGCCGCGAGCGGCAGTTCGGCGCCGTCGCGGTGCCGGGTGATCGAGGCGGCGTCCACCTCCCAGTGGTCCAGGGCGCGGCGCACCGCGGTGAAGCGGTACCGGGTCAGCCCGTCGTCGCTGCGGACGACGTACTGCCCGGGCCCGGTCTGCTCCGGCGTGATCAGCCGCTCGTGCGCGAACTCGGCGAGCGCCTTGCGCAGCAGCAGCCGGCTGGCCTCCTCCCAGTGCTCGGGCGACAGGTGGGCCACGGCGTCGGCGAGGGTCATGCGCGCACCGCCTTCTCGAACTGCTCGCGGGTGCAGAAGCTCAGCAGGGCCCGCTTCTCCGGCTTGTCGATCTCCCGCTCCGGGACAAAGCCCACGGCCGCGTTGAGCGCGTGCACGGCCGTGTTGCGCACGTCAGGCTCCACGACGACGCGCCGCACCGCCGGGTCCTCGAAGAGACGGGCCATGATCGTGGTGATCACCGCCCGGGTGAACCCGTGCACGGGCGTGTCGGTCGGCGGCGTCAGGAAGTGCATGCCGACGTCACCGGGCTGCGCCTCGTACAGGCCGGCCAGCTCCCGGTGGGCGGGGTCGTACCGCTCCATGAGGAAGACGGGCTCGCCGTCCCGCAGTCCGAGGAACGCCTCGTGGTGCGCGTCCGCCGCGATCTCCATGTACGCCCGCTCGACGTCCTGGAGTTTCGCGTCCTGCATCATCCAGAAGGCGGCCTTGGGGTGCGTGACCCAGGAGTGCAGCAGCTCGGCGTCCCTCAGCGGGTCGAGGGGGCGGAAGTCGAAGGTCATACGGCGAACTCCTGGAAGGCGATGGTCTTCTCGACCGGGTAGTACTCGCTGCCGAGCAGCTCCCGGATGATGTAGCTGTTGCGGTACGCGCCCATGCCCAGGTCGGGGCTGGTGATGCTGTGGGTGTGGACGCCGGCGTTCTGCAGGAAGACGCCTCTTCCGGTGACGTCGACGGCGTAGTTGCGGGCCACGTCGAGGCTGCCCCGCGAGTCGTACACCAGCCGGTGGCGGACCGGCTTCAGGAACTCCGGTTCGACGTAGCGGTATCCGGTGGCCAGGATCAGTCCGTCGGTGACGATCTCGAAGTCCTTGCCCTGCTCCTGCTGGTGGAAGGTGAGGGTGTACGAGCCGTCTGCGTACGCCGCCCGCGTCAGCGCGGAGTTGGTGAGCAGCCGGGTGGGGACCGGGCCGCCGAGGTTCTTCTGGTAGAGCAGGTCGAAGATCTCGTTGATCAGATCGCCGTCGATGCCCTTGAACAGGCCCTTGTGCCGGCCCACGAGCCGGTAGCGGGTCGCCTCGGGCAGGGCGTGGTAGTAGTCGATGTACTCCGGACTCGTCATCTCCAGCGTGAGCTTGGTGTACTCCAGCGGGAAGAAGCGCGGGGAGCGGGTGACCCAGTTCAGCCGGTAGCCGTGGACGTCGATCTCGCTGAGCAGGTCGTAGTAGATCTCGGCGGCGGACTGCCCGCTGCCGACGAGCGTGATCGACTCCTTGCGCTGCAACTCGGCCTTGTGCTGCACATAGCGCGAGTTGTGCAGGAGGTCGCCGCCCAGGCCCTGGCAGGCCTCGGGGAGATGGGGCGGGGTGCCGGTGCCGAGGACCAGGTGGCGGGCGCGGAACGTCTCCCCGGCGGCGGTCCGCACGGCGTACAGCTCGTCGCCCTCGTCGTACGTCACCTCGGCGACCGTCGTGTCGAAGCGGACGCTGCTCAGCTTGTTCGCGGCCCAGCGGCAGTAGGCGTCGTACTCGACGCGCAGCGGGTAGAAGTTCTCCCGGATGTAGAAGGAGTACAGCCGGCCCTGCTCCTTCAGGTAGTTCAGGAAGGAGTACGGCGAGGTCGGGTCGGCCAGGGTGACCAGGTCCGACATGAACGGCGTCTGCAGGTGGGCGCCGTCGAGGAACATCCCGGCGTGCCACTCGAAGTCCGGCTTGGACTCCAGGAAGAGCCCGTCCAGCTCGGCGATCGGTTCGGTCAGGCAGGCGAGGCCCAGGTTGAAGGGCCCGAGCCCGATCCCCACGAAGTCGTACGTGCGGCGGGATTCAGCAAGCGCGGTCAAGGGACTCTCCCAGGTACTGCTCGGCGTGGCCGGCGATCAGGTCGAGGACGGCGGCGATGTCCTCGGCCGTCGTCTCGGGGTTGAGCAGGGTGAACTTCAGGTAGTGGCGGTCCGCGACCTTGGTGCCGGCGACGATGGCGTCACCGGAGGCGAACAGGGCCTTGCGGGCGTGGAGGTTGGCGCGGTCGATCGCGGCCGGGTCGGTGACGGCGGCCGGGATGTAGCGGAAGACCAGGGTGGACAGGGCCGGTTCGACGACCACGTCGTAGCGCGGGTCGCCGGCCAGCAGCCGGAAGCCCTCCTGCGCCAGATCGCACACCTCGTCGAAGAGCTTCCCCACACCCTCGGCACCCATCACCCGCAGGGTCAGCCACAGCTTCAGCGCGTCGAAGCGCCGGGTGGTCTGCAGGGACTTGTCGACCTGATTGGGGATGCGCTCGGCGACCATGCGGCGCGGGTTGAGGTACTCGGCGTGGTAGGTGGCGTGGCGCAGGGTGGCGGCGTCTCGGACCAGTACGGCGGAGGAACTCACCGGCTGGAAGAAGGACTTGTGATAGTCGACGGTGACCGAGTCGGCGCGCTCGATGCCGCTCAGCAGCGCGCGCCGGGTGGGGGAGACCAGCAGGCCGCAGCCGTAGGCGGCGTCGACGTGCATCCAGGTGCCGTACTGGGCGCACAGTTCGGCGATCTCGGGCAGCGGGTCGATGGAGCCGAAGTCGGTGGTGCCGGCGGTGGCCACGACGGCCATCGGCACCAGGCCGTCCTCACGGCAGCGCTGGAGTTCACGGGCGAGGGCGACGGTCTGCATCCGCTTGTCGTGGTCGACGGGGAGCGTCACGACGGCGTCGGGTCCGAGGCCGAGGAGTTTGGCCGACTTCTTCACGCTGAAGTGGCTGACCTCGGAGGCGAAGACGCGCAGCCGGTCCGGCGCGTCCGTCTTGGCCTCCTCCCGGGCCAGCAGCAGCGCCTGGAGGTTGGACTGGCTGCCGCCGGAGGTGAAGACACCGTCGGCGGCCGGTCCGAGGCCGATGCGACCGGCGGTCCAGTCGACGATCCTGCGTTCGATGAGGGTGCCGCCGGCCGACTGGTCCCAGGTGTCGAGGGAGGAGTTGACGGCGGACAGGACGGCCTCGCCGAGCACGGCCGGGATGACGACGGGGCAGTTGAGGTGGGCGAGGTAGCGCGGGTGGTGGAAGTAGACGGCGTCGCGGAGGTAGACCTCCTCCAGCTCGTCCAGGGCGGCCGTGGTGTCGAGGAGCGGCCGGTCCAGGTCGATGCCCTCGATGCGGGGGGCGAGGTCGTCGACGGTGACGCCGGTGAACGGACGGTCGGTGGTGGCGAGTTTCGCGGCCACCCGCTCGACTCCTTCGGTCACGGAGCGGCGGTAGTGCTCCGCGGTCAGGTCATTGAGCAGGTGCGAACGCATGTGGGGGTCCTCCGGTGGGGACAGTCCGTGCGGGGAATGTAGGTTAGCCTAACCTAAGTTGATCAGGTGGAGACATGGCTGTGCCGTGACCGCGGTCACGGCAGGGGAGTTACTCCGCCGCGCGGAGCTGTTCCTCGGTCATGCCCTGCCGCCAGTACCCGACGAACGTCACCCGCCGCCGGTCGACGCCCCGCTCGCCGACGAAGTGCCGGCGCAGCGCCTTGACCCGGCCGGACTCACCGGCGAGCCACACGTACGGCCGTGCCGACGCGGGCAGAGTGGCGGCCCGTACGGCGTCGACGGTCGTGGGGGACCCGTCGTGCCGTACGAGCCAGGTGATCTCGGCGTCGGCCTCGGTCGCCACGTCCTGGATGTCGCCGGCGTGCGGCACCTCCAGCCAGGCCCGCACCCGCGTACCGGCCGGCAGGGACTCCAGGACTGCGGTCGCGGCGGGCACGGCGGTCTCGTCGCCCCACAGCACGACGAGGTCGGCGTCCGCGGGCGGACGGAAGCGGATGGCCCGGTTGTCGGCGATCGCCGGCCCGAGCAGCAGCACCCGGTCCCCGGCCGCGGCCCGGGCGGCCCAGCGGGAGGCGGGTCCGGCGGGCGTGGCCGCGCCGGGCTCGACGCCGTGCAGTGCGAAGTCGATGTCGATCCCGGTGGTGCGCCCCCAGGCGTCCTGCCGCAGCGAGCGCAGGGTGTACGACCGCATCACGGCCCGTACGTCGTCCGGGAGTTCCCGCCAGGCCTGCCACCAGCCGTCGCCCAGCTCGATGGGCACGACCGGCTCCGGCTGCCCCGGATGCGGCAGGAACAGCGACAGCGACTGATCACGTCCGAGGGAGCGGAAGGCGTCCAGGTCGGACCCCGCGAAGGAGACCCGGACCAGAGACGGCCCGAGCCGCCTCGTCCGCACGACCTGAAGGGAGAAGAAACGGAACGGGGCGGCCACGGCCGTGGTCATGCGTACTCCTGGGGGGTTCAGGAAGGGGCGGGGATCAACTGGCCTTCTTGGCCTTCTCCAGCGCCTCGGCCAGCTGCTCCAGCAACGGCGCGCACTTGTCGTAGGAAAGGATCGGCTCGGGATTACGGGAGATGACCTGCCCCGCCTTCACGGCGGGCAGCTTCTTCCACGTGGCCTCGGAGATGTCGGCGGGCTGAATCGCCGACGTCCGGTTGTCCATCATGATGATGTCCGCCGGGTACTTGTCGACGTTCTCCCAGCTCAGCGACTCGAACCAGCCGCCGCCCTGCTTCTTGGCGCTCTCCGGCGGCTCGACGAAGTTCACGCCGAGGGCCTTGAAGTACTCCAGGTCGATGGAGAGGTTGGTGCCGGAGACGTAGAACAGGTCCTGGCTGGCGGAACCGGCCAGCACCTTGATGCCGGGCTTGGCCTTGGCCGCCGCACGCAGCCGGGCCGCCGCGTCCTCGAACCGCTTCTTCGCCTGCGTGACCTTCGTGGCATTCACGTCCCCGCCGAGCGACTTCGCCAGCTCCAGCATGCGCGCGAGCGGCCCGGTCAGCTGGCGGTCGTAGACGGAGATGCCGACGCTGGGCGCGCCGACGGCCTCGATCTTCTTCTTCGACTCCTCCGGGACGTACCAGAGGGTGCCGGCGTCGTCGAACATGGTGGAGACGAGCAGGTCCGGCTGGAGTGCGGCGTACTTCTCGATGTTGAACTGGCCCCACTCGTTGCCGAGGACCGTCACCTTGTTCACGTCCAGGCCGCCGGCCTGCACGTCGGGCTTGCCGTCCTTGGTCCTGGTCGGGCCGAAGACGCCCTTCACCTCGACGCCGTAGTCGTGCAGCGCGGCGGCGGCACCGGTGAACGCGACGATGTGCGACGGCACCTTGTCGGCCTTGGCCGTCTGCCCGCGGTCGTCCTTGAAGGTCCAGGGGCCGGACTTGGCGGCGGCGGTGTCCTGGCCCGAGCCCCCGGATTTCGCGTCGTCGTCACCGCAGGCGGCGAGCGCGGCCCCGAGGCCGATGACGCCGCCCGCGGCCAGGATCCCGCGGCGGGTGAGGTGGGTGGCACGGGCGTTGGGCATGGGTATGACTGCTTTCGAACGGGGCGGAGTGCCGCCGGACAGGTCGAAGGTAGGTTAGCCTAACCTCAGTTCCTGTCCAGAGGGTGCCCTCGCTCTCGGCTCACCAGGCCCGGCACCTCACCTCGCCGTGAGCTCGCCGTACCCGGCGCCCGGCGCACCGGAAGCTCGCCGCACCCGACGTCTCAGCTGACCAGCCCCAACTCCCGTGCGATCAGCATCCGCTGGACCTCGCTCGTGCCCTCGCCGATCTCCAGGATCTTCGAGTCGCGCCACATGCGGGCCACCGGGTACTCGTTCATGAAGCCGTAGCCGCCGTGCACCTGCGTGGCGTCCCGGGCGTTGTCCACCGCGATCGTGGACGAGTACAGCTTCGCCAGTGCCGCCTCCTTCTTGAACGGCTCGCCGGCGACCAGCCGGGCCGCCGCGTCACGCCAGGCCAGGCGGGCGGTGTGGGCCCGCATCTCCATGTCGGCGATCTTGAACTGGATGGCCTGGTTGGCGCCGATCGGCTTGCCGAAGGCGTGCCGCTCCTTGGCGTACTTCACCGACTCGTCCACGCAGCCCTGCGCGAGGCCGGTCGCGAGCGCCGCGATGGCGATGCGGCCCTCGTCCAGGATGCGCAGGAACTGCGCGTACCCGCGGCCCTCCTCGCCCAGCAGGTTGGCCGCCGGGACGCGGACGTCCTGGAAGGACAGCTCACGGGTGTCGGAGGCGTTCCAGCCGACCTTGGAGTACGGCGCCGCGACGGTGAAGCCCGGGGTGCCGGACGGCACGATGATCGCGGAGATCCGCGGCCGGCCGTCGGGCTTGCGGCCGGTGACGGCGGTGACCGTGACCAGACCGGTGATGTCGGTACCGGAGTTGGTGATGAAGCACTTGGTGCCGTTGATCACCCATTCGTCGGTGTCCGGGTCGAGCCGGGCCGTGGTGCGGGTGGCGCCGGCGTCCGAACCGCCGTCCGGCTCGGTCAGGCCGAACGCGCCCAGCATCTCGCCCGCGCACAGCCGGGGCAGCCACTCACGCTTCTGCTCCTCGGTGCCGAACAGGTGGATCGGCATCGCGCCCAGCGACACCCCCGCCTCCAGCGTGATCGCCACGGACGAGTCCACCCGGGCGAGCTCCTCCAGCGCGATGCCGAGCGCGAGATAGTCACCGCCCATGCCGCCGTACTCCTCCGGGAACGGCAGCCCGAACAGACCCATGCGACCCATCTCCCGCACGATCTCGTACGGGAACTCGTGCCGCTCGTAGAAGTCGCCGATCTTCGGGGCCACCACGTCGTGCGCGA
Source organism: Streptomyces sp. NPDC036813 (assembly GCF_055609245.1). Lineage (NCBI taxonomy): Bacteria > Bacillati > Actinomycetota > Actinomycetes > Kitasatosporales > Streptomycetaceae > Streptomyces > Streptomyces sp. NPDC036813. Next base: position 91,589 of record NZ_JBVJPV010000008.1, on the reverse strand, counting down.
ACTCCTCGACCGTGCGCCGGAGTTCTTCCAGTTCGGGGGAGAGTCGGTAGTCCATGCTGATCACTGGTCCTTGTGGGAGAGGGCGCGGACGGTACGGGAGGGGCTGGGGCGGCCCAGCCGTTCGGCCATCCAGACGCTTGTGGCGACGAGACGGCCGAGGTCGACCCCGGTGTCGATGCCGAGGCCGTGCAGCATCCACACGAGGTCCTCGGTGGCGAGGTTGCCGGTGGCGGACTTCGCGTAGGGGCAGCCGCCCAGGCCGCCGGCGGAGGCGTCGACGGTGGTGACGCCGTGCTGCAGCGCGGCCAGGGTGTTGGCGAGGGCCTGGCCGTAGGTGTCGTGGAAGTGCACGCCCAGCCGGTCGGTGGCCACGCCCGCCTGAGTGAGTGCGGTGAGCAGCGCCGTGACGTGCCCCGGGGTCGCCACCCCGATGGTGTCGCCGAGGCTCAGCTCGTCGCAGCCCATGTCCAGCAGCGCCCGGCAGACCCGGACGACCTGGTCGACGGGGACCGGGCCCTCCCAGGGATCGCCGAAGCACATGGACAGATAGCCGCGGACATGGACGCCCTCGGCCTTCGCCCGCGACACGACCGGCGCGAACATCGCGAGCGCCTCGTCCACCGTGCGGTTGAGGTTGGCCTTGGCGAAGGACTCGGTGGCGCTGGCGAAGACGGCGACCCTGCGGGCGCCGAGCGCGAGCGCCCGGTCCAGGCCGCGTTCGTTCGGCACGAGGACCGGCAGGTCCACGGGCAGGTCGCGCACGCTCGGGAACAGCTGCTCGGCGTCGGCGAGCTGGGGCACCCACTTGGGGTGCACGAAGCTGGTCGCCTCGATCGTGGTCAGGCCCGCGTCGGCGAGGCGGCGCACGAACTCGGCCTTCACCTCGGTCGGCACGGCCGCCTTCTCGTTCTGCAGCCCGTCACGCGCGCCGACCTCGTGGATGCGCACCCGGGCGGGCAGCCCGGCGGCCGGGACGGTCATGGGGAGCCCGTCGACCGTCATGCGGTCACCTCCTCGTGCGGGGTGATCACGGCCAGCACCTGGTCCATGGCGACCGTCGTGCCGGGTGTGACGTCCAGTTCGGCGACCGTGCCGGCGTGCGGGGCGGAGATGACGTGCTCCATCTTCATGGCCTCCACCACCAGCAGGCTCTGCCCGGCGGCCACCTCGTCGCCGACGGCCACCTTCACCACGGTCACCGTGCCCGGCATCGGCGCGGTCAGCGAGTCGGCGCCCGCGTGCCCGGCGCGGGTCAGGGACGCGGCGACCGGGTCGTGGTCGCGCACGTGCCAGGCGTCGCCGTCCCGGCCGAGCCAGTCGGCGGCGCGGTGGAAGGTGTGCCGGACGCCGTCGAGGGTCACGGTGACCGTGTCGTCGGTGACCGTGTGGGCGGCGCGCGGGGTGTGGTCCACCGGCTCGGTGACCCGCAGCGGGAAGGAGACGGGCCGTGGAGTGCCGCCCATCCGCCAGCCGCTCGGCACGGAGAAGGGATCGACCCAGCCGTCCCCGTCCGGCTTCAGCGCGTGCAGGCGTACGGCCGCCGCCGCCTCGTAGACCTCCTCCGGTACGCCGGCGGGGACCAGGTCGTCCACCACCCGCTCCACCAGCCCGGTGTCCAGGTCCCCGGCGACGACGGCCGGGTGGGCCAGCAGCCGGCGCAGGAAGCCCGCGTTGGTCTGCACGCCGAGCGTCACGGTGTCCGCGAGGGCGGAGCGCAGCTTCCGGATCGCCGTGGCCCGGTCGGGGCCGTACGCGATGACCTTGGACAGCATCGGGTCGTACAGGCTGCCGACCTCGGTGCCCTCGCTGAGGCCGGAGTCGGTGCGCAGGCCGTCGCCCCCGGGCTCGCGCAGCTTCAGCACCGTGCCGCCCGAGGGGAGGAAGCCGCGCGCCGGGTCCTCGGCGCAGATACGGGCCTCGATCGCGTGCCCGGTGAGGCGGATGTCCTCCTGCCCGAAGCCGAGCTTCTCGCCCGCGGCCACCCGCAGCTGCCACTCGACCAGGTCCAGGCCCGTGATGAGTTCGGTGACCGGGTGCTCGACCTGGAGACGGGTGTTCATCTCCATGAAGTAGTACTGCGAGGGGTCGTTGCCGGGGACGATGAACTCCACCGTGCCCGCGCCGCGGTAGCCGCAGGAGCGGGCCGCCTGCGCGGCCGCCTCGCCCATCGACGCGCGCGTGGCCTCGTCGAGGAGCACGCTCGGCGCCTCCTCGATGATCTTCTGGTGGCGGCGCTGGAGCGAGCACTCGCGCTCGCCGAGGTGCACGACGCTGCCGTGGCCGTCGGCCAGCACCTGGATCTCGATGTGCCGGGGCCGGTCGATCCAGCGCTCCACCAGCAGCGTGTCGTCGCCGAAGGAGGCGCGGGCCTCGCGGCGGGCGGCGGCGATCTCGTCGGTGAGCTTCTCGATGTCCCTGACCAGCCGCATACCCTTGCCGCCGCCGCCGGCCGACGGCTTGAGCAGCACGGGCACGCCGATCTGCCGGGCCGCGTCGGCGAGCTGCTCGTCACTGAGCCCGCTGCCGCTGGAGCCCGGCACGACCGGCACCCCGGCCGCCTGCACGGTCTCCTTCGCCCGGATCTTGTCGCCCATCAGCGCGATGGCGTCGGCCGGCGGGCCGATGAACACGATCCCGGCCTCCTCACAGGCGCGGGCGAAGGCCGCGTTCTCGGCGAGGAAGCCGTAGCCGGGGTGGACGGCCTGGGCGCCGGTGCGCCGGGCCGCGTCCAGCAGGTTCTCGATGGACAGATAGCTCTCGGTCGCGGGCGGCGGACCGATCCGGACCGCCGTGTCGGCCTCCCGGACGTGCCGGGCGTCGGCGTCGGCGTCGGAGAAGACGGCCACCGAGCGCACGCCCATCGACCGCAGGGTGCGGATGACCCGGACGGCGATCTCGCCCCGGTTGGCCACGAGTACGGTGTCGAACACGAGTCCCCTCCTCACATCCGGAAGACGCCGAACTGGGGGTCACCCAGGGGCGCGTTGGCGCAGGCCGTCAGGGCGAGCCCGAGGACCTGACGGGTGTCCAGCGGGTCGATGACGCCGTCGTCCCACAGGCGGGCGGTGGCGTAGTAGGCGTTGCCCTGGCGCTCGTACTGCGCCCGGATGGGTGCCTTGAAGTTCTCCTCCTCCTCGGCGGCCCAGTCCTCCCCGCGTGCCTCCATCTGGTCTCGCTTCACGGTGGCGAGGACGGAGGCGGCCTGCTCGCCGCCCATCACGGAGATCTTGGCGTTGGGCCACATCCACAGGAAGCGCGGCGAGTACGCCCGGCCGCACATGGAGTAGTTGCCCGCGCCGTACGACCCGCCGACGACGACGGTCAGCTTCGGCACGCGCGTGCAGGCGACGGCGGTGACCATCTTCGCGCCGTGCTTGGCGATGCCGCCGGCCTCGTAGTCCTTGCCGACCATGAAGCCGGAGATGTTCTGCAGGAACACCAGCGGGATGCCGCGCTGGTCGCACAGCTCGATGAAGTGCGCGCCCTTCTGGGCGGACTCGGCGAACAGGATGCCGTTGTTGGCGACGATCCCGACGGGGTGGCCCATGATCCGGGCGAACCCGGTGACGAGGGTCTGCCCGAACTCGGACTTGAACTCGGCGAACCGCGACCCGTCGACGACACGGGCGATGACCTCACGGACGTCGTAGGGGGTGCGGGAGTCGACCGGCACGGCGCCGTAGAGGCCGTAGGGGTCGACCTTGGGCTCGGCGGCGGGCGTGACCTCCCAGGGCAGGGAGGTGCGCGCCGGGAGGGTGGCGACGATGTTCCGCACGATCCGCAGGGCGTGCGCGTCGTCCTCCGCGAGGTGGTCGGTGACGCCGGAGACCCGGGAGTGGACCTCGCCGCCGCCCAGCTCCTCGGCCGTGACGACCTCGCCGGTGGCGGCCTTCACCAGGGGCGGCCCGCCGAGGAAGATGGTCCCCTGATTACGGACGATGACGGCCTCGTCGCTCATCGCCGGGACGTACGCGCCGCCGGCCGTGCACGATCCGAGGACGGCCGCGATCTGGGGGATCCCGGCGCCGGACATCCGGGCCTGGTTGTAGAAGATCCGCCCGAAGTGGTCGCGGTCGGGGAAGACCTCGTCCTGCATGGGCAGGAAGGCCCCGCCGGAGTCGACGAGATACACGCAGGGCAGGCGGTTGTCGAGCGCCACCTCCTGCGCCCTGAGGTGCTTCTTCACGGTCATCGGGTAGTACGTGCCGCCCTTGACGGTGGCGTCGTTGGCGACGATCACGCACTCACGGCCGCTGACCCGGCCGATCCCGGCGATCACGCCGGCCGCCGGGGCCTGCCCGTCGTACAGCCCGTCGGCGGCCAGCGGCGCCAGCTCCAGGAACGGCGAGCCCGGGTCGAGCAGGGTGTCCACCCGGTCCCTCGGCAGCAGCTTGCCGCGCGCGGTGTGCCGTGCCCGCGCCTTCTCACCCCCGCCCAGGCGGGCGGCTGCCAGCTTGCCGCGCAGCTCCTCGACGAGGGCGCGGTGCGCCTCCTCGTTGGCCTGCCAGGCCTCCGACGCGGGGTCGGCCGCGCTCGTCAGCTCCGGTGCCTCTTGCATCCTTGCGGTCCCCTCACCCAGCGATCACTGTTAATGAGCGTTAACCATTTCCTCCAGGTTAACGACCGCTAACCTGCCTGTCTAGAATTACTGGCATGGCCACCAGAACCGACGCCCCGACCCGCCGCGACCAGATCCTCAAGGCGGCTGCCCGGCTGTTCGCCGAACGCGGTTTCCACGGTGTCGGCGTGGACGAGATAGGCGCGGCGGTCGGCATCAGCGGCCCCGGCCTCTACCGGCACTTCCCGGGCAAGGACGCGATGCTCGCCGAGCTGCTCGTCGGCATCAGCGGCCGCCTCCTGACCGGCGCGAAGCGCCGCCTCGCGGAGGCGGACGGCGTACCTTCGAGCGCGGTCCTGGACTCCCTGATCGAGGGCCACATCGACTTCGCCCTGGACGACCGGCCCCTGATCACCCTCCACGACCGCGAACTGGACCGCCTGCGCGACAGCGACCGCAAGCTGGTGCGCCAGCTCCAGCGCCAGTACGTCGAGCTGTGGGTGGAGGTCGTACGGGAGGTGTACCCGGGCCTGGCGGAACCGGCGGCCCGGTCCGCCGTGCACTCGGTCTTCGGCCTGCTGAACTCCACCCCGCATTTGGGCCGCGGCGGCACGCTGCCCGGCCGTGGGGTCACGGCGGAACTGCTGCACCGGATGGCCCGGGGGGCGTTCTCGGCGGCGGAATCGTCCTAGCGGACGGCGTGTGACCTACCGGCGGCAGATGTCTGCGCAGGGCGTGACGTGGAGGGTGAAGCGATCAACCGGGGTGTGGGGCCGCGACAACGCCTTGCGTGGGTGTCGGGTGCGGGTGCGGGTGGTGGGCGCGTGGGCTTCCGCCCGTGTCAGTCACGTGATCTGATGCCCGGGCAGTGATCAAAAGGGGGGCGTCATGGTCGGTGTGGGTCGCAGAGCCGTGGGTGTGGGGGTGCGGCGGGGCGTCGTCGTCGTTGCCGCGTTGCTGTTGTCGACGGGCGCCGTCGGGGGTGACCGGGCCCGGGCCTGGGCGCAGGGGCGGGGGCTCGGCGCAAGCGGGGGCAGCGAGTTCGGCTCCGAGCACGTCCAGCTCGGCGGTGAGTACTGGGTGAGCATGCCCCTGCCGGACAATGTCAGCGCGGAACCGCTCACCGTCGTACGGGCCCAGTGGCTGCACGTCCCGCAGGGGTTGCGGGTCCTGCGCTACGGCGTGACGGCCGTCGACGAAGACGGCATCTGCGCGCTCGGCGTCGGCGACGACGCGTCGTTCGCGGCGGGGGCGCGCGGTGTCCGGGCCTTGAGCGAGCGGCCGGTCCGCGTGCCCGCTCACGGCCGTGCCGACGCCTGTCTGCTGGCCCGCGTGAAGGTGGCCGGGGCGGCGCGGGACGGCCTTGAAGGCGTACGGGTCTGGTACCGCCAGGGCGCGGTCGTCTACCGGCAGGACTTCGAGTGGGAGGCCGGCCTGCGGCTCGGGCCCGAGGACGAATGACCCACGGCGCTGCCCTCAGAGGGTGACGGCCAGCACCAGGACCACCAGGATCGTGCCGGCCGTGAGCGCCGCACCCAGTGCCGTGAACAGCTTGTCGACCGCCGGGGTGTCCCAGCCCTGGATGATGAACCGGCTGGGCTTTGCCGGGTCGTAGAGGACCACGACCGAGGCGCCCACGCCGAAGCGGGGGGCGACCTTGTCGCGGCCGAAGCGGGACGCGTGCGTGCACTCGCGGCCGTCCTGGGCCGTCCAGGTCGCGACCGGGTGGTGGAACGTGGCGCCTTCGTCGCTGCGTGAGGTGTTGTGACGGACGATCCGGCCCCGCGCGGTGACTCCGGTGCGGCGCAGGACTTCCGCGCGGCGCAGGCCGGAGACGCCGAAGGCGAGGAAACCCGCGCCGACCGTCAGCGGGATGAGCGAGAAGAGCCATACGGGGTGCATGCCCTGTGCGACGCGGGGAGGGCCGGGCCGGTTGCCGCGGGGGCGTGGGCGGCGGCGTGACCAGCGTTACCCCCCACCGTCTCTGGACGCAGTCCCTACTCACCGGTACCGTTGGTCTGAGCAAGCGCTTAGACAGTCGACGTACGTGGAGGTGGCGGCCGTGCGCCGTACGGTGTTCAACGAGGATCACGAGGCGTTCCGGGAGACCCTCCGCGCCTTCATCGAGGCCGAGGTCGTCCCCGTCTACGACGAGTGGTTCGCCGCCGGCCAGGCCCCGCGCGACTTCTACTACAAGCTCGGTGAGCTGGGCATCTTCGGCATCAGCGTGCCGGAGGAGTTCGGCGGCGCCGGCCTGGACACCCACAAGTTCGAAGCCGTCATGTACGAGGAGACCGCCCGCGCGGGCGTGCAGTTCGGCGGCTCCGGCGTGCACGTCCTGCTCGCCCTGCCGTACATCAAGATGCTGGCCACGGACGAGCAGAAGAAGCGCTACCTGCCGAAGTTCGTCACCGGCGAGGAGATGTGGGCCATCGCCATGACCGAGCCGGGGACCGGTTCGGACCTGGCCGGCATGAAGTCCACCGCCAAGCTCTCCGAGGACGGCACGCACTACGTCCTCAACGGCGCCAAGACCTTCATCACCGGTGGTGTGCACGCCGACCGCGTGATCGTGTGCGCGCGGACCGCCGCGCCGACCGCCGAGGACCGCCGCCACGGCATCTCCCTCTTCGCCGTCGACACCAAGTCCGAGGGCTACTCCGTCGGCCGCAAGCTGGACAAGCTGGGCCTGAAGACCTCCGACACCGCCGAGCTGGCGTTCGTCGACGTCAAGGTCCCCGTCGAGGACCTGCTCGGCGAGGAGAACAAGGGCTTCTACTACCTCGGCCACAACCTCGCCTCCGAGCGCTGGGGCATCGCCTTCGGCGCCTACGCGCAGGCCAAGGCCGCCGTCCGGTTCGCGAAGCAGTACGTGCAGGAGCGCACCGTCTTCGGCAAGCCCGTCGCGCACTTCCAGAACACCAAGTTCGAGCTGGCCGCCTGCCAGGCCGAGGTGGACGCCGCCGAGGCCGTCGCCGACCGCGCCACCGAGGCGCTGGACGCCGGTGAGCTGACCCCCGCCGAGGCCGCCTCCGCCAAGCTGTTCTGCACCGAGGTCGCCCACCGCGTCATCGACCGCTGCCTCCAGCTGCACGGCGGCTACGGCTACATGAACGAGTACCCGATCGCCCGCCTGTACGCGGACAACCGCGTCAACCGCATCTACGGCGGCACCAGCGAGATCATGAAGACGATCATCGCCAAGGACATGGGTCTGTAGGACGCCGGGAATCGCTGGCCGGTACAACTACTGCCATGAGCCAGGCACTCCAGGATCTCCTCGATCTGCTCGACCTCGAGCAGATCGAGGAGAACATCTTCCGCGGCCGGTCCCGCTCCGCCGTCGTCCCCCGCGTCTTCGGCGGGCAGGTCGCGGCCCAGGCACTGGTCGCCGCCGGGCGGACGGTCCCCGCGGACCGGCTCGCCCACTCGCTCCACGCGTACTTCCTGCGCATGGGCGACCCGGGCGCGCCCATCGTCTACGACGTCGAGCGCATCCGTGACGGCCGTTCCTTCACCACCCGGCGCGTGGTCGCGATCCAGCACGGCCGGCCGATCTTCTCGCTGTCCGCCTCCTTCCAGGCGTACGAGGAGGGCCTCGACCACCAGGCCCCCATGCCGCCCGCGCCGGACCCGGCGGCGCTGCCCACCTCGCAGGAGCGGCTGCGCGGCTACGACCACCTCGAGCCGGAGGTCGTCGAACGCTTCCTCGAAGCGCGCGAGGCGATCGACCTCAGGTACGTGGACGAGCCGCCGTACGGCCGCTTCGGCGAGCCGCGCGAGCCGCACTCGCAGGTGTGGTTCCGCACCAACGGCAAGCTCGACGACGACCCCCTGCTGCACGTCGTGCTCGCGACCTACGTCTCCGACATGACCCTGCTCGACTCCGTGCTGCTCGCGCACGGGCGCGGTGGCTGGGCCGTCGGCGACGTGGTCGGCGCCTCGCTGGACCACGCCATGTGGTTCCACCGGCCCTTCCGCGCCGACGAGTGGCTGCTGTACGACCAGGAGTCCCCGTCGGCGTCCGGCGGCCGGGGCCTGGGGCAGGCGCGGATCTACACGCAGGACGGGCGGCTGGCCATCTCGGTGATCCAGGAGGGCGTGGTCCGCGTTCCCCGCGAACACTGACGGCCGTCCCGGGAACACTGAGGGGCATGGCCCCAGCACAGCAGGCGGAACAGACAGCACCGCAGGGCGGCGGCGAGTCCACGGTCACCGTGATCGTCGCCGCCCTCGCCAATCTCGGGATCGCCCTGGCGAAAGCGGTCGCCGGAGTGATCAGCGGCTCCAGCGCGATGCTGTCCGAGGCCGCGCACTCGGTCGCCGACACCGTCACCGAGGTACTGCTGCTCACCGCCCTCAAACGCAGCGAGAAACCCGCCGACGAGGACCATCCGCTCGGCTACGGGCCCGAGCGGTACATCTGGGCGCTGCTCGCCGCCGTCGCCACCTTCGTCGGCGGCGCCGTCTTCTCCCTCTACGACGGTGTGCACACCCTCCTCGCGGGCGAGGAACTGGGTGATCCGCTCGTGTCGTACCTCGTCCTCGCCGTGGCCTTCCTGCTGGAAGGGTTCTCGCTGCGGACCGGCGTGCGGCAGGCGCGCGGTGAGGCGGTCCGCCTCGACGTGCCGTTCCGGCACTATCTGCGACGCACCCCCGACACCGCCGTGAAGGCGGTCGTGCTGGAGGACTCCGCCGCGCTGATCGGCCTCGTGCTGGCCGCGCTCGGGCTGCTCGGCGGTCAGCTCACCGGCTCGGGCGTGTGGGACGCGCTCGCGTCCCTGTGCATCGGTGTCCTGCTGCTGTACGTCGCCTGGGTGCTCGGCCGCTCCAACGCCGAGCTGCTGATCGGGCGGCCGCTGCCCGAGCCGGTGCGGGAGCGGATCCGGGCCGAGCTGCTGGCCGTGGACGAGATCGAGGACGTACTGGAGCTGACCACGCTGGTCCAGGGGCCGCGCGAGGCCCTGGTGGCGGCGAAGGTCGACTTCCGGGACGTGTCCACGGCCGGGCAGATCGAGCGGGCCTGCGAGCAGGCCGAGCGCCGGCTGCGGGAGCTGCTTCCCGCGATCGGCCGGGTCTACCTGGATCCCACACCGGGCAGGCGGGCGCGGAGCGACGGGTTCACGCCAGACCCGCCTGGTCCAGCAGATACGCCGTCATCGGGTCGTAGTGGCGCGGGCTGACCACGTGGTCGTCGAGCGGCACCGTCACCTGCACGGTGCCCTCGGCCTCGGCGAGGAAGAGCGCCGGGTCGTTGCAGTCGGCGTACCCGACGGAGTCCACGCCGTGCTGTCCGGCGTACCCGGCCCAGCCGTGGTCGGCGACGACCAGGTCGGGCAGCGGCCGCCCCTCGCGCTCCAGGCCGGTGAGGATGGCCCGCATCGGCTCACCGGAGTGGGTGTGCCACAGCGACGCCCCGTGCTCCAGCACCGCCACGTCCGCGAACTGCATGACGTACCCCTCCTCGGTGCTCAGGCCCTCGGGGATGACGACGATCTCGCAGCCCGCCGCCCGCAGCGCGGCGGCCGTGGCGCGGTGCACGTCGAGCAGGCCGCCGGGGTGCCCGGTGGCGAACAGCACCCGCTGCCCGCCGTCGGCCGCCTTGCGCAGCCGTCCCGCCATGCGCTCCAGGGCGTCGACGGTCAGCTCGGGGTCGATGGTGTCCTGGCCGTAGCGGTACTCGGGGTCGTCGTTGACGCCGGCCCGTTCCGCCATCACCGCGAGGACGTCCTGCTCGTCGCTCCAGCGGTCACCGAGTTCCAGGCCGAGCCAGTAGTGACGGTTGCCGTTCGCCAGCTGCCGGTAGTGGGAGAGGTTGTTCTCGCGGGGCGTGGCGACGTCGCCCGCGATACGGGTGCGGACGAGGTGGGCGACGAGTTCGGCGCGGCTGGGCGTCCCGGGTATCGGCATGGGCACCATTGTGAGGCAGATCGCTGTGCAAGCCGACGGTGTACCGGCGGCTGGGACGCGGGTCACGTGCCGGCAGCGGGACCACATGGGTCGCCCGGCCGCCCTCACAGATGCTTCAGCGCCAGCCACAGCTCCATCCGTACGTCCGTGTCGTCCAGGTCGGCGTCCAGCAGGGTCGCGCAGCGGGCGATGCGCTGGCGGACGGTGTTGCGGTGCACGGACAGGGCGACGGCGGTGCGGTCCCAGCTGCCGTGCAGGGACAGCCACGTGCGCAGGGTCTCGGTGAGCGCGGGGGTGAGCGGGGCGAGCAGGGTGCGGGCGTGCGCGGCGGCCTCCTCGACGGGCAGCAGGTCGGCCAGCGCGGGGCGGGTGGCGTGCCGGACCAGCGGGGTGCGGCCGGCGCGGGCGCGGGCCAGCGCACGGGCCGCCTGGCGGTCGGCGGCCGCCCAGTCGGCCGGTCCGGCGGCCGCGCTCACGCCGAGGACCCAGCCGGGCTGCTCCGGCACCTCGTGACCGGCGGGCACCAGCAGGCGTACGACGTCGTCGGTCAGGTCGACCAGCGGGGTGCCGAGGGCCGCGCCGAGCGCGGAGGCGGCCACCGGGTCCGGGGTCCGGCTGCGGGCGCCCCCGCCGGCTCGAGGGGGCTGGGGAAGGGCGTGCACGACGACGCGGCTGTCCGCGCCGAGCAGCGCGGCCACCTCGTCGGGCGCCGCGCCGAGCAGCAGCCGGACCAGCGCGGAGGAGCGGGCGGCGCCGGTGCCGCTCTGGTGCTCGCCGGTGAGCAGGGTGAGCAGGACGGCGGCGACCGAGGCGATGGTGTGGTCGGCGGGGTCGCGCTGCGGGGCGGCGACGCCGAGCGCGAAGCCCTGGCCGGCGCCGAGGGCGTAGGCGGCGAGGTGGACGCCGGCGGCGGTGTCGGTGGCGGTGGTGGTGGAGCGGCCGGTGACCACGGTGGCCAGCTCGGCCAGCGCGCCCATGGCCGCCTCGGGCTGCTCCCGTCCCGCCTCGGCGATCCGGGCGCCCTCCGGGCCGTACAGCACCGCCCGGCCGCCCACCCGCTGGGCGAGCTGGCGCAGCACCGACGGCACCGGGTCGGGGCGGGCCGCGGCGGCGGCCAGGGACTGCTGGGCCTCGGTCACCCGGCGCAGTTCGGCGAGGCGGGCCTGCGCCATCAGCTGCCACACCGCGCGGGCGACGCCCGAGAACGTCGTCTGCGGCGGGACCTCCAGCAGCGGCAGCCCGTGCGCCTCGCACGCCTCCACCAGGGCGCGCGGCACGGTGTCGTGCACGGGCGCCACCCCGAAACCGAGGGCGGCGCCGCCCGCGGCGACGATCCGGGAGACGTAGTCGTGGAAGTACGCGCCGAGGCTCCCGTCCGTCCCGGCGGACTCGGGGATGTGGACGCCCGCGGTCAGCAGCAGCTCGCCGCCGAGCAGGTACGGGTAGGGGTCGGCCATCTCGGAGGTGTGCGCCCAGCGGATGGCGATACCGGGATCGCGGGGCCCGGCGATCTGCCGCAGGGCCAGGTCCTCACGGGCCAGGAGTGAGGTGAGGGGAACGGGCGGCGTGGGGGGTACAGGCTGCTCCGGCATGGTGTGCACTCCCTCCACCCTCCGGTCCTGCGAATGGAGGAAACGTACACTTCGCAGTCGCTTTTCGGCCACCTAGTGTCAGTCGGGAACCGGCAGCCGCGGGTACGGGCGGATGTCCCCGCGAACCGCTGCCGACTCTCCCCGAATCTCACGACACGCCACCGAGAACGGTGGAAGGAGGCCCCATGGCCGTCGACTACACAGTCATCGTCCTGTACTTGGCCGGCATGCTGGCCATGGGCTGGTGGGGCATGCGCCGCGCCAAGTCGAAGAGCGACTTCCTGGTGGCGGGCCGCCGCCTGGGGCCCGCGATGTACTCCGGCACCATGGCGGCCATCGTCCTCGGCGGCGCCTCCACCATCGGCGGCGTGGGCCTCGGCTACCAGTACGGCCTCTCCGGCGCCTGGATGGTCTTCACCATCGGCCTCGGCCTGCTCGCGCTGTCGGTCTTCTTCTCGGCGCGCATCGCCCGGCTGAAGGTCTACACCGTCTCCGAGATGCTCGACCTGCGCTACGGCGGCCGGGCCGGCGTCATCTCCGGCGTGGTGATGTGGGCGTACACCCTGATGCTCGCGGTGACCTCCACCATCGCCTACGCCACGATCTTCGACGTGCTGTTCGACATGAACCGGACGGTCGCGATCATCCTCGGCGGCGCGATCGTCGTCGCCTACTCCACGCTCGGCGGCATGTGGTCGATCACGCTGACCGACATGGTCCAGTTCGTCGTGAAGACCATCGGCGTGCTGCTCCTGCTGCTGCCCATCGCGGTGGTCAAGGCGGGCGGCTTCTCCGAGATGAAGGCCAAGCTGCCGACCTCGTACTTCGACCCGCTGGGTATCGGCGGCGAGACGATCTTCACCTATGTGCTGATCTACACCTTCGGCATGCTGATCGGCCAGGACATCTGGCAGCGCGTGTTCACCGCCCGCAGCGACAGGACGGCACGGTACGGCGGCACCGTCGCCGGCACCTACTGCCTGCTCTACGCCCTCGCCGGCGCCGTCATCGGCACCGCCGCCAAGGTCATGTACCCCAAGCTGGGCAGCCCGGACGACGCCTTCGCGACCATCGTCAAGGACGAACTCCCCATCGGCGTGCGCGGTCTGGTGCTCGCCGCCGCCCTCGCCGCGGTGATGTCGACCTCCTCCGGCGCGCTGATCGCCTGCGCCACCGTCGCCAACAACGACATCTGGTCCCGGCTGCGCGGTGTCGTCAAGCGGGGCGGCGAGGAGCACGACGAGGTCAAGGGCAACCGGGCCTTCATCCTGATCATGGGCATCGCCGTGATCTGCACGGCCATCGCCCTGAACAACGTCGTCGAGGCGCTGACCGTGGCGTACAACCTGCTCGTCGGCGGTCTGCTGGTGCCGATCCTCGGCGGGCTGCTGTGGAAGCGCGGCACCGTGCAGGGCGCGCTCGCCGCCGTGCTCGTCGGCGGTCTCGCCGTCATCGGTCTGATGGCCGGCTACGGCATCCTCGCCAACGAGCCCGTCTACTACGGCCTGCTGGCCTCCCTCGCCGCCTACGTCGTCGTCTCCCTGGCGACGAAGCCCACCGACGAGGCCGTCCTGACCGCCTGGCGCGACCGCCTGGCCGGCCGGGCCCCCGAACCCGTGTCCGAACCGGTCCCGGCTCACCAGTAGAGTCGTAAGGACCAAGCAGTACATACGCGAAGAAGCGTAGGAAAGAAGGCAGTCCACCATGAGCAGCAACGAGACGCCCCGCGGCCCCGTCGACTCGTCCCGTATCCCGCGGTACGCCGGTCCCGCGACCTTCGCCCGGCTGCCCCGCCTCGACGAGGTCGGCCGCGCCGACGTCGCCGTCGTGGGCGTGCCGTTCGACTCCGGCGTCTCGTACCGGCCGGGCGCCCGCTTCGGCGGCAACGCCATCCGTGAGGCGTCCCGGCTGCTGCGCCCCTACAACCCGGCGCAGGACGCCTCCCCGTTCGCCCTCGCGCAGGTGGCCGACGGCGGCGACATCGCGGTGAACCCCTTCAACATCAACGAGGCCGTCGACACCATCGAGGCCGCCGCCGACGACCTCCTCGGCACCGGCGCCCGCCTGATGACCCTCGGCGGCGACCACACCATCGCGCTGCCCCTCCTCAGGAGCGTCGCGAAGAAGCACGGCCCCGTCGCCCTGCTCCACTTCGACGCCCACCTGGACACCTGGGACACCTACTTCGGCGCCGAGTACACCCACGGCACCCCGTTCCGCCGGGCCGTCGAGGAGGGCATCCTCGACACCGAGGCGCTCTCCCACGTCGGCACCCGCGGCCCGCTGTACGGCAAGCAGGACCTCACCGACGACGAGAAGATGGGCTTCGGCATCGTGACGTCGGCGGACATCTACCGCCGCGGCGCCGACGAGGTGGCCGACCAGCTGCGCCAGCGCATCGGCGACCGCCCGCTGTACATCTCCATCGACATCGACTGCCTCGACCCGGCCCACGCCCCCGGCACCGGCACCCCCGAGGCGGGCGGCATGACCTCCCGCGAGCTGCTGGAGATCCTGCGCGGCCTGGCCTCCTGCAACCTGGTCTCCGCGGACGTCGTCGAGGTGGCCCCCGCCTACGACCACGCCGAGATCACCTCGGTGGCGGCCTCCCACACGGCGTACGAACTGACCACCATCATGAGCCGCCAGATCGCGGCCGCCCGCAAGGAGAACGAGGGCAAGTGACCCACGACCACGACCTGGAGCTCCGTCCGAGTGCCGCCCAGACGGAGGCCGCGCTGAATCCGCCCGCCGGGCGCAACGGCGGAGACCTGGTCGTGGAGACCCTGGCCGGGCTCGGCGCGACGACCGTCTTCGGCCTGCCCGGCCAGCACGCCCTCGGCATGTTCGACGCCCTGCGCCGCTCGGACCTCAGGTACGTCGGCCTGCGCGTGGAGAACAACGCGGGCTTCGCGGCCGACGCCTACGGCCGGATCACCGGCGAGGCGGCCCCGCTGCTGCTGTCGACCGGCCCGGGAGCCCTCACCTCCCTGGCCGCGCTGCAGGAGGCGGCGGCCGCCTCGGCCCCCGTCCTCGCCATCAGCAGCCAGATCCCGACGGCGGGCCTCGGCGGCGGCCGCCACGGCTATCTGCACGAACTCCCCGACCAGGCCGCCTCCTTCCGGGGTGTCGTCAAGTCCGTGCACACGGTCCGCACCCAGTCGCAGATCCCGTCCGCGATCGCGGCGGCCTGGAAGTCGGCGCTGAGCGCCCCGCACGGCCCGGTGTGGGTGGAGATCCCGCAGGACGTCCTGCTCGCCGAGACCCACCTGCCGGTGGTGACGGCGCTGGACGCCACCCCGGACGAGCTGGTCCCGCGCCCGGAGCTGACAGCGGTGGCGGCCGACCTGCTGTCGCGTGCCGAGCGCCCCGCGATCATCGCGGGCGGGGGAGTGGTCCGCGCGGACGCCTCCGGCAAGCTGCGCGCGCTCGCCGAGACGCTTCAGGCGCCGGTCGTGACGACCTTCGGCGGCAAGGGCGCCTTCCCCTGGGAGCACCCGCTGTCCCTCCAGTCCTGGCTGGAGGACCGGCACACCACCGACCTCCTCGAGGACGCCGACGTCCTGCTGGTCGTCGGCTCGGGCCTCGGTGAACTCTCCTCGAACTACCACACGTTCAAGCCCCGCGGCCGCGTGATCCAGATCGAGGCCGACCTCGGCAAGCTGGAGTCCAACCACCCGGCCCTCGGCATCCACGCCGATGCCCGGCTCGCCCTCCAGGCCCTGCTGGAGACGGTCACCGAGCGCCCCGACCCGAAGGCCCCCGAGCGGGTCCGGGACCTGCTCGCCAAGGTGCGCGAGCGGATCGACGCCCAGGACCTGACCCTGGAGCAGCAGGTGCTCGCGTCGGTGCGCCGCGCGCTCCCGGCCGGCGCCCCCTCCTTCTGGGACATGACGATCCTCGCCTACTGGGCGTGGTCCGCGTTCGACGCCAAGGCCCCCAACGCCATGCACTCCGCACAGGGCGCCGGCGGCCTCGGCTACGGCTTCCCGGCCGCCCTCGGCGCGGCGGCGGCCGACCCGACCCGCCCGGTCCTGGCGGTCTCCGGCGACGGCGGCGCTCTGTACTCCATCGCCGAGCTGGCCACGGCCCGCCAGTACGACCTGAACGTCACCTGGCTGATCGTCGACGACGGCGGCTACGGCATCCTGCGCGAGTACATGACGGACGCCTTCGGCCAGGCCACGGCGACCGAGCTGACCCGCCCGGACTATGTGGCGCTGGCGGAATCCTTCGGGGTGCCGGGGGTGCGCACCACCGCCGAGTCCCTGGAGGCCGACCTGGCGAAGGCACTCGCGACGCCGGGCCCGACCGTGGTCGTACTGCCCGCCGTCCTGCGCATGTTCGCGCCGACGCACCTGGACTGACGCCCTCTCACCCGCCGCTGCCTCACCCGCCCCTGAGTCACCCCACTTCCGGCACATTCGTCGATCCGTACAACCATTCGGTCGAACTCGTGCGTCAACAGGGGCATGACTCAGGGGATATCCAGGCGCGCCCGTCTGCTGGCGGTCGCCGTCGGCGCGGGCGTTCTCGTTCCGGGCGTGGTCGCGGCCACGCCGGCCGCTGCCGCCGCACCGACCGTCAGCTGTACGTCGGCCAAGGCCGGCCTCGCCGCCAAACTGCAGAAGGACATCACGGGCGCGCTCGCCGGCCGCAAGGGCACCGTCGCGCTCGGTGTCTACGACCGCACCACCAACACGACGTGCACGCTGCGGGCCACCAGCAGCTTCGACTCGGCGAGCACCGTCAAGGTCACCGTTCTCGCCACGCTGCTGTGGGACGCGAAGAAGCACAACCGCTATCTGACCGACCGTGAGGCGTCCCTCGCCAAGGCCATGATCACCCAGTCGGACAACAACGCCACCAGCGCGCTGTGGAAGCAGCTCGGCCTGACGAAGATCAAGGGCTTCCTCGCCGCCGCCGGGATGACGAAGACGACACCGGGCACGGGCGGTTACTGGGGCCTGACCCAGGTCAACGTCACCGACGAGCAGAAGCTCCTCAAGCTCGTCACCGCGAAGAACAGCGTGCTCAGCGACAACTCCCGCGCCTACATCCTGAAGCTGATGGGCCAGGTCGTCTCCTCGCAGCGCTGGGGCACGCCCGCCGGCGCGCCCTCCTCGGTCGCCGTGCACGTGAAGAACGGCTGGCTGCAGCGGGCCACGCACGGCTGGCGGGTGCACAGCCTCGGCACCTTCAACGGCGCCGGCCACGACTACACGATCACGGTGCTCACGCAGGACAACAGCACCATGAGCTACGGCGTCACCACCATCCAGAACGTCGCCAAGGTCATCCACAAGGACCTGGTCCCGGCCGCAACGGCCCGCTACACGCCGACCAGCCGGCCGAGCGAGGCGTTCGTCGCGGTCCCGCCACAGGGCTGACGTTCCGTCACGCCGCCGCCCGCCGGTCACCGCACCCGCCTACGGTGACCGGCATGCGCTTCGGACCCGTACTCGCCGGCCTGGCGGTGGTCGCCTCCCTGACCGCCGCCTGGCCCGCCGACGTCCAGGAACACGCCTGTTCGCCCACCGTGACCCTCGAGGGCTTCTCCGACGCCCTCGACAAGAAGACGTACCGGGGGGAGTTCGTCGGCAACCTCTCCGCGCTCGCCGTCGACCGGGACGGTTCCTTGGCCGCTCTCTCCGACCGCTCCTTCCTGTTCCGCCTGGACCGGCGGACGCTCGCACCGACGTCCGTGGTGCCGCTCGCCGACGAGAGCGGGGCGCGGCTCGACTCCGAGGGCCTGGCGGTCGACCGGGACGGCAGCCGGCTGATCACCTCCGAGACCGAGCCGTCGGTACGCCGCTACGACCCCGACGGCCGTCTCCTGGGGCGCCTGCCGGTGCCGGACGCGCTGTGGACCGCCCCGTCCGGCCGGGCACGGCCCAACGGCACCTTCGAGGGCCTGACCCTCCTGCCGGACGGCCGCACCCTGCTGGCGTCGATGGAGTACCCGCTGACCGGCGATCCGGCGGACACCGTCCGCTTCCAGACCTGGGAGCGCCGCGCGGGCGGCTTCAGCCTCGCCGCCCAGTACGCCTACCGCACCGACCCCGGCCTCGGCGTCGCCGAGGTCCAGGGGATCGGGCACGGCCGCCTCCTCGTCCTGGAGCGAGCCTTCACCACCGGCGTCGGCGACACCGTGCGCCTCTACCTGGCCGACCTGCGCCACGCGACGGACGTCAGCGGGATCGCACGGCTGACCGGGCGGCCAGGCGTCCGCCCGGTCGGGAAGACCCTGCTGGCCGACATCGCGGCCTGCCCGTCCCTCGGCGCCACCGCGAAGCAGCCCCAGCCGAACCCGCTGCTCGACAACATCGAGGGCATGGCCGTCACCGGCCGGGACCACGGCACCCTGAGGGTGACCCTGGTCAGCGACGACAACCAGAACCCGGCGCAGACGACCCGGTTCTACTTCCTGCGTCTGCGGATCGGGTGAGCGGCCCGGTGCGGGCGGCGGCCCCGGACCCGTCGGCCGGCCGCCCGTTTGTTGCGCGGGGATGAAATCGCAGCCCGCGGGCGTTGCAGCCTTGCGGTAGCGCAGGACCACTGGGAGGCACGGAGTGACACCGCAACGGGGATGGGCTCGGCGACTGTGGGGGTACGCCTGGCGGTATCCCAAGGACGTGGTCCTCGCCCTCGGCTCCTCCCTCGGCGGCATGGCCGTCATGGCCGTCGTGCCGCTGGTCACCAAGGTGATCATCGACGACGTGATCGGCGACCACAGCCGCCGTATGGCCCCATGGGCCGGCGCACTGATCGGCGCCGCCCTGATCGTGTACGTCCTCACCTACATCCGCCGCTACTACGGCGGCCGCCTCGCCCTCGACGTCCAGCACGACCTGCGCACGGAGATGTTCGGCACGATCACCCGGCTGGACGGCCGGCGGCAGGACGAGCTGTCCACCGGGCAGGTCGTCGGGCGGGCCACCAGCGATCTCCAGCTGATCCAGGGTCTGCTGTTCATGCTGCCGATGACCATCGGGAACGTCCTGCTGTTCCTGATCTCCCTGGTGGTCATGGCCTGGCTCTCCCTGCCGCTGACCCTGGTCGCGCTGGCCGTCGCTCCCGCGCTCGGGTACATCGCCCGGCGCAGCCGCACCAAGCTGCACCCGGCCACCTGGTACGCGCAGGCCCAGGCCGCGGCCGTGGCCGGCGTGGTCGACGGCGCGGTCAGCGGCGTCCGCGTGGTCAAGGGCTTCGGGCAGGAGGAGCAGGAGACGAACAAGCTGCGCGAGGTCGGCCGCCGCCTCTTCGCCGGCCGCCTGCGCACGATCCGCCTCAACAGCCGGTACACCCCCGCCCTCCAGGCCGTCCCGGCACTCGGCCAGGTCGCGATGCTGGCGCTCGGCGGCTGGCTCGCCGTGCGCGGGCACATCACGCTCGGCACCTTCGTCGCCTTCTCCACCTACCTCGCCCAGCTGGTCGGCCCGGTCCGCATGCTCGCCATGGTCCTCACCGTCGGCCAGCAGGCCCGCGCCGGCACCGAACGCGTCCTGGAGCTGATCGACACCGAGCCGACCCTCAAGGACGGCACCAAGGAGCTGCCCGCCGACGCACCGGCGTCGGTCGAGTTCGACGACGTGTCGTTCGGATACGACCGCGCCCCCGGCAAGACGCGCCCCGTGCTCCAGGGGCTCAGCTTCGAGATCCGGCCCGGCGAGACCCTCGCCGTCGTCGGTTCCTCCGGCTCCGGCAAGTCCACCCTCTCCCTGCTCCTGCCGCGCTTCTACGACGTCTCCCACGGCGCCGTCCTGGTCGGCGGCCACGACGTGCGCGAGCTGACCCTTCAGTCGCTGCGGGCCGCGATCGGCCTGGTCCCCGAGGACTCCTTCCTCTTCTCCGACACCGTCCGCAACAACATCGCCTACGGCCGCCCCGACGCGAGTGACGAGGAGGTCGAGGCCGCCGCGCGCGCCGCACAGGCGGACCGTTTCATCAAGGAGCTGCCCGACGGCTACGCCACCACGGTCGGCGAGCACGGACTGACCCTCTCCGGCGGCCAGCGCCAGCGCATCGCGCTCGCCCGCGCCCTGCTCACCGACCCCCGCCTGCTCGTCCTGGACGACGCGACCTCCGCCGTCGACGCCCGCGTGGAGCACGAGATCCACGAGGCGCTGAAGGAGGTCATGCGGGGCCGCACCACCCTGCTGATCGCGCACCGCCGCTCCACCCTCAACCTCGCCGACCGCATCGCCGTCCTCGACGACGGCCGGCTCGCCGACCTCGGCACCCATGACGAGCTACAGGAACGCTGCGCCCTGTACCGGCGGCTGCTCACCGATCCCGACGAGCTCGGCGGTGTCTCCCCGGGCCACGCACAGCCTTCCGCGCCCGCCGAGGACACCTCGCTGCGTGAGGAACTGGACGCCGAGTTCGACGCCGAGCGCGGCATCACGCCCCGGCTGTGGGCGGGCGAGCGCGAGCGCCGGGACGCGGCACTGCACGGCACCCCGGCCACACCGGAGCTGCTGGCCCAGGTCGAGGCGCTGCCCCCGGCCACCGACACCCCCGGCGTCGACGAGGCGGCCGCGGTCCGGCCGGAGGACTCCTACGGTCTGCGCCGCCTGCTGCGCGGCTTCGGGCTGCCCCTCCTGGTCAGCCTCGCCCTGGTCGCCGTGGACGCCGGGGTCGGCCTGCTGCTGCCGGTGCTGATCCGGCACGGCATCGACAGCGGTGTGACCAGGATGGCACTGGGTGCCGTCTGGTCGGCGTCGCTGCTCGCGCTGCTCTCGGTGGTCGTGCAGTGGGCGGCCCAGGTCGGCGAGACCCGTATGACCGGCCGGACCGGCGAGCGCGTCCTGTACTCCCTGCGTCTGAAGATCTTCTCCCAGCTCCAGCGGCTCGGCCTCGACTACTACGAGCGGGAGCTGACCGGCCGGATCATGACGAGGATGACGACGGACGTCGACGCCCTCTCCACCTTCCTGCAGACGGGGCTGGTCACGGCCTTCGTCTCGGTCGTCACCTTCTTCGGCATCATGGCCGCCCTGCTCGTGATCGACCTCCAGCTCGCACTCGTCGTCTTCGCCACGCTGCCGCCGCTGATCGTCGGCACGTACTTCTTCCGCAGGGCCAGCGTGAAGGCGTACGAGCTGGCCCGCGAGCGGGTGTCGGTGGTCAACGCCGACCTCCAGGAGTCCGTGTCGGGCCTGCGGATCGTGCAGGCGTTCCGGCGCGAGCGGGACGGCGGGCGGCGGTTCGCCGAGCGCAGCGACAGCTACCGGCAGGCACGCATCCGCGGCCAGTGGCTGATCTCGGTCTACTTCCCCTTCGTGCAGTTCCTGTCGTCGGCCGCCGCGGCCGCGGTGCTGATCGTCGGCGCGGGCCGGGTGGACGCGGCGACGCTCACCACGGGCGGGCTGGTGGCGTACCTGCTGTACATCGACCTGTTCTTCGCGCCGGTCCAGCAGCTGTCCCAGGTCTTCGACGGCTACCAGCAGGCCACGGTCTCGCTGGGTCGTATCCAGGAGCTGCTGCGCGAGCCGACGTCCACGAAAGCCGCGCGGGAGCCGCTGGAGGTGCTCTCCCTGCGGGGCGAGATCGCCTTCGAGGACGTCCACTTCGCATATGGCGCTGCCGACGAGAACGACGCGGCCCTCCGCGGCATCGACCTGCGCATCCCCGCCGGGCAGACGGTCGCGTTCGTCGGCGAGACGGGCGCCGGCAAGTCGACCCTCGTCAAGCTGGTGGCCCGGTTCTACGACCCGACCGGTGGCCGGGTGACGGCCGACGGCACGGACCTGCGCGACCTGGACCTCACGTCGTACCGTCACCGGCTCGGCGTGGTGCCGCAGGAGGCGTATCTCTTCCCCGGCACGATCCGTGACGCCATCGCCTACGGCCGTCCCGACGCCACCGACGCGGAGGTGGAGGCGGCGGCCCGGGCGGTCGGCGCGCACGACATGATCGCCACGCTGGAGGGCGGGTATCTGCACGAGGTCGCCGAGCGCGGCCGCAACCTGTCCGCCGGGCAACGGCAGTTGATCGCGCTGGCCCGCGCCGAGCTGGTCGACCCCGACATCCTGCTGCTGGACGAGGCGACGGCCGCGCTGGACCTGGCGACCGAGGCCCAGGTCAACCAGGCCACGGACCGCCTCGCCGGCCGCCGTACCACCCTGGTCGTGGCCCACCGTCTGACCACCGCCGCCCGCGCGGACCGGGTGGTGGTCATGGACCACGGCCGCGTCGCGGAGGACGGCACCCACGAGGAACTCCTCGCCCGCGACGGCCACTACGCCCGGCTGTGGCGCACGTTCATCGGCGAGGCCGAACCGGAAGAACCGGTCGGCGCCGCCCGCTGACCGCCACGCCCGGGAAGAAGCGCGGGAACCTCCGCGCCCCGGAAGAAGCGCGCCGACCTCCGCGCCCCGAAAGGGGCGCGGGGAACTGCGCGCCCCGCCACAACCCACCCGCGGCCGAACGCAATCAGACCGGCCCCCCCGCACCGATTCCCTGACGGTCGTGCAACCATCCGACACACGCGCTGCGTCCGTACATCCGTACGCTTCTTGACGCGCGGGGGCGCACCATCGCGAACCCGCACGCGCGGACGCGCAATCGCGGACGTAGGGAGGGACGACTGTGGACTGGGGTGGGATACGGCGGCGGACGGCGGTCGCGCTGGGCGTGCTGACCGCGGCCGGGCTGTTCGCGCTGGCCGCGCCCGGCAGTGCCGAGGCCGCCGCGGCGCCCACGCGGTGCGGCGGACACAGGGTGGCGACACTGCCCTTCTCCACCGGCAGCGTGCAGGTCTACCGCAACGACGGCTACGTCTGCGCGATCACCCTGCCCCGGCGCCCCGGCCCCCGCCAGGTCATGTCGGTCGGCGTGCAGGCGCGCGGCGGGCGGCCCGTGGTGGACAAGGGCCCGTTCACCCGGCGGGCCGGACCCGTCACCGTGCACGCCGGTCATCGCTGCGTCCGCGTCACCGGCTCGGTGGGCGGCGGATCGGTCAACTCCGGTTGGATTCTGTGCTGAACCGTTTCCGCTTTCTTTAACTCCCCCTGGTGGAAACGATGTTGCTCCGATAGCTTCCGGCGCACATCTGTCTCACAGGGAGGGTGCATGCGCAAGGCACTCAGATGGCTGCTGGCGTTCACCGTGCTCATAGGCACGCTGAGCGCGGCGGGCGCGGCCACCGCCGCCGACGCTTCCGGCAGCCAGGACATCAAGGACCGGCTGCTCTCCATACCGGGCATGAGCCTGATCCAGGAGAAGCCGTATCCCGGCTACCGCTACTTCGTCCTGAACTACACCCAGCCCGTCGACCACCGCCACCCCTCGGCCGGCACGTTCCAGCAGCGCATCACCGTGCTGCACAAGGACGTCAGCCGCCCGACCGTCTTCTACACGAGCGGCTACAACGTCTCCACGACCCCGTCGCGCCGCGAGCCCACCCAGATTGTGGACGGCAACCAGGTCTCCCTGGAGTACCGCTTCTTCACCCCGTCCCGTCCCGCCCCGGCCGACTGGTCCAAGCTCGACATCTGGCAGGCCGCCAGCGACCAGCACCGCGTCTTCGAGGCACTGAAGCCGGTCTACTCGAAGAACTGGCTCGCCACCGGCGGTTCCAAGGGCGGCATGACCGCCACCTACTACGAGCGCTTCTACCCGCGTGACATGGACGGCGTGGTCGCCTACGTCGCCCCCAACGACGTGGTGAACAACGAGGACTCGGCTTACGACCGTTTCTTCGCCTCCGTCGGCACCAAGGAGTGCCGCGACAAGCTGAACGCGGTGCAGCGCGAGGCACTGGTGCGCCGCGAGCCGCTGGAGCAGAAGTACGCCGCGTACGCCGCCGGGAACGGCTACACCTTCACCACCATCGGCTCCCTGGACCGCGCCTACGAGGCCGTCGTCCTCGACTACGTGTGGGGCTTCTGGCAGTACAGCCTGCTCGCCGACTGCGACAGGATCCCCGCGAACGCGGCCACGGCGAGCGACGACGAGATCTGGAACTCGATCGACGAGATCTCCGGTTTCTCCGCCTACACCGATCAGGGTCTTCAGACGTACACGCCGTACTACTACCAGGCGGGCACCCAGCTCGGCGCGCCCACCATCCACTTCCCGCACATCGAGAAGCAGTACATCCGCTACGGCTACCAGCCGCCGCGCAACTTCGTCCCGCGCGAGATCCCGATGCGCTTCCAGCCGTGGGCGATGCGCGACGTCGACACCTGGGTGCGGCACAACGCCCGCCACATGCTCTTCGTGTACGGCCAGAACGACCCGTGGGGCAGCGAGCGCTTCCGCGTCGACAAGGGCGCCAAGGACGCCTACGTCTTCACCGCGCCCGGCCTGAACCACGGCGCCAACGTGGCCGGTCTGGTGCCCGCGCAGAAGGAGCTGGCCACCGCCCGCATCCTTCAGTGGGCCGGCGTCCAGCAGGACACCGCGCAGGCCAGGCCGCTGGCCAAGTTCGACAGTCGGCTGGACGTGCGCGACGTGGAGCGCGAGCCGGCGCTGCGTCCGTAGGTCACATCCGGCGGGCGCAGCCGACCGGCTGCGCTCCGCCGAGCCGCACGTACAGGGCCGTGGCCGCCGGGCACAGCGACCGGACGGCCACGGCCCGCACCACGCGGTACTGCGGCGCGCGGCGGCCGCTGCCGTCGCAGGCCGTCTCACGGACCTGGCCGTCACCAAGGGCGTAGACGCAGTCGCCGGCGATGGTGCGCGGCCCGCCCCCGCCGCCCGGGTCGCCCGGGTGCGGCGGCTGGAGGGTGCGCATGCAGGCGTACCCCTGCGGGATCATCCCGTCGCCGTCCTCGTCGGACGCGGGCCGCTGTTCGCTGATGTGCAGCACGAAGTCGGTGGTCGGCGGACAGGGCGGACCGTCGTTCACCGCCCCGTCGTAGCGCGCCACGACCCGCGCGGCCGCCCGTTCCCCCGTGCAGGGCACCTCGGTGGAGGTCGTCGTGCCGAACGAGCTGCACTCGCCGACGTCCAGGAACCGTGCCCCGTAGCCGGCCGTCGACCCGACGGGCGCCGGTGGCCGCCCGCCCTTGTCACCGCCCCCGGACGGCTGCCGGCACCCGGCCAGCACCGCCGCCAGCAGCGCGCACACCCCCACGGACCGGCTTCCGCGCATCCTGGCCCCCCTCGGCACTCCCCGCGTCCAGCGTGACCCGTGGCCGCGGGCGCACGCCAGACGCGCGAGGAGTTCCGGGCCGGTCGCGCGGGGCGCGCCGGGGGCGGACCGCAGCGTCAGTACGCCAGGCCGTGCCCGATGGGATACAGCACCTGCGCCGGATCGTCCGCCCGCATCACCGGCACCGGCAGCTTCCCGCGCGGAGCGACCTGCCCCGCGATCACCCGGGCGGCGGCCCGCAGTTCGACGTCGGTCCACGAGTAGGACGCCAGGCAGGCGCGCACCTCGGGCAGTTGGGCCACGTCGTAGGGGTTGCGCACGGCCACGGCCACCACCGGCTTGCCCGTGGCGAGGAGCCGCCGCACCAGCGTGCGCTGGCTGCTGCCCGCGGTGACGTTGTACGTCCCGACGACGACCGCGTCCGCGTCGGCCGCCGCGGCGACGGCCCGGTCGATCGTCGCCGTGGACGGTGCCGTACCGGTGGACAGGGCGGTCGCGGTGAAGCCCAGCTCGGTCAGGGCGGCGGCGAGAACCCCGGTGGGCGGGCCGGTGGTTCCCGAAGGGGAGGCCGGGTCGGCTCCGACGACGAGCAGCTTCTTGTGCGCGCGCCGGTCCAGCGGCAGCAGTGCGCCCTCGTTCACCAGCAGCGTCGTCGTCCGCTCCGCGATGCGGTCGGCTGCCGCGAGATGCGCGGGCGTGCCCACCGTCCGCTCCACGCCGGCGTGGCTGACGTACGGCGCGTCGAACAGCCCGAGGCGCGCCTTGAGCCGCAGGATGCGCAGGATCGACTGATCGAGCCGCTCCTCGGTGAGTTCCCCGGTGCGTACGGCGGTGAGGACGGCGTTCCACGCCACGTCCAGGTCCGGCGGGTTGAGCAGTTGGTCCACGCCCGCCTTCAGGGCGAGCACCGGCACCCGGTCGTCGCCGTACTTGGAGCGCACGCCCTCCATGCCGAGCGAGTCGGTGACCACCACCCCGTCGTAGCCCAGCTCCTCGCGCAGGATGCCGGTGAGGATCGGGCGGGAGAGGGTCGCCGGGTCGCCGGAGGGGTCCAGCGCCGGGAACTGGATGTGCGCGGTCATGATCGAGTCGATGCCGGCCCTGATGGCCGCCCGGAACGGCACCGCGTCCAGCGTCTCCCACTGCTCGCGGCTGTGGGTGATGACCGGGAAGCCGTAGTGGCTGTCGACGGAGGTGTCGCCGTGCCCGGGGAAGTGCTTGGCCGTCGCCGCGACCCCCGCGTGCTGGTACCCGGTCACCTCGGCGGCGACCAGTCCCGCCACCGCGTCCGCGTCCGCGCCGAAGGAGCGCACGCCGATGACCGGGTTGGCGGGGTTGACGTTCACGTCGGCTACGGGGGAGTAGTCCTGCCGGATGCCTATGGCGCGCAGTTCGGCGCCGGAGATCCGGCCGAGGGTCCGCGCGTCGGAGCGGGAGCCGCCGGCGCCGATCGCCATCGCTCCGGGGAACAACGTGGCGGGCTTGCCCACGCGGCAGACGATGCCGTGTTCCTGGTCGGTGGAGACGAGCAGCGGCAGCCCGCGCGGCAGCGTCAGGGACGCCCGCTGGATGCCGTTGGACAGGTCGGCGATCTGCTGCGGGTCGCGGGTGTTGTGCGCCCACACGAAGTAGATGATGCCGCCGACGCGGTACTTCTCGATCAGCTCGGCGGCCGTGCGGACCCCGATCTCCTTGAGGTTGGCGTCGATGTCTGCCTGGTCGGGCGCGGTCGCCGAGTGGCCGTAGACCCGCATGACGAAGAGCTGGCCGACCTTCTCCTCCAGGGACATCCGGGAGATGAGGGCGCGCAGTTTCCGCTCGTCGTGCGGGGCGGCGGTGGCCGCCGTGGCGGGCCCGACGGCGAGGGCGGCGGTCAGCGCGGCCGTCGCGGCGAGGACCGTGCGTCTGGCGGGTCGTGCGGTGTTTCCCGTGCTGTCCGTGCTGGCGTGGTGCACGTGCGCTCCTTCCGGAGGGGGAACCGCTGAAGGAAACTTCCGAGAGGCCACCAATATCCGGGAAGTTTCTGCCAGTCAAGACAGTGCGCAGAGCACGGACTTGTCCGGACAGGGGCCGCCATCGGCGCCGCCGGCCGCGGTGCCGCGGAGAGGGGGCGGCGTCCGAGGCCGACACCGCGCCGCGGTGACCCACCGGCAGTTCGCGACGTGGACGGGCCGCCCCGGGGCAGGGTTCCGGGCGCCGCCCTGCGCTGTCCGACCGGCCGGCCGGACCGACACCTCCGGCCAGTGCTCGCACTCTCCCCCTCCTGGCAGACCCATGCGCGACCACGACGCCCTGCGCACCCCCGACCGGCAGGCTCCCTATTTCGGTCGACGGCCACAACCGACTGCGGAAGACTCTCCGCTCGTCGGCAGCGCTGCACGCGAGTGAGAGGTGACACGGGGTGGGCTTCACGCTGAAGGGCCCGGTTCTGGAGGGCGGGCTGGTGCGCCTGGAGCCGCTGGAG
This sequence comes from Streptomyces sp. NPDC036813, assembly GCF_055609245.1. NCBI lineage: Bacteria > Bacillati > Actinomycetota > Actinomycetes > Kitasatosporales > Streptomycetaceae > Streptomyces > Streptomyces sp. NPDC036813. The sequence goes on along the minus strand of NZ_JBVJPV010000008.1, from coordinate 63,963 downwards.
CACCGGCACGCCGCCGGTCTCGCGGCGGCCGCGGAGGAGAACCGGGACACGTACGTCTTCACCTGGGTGCCCCGCGCCCACGAGATCCAGGCGTACGTCGACGCCCAGCTGGCCCGCGCGGCGGCCGGAATGCTCGCCCCCTACGCCCAGGTGTCCCGCGCGACGGGACGGGTCGTCGGCACCACGTCGTACTGGGACCCGCGCAGCTGGCGGTCCGAGGACGTGCTCGACGCGATCGAGATCGGCTTCACCTGGCTGGCCGCCTCCGCGCAGGGCACGGGCATCAACGCCGAGGCCAAGCTGCTGCTGCTCCGCCACGCCTTCGAGGAGTGGGGCGTGGCCCGCGTCGACCTGAAGACCGACGCCCGCAACGCCCGCTCCCGCGCGGCCATCGAATCGCTCGGCGCCCGCTTCGAGGGCGTCCTGCGCAACTGGTCCCGCTCCTGGGTGCCCGGCGAGGAGAACGTCCTGCGCGACTCGGCGATCTTCTCGATCACGGCGCCGGAGTGGCCGCAGTGCCGCACGAGGCTGGAGCAGCGGGTCGCACGCTACCCACAGGGGCGTACGACGCCGACGGGATGAGCCGGGGGCCGCTCGCCGGCCCCCGGCCTCGTCCCCGGGCCGCTCGCCGGCCCCCGCCGAAGCACGGCGTACGACGTCGGTCAGGCCGACTCGTTCAGCAGTCGGCTCAGATGGTCGCGTCCGGCGTCCAGCAGTCCCGGCAGCGGCGCCGCCGCCTCGTGCCAGCGCTTCTCGTACTCCCAGCACAGCCAGCCGTCCCAGCCGTTCCGGGAGAGCACCTCCACCACCTCGGCCAGCGGCAGCACCCCCGCGCCCAGCGCCAGCGGGGTCGTGTCGTCGGCGGAGGCGATGTCCTTGACCTGGACGTAGCCGAGGTGCGGGGCGAGTGCGGCGTACGTCTGCGACGGCTGCTCACCGCCCAGCCAGGTGTGCATCACGTCCCACAGCGCGCCCACGCTGCCGTGCCCGACGGGCCCGAGGATCCTGATCAGATCCGCTCCGGTGCGATGCGAGTCGTGGGTCTCCACCAGCACCCGCACACCGAGCGCGGAGGCGTCCTCGGCGGCCGTGCCGAGCCGCCGCGCGGCCGTCGCGTCGGCCTCCTCGCGCGACGGCGCGTCGCCGCCGCCGGGGAAGACGCGGACGAAGGGCGCGCCGAGGTCACGGGCCAGCTCCAGCAGGGCGCGGATCTCGTCCAGGACCGGCCCGTCGTCGCCCGGCGCGGCCACCCGCGCGTACCCGGCGATGCCGAGCAGCTCCACGCCGGCCGCTTTGAACGCGCCGGCCACGTCGGCCCGCTCGGCCGGGGAGAGTCCCGGATGCACCGGCTCCTCGGGATGGGCGCGCAGCTCCACGCCGTGATAGCCGTGCGCGCCGGCCAGGCTCAGCACGTCGGAGAGGGGCAGACCGGGAACGCCGAGAGTGGAGAACGCCAGCTTCATGCTCTGGACCCTACTCGCAGCCCGCCGCTTCAAACGTTTCCCACGGCTACTCCTGTGCCACGGCCCGGTAGACGCACACCTCGGCCCCCGTCTTCGCGGTCACCGTCGAGACCAGCTGGAACGGCCGCCGCACCCCGTCCGCCGGGAAGATCGACATACCGCCGCCCAGCAGCACCGGCATCCGCATCAGCATCAGCTCGTCGAGCATCCCCTCGGCCAGCAGCGAGCGCACCAGGCGCGGGCTGCCCGCGATCAGCAGGTCGCCCCCCGGCGTGGCCCGCAGGTCCTCGATCCGGTCCATGACCTCACCGGCCCGGATCAGCCGCATGTTGTCCCAGGGCAGATCGGACTCGTCCAGGGTGCCGGAGACGAGATAGGTGCGGACCGTGTTCATCCGGTCGGCGAAGATCTCCCCGGCCCGCTCCGGCCACAGGGTGGCCATGGCCTGCCAGGTCCGCTCCCCGCACAGCAGCGCGTCCGCCTTGGCGAGCGCCCCCTCGAACGCGCCGCCGACGACCTCCGGATCGACGTACGGCAGCGACCAGCCGGAGTGCGCGAAGTCGAGGTCGGTCTCGTCCTCCGGCTCGCCGGGCGCCTGCACGACACCGTCGAGACTGATGAACTCGCTGGCCACGGTACGCATGGGACTCATTCCTGCCGGTGCGGTGCCCGCCGCCCAGTATCGGGGCGTTATGCCCTTAGGTGGCCCATTTGCGCCCGCCGAAACGCGAAAGCCGTCACCGGCACGATTGTACCTACTAGTATGTACGGAACCGTCAGTCCGACCTTGGAGCCCGCATGCCACTGGTCCGCATCGACACCCTGGGCGCGGACACCGCCCGCCTGCACGCGCTCGGCGACGCGGTGCACCAGGCCCTCATGGACGCCCTGGGCATCCCGCCCGAGGACCGCTTCCAGATCCTGACCGCCCACGACGGCACGACCAGCACCCTGCGCCACGGCGACCACCTCGGCATCCCCCACGACGACGGCGTCGTCTTCGTCGCCGTCACCCTGCGCACCGGCCGCCCGGCCGAGCAGAAACAGGACCTCTACCGCCGCATCGCCGAACTGGCCGAGACCCACGCAGGCGTCGAACCACGCAACGTGGTGATCACCCTGTACGAGAACACCTCACCCGACTGGTCCTTCGGCCACGGCGAGGCCCAGTACACCATCCCCACGAAGTGACCGGCTCCCCCAATGCCGCACCCGCGTACGGCGGGAAGGGGCCGGGGTGGGGGGTGTCCGCCCGCAGCGGCCGGCACCGGGCAAGGCTGCACGCGTCGGGAACGGGCGGCCGGACCGAGGACGGACACCCCCCGCCCCGGCCCCGACCCACGACGAACCGCAGGCGCGACCGCAACCGACCACGCACCGCAACGGGCCGCCGCAGGCAAAAAAAGGGGCGCGGGGAACGGCGCGATCAGCCCCCACCGGCCCGCACCCAAAACACAACCAGGCGCCGCAGGCGCAAAAGGGGACGCGGGGAACGGCGAGACCGGCCCCCACGCGCCCGCACCCGAAACACGACCAGGCGCCGCAGGTGCAAAAGGGGGCGCGGGGAACGGCGCGACCGGCCCCCACGCGCCCGCAGCCGAAACACGACGAGGCGCCGCAGGCGCAAAAGGGGGCGCGGGGAAGGGCGCGACCAGCCCCCACCGGCCCGCACCCAAAACACAACAAGCCGCCGCAGGCACAACGCACCCCGCGCCGCAGCCACAACGCACGCCGCCGCAGGCACACCGCACGCCGCCGCAGGCACACCGCACCCAGCGCCGCAGGCACACCGCCGCAAGCCCAGCCCTACCCCCGCGGCCCCCCACACGACCCCCGAACCATCAGCTCCCCCCGCACCGTGGCGATCCCCCCGGGCGGCGCATCCTCCCGCCCCATCGCGATGCGTCCCGCCCGGGCCCCCGCCTCCGCCAGCGGCAACCGCACCGTCGTCAGCGACGGCACCGCGTCGATGCTGAACGGCAGGTCGTCGAAACCGGCGACGGAGACGTCCTCGGGGATGCGCAGCCCAGACTCCCGCAGCGCGGCACAGGCCCCGAGGGCGACGGAGTCGTTCGCGGCGACGACAGCTGTGAGCGACGGGTCCCGCCGCAGCAGCTCCAGCGTGGCCTCGTAGCCGGACTGCCGGTCGTAGCGCCCGTGCACGGTCCAGCCGGGCCGCTCCTCGACGCCGGCCGCGGCCAGCGCCTCGCGGTGGCCCTCCAGCCGGTGCCGGGTGGTGGTGCGCTCCTCGGGCCCGGCGATGTAGCCGAGCCGCCGGTGGCCGAGGCCGATGAGGTGCTCTGTGAGCCGGCGGGCACCGCCCCGGTTGTCGAAGGTCAGCGCGACCGCCCCGGCGTCCGGCGCCGGAGGCCGCCCGCACAGCACCACCTTCGTCCCGGCCTCGGTCAGCTTGCGCAGCTTCGCCGTCATCGCCGCCTGGTGTGCCGCGTCCTCGATGGCCCCGCCGGTCAGCACCACGGCCGCGGCCCGCTGCCGTTGCAGCAGCGTGAGGTAGGTCAGCTCGCGCTCCGGTGAGCCGCCGGTGTTGCACACGACCGCGAGTCTCTCGCCGCCCGCGCGCCCGCCCGGCCCGCCGATCTCGCCCTGGATGGCGCTCGCCATGATCCCGAAGAAGGGGTCGGCGATGTCGTTCACCAGGATGCCGACCAGGTCGGAGGTGGCCGCGGCCAGTGAGCTCGCCGGGCCGTTCAGGACGTAGTCCAGCTCGTCCACGGCCTTGAGCACCCGCTCCCGGGTGGAGGCCGCCACCGGGTAGTTGCCGTTCAGTACGCGCGACACCGTCGCGGGGGAGACCTGCGCGCGGGCCGCCACGTCCGCCAGGGTCACCGTCATCTCGTCCTCCGGTCGCGCATCTCGTCGTACGCCCTCGTACACACCCGGGCCCACCGCCACGGTTCCGAGCAGACCTTAAGGCCACCCGGCGCGGGTGTTCGCCCCCTCGAACAACTCGTCCGGTCCGCAGCCTTGTACAGACCACTGCTCAGAGGCTAGCTTTTCACGATAGAAAGCGCTTGCTGTACGGCTTGCAGGGCCGATCTACCGGGCGCCCCGCGCCCACGAAGGGACTGACGTGACACGCAAGACGGTGCGCATCGCCATGAACGGCGTGACCGGGCGCATGGGGTACCGCCAGCACCTGGTCCGCTCGATCCTGGCCATCCGCGACCAGGGCGGGCTCGACCTCGGCGACGGCACCGTGCTGTGGCCCGAGCCGGTCCTGCTCGGCCGCCGCGAGCACGCCCTGAAGGCGCTTGCGGAAAAGCACGGCCTGGACCACTGGTCGACGGACCTGGACGCCGTACTGGCGGACGGCACGATCGACATCTATTTCGACGCCCAGGTCACCTCCGCCCGCGAGGAAGCCATCAGGAAGGCCATCGCCGCCGGCAAGCACGTCTACACCGAGAAGCCCACCGCGACCGGCCTGGAGGGCGCCCTGGAACTCGCCCGCCTCGCCCGGGAGAAGGGGATCAAGCACGGCGTCGTCCAGGACAAGATCTTCCTGCCGGGCCTGCTGAAGCTGAAGCGGCTGATCGACGGCGGCTTCTTCGGCCGGATCCTGTCCGTGCGCGGCGAGTTCGGCTACTGGGTCTTCGAGGGCGACTGGCAGGAGGCCCAGCGCCCGTCGTGGAACTACCGCGCCGAGGACGGCGGCGGCATCGTCGTCGACATGTTCCCGCACTGGGAGTACGTCCTGCACGAGCTGTTCGGCCGCGTGACCTCCGTCCAGGCCCTCACCGCCACCCACATCCCGCAGCGCTGGGACGAGAACGGCAAGCCCTACGACGCCACCGCCGACGACGCCGCCTACGGCATCTTCGAACTCGAAGGCGGAGCGATCGCCCAGATCAACTCCTCCTGGGCCGTGCGCGTCAACCGCGACGAACTGGTCGAGTTCCAGGTCGACGGCACCGAGGGCTCCGCGGTCGCGGGCCTGCGCAACTGCCGCGTCCAGCACCGCTCCGCCACCCCCAAGCCGGTGTGGAACCCGGACATCCCCGCCACCGAGGACTTCCGCGACCAGTGGCAGGAGGTCCCCGACAACCAGGACTTCGACAACGGCTTCAAGGCCCAGTGGGAGCTGTTCCTCAAGCACGTCCACGCCGGTGCCGACTACCACTGGGACCTGCTCGCCGGCGCCCGCGGTGTGCAGCTCGCCGAGCTGGGCCTGAAGTCCTCGGCCGAGGGCCGCCGTATCGAGGTTCCGGAGATCGCGCTGTGACCGTCCGACTGCCCGACGCCCAGGGGGCCCTGCGGACGTACGAGCCGCGCACCGAGCCCCTCCTCGTCACCCCCGGCACCCCCCTCGCCTCCCGCACGGTCTTCTCGGCGGCGCACGTCGTCGCCGACCCGTTCGCCGACGTCACCCCCGACTCCCCGGCCGCCGTCGACTGGGAGGCCACCCTTGCCTTCCGCCGCCACCTGTGGTCCCACGGGCTCGGCGTCGCCGAGGCCATGGACACCGCCCAGCGCGGCATGGGCCTGCACTGGGCGGGCGCGGCCGGACTGATCCGCCGCTCCGCCGCCGAAGCGCGTGCCGTGGGCGGCCGTATCGCCTGCGGGGTCGGCACCGACCAGATCACCGGCGGCTCCCTCGCCGAGATCCGGGCCGCCTACGAGGAGCAGCTCGCCGTCGTCGAGGAGGCGGGCGCGCAGGCCGTCGTGATGGCCTCCCGAGCGCTGGCCGCGACCGCGAAGGGTCCCGAGGACTACCTCGAGGTGTACGGCCACCTGCTGCGCCAGTCCGCCGAGCCGGTGATCCTGCACTGGCTGGGCCCGATGTTCGACCCGGCGCTTCAGGGCTACTGGGGTCCGGCGGACCTGGACGCGGCCACCGACGTGTTCCTGGAGGTCATCGCCGCCCACCCGGACAAGGTCGACGGCATCAAGGTGTCGTTGCTGGACGCCCGGCGCGAGGTGGATCTGCGCCGCCGCCTGCCGCGGGGCGTTCGCTGCTACACCGGTGACGACTTCAACTACCCGGAGCTGATCGCGGGTGACGAGCAGGGCTTCAGTCACGCCCTGCTCGGCATCTTCGACCCGCTGGGCCCGCTCGCGGCCGAGGCGGTCCGTGTCCTGGACACCGGCGACACGGCCGGCTTTCGCGCCCTGCTCGATCCGACGGTCGAGCTGTCCCGCCACCTCTTCGAGCCCCCGACCCGCTACTACAAGACCGGCGTGGTCTTCCTCGCCTGGCTGGCCGGCCACCAGTCGCACTTCTCGATGGTCGGCGGCCTGCAATCGGCCCGCTCGCTGCCGCACTTCGCCCGCGCCTACGAACTCGCCGACGGGCTCGGCCTGTTCCCCGACCCCAAGCTGGCCGAGGAGCGCATGAAGACCTTGCTGAGCCTGTACGGAGTGGACCAGTGACCGGCGACCTGTCCCGTTTCTCCATCAACCAGATGACGGTCAAGCAGTTGTCGCTGCCCGAACTCACCGCGGCCTGCGAGGAACTGGGCGTCGACAAGGTCGGCCTGTGGCGCGAACCGGTCCAGGCGTACGGCCTTCAGGCGGCCGCCAAGCTGGTCCGCGACGCGGGCCTGAGCGTCACCACCCTGTGCCGCGGGGGCTTCCTGACGGCCACCGACCCGGCCGAGCGCGCCCGCGCCCTCGAGGACAACCGGCGTGCGGTCGAGGAGGCGGCCACCCTCGGCACGGACGTCCTGGTCCTGGTCTCCGGCGGCCTCCCGGCCGGCTCGAAGGACCTGCGCGGCGCCCGCGAACGCATCGCCGACGCGCTCGCCGAGCTGGGCCCCTGGGCCGAGGGGCACGGCGTGAAGCTGGCGATCGAGCCGCTGCACCCGATGTTCGCCTCCGACCGCTGCGTGGTCTCCACCCTCGCCCAGGCGCTGGACCTCGCGGAACGCTTCCCCGCCCACCAGGTGGGCGTGACCGTGGACACGTACCACATCTGGTGGGACGACCAAGCGCCCGCGCAGATCGCCCGGGCCGGCGCGAGCGGCCGTATCCACACCTTCCAGCTCGCCGACTGGACCACCCCGCTCCCCGAGGGCGTTCTCAACGGCCGCGGCCAGATCGGTGACGGCGCGGTCGACATGCGCGAGTGGACGGCGTACGTGGAGGCGGCCGGCTACGCCGGTCCCATCGAAGTCGAGCTGTTCAACGAGGAGTTGTGGGCGCGGGACGGGCGGGGGGTGCTTGCGGAGACCACGGAACGGTTCGTCGCACACGTGATCGAATGACGGTCCGGAAAAATAATCGCGGAAGCGGTACAACCGTTTCCGCACCTCGCCGGTCGTACTGGGCGTCGGAGCTTTTGGGGGAGGGAACCCGGGGGGATTCACGGGGCTTCGACGGGGGGAAAGCCGAGGGGCCCGGTCGACGGACCGGGCCCCTCGAAGACGTCCCTGGCGCGGCCCGCGCTAGAAGAACACCCCGCACCGCAGCAGCACATTCGCGTATGGCCGTGCCTCGCCCGTGCGGACCACCAGCCGGGCGGTCAGCGACCGCTCCTTGAGCGCGGCGTGCGGAACCAGCTCCAGCCCGGGGAAGCACCCCTGAAGCAGGTCCGCCGTCTCCGGGTTCGCGTCGCACACCTCGCTCGCGGCCGTGGCGCCCTCCACCACCAGCTCGGCCAGCAGCCCGTCCAGCACCTCGGCGAACGACGGCACCCCGGCCCGGAAGGCCAGGTCGACCAGGCGCGGCCCGTCCGGCACCGGCATGCCCGCGTCGCACACCAGCACCTCGTGCCCGTGGCCCAGTTCCGCGAGCGCCCCGGCCAGATGGCGGTTGAGGATGCCGGCCTTCCTCACAGCGCGGCCACCTCGTCCGCCGTCGGATACGACTCCTGCGCACCTCGCCGGGTCACGGCCGCCGCCCCGACCCGCGCCGCGTACGCCGCCGCGTCGGCCAGGGACGCGCCCGTGCCCAGCTTCCACGCCAGCGCCGCCGTGAACGCGTCCCCGGCGCCGGTGGTGTCCACGGCGTCCACCTTCACCGACGGCACGCGGGTCATGCCCTGCGCGGAGGCGACCAGCGCCCCCTCGCCGCCCAGCGTGATCACCACCGAGCGCGGCCCCTTCGCGAGCAGGACCCGCGCCCAGTCCTCCGGCGCGTCGCCGATCGCGGCCGCGCCGAGGATCACCTTCGCCTCGTGCTCGTTGACGATCAGCGGGTCGCAGGCGTCCAGCACCTCCCGCGGCAACGGCCGCGGCGGCGACGGGTTCAGCACGAACCGGCTGCCCTCCGCCAGCGACCGTACGGCCTCCACGACGGACTCCAGCGGGATCTCCAGCTGCGCCGACACGACCCTGGACGCCTGGAACAGGCTGCCCGCGGCCCGTACGTCCGCCGGGGTGAGCCGGCCGTTGGCGCCCGGCGACACCACGATGCTGTTGTCCCCGGACGGATCGACCGTGATCAGCGCGATGCCGGTCGGCGCCCCGCCGACCAGCACGCCCACCGTGTCCACCCCGGCCGCCCGCTGCGAGTCCAGCAGCAGCCGGCCGTACGCGTCGTCACCGACCCGCGCCAGCAGCGCCGTACGGGCCCCGAGCCGGGCCGCCGCGACCGCCTGGTTGGCGCCCTTGCCGCCCGGGTGGACGACCAGGTCGGAGCCGAGGACGGTCTCCCCGGCCGCCGGGCGCCGCTCCACGCCGACCACCAGATCCGCGTTGGCCGAGCCGACGACCAGCAGGTCGTAGTCGTACATCATGTGACCCCAATTCCCGCCGTCAGCCGCTGAAGCCGGCCACGTTGTCCTTCGTGACCACCTTCACCGGCACCTTCACCGTCTGCGGGACGCCCTTGCCCCGCAGCGCCTGCACCGCGTTGTCCACGGCGATCCTCCCCAGCTGGGTCGGCTGCTGCGCCACGGACGCGTACAGCGTGCCCGCCTTGACCGCGGTGAGCCCGTCCGGCGTGCCGTCGAAGCCGACGACCTGCACGGAGGTGCCGGCCTTGGACCCGAGCGCCTTGACCGCACCGAGGGCCATCTCGTCGTTGGCGGCGATGACACCCCGCACGTCCGGGTGGGCCTGCAGCAGGTTCGACATCACGTCGAGGCCCTTGGTGCGGTCGAAGTCGGCCGGCTGCTGCGCCACCACCTGGACACCGGGGTACGCCTTCAGCCCCTGCGCGAAGCCCGCGGCGCGCTCCCGGGCGGCGGAGGTGCCCGCCTGCCCCTGAAGGATCACGATCTTGCCGTGCCCGCCGAGCTTCTGGGCGAGCGTCCTGGCGGCCAGTTCACCGCCGGCCACGTTGTCGGACGCCACCAGCGCGGCCACCGACGCCTTGTTGACGCCGCGGTCCACGGCGATCACCGGGATGTCCGCCTTTCCGGCGGCCCGCACGGACGGACCCGCCGCGTCGGAGTCGACCGGGTTGACGACGATCGCGTCGAGCCCGGAACTGGTGAAGTTCTGCACCTGGTTCGCCTGCTGCGAGGCGTCGTTCTGGGCGTCGGTCACGGTCAGGTCCACGCCCAGCTTCTTCGCCTCGGCCTGGGCGCCGCCCCGGATCTGCACGAAGAAGGGATTGTTCAGGGTCGACAGCGACAGCCCCACCCTCGGCGTCGTGGCGGAGGCGCCGGAGCCGTGCAGGAAGGACGTCGCGCCCACGACGGCCACGGTCACCACGGCCGCGAGACCGTACGTCAGGGCCTGGCGCCCCTTGGTCCCGCCGGGGCCGCCGCCGGAGACCGGGGCAGCGCCCGCCTTGCGGCGCACGGTGTCCAGCAGCACCGCAAGCGCGATCACCACACCGATCACGACCTGCTGCCAGAACGCGGACACCGACAGCAGGTTGAGACCGTTCCTGAGCACCGCGAGGATCAGCGCGCCGATCAGCGTCCCCGACGCCTTCCCGGTGCCGCCCGCCAGCGACGCCCCGCCGATGACGACCGCGGCGATCGCGTCCAGCTCGTAGCCGTCGGCGGCCTGCGGCTGCGCCGAGGACAGCCGTGCGGCGAGCACCACACCGGCGACGGCGGCGAACAGACCCGACAGGGCGTAGATCGCCAGCTTCTGCTTCTTCACCTTCAGGCCGGACAGCCGGGCGGCCTCCTCGTTGCCGCCGATCGCGTACATGGACCGGCCGATGTAGGTCCGCCCCAGCACGAAGGCCGCGACGAGCCCCATCACCGCCATGACCAGCACCGGCACCGGCAGCCAGCCCCCGAGCGTGTCACCGAGGTGCGAGACGGAGTCCGGGAACGCGATCGGGGAGCCCCCGGAGAGCACCAGTGCTGCACCGCGGCCCACCGACAGCATCGCGAGGGTCGCGATGAACGGCGGCAGCTTCCCGTACGCGACGAGGAATCCGTTGACCAGCCCCGCGCCGATGCCGGTGGCGACGGCGAGCAGCACTGCCATGACCACGGGCACCCCGTGCTGCGTGGCGCTCCAGGCCAGCACGGTCGCGGACAGCGCGGCCACGGACCCGACCGACAGGTCGATGCCGGCCGAGACGATCACGAAGGTGACGCCGAAGGCGAGCACGGCGGTCACGGCCGCCTGGACGCCCACGTTGAGGAGGTTGTCGGTGGTCAGGAAGTCCCCGGACAGCGCGGAGAGCGCGACGACGAGGACGATCAGCGCGGTGAGCGCGCCGTTGTCGAGCAGCAGGCGGCGCAGGCCGCTCATGGCGCCACCGGCGCCCGCCCTGCTCTTGAGCGTGTCAGTGGCCACGGCTGGCCTCCGTTTCCGTCGTGTCGTTCGAGGGGTTGCCGACGGCGAGCGCCATCACGGCGTCCTGCGTCGCCTCGTCGGCGCTGAGTTCGCCGGCGATGCGTCCCTGGGCCATCACCAGCACCCGGTCGCTCATGCCGAGCACCTCGGGCAGATCGCTGGAGATCATCACCACGGCCGCGCCCTGGGCGGTGAGTTCGTTGATGAGCTGGTAGATCTCGACCTTGGCGCCGACGTCGATGCCGCGCGTCGGCTCGTCGAGGATGAGCACCCTGGTGTCGGCGAGCAGCCACTTGCCGATGACGACCTTCTGCTGATTGCCGCCGGACAGGGTGCGCACCTGCTGGCCCAGGCCCGCCATCCGCACCCCGAGCTGCCCGGCGATCCGCGCGGCCGCCTCGCGCTGCCCCCGCCGGTCGACGAGCCCGGCGCGGGTGGCGGCCCGCAGGGTCACCAGCCCCAGGTTCTCCTCCACGGAGGCGTCGAGCACCAGCCCCTGCCCCTTGCGGTCCTCCGGCACCAGTCCGATCCCGGCGGCCATGGCGGCGTTCACGTCGTGCCGCCTGACCGGGGCGCCGGACACCTGCACGGTCCCCTTGTCGTACGGATCCGCCCCGAACACGGCCCGCACCACCTCGGTCCGCCCGGCGCCGACCAGCCCGGCGACCCCGACGACCTCACCGGCGTGCACCTGGAAGCTGACGTCGTGGAAGACGCCGTCGCGGGTGAGCCCTTCGACGGACAGCAGGGGTGCGCCCCGGCCGCCGCGCTCGCGCGGGTACTGCTGCTCGATCGACCGCCCGACCATGAGCCGGACCAGCTCGTCCTCGGGGGTGGTGGCGGGCACCTGCCCGACGGACTTCCCGTCGCGGATGACGGTGACACGGTCGCCGAGGGCGGCGATCTCCTCCAGGTGGTGGGTGATGAAGACGATGCCCACGCCGTCCTCGCGCAGGGTGCGCACGATGGCGAAGAGCTTGTCCACCTCCTCGGAGGTGAGCACGGCGGTCGGCTCGTCCATGATGAGCACGCGCGCGTTCAGACTGAGGGCCTTGGCGATCTCGACCATCTGCAGCCGGGCGATGCCGAGTTCGCGGACCCGCGCGCGGGCCGGGACGTTCACCCCGACCCGCCGCAGCAGATGCTCGGCGTCGGCCTCCATCCGTCCCCGGTCGATCATCCCGAAGCGGCGGGGCTGCCGTCCGAGGAAGATGTTCTCGGCGACGGTGAGGTCCGGGACGAGGTTGAACTCCTGGTGGATCGTGGCGATCCCGAGCCGCTCGGAGTCCTGTGCGCCCTGGATGCGCACCTCTTCGCCGCCGACGAGGATCCGCCCGGCGTCGGGCGTGTGGGCGCCGGAGAGCATCTTGATCAGCGTGCTCTTGCCTGCGCCGTTCTCACCGAGCAGGACGTGCACCTCGCCGCGGCGCAGGTCGAAGTCGACGCCGTCCAGCGCGACCACGCCGGGAAAGGCCTTCCTGATGCCCTCGATGCGCAGCAACTCGTCAGGGTCGCTCACGGCGTGCTCCTTTGCACTGGGGGAGGGGACTGCGGAGGTTGCGGATCAAGGGGTTCGCCGCAGGAGCGGCGCACGACGAGCCGGGCGGGCAGCGTCACGGACCGCGGGGCGCGTCCCTCGATGCGGTCGACGAGCGCGCGTACGGCGGCCCGCCCCAGCTCGCCGGTCGGCTGGGCGACGGCGGTGATCGGGGGGTCGGTGTGCACGAACCACGGGATGTCGTCGAAGGCGGCGAGCGCGATGTCCTCGGGCACGCGCAGCCCACGCGCGCGTACGGCGTCGAGCGCGCCGAGCGCCATCAGGTTGTCGGCGGCGAACACGACCTCGGGCGGCTCCGGCAGGTCGAGGAACCCGTCGGTGACCCGGCGCCCGCTGGCGGCCTGGAAGTCGCCTTGCCCGATGTAGGCGTCGGGCAGGGGCAGCCCGTGTGCGGCGAGGGCTTCCCGGAAGGCGTCGACGCGCTCCCGGCCGGTGGTGGTCGCGGCCGGCCCGGCGATGATGGCGAGCCGGCGGTGCCCGAGCCGGTGCAGATGCGCGACGAGATCCCGTACGGCGGCCCGCCCGTCGGAGCGGACGACGGGCACGTCGACGCCGGGGATCCAGCGGTCGACGAACACCATCGGGGTCCCGGCCCGGGCGGCGTCCAGCATCAGCGGCGACCCGCCGTCGGTGGGGGAGACGAGCAGCCCGTCGATACGGCGGTCGAGCAGGGTCCGTACGTGATGGTCCTGGAGGTCGGGCCGCTCGTCGGCGTTGCCGATGATCACGCTGTAGCCGAGCGCCCGCGCCTCTTCCTCGACGGACCGGGCCAGCTCGGTGAAGTAGGGGTTCAGCACATCGCTGATGACCAGCCCGAGGGTGCGGGTGGTGTCGGTGCGCAGCGACCGGGCGACGGCGTTGGGCCGGTACCCGAGCGCCTGGACGGCGGTGAGGACCCGCGCGCGTGCGTCGGCGCTCACCGAGGGGTGGTCGTTCAGGACGCGCGAGACCGTGGCGACGGAGACGCCCGCCGCGGCGGCGACGTCCTTGATGCTCGCCATGGCCGCCCACCTCCTTGTGGAACTCGTGAAATCGATTACACGACTCTGCCGGGAAGCATTGGAATCGATTACACGGCCTCCGGGCAACCCCCTGCCCGCAGGCCGAAACCGGATCGTGACCGGAGGGGCCCGAGGAAATACCCGTCCCGCGGGGAACGTTTCGCGCGGACGGCTCCTCTGGTGGGCGACGGATTACCGAAGTCGCCCCAGGAGGACCCCATGCCGAACCGGCCCGGCACCACCGCCCCGACCCGCGCCGCCGTGCTCGTCACGGCGGTGCTCACCGTGGACGCCCTGCTCCACCTGTACTGGACGACCGGCGCCACCTGGCCCGCCTCCGACGACAGCAGCCTGTCCGAGGCGGTCCTCGGTACGGACGTCCCCTTCACACCGCCGGTCCTGCTGCCCCTCGTAGCGGTCCTCCTGACCGGCGCCGCCTGCGTGTCCGCCCACTCGCTCCGACCCCGCCACCCGGTCCTGCGGCTCGCCACCCTGGCCGTGACGGCGGGGCTCTCGCTGCGCGCACTCGCCGGGATCTACTGGCTGTTCGCCAAGGACACCGGCACGGCCTTCTACTGGCTCAACCTCGCGCTCTACACCCCGCTCTGCGCCGTGCTGGCCGTGGCCGCCCTGCGCGTGGCGCGGTGGAAGGATGAGGTCCGTGCCCGTTGAGCGATCCGGTGACCGCACGGCCCGGCTGGTGCGTGCGGCCCAGCGCGGCGACACCCTCGCCATGGCGGAACTCCTGGACCTGTTGGCCCCGTACGTGGGCCGGATCTGCGCGCCCATCGCCCTGGACCAGAAGGCGGACGCGGCCCAGGAGGCCCTGACGGCGGTCTTCAAGTCGCTGCGCACCCTGAAGGATCCGGCCGCCCTGCACGGCTGGGTCCGTGCCATCGCGGTGCGCGAGGCGGTCCGCACCGCGCGCCGAGCCGCCCGCACGGTACCGGCCGATCTGAGCACGCTGCCCGCCCGTGGCGACCCGCAACTGTCCGCCGACATCAGGGACGTACTGGACCGGCTCTCACCCGAACACCGCGCGGTGCTGATGCTGCGCGATGTGGAGGGCCTGGACGAGCGCACCGCCGCCGCTCTGCTCGGCGTGCGCACGGGCACCGTCAAATCGCGGCTCCACCGGGCGCGCGACACCTTCCGGAAGGCGTGGACGTCATGAGCGAGTTCTGGCCCACCACCGACGTCGACCCCGTGCGCCGCCTGAACGCCCTGGCTGCCGGCGTGCGCGGCGCCCAGGTCACCGAGGCGTACGTGGACGCGCCCTTCGAGCGGGTGTGGTCCCTGCTCGGCGACCTGGAGGGCGGGTTCGGGCAGGTGGTCACCGACATGGAGCGGCTGCACGTCGTCCACCGGCAGGGCGAGCGTGTCGAGGCGCTGGCCCGCAGCAGGTTCGGCATGCGGGCCCGGCTGCGCGGGGTGCACCGCCCGGGCTGGTGCTGGCTGCAGAGCCGCTTCCTGCTGATCGGTGTGGCGGCGGCACCGCAGGGCGCGGGCACGAGGGTCGCCTTCACCGGCGGCGTCCGCGTACCGACCCGCGCGGCCCTGATCCCGGTGGGGGTACGCCGGGAGGGGGCACGCAGCGTGACACGGCTGACGACGCTGCTGTGAACCGGGCCGGCGCTCAGCCCCGCGCCCGCGGGGCTGCCCGCCATCACTCCGCGGAGAACAACTCCGCGGCATCCGTGGCATGCACGGCACGCTGGGCCCAGACCTCCAGTTGGTCCAGGTCGGTGCAGGCACCCACGCGCTCCCGGACGGAGTCGGGCACCTCGATGCCCCGCCATTCAAGGATGCGGAGGGTCATCTCCTGCCGGTCCTGAATCCGTCCCTCCTCACGCACCTGCTCCGCCAGCGGGTGTCGCCAGAAGTACTGGATCGCCGTCATCAGGTCCCTCCACATCTGCTTCGCCTGGGGATCGGCCAGGCATGAGTCGACGAACTGCACGAAGACCGCGGCACTGTCCGGGTCGATGGTCCGCAGGGCGGCTGCCAGCGATTCCAGTATGGCCGGGGCCTGCGGCCCACGCCCGTGTGTCATCGCCGAGAGCACCGCAAGGGGGACGTCCCGCTCGGCCTGCCGCTCGTCGGCGATCACCGGCACGTTGTCCGGGCCGAGCACCATCGGCCGTACGGTCAGAGAGTTCCAGCCGGGGAAGCCGAACCGGATCGGTTGCGACGCCCACTTCGCCGTGGCGCTGCTCTGCGTGATGACGATGAGCACGGGTTCGCACCGGTACTTCTCGTACAGGTAGGACAGGTAGTACGGCCAACTGCCCCGCTTGCGCTCGTCCACCTTCCCCTGCGACTCGACCACGAGGAGATAGGTGCCCTCGTCGGTCTCCGCCCGCAGCAGTGTGTCCACCCGGCGCTCCACGGGTTCGATCTCAGTGAGGTCCACGTTCAGCGCGGCGATCTCCCGGGGCTCGGGGAACGGCACGTGCAGCACCCGCTGTAACGCCCGGGTCAGCAGGGCCGGGTCCTTCTGGAAGATCCGGTGCAGCGCCTCGTGCGACGAGCCGACCATCAGCTCTCCTTTCGGTACGACGTGATCAACGAGCTAGGCGGCCGCCAGTTCGCACCAGACGTACTTCCCCCGGGCCCCGAACCGGGCCGACGGCTGCCAGCCCCACACGTCGGCGCAGGCCGTGATCAGCCCCAGGCCCCGGCCCTCCTCCCGGTCCAGGGCCTGGTCCCAGGGCCGTGGTGGCTCGGGCGGCGCCGGGTCCGTGTCCCACGCCCCGATCCAGACCGCCCCCTCCCGTGTACGGCGCACCCTGAGCGCGGCCGGCCCCTTGGTGTGCCGCACGGCGTTCGACACCAGCTCGGCGGCGAGCAACTCCGCGGTGTCGACGAGGCAGATGAGACCGTGCAGGGTCAGGATCAGACGCAGGGTCCGGCGGCACACGGTCACGGCTCTGACGTCGTTGGGGATGTAGAGCGTGTAGTCCCAGGTCTCGTTCTCTGGCATGCGGAGGCAACTCCGTTCGCTGGAAGGGGATTTCACGCACGGTGGCATCGCCGCGGGCGTCATGGCAGGACGGTGCGGTGCACTTCCGGTGCGTGTGCGCTTCGTCACTGACGGTAGGGGTAATTCTTAATGTGCCGCAAGCTGATCGCGTAATCTGCCGTCCAACGAGTGGCGGCAGCCCAGGTGTTGAGAGGACCAGCCCATGCCCATGCGGACGGAGCCAACGGCACGTCAGATGCGCCTTGCTGTAGAGCTGCGCAGGCTCCGCGACGCAGCGGGCCTTACGGCAAAGGAAGCGGCAGCTCTTCTCGGGGTGAGCCCGCCGCACATCAGTCAGATCGAGTCCGGCCTGGCGGGCGTGAGTGAGAAGCGGGTGCGCCGCCTGGCGACCAACTACTCGTGCTCCGACCCGGAACTGATCGAAGCCTTGGTGGCGATGGCGACCGACCGCACGCGGGGCTGGTGGGAGGAGTACCGCGAGCGCCTGCCGACTCCGTTCCTCGACCTCGCCGAGTTGGAACACCACGCCACCTCCCTGCGTGAGGTCCAGTTCCTCTTCATTCCCGGTCCGTTGCAGACCGAGGACTATGCGCGCGCCGTGTTCTCCTACCGGGTGCCGGAGCTGCCCGCGGACGAGCTTGAGCTGCGAGTCCGTCACCGGATGCAGTGCAAGGAAGCCGTCGCCGGCACTCCGTACGAGGCGATCATCCACGAGGCCGCACTGCGGATCATGGTCAGCGACCGCGCCGCCGCGCGAGCGCAGCTGGCGCACCTGCTGGAGCGCTCGCAAGCAACGCATGTGACGGTGCGGGTCATCCCCTTCCACCTGGAGGGCTTCGCGGGTGCCGCGAGTGCCATGACCTACGCGGGCGGCGCCGTGCCGAAGCTGGACACCGTCGTACGCGACGGCCCGCATGGCGCGGCCTTCATCGACTCCGAAGCCCAGCTCGCTGCCTTTCGAACGCTCTTTCATAAGGTTGAGGCCGCGTCGCTCGACCCCGAGCGCTCGCGCGACTTCATCCACAGGCTGGCGAAAGAGCTGTGAGGCGATCCATGGACACCAACTGGCGGAAGTCGTCCTACTCCGGACCAGGCGACGGCGACTCCTGCGTCGAGATAGCCACCACCCCCACCCACACAGCCATCCGCGACTCCAAGGACCGCACCCGCGCCGCCCTCACCTTCCCCGCCCCGGCCTTCGCCGCCTTCCTCCAGGCGCTCAAGGAGTCTGAGCGGGTCTGAGCCCGCCGCCGGGTCCGCCCGGTGTCAGCCCCCACCGGTACCGTCGGATCATGGCTCAGCAGGAGGGGACCCCGTACCGCGGCGCGGAGGCGCCGCGGCTCGCCACGGTCGAAGGCGTGCTGGAGCGCATCACGTACGCCAACGAGGACAACGGCTACACCGTCGCCCGGGTGGACACCGGCAGAGGCGCCGGCGACCTGCTGACGGTCGTCGGCGCTCTGCTCGGTGCCCAGGTGGGAGAGTCGCTGCGGATGGAGGGCCGCTGGGGCTCGCATCCCCAGTACGGCAAGCAGTTCCACGTCGAGAACTACACGACCCTCCTGCCCGCCACCGTCCAGGGCATCCGGCGTTATCTGGGGTCCGGCCTGGTCAAGGGCATCGGACCGGTCTTCGCCGACCGCATCACCCAGCACTTCGGGCTGGACACGCTCCGGATCATCGAGGAGGAGCCGAAGCGGCTCATCGAGGTGCCCGGGCTCGGACCGAAGCGGACCCGGAAGATCGCCGACGCCTGGGAGGAGCAGAAGGCGATCAAGGAAGTCATGCTCTTCCTCCAGACCGTGGAGGTCTCCACCTCCATCGCCGTGCGCATCTACAAGAAGTACGGCGACGCCTCCATCCAGGTCGTCAAGGAACAGCCGTACCGGCTCGCCGCCGACGTCTGGGGCATCGGCTTCCTCACCGCCGACAAGATCGCCCAGTCGGTGGGCATCCCGCACGACAGCCCGGAGCGGGTGAAGGCGGGCCTGCAGTACGCGCTGTCGCAGTCCGCCGACCAGGGGCACTGCTTTCTGCCGGAGGAGAGGCTCATCTCCGACGCGGTCAAGCTGCTCGGTGTCGACACCGGGCTCGTCATCGAGTGCCTGGCCGAGCTGGCCGGGCCGGGCGAGGACGGCGAGGAGCCCGGGGTCGTCCGGGAGAAGGTGCCGGGGGCGGACACCGACGAGCCCGTCACCGCCGTCTACCTCGTCCCCTTCCATCGCGCCGAACTCTCCCTGTCCTCCCAGCTGCTGAGGCTGCTGCGCACCGGCGAGGACCGGATGCCCGGCTTCGGCACCGTCCAGTGGGACAAGGCGCTCGCCTGGCTGAAGACCCGCACCGGGGCCGACCTCGCACCCGAGCAGGAGGCCGCCGTCCGGCTGGCGCTGACCGAGAAGGTCGCCGTCCTCACCGGCGGCCCCGGCTGCGGCAAGTCCTTCACGGTCCGCTCGATCGTGGAGCTGGCCCGCGCCAAGCGGGCCAAGGTGCTGCTCGCCGCGCCCACCGGGCGTGCCGCCAAGCGCCTGGCCGAGCTGACCGGCGCCGAGGCCTCCACGGTGCACCGGCTGCTGGAGCTGAAGCCCGGCGGGGACGCCGCCTACGACCGGGACCGTCCCCTGGACGCCGACCTCGTGGTCGTCGACGAGGCGTCCATGCTCGACCTGCTCCTCGCCAACAAACTGGTCAAGGCCGTCCCGCCGGGCGCCCACCTCCTCTTCGTCGGGGACGTCGACCAGCTGCCCAGCGTCGGCGCGGGGGAGGTGCTGCGGGACCTGCTCGCCGACGGCAGCCCCGTCCCCGCCGTGCGTCTCACCCGGGTCTTCCGCCAGGCCCAGCAGTCCGGCGTCGTCACCAACGCGCACCGCATCAACGCGGGACAGCACCCGCTCACCGACGGGCTGAAGGACTTCTTCCTCTTCGTCGAGGAGGACACCGAGGAGGCTGGAAGGCTCACCGTCGATGTGGCGGCGCGGCGGATTCCGGCCAAGTTCGGCCTCGACCCGCGACGGGACGTGCAGGTGCTCGCGCCGATGCACCGGGGGCCCGCGGGCGCCGGCGCGCTCAACGGGCTGCTCCAGCAGGCCGTCACCCCCGGCCGGCCCGACCTGCCGGAGAAGCGGTTCGGTGGCCGGGTCTTCCGTGTCGGCGACAAGGTCACCCAGATCCGCAACAATTACGAGAAGGGGGCGAACGGTGTCTTCAACGGCACCGTGGGCGTGGTCACCTCGCTCGATCCGGTCGACCAGCGCCTGACGGTGCTGACCGACGAGGACGAGGAGGTGCCGTACGACTTCGACGAACTGGACGAGCTGGCGCACGCCTACGCCGTGACCATTCACCGCTCGCAGGGCAGCGAGTATCCGGCCGTGGTGATCCCGGTCACCACCGGCGCCTGGATGATGCTGCAACGGAACCTGCTGTACACCGCCGTGACCCGGGCCAAGCAGCTGGTGGTGCTCGTCGGTTCACGCAAGGCGATCGGTCAGGCGGTGCGGACCGTGTCGGCGGGACGGCGGTTCACGGCCCTGGACTTCCGGCTCAGGGGCGCCCTCGCAAAAAATGATCGATCAAATGAGTCGTGAAGGTCACAGAGCACTTCCAGATGGGCAGGGAAGGGGGCAGGATGTGCAAGTTGGCGGCACTGAGTGCCGTCGATAAGCCCAATGGTCGACCCCGAGTGCACTCTCCTGAGCCAAATGGGGGATGGTAGAGACAGTCAGGGCAACCTCGAAGATGAGGCACAACGTCGGTGAGGGAAGACGTGAGCGACAACTCTGTAGTACTGCGGTACGACGGCAACGAGTACACCTACCCGGTGGTCGACAGCACCGTCGGCGACAAGGGCTTCGACATCGGGAAGCTGCGCGCCCAGACCGGTCTGGTGACCCTGGACAGCGGGTACGGCAACACCGCCGCCTATAAATCGGCCATCACCTACCTCGACGGTGAGGCCGGCATCCTCCGGTACCGCGGTTACCCCATCGAGCAGCTGGCTGAGCGCTCCACCTTCCTGGAGGTCGCCTACCTGCTGATCAACGGCGAGCTGCCGACCGTCGACCAGCTCACCGCGTTCAAGGACGAGATCACGCGGCACACCCTGCTGCACGAGGACGTCAAGAACTTCTACAAGGGCTTCCCCCGTGACGCCCACCCGATGGCCATGCTGTCCTCGGTCGTCTCCGCGCTGTCCACCTTCTACCAGGACAGCCACAACCCGTTCGACGAGAAGCAGCGCGACCTCTCCACCATCCGCCTGCTCGCGAAGCTGCCGACGATCGCGGCCTACGCGTACAAGAAGTCGATCGGTCACCCCTTCGTCTACCCGCGCAACGACCTCGGGTACGTCGAGAACTTCCTGCGCATGACCTTCTCGGTCCCGGCCCAGGAGTACGAGCTCGACCCGGTCGTCGTCTCCGCGCTGGACAAGCTGCTCATCCTGCACGCGGACCACGAGCAGAACTGTTCGACCTCCACGGTCCGCCTGGTGGGCTCCTCGCAGGCGAACATGTTCGCCTCGATCTCCGCCGGCATCAACGCCCTGTGGGGCCCGCTGCACGGCGGCGCCAACCAGTCCGTGCTGGAGATGCTCGAGGGCATCCGCGACTCCGGCGGCGACGTCGACACCTTCATCCGCAAGGTGAAGAACAAGGAGGACGGCGTCCGCCTGATGGGCTTCGGCCACCGGGTCTACAAGAACTTCGACCCGCGCGCCAAGATCATCAAGGCCGCCGCGCACGACGTGCTCTCCGCGCTCGGCAAGTCCGACGAGCTGCTGGACATCGCGCTCAAGCTGGAGGAGCACGCGCTCTCCGACGATTACTTCGTCTCGCGCAGCCTCTACCCGAACGTCGACTTCTACACCGGCCTGATCTACCGGGCCATGGGCTTCCCGACCGAGATGTTCACGGTCCTCTTCGCCCTCGGCCGCCTGCCGGGCTGGATCGCCCAGTGGCACGAGATGATCAAGGAGCCCGGCAGCCGCATCGGCCGCCCCCGCCAGATCTACACCGGCGTCGTCGAGCGGGACTTCGTCCCCGTCGAGGAGCGCTGAGCCGTACCTCACGGTCCGCACAGATCCGTGACGAACGGCCGTGTGCCCCGTATCCGCTGACGCGGGTGCGGGGCACACCCGTGTGTGGTCTGCGGTGAGCCGCTTCGAGCGGCGCGGGCAAGCGGAAGGCGCCCCGGTGCGTCAGTCCCCCCACGGGCCGACGACCAGGGCGCCTTCCCGTGTCCCGGTGCGGATTCCCCCCACGGGATCCGGCCGGGCGCTTATGAGAACAGCGCCTGAATCGCTGTGATGAGCACGGCGAGCGAACCCGCCGTACCCCAGTGATGTGTGCCGGGACGGCGCACGCTGGGAGGGCCGCTCAAAGCTTCCCGGTGTACGCGTCCCGGCAACGCAGCTCTGGAGAAGTCCCCCAAGACGACTCCAGATGTCAGTCGGCGCCCCCCAAGACGCTTCCTGACACCGCCAACTTAGACCGTCGAACCCCTTCGATGGTTACCTTCACATCACTGTGATCTGTGTCTCTTGCATATGTCCTTTAGATGCGCAAGAGCCCCGATATGACGATCGGAGCCACCGCGTAAGGAAGATGCGCGAGGCTTGTGAAGAGCTTATGTGAGGTCCGCGCCGGACTCCAGAGGGGTCCGGCCCTTGGGCCGTGACGAACACATCACGGACCGTTCATGGAACAGCTCACGGACCGCTCACCGAAACGCCCGCAGGCGCAGGCTGTTCGTCACCACGAACACGGACGAGAACGCCATCGCCGCCCCCGCGATCATCGGGTTCAGCAGCCCCGCCGCGGCCAGCGGCAGCGCGGCCACGTTGTAGCCGAAGGCCCACACCAGGTTGCCCTTGATCGTGGACAGCGTCCGCCGGGACAGCCGGATCGCGTCCGCGGCCACCCGCAGATCCCCGCGCACCAGCGTCAGATCGCTCGCCTCGATCGCCGCGTCCGTGCCGGTCCCCATCGCCAGTCCCAGATCGGCCGTGGCGAGCGCCGCCGCGTCGTTGACGCCGTCGCCGACCATGGCGACCGTCCGCCCCTCGCCCTGGAGCCGTCGTACGACGTCCACCTTGTCCTCGGGCAGCACCTCGGCGTACACGTGCGCGGCGTCGATGCCGACGCTCTTCGCCACCGCCTCGGCGACCGTCCGGTTGTCCCCGGTCAGCAGCACCGGCGTCAGTCCGAGCCCGCGCAGCCGTGTCACGGCCTCCGCGCTGGTCTCCTTCACCGCGTCCGCCACGGCGAGCACCCCGCGCGCCGCACCGTCCCAGCCGACCACGACAGCCGTACGGCCGCCGCGCTCGGCCTCCTCCCGCATCCGGGCCAGCTCCGGCGGCAGCGCGTCGAACAGGCGCCCCACGGCCACCTCGCGCCCGTCCACGCGCCCGCGCACACCCCGCCCGGGCACGTTCGTGAAGTCCTCGACGCCCGGCAGCGCACCGGCCCGCTCCTCCGCGCCGGCCGCGATCGCGCGGGCCACCGGGTGCTCGGAGGCGTGCTCCAGGGCGCCCGCGAGCCGCAGCACCTCCTTCTCGTCGGCGCCGTCGGCGACGTACACCTCCTGAAGGGTCATGCGGCCGGTGGTGACGGTGCCCGTCTTGTCCAGGACGACGGTGTCTACGCGGCGGGTGGACTCCAGCACCTCGGGGCCCTTGATGAGGATGCCGAGCTGCGCGCCGCGCCCAGTGCCCACCATCAGGGCGGTCGGCGTGGCCAGGCCCAGCGCGCACGGGCAGGCGATGATCAGTACGGCCACGGCCGCCGTGAACGCGGCCGTCGCGTCCCCGGTCGCCCCCAGCCAGCCGCCGCAGGTGGCGGCCGCGATCAGCAGGACGACGGGCACGAAGATCCCGGACACACGGTCGGCGAGCCGTTGCACCTCCGCCTTGCCGCTCTGCGCGTCCTCGACCAGCCTGGCCATCCGGGCCAGCTGCGTGTCCGCCCCGACCCGGGTGGCCTCGACGACCAGCCGGCCCCCGGCGTTGACGGTCGCCCCGGTGACCGCGTCCCCGACGCCCACGTCGACCGGCACGGACTCGCCGGTCAGCATGGAGGCGTCGACGGCGGAGACACCTTCCACGACCGTGCCGTCGGTGGCGATCTTCTCGCCCGGCCGGACCACGAACCGGTCGCCGACGGCGAGCCGGGACACCGGGACGCGCACCTCACTGCCGTCGCGCAGCACGGCCACGTCCTTCGCGCCGAGCTCCAGCAGCGCCCGCAGCGCGGCACCGGCACGGCGCTTGGACCGGGCCTCCAGATAGCGGCCCAGCAGGATGAACGCGGTGACACCGGCGGCGACCTCCAGATACAGCGTGGAGGAGGCGTCGCCGCGCACGGGGGTCAGGTCGAAGCCGTGCCGCATGCCGGGCATCCCGGCGTCGCCGAAGAACAGCGCCCACAGCGACCAGCCGAACGCGGCCGCAGTACCGACCGAGACCAGGGTGTCCATGGTGGCCGCGCCGTGCCGCAGATTCGTCCACGCGGCCTTGTGGAAGGGCCACGCGCCCCAGACGACGACGGGTGCGGCGAGCGTCAGCGACAGCCACTGCCAGTTGTCGAACTGCAGGGACGGCACCATCGCCAGCAGCACGACGGGCGCGGCGAGCACGGCGGAGACGACGAGCCGCTGCCGCAGCGCCGTCAGCTCGGGGTCCTGCTGCGCCGCGGTGTCGTCCGGCTGCTCCTCGGGGGGTGGCGCCGGCTCCTCGGCGGTGTACCCCGTCCTCTCCACCGTGGCGATCAGGTCGGCGACCTGGACACCGGCGGGGTAGACGACCTTCGCCTTCTCCGTCGCGAAGTTCACCGTGGCGCTGACGCCGTCCATCCGGTTGAGCTTCTTCTCGACGCGCGCGGCGCAGGACGCACAGGTCATCCCGCCGATGAGCAGCTCGACTTCCGACGTGTCGGCGGAGGCGGCGGAGGCGCTTATGGGTGCCGGTGCGGTGCTGGACATGCACGTACTCCTGAGAAACGGACCGGGGCCGTACGGATCCAGTATCAACTGGTCGGTACGGCCCGGTCGGGACGGTTGTGCGAGGGTGCGCCGCCGTGGGTGCGGGGCTGCGCGGCTCAGGCCTTGCCGACCAGCTCGTAGCCGGCCTCGTCGACCGCGGCGCGCACGGCCTCCTCGTCCAGCGGGGCGGCGGAGACGACGGTGACCTCGCCGGCGGCGGCGACGGCCTTGACCGAGGTGACGCCGGGGATCTCGGAGATCTCGGCGGAGACGGAGCCCTCGCAGTGTCCGCAGCTCATGCCGCTCACCTTGTAGACGGTGGTGACGGAACCGGGGGTGTCGGTGTGGGCGGTCATGTCGTTACTCCTCATCGAGGCGTGTGGGTTCGGTAGGGGCCGCACGGGCCGCCACTTCTCCCAGACTATACCCCTAGGGGGTATGAAGCCATCTTTGGGCGGACCTCGGCGCGTCGGCGGCCGCCGGATACCGTGCGGGGGGAGACGGCCGGGGCGAGGGAGGGCGTATGCGCGCTGTGGTGTTCGAGCGGTTCGGCGAGCGGGCCGAGGTACGGCAGGTGCCGGACCCTGCGCCCGCCGAACACGGCGTCGTCGTGCGGGTGGCGGCCACCGGGCTGTGCCGCAGCGACTGGCACGGCTGGCAGGGTCACGACCCCGACATCACCCTGCCGCACGTCCCCGGGCACGAACTGGCGGGGGTGGTGGAGGCCGTGGGCGCCCGGGTGGCCGGCTGGCGGCCCGGCGACCGGGTCACCGTCCCCTTCGTCTGCGCCTGCGGCAGCTGCGCCGCCTGCGCGGCCGGCGACCAGCAGGTGTGCGAGCGGCAGACGCAGCCCGGCTTCACCCACTGGGGGTCCTTCGCCGAGTTCGTGGCCCTCGACCACGCCGACGTGAACCTCGTGGCCGTACCCGAGGAGATGGCCTTCTCGACGGCCGCCTCCCTCGGCTGCCGGTTCGCCACGGCGTTCCGCGCGGTGGTGCAGCAGGGCCGGGTCGCGGCGGGGGAGTGGGTCGCGGTGCACGGCTGCGGCGGCGTGGGCCTGTCCGCCGTGATGATCGCGGCGGCCTCGGGTGCCCGGGTGGTCGCGGTCGACGTCTCGCCCCGGGCCCTGGGACTGGCGCGCACCTTCGGTGCGGTGGAGTGCGTGGACGCCGGACGCGCCGGGGACACGGCGGCGGCCGTACGGGACCTCACCGGCGGTGGCGCCCACCTCTCCCTGGACGCGCTCGGCGCACCCGTCACCTGCGCCGCCTCCGTGAACTCGCTGCGCCGCCGTGGCCGGCACGTCCAGGTCGGCCTGCTGCCCTCGGCCGACGGCACCACGCCCGTGCCCATGGCCCGTGCCATCGCCCTGGAGCTGGAGCTGCTCGGCAGCCACGGCATGGCCGCCCACACCTACCCGGCGATGCTGGAACTGGTCCGCTCCGGCGCCCTGCGCCCCGACCTGCTGGTCACCTCCACGATCCCGCTGGCGGACGCGCCGGCCGCGCTGGCGGCGATGGGGACCGCGGCGGGCGCGGGCGTGACGGTCGTCGAGCCGTGACGGTCATCCCCTCGCGCTGAGCGCAACGCGCCGCGCGGTGACGCCGGTGTACGCCTTTGCTGCACTCCTGTCACAAACGCCCCGCTCCTGTCACACATGTCGCGCGTACGCGGGCGTTGCGTCACACCCGTTCGACAGCCCCTGCCCGCCCGCCGTCCGTGTCGTTCACCGAGCAGACGCTTGGTGATCGCCAGCGCAGCGCCCGGCTCCCCCGACGGCCGCCCGACGGCCGCCGCCGCGGCGCGCGCAGGGAGGTGCACGACATGACCGACCGCAGGCTCTGGTCGTACAAGGAGATCGCGGCGCACATCAATGTGCAGCCGGACACCGTCCGTTCCTACCGCAAGCACGGACTGCTGCCGCCGCCCGACCAGGTGGAGGGCGGCAAACCCTACTGGTACGCCGACACCGTCCGGGCCTGGGTGGCCTCCCGCCCGCGCAACCGCGGCCGCCTCCAGGAGTGACACGCCCCGGCGCACCCGCGGGCCATCGGAGTGGCCCGCGGGCGCCCGGCGGACAGAAACTCGTCCGAATGTCCGGACAAAACATTGACAGGGCTTCGCGTACGGGACTAGAAAGCCGGGGAGAGCCGGGAGAAGCCGGGAGGTTCGGCAGCGCGCCGGGACCTCCCGGGTGACGAAGGGAAGCCGATGGCGTACGACCTGATCACCATGGGGCGGATCGGCGTGGACCTGTACCCGTTGCAGACCGGGGTCCCGCTGTCCGAGGTGACCACCTTCGGGAAGTTCCTCGGCGGCTCCGCCACCAACGTCGCCGTCGCCGCCGCCCGCCTCGGCCGCCGTACCGCCGTGATCACCCGCACCGGCGACGACCCGTTCGGCACGTACCTGCACGAGGCGCTGCGCGGCTTCGGCGTCGACGACCGCTGGGTGACGCCCGTACCCGGACTGCCCACGCCGGTGACCTTCTGCGAGGTCTTCCCGCCCGACGACTTCCCGCTGTACTTCTACCGCCGCCCCAAGGCCCCGGACCTGGAGATCGACCCCCACCAGCTCGATCTGGCCGCGATCCGCGAGGCGCGCGTCTTCTGGGTCACCGGCACCGGACTGAGCGAGGAGCCCAGCCGCACGGCGACCCTGAGCGCCCTCGCCCACCGGGCCAAGGCCGGCCACACGGTCTTCGACCTGGACTGGCGCCCGATGTTCTGGGCCGACCCGGACGCCGCCCGCCCCTTCTACGCCGAGGCCCTGCGCCACGCCACCGTCGCCGTCGGCAACCTGGACGAGGTCGAGGTCGCGACGGGCCACCGCGACCCGCACGCCGCCGCCCGCGCGCTGCTGGACGCCGGGGCCGAACTGGCCGTGGTCAAACAGGGACCCAAGGGCGTCCTCGCCGTCCACCGCGACGGTGACACCGCCGAGGTCCCGCCGCTGCCGGTGAACGTGCTGAACGGCCTCGGTGCCGGCGACGCCTTCGGCGGTTCCCTGTGCCACGGACTGCTCGCCGGCTGGGACCTGGAGACCTGCATGCGCCACGCCAACGCCGCCGGTGCCATCGTCGCCTCCCGCCTGGAGTGCTCCTCCGCGATGCCGACGCCCGCCGAGGTGGAGGCCGCCCTTGAGGCGGGGGCGGTCCGGTGAGAGCGGGGAGGGTCGGCGGGGCCGACCACACGGTGCCGTACGAGAACGGCGGCGGGTCCGGGCACGCGGCCCACGGCGGGCCCACCGTCGAGGTCGATGTCGCCGAACTCGTCCGCATCCGCAGCCATCACCCCGAGGCGATCGCCGAGGCCGCCGCCCGCCGCGCGCGCCGGCCGCTGCTCGCCGAGGCCGGACGGCTGATGATCGTCGCCGCCGACCACCCGGCGCGCGGCGCCCTCGGCGTCGGCGGCCGGCACCTGGCGATGGCCGACCGGGCCGACCTGCTGCGCCGGCTGTGTGTGGCGCTCGCCCGGCCCGGCGTCGACGGCGTCCTCGCCACTGCCGACGTCCTGGAGGACCTGCTGCTGCTCGGCGCCCTGGACGGCAAGGTCGTCATGGGCTCGATGAACCGTGGGGGACTGGCCGGCGCCCGCTTCGAGCTCGACGACCGCTTCACCGGCCACCGGCCCGAGGACATCGAGCGCCTCGGCTTCGACGCCGGCAAGCTGCTGCTGCGTATCGACTACGACGACCCCGGCTCGCTCGCCACCCTGGAGGCCGCCGCCCGTGCCGTCGACGCGATGGCCGCGCGCCGGCTGCCGGTCTTCGTCGAGCCGTTCATCAGCCGCCGGGGCACCGACGGCCGGCTGCGCAACGACCTGTCCGCCGACGCGGTGATCCGGTCGATCGCGATCGCCTCGGGTCTCGGCGGCAGTTCGGCGTACACCTGGCTGA
Organism: Streptomyces sp. NPDC036813; assembly: GCF_055609245.1. Lineage (NCBI taxonomy): Bacteria > Bacillati > Actinomycetota > Actinomycetes > Kitasatosporales > Streptomycetaceae > Streptomyces > Streptomyces sp. NPDC036813. Next base: position 35,419 of record NZ_JBVJPV010000008.1, on the reverse strand, counting down.
AGGTGCCCGTCACCGACGACCCCGACGACATGCCCGCGGTGATGGCCGCCTCCACGCTGCCCGCCGTGCTGCTCGGCGGTGACGTCGGGGACGGCGACGACGACCGGGCCGCCGCGTTCGAGAAGTGGCGCGGTGCGCTGCGGCTGCCCACCGTGCGCGGCCTGATGGTCGGCCGTTCCCTGCTGTACCCGCCGGACGGCGACGTCGCCTGCGCGGTCGACGCGGCCGTCGCCCTGCTGCCGGGACGGCTGCCGTGATGCCGATTCCCTTGATGACGATGGCCGTGACGACGATTCCCCGCCTCGCGGCCCACGCTGCTTGTACGGTGCAGTCAGCGCCCGGCACCGCGGGTGAGGGAATCCCACCGAACGCCTCCGGCGCGGGAGGCCGCTTCGCCCTGGCAGGAGCGAAGTGCGAGCGACGACTCCCCGCCCGCTACGGCCCCGCGCCGGAGGTCCCCGCCGACCGTTCCCCCCGTTTCCCCTGCCTGCGAACCCTCCCCATCCGTCCGCTTCCGCCCCGGTGTCTATGCCGACGCCCAAACGGCAGACAGAGTGTCGGGCGCGCTGCCCGCCCCGGCCTGCTGGGATGTACCTGTGCCGCGATCGCGATCCGACCGTCGGCGGTCCCGGCACACGAGCACTACCCACGGCACGTCTCGACCCGACGCCGCCATTTGCGAAGGAGTAACTGGGCATGACGAAGATCGTCAACCACTGGATCGGCGGCAAGACCGCCGAGGGCACGTCGGGCACCTACGGTCCGGTCACCGACCCGGCGACCGGCGAGGTCACCACCAAGGTCGCCTTCGCGTCGGTGGAGGAGGTGGACGCGGCCGTCGCGGCGGCCCAGGACGCCTATCTCACCTGGGGCCAGTCGTCGCTGGCCCAGCGCACGTCGATCATGTTCCGCTTCCGGGCACTGCTGGACGAGCACCGCGACGAGATCGCCGAGCTGATCACCGCCGAGCACGGCAAGGTGCACTCCGACGCCCTCGGTGAGGTGGCCCGCGGCCTGGAGATCGTCGACCTGGCCTGCGGCATCAACGTTCAGCTCAAGGGCGAGCTGTCCACGCAGGTCGCCACCCGCGTCGACGTCTCCTCGATCCGTCAGCCGCTGGGTGTGGTCGCGGGCATCACGCCGTTCAACTTCCCGGCGATGGTGCCGATGTGGATGTTCCCGATCGCCATCGCCTGCGGCAACACCTTCGTGCTCAAGCCGAGCGAGAAGGACCCGTCGGCGTCGATGCGCATCGCCGAGCTGCTCGCCGAGGCCGGGCTGCCGGACGGCGTGTTCAACGTCGTGCACGGCGACAAGGTGGCCGTGGACCGGCTGCTGGAGCACCCGGACGTCAAGGCGGTGTCCTTCGTCGGCTCCACCCCGATCGCCCGCTACATCCACACCACCGCCGCCGCCAACGGCAAGCGGGTGCAGGCACTCGGCGGGGCCAAGAACCACATGCTGGTCCTGCCCGACGCCGACCTCGACGCCGCCGCCGACGCTGCCGTCTCCGCCGCCTACGGCTCGGCCGGCGAGCGCTGCATGGCCATCTCCGCGGTGGTCGCGGTGGGTGCGATCGGCGACACGCTGGTGGAGAAGATCCGCGAGCGTGCCGAGAAGATCAAGATCGGTCCCGGTAACGACCCGGCGTCCGAGATGGGCCCGCTGATCACCAGGGCGCACCGCGACAAGGTCGCCTCCTACGTCGAGGGCGCCGCCGCCGACGGCTGCGAGGTCGTCCTGGACGGCACGGGCTACACCGTCGAGGGCTTCGAGGACGGTCACTGGATCGGCCTGTCGCTGCTGGACAAGGTGCCGACCAGCGCCAAGGCCTACCAGGACGAGATCTTCGGACCCGTCCTGTGCGTGCTGCGCGCGGACACCTACGAGGAGGGCGTGGCCCTCATCAACGCCTCGCCGTTCGGCAACGGCACCGCGATCTTCACCCGGGACGGCGGCGCGGCCCGCCGCTTCCAGCTGGAGATCGAGGCCGGCATGGTCGGCGTGAACGTGCCGATCCCGGTCCCGGTGGGGTACCACTCCTTCGGCGGCTGGAAGGATTCCCTCTTCGGCGACCACCACATCTACGGCAACGACGGCACGCACTTCTACACCCGTGGCAAGGTCGTCACGACCCGCTGGCCCGACCCGGCCGACGCCCCGGCGGGCGTGGACCTGGGCTTCCCGCGCAACCACTGACGCCCCCGCGTGACGCCGGTGCCCCGCGCCTCCCGAGGGGAGGGGCGGGGCACCGGCGTGCGGTCAGCTGTGCTGCTGCTGCGCCTTGACGGCTTCGGTGAGGTCCCCGGTCTGCGCGGCGGGCGGCGCCGCGACGGTCGCCGTGGCGCCGAACTTCTCGAAGTCCATCGCACCGGCAGGTCCTTGTCGTTGACCCAGACGTCCATGGTGATGGAGTCGACGCCGCCGGTCATGGAGCTGAAGAGGTTGTCGTCGTTGCCGTAGGCCTGCTGGCGTGCGCCTGCTGCATCTGGGCGGCCTTGGTGTCCATCTCGACGTCGAAGACGAACCCGTGGCCCCAGGAGTAGGTGCCCCTGCGCGGTGTCGGCGACCTCGGCCCCTCTGACACCGCTGACCTCGTTCAGTGCCCTCGGAGGTCGTCCGGATACCGGACGGGCTGACATTTTTTTGACACGTTGGCTGCGGTTCCCGTTTACCCGGGACGAAAGGGATGACGAAGGAGTGACCGCTTAATGACCTTGGAAAGCAAGGTCACCCGATGAAGGGTCTTGCTGGTACCGCCAATAGGACGTCACAGCCTGGGAAAGCGATGTCGAGCGTGACCTTCCGCAAGTGCGGAATCCGAAGGTAATCGGCCATTGACGTGACGGTTTTCGTCGGGGTTCTATTCAGCGCCGGGAGTGGATGACACAGACGCAGACGATCCGCCGGAGGCGATAGCGCTCCCGCCCCCACCGCAGCCACACGAGTCGATCGGAACCGCCGCATGACCGACACGCTCCGCTCAGTCGAGAACGCCGTCCTGGAGACTGCTTCAGAGGCCCCCCAGAAGCTCAAGCGCTCGATCGGAGTGGTCGGCGGCACGCTGCTGACGCTGTCCTGCGTCACACCCGCGTCCACGCTCTTCGTGATCGTGCCCGACCTGTTCTCCAGCCTCGGCACCGCGACTGCGCTGTGCATCGCCATCGGTGCCCTGCTCTGCATCCCGATCGCCTTCTGTTACTCCGAGCTCGGCACCCTCATCCCCAGCGCCGGCGGCGAGTACGCCATCGTCTCCACGCTGGCCGGACGGCTCGCCGGCTGGCTGGCCTTCGTGATGTCGCTCCTCGTCGTGATGATCGTCCCTCCGGTCATCGCGATGGGCACCGCCGACTACCTCGCCCCGATCGTCCACCTCGACCCGGCCATGACGGGGGCCGGCGTCATGATCGCGGCCACCCTGGCCGGCCTGCTGGACCTGCGGGCCAACGCCTGGATCACCGGCATCTTCCTGGTGCTGGAGGTCGTCGCCGCCGGTGTCGTCGCCGTCCTCGGCTTCAGCCACTCCCAGCGCGGCGCGGGCAGCCTTGTCAGCTCGTTGCAGGTAGCCGGCGAAAACGCGCACGTCAGCCCGGTCACGGGCATGATGGTCCTCTCCGGGCTCGCCATCGCGCTCTTCGCCACCCAGGGCTTCTCCACCGCCATCTACCTCTCCGAGGAGCTGGAGAACCCGCGCCGCAACGTCGCCCGCACGGTCCTCGCGACGCTGGCCATCTCCGCCGTGGTCATCCTGGTGCCGGTCGTGGCGATCACCCTGGGCGCCGGTGACCTGAACACCCTGAGCGGCGGCGACATCAGCAGCATGGTCATCGCCTGGAGCAACTCCGCCGTCGGCACCTTCGTCAGCCTGTGTGTCGCCCTCGCCATCATCAACGCGGGCATCGTCATGGTCATCCAGAACTCCCGCGTGCTGTTCGCCTCCGCCCGCGACAAGGCCTGGCCGTCGCCGGTCAACAACGCCCTGTCCAAGCTCGGCCGGTTCGGTTCCCCCTGGGTCGCCACCCTCGTCGTGGGCGTCCCCGGCGCCTTCCTCTGCTTCGTCAACCTGGACACGCTCTACGGCGTCACCGGCGTCGCCGTCACCGGCCTGTACCTGCTGGTCGCCATCGCCTCGCTGCTCTCCCGCCGTGGCGCGCACGCCGGCCGGTCCGCCTGGCGGATGCGGCTGTGGCCGGCCATGCCGGTCCTGCTGATCGCCGTCCTGCTGTACATCCTGGTCGAGCAGGAGCCGTCCTACCTGCTGTGGACCGGCGGCATCACCGCCGTCGCCACCCTCTACTGGGCCCTGTACCTGCGCCCGCGCCGCGACACCCGCTGGCTGGTGTCGATCCCGGAAGACAGCGAACACGCGGAGATCGCCGAGAACGCGACGGACACGGCGGCCGCGACGGCCTGACCGGACCCGGCCCGCACGACGAGGCGGCGGCGTACCACGACTGCGGTACGCCGCCGCTTCGCGTACTCCCGCGGGAGGGCACCGCCGTCGGCCCCTGGGCTGCCGCCGTTGTCAGCGGCGCGCCGTACCGTTGACGCATGGATCTTCGCGGTCGCATCCCGAAGGGTGTGCGAGGGCTGCTGCACGGGCCCCGTCGGCTACTGGCCGCCGGGGCCGCCCTCGTGGTGCTCGCCGGAGCCGGCACCTGGACGGCCGTCGCCTCCGACGACCCGGCCCCGGTCCACCGCACCGACCAGGTGCTGGCTGTCGACGGCGTGCACCTGGACACCTCCTGGTTCACCGCCGGGGCCCCGGGCCGCCGCCCCGCCGTCCTGCTGGGGCACGGCTTCGGCGGCAGCAAGGACGACGTACGGCAGCAGGCCGAGAGCCTGGCCCGGGACGGCTACGCGGTGCTGACCTGGTCGGCACGCGGCTTCGGCAGGTCGAGCGGCGAGATCGGGCTGAACGACCCGCGCGGCGAGATCGCCGACGTCCGGGCGCTCGTCGACTGGCTGGCCCGGCAGCCGCAGGTGCGGCTCGACAAGCCCGGCGACCCGCGCGTCGGCGTCGCCGGCGCCTCCTACAGCGGGGCCACCGCGCTCCTCGCCGCCGGGTACGACCGGCGGGTGGACGCCATCGCCCCGGCGATCACCTACTGGAACCTCGCCGACGCCCTGTTCCCGGGCGGCGTGTTCAAGAAGCTCTGGACGGGTGTCTTCTTCTCCACCGGCGGCGGCTGCGCGAAGTTCGAGCCCGAGCTGTGCCGGATGTACCAGCGCGTCGCCGAGACGGGCCGGCCGGACGCCGAGGCGCGGCGGCTGCTCGAGGAGCGCTCCCCGGCCGCCGTCGCCGACCGCATCAAGGTGCCCACCCTGCTGGTGCAGGGGCAGAGCGACTCCCTCTTCCCGCTCGGCCAGGCCGACGCCGCCGCGCGGGCCATCCGGGCGAACGGCGCCCCCGTCGACGTCGACTGGATCGCGGGCGGCCACGACGGCGGCGACCTGGAGGCGGGCCGCGTCCAGGGCCGTGTCACCGCCTGGTTCGACCGCTACCTCAAGGGCGGGAAGAGCACCTCCACCGGGCCCGCCTTCCGCGTCACCCGCACCGGAGGCGTCGACTCCACCGACGGCACCGCCCAGCTGCGCGGCGCGAGCGGCGACACCTACCCGGGCCTGCACGGCAGCCCGCGCGCGATCCCGTTGACCGGAGGCCCACAGCGCGTCGACAACCCGGCCGGCGCCTCCCCGCCCGCCGTCTCCGCCCTGCCCGGCCTCGGCGGCGGCACCGGCCTCGCCCAGCTGTCCTCGCTCGGCCTCGGCGTCTCCCTCGACTTCCCCGGGCAGTACGCCGCCTTCGAGTCGGCCCCGCTGACCCGCGACCTCACGATCACCGGCTCCCCGACCGCCACCGTCCACCTCACCTCCACCAGCGACGACACCGTGCTGTTCGGCAAGGTCTACGACGTCGGGCCCGGAGCCGCCCGCCCCGTGCTGCCCGCCCAGCTCGTCGCCCCCGTCCGCGTGGAGGGCGCCCGGCGGGGCAAGGACGTCACCCTCACGCTCCCGGCGATCGACCACGAGGTGCAGCGCGGTCACCGGCTGCGCCTGGTCCTCGCCTCCACCGACCTCGGCTACGCCTCCCCGGCCGCCCCGGCGACGTACACCGTCTCCCTCAAGGGCGACCTGAGCGTGCCCAGCGCGCCCGGCGTGACGACCGCCGCCGCGCCGCTGCCGTCCTGGGTGTGGTGGCTGCCCCTCGCGGGCGCCGTCGCCGCCCTCGCCCTGCTGCTCACCGCCCGCCGCCCCACCTCCGCCCCGCCGCCCGACCCCGCCCTGGCCGACGTGCCACTGCAGATCACCGGGCTGAGCAAGAAGTACGCGCGGGGCCAGAGCTACAGCGTGCGCGAGCTGTCCTTCCGCGTGGACAAGGGCCAGGTGCTCGGCCTGCTCGGGCCGAACGGCGCCGGGAAGACCACCACCCTGCGCATGCTGATGGGCCTGATCCGGCCCGACGACGGGGAGATCCGGGTCTTCGGGCACGCGATCCGGCCCGGCGCGCCGGTGCTGTCCCGGGTCGGCGCGTTCGTGGAGGGCGCCGGCTTCCTGCCGCACCTGTCAGGCCGGGAGAACCTCGAGCTGTACTGGCGGGCGACCGGCCGCCCGCCCGGCGACGCCCACCTCGACGAGGCCCTGGAGATCGCCGGCCTGGGCAGCGCCCTCGACCGCGCCGTGCGCACCTACTCGCAGGGCATGCGCCAGCGCCTGGCCATCGCCCAGGCCATGCTCGGCCTGCCGGACCTGCTCATCCTGGACGAGCCGACCAACGGCCTCGACCCGCCCCAGATCCGCGAGATGCGCGAGGTGATGATCCGCTACGCGGCCGCCGGCCGCACGGTGATCGTCTCCAGCCATCTGCTGGCGGAGGTCGAGCAGTCCTGCACACACCTGGTGGTCATGGACCGCGGCCGGCTCGTCCGGGCCGGCGAGGTCGCCGAGATCACAGGCTCCGGCGACACCCTGCTCGTCGGCACCGCCGCCCCCGTGCAGGACGTGCTCGTGGAGAAGGTCGCCGCGCTGCCCGGCGTCGCCTCCGCGGTCCGCGCCGACACCGGGCTCCTGGTGAGACTCGGCTCGGACGGCACCGCGCAGGCCCTCGTCGCCGAGCTGGTCCGGCTCGACGTACCCGTGGCGTCCGTCGGTCCGCACCGCCGCCTGGAGGACGCCTTCCTCACGCTGATCGGAGGTTCCGCATGAGCACGCTGACCGAGCGGAGCGCCACGGCCTCCGGCTACAGCCCCGGCCGTACCCTGCCGCTGCGGGTCGAGCTGGTCCGCCAGCTGCGCCGGCGCCGCACGCTCGTCATGGGCGCGATCCTCGCCCTGCTGCCGTTCGTGCTGGTCGTCGCCTTCGCCATCGGCGGCGACCCGGGCGGGCGCAACGGCCGGGTCACCCTGATGGACACGGCCACCGCGTCCGGCGCCAACTTCGCCGCCGTCAACCTCTTCGTCTCCGCGGGCTTCCTGCTGGTCGTCCCGGTCGCCCTGTTCTGCGGGGACACCGTGGCCTCGGAGGCGAGCTGGTCCTCGCTGCGCTATCTGCTGGCCGCGCCCGTGCCCCGCTCCCGGCTGCTGACGTCGAAGCTGCTCGTCGGGCTCGGCCTGAGCCTGGCAGCGATGGTGCTGCTGCCGCTCGTGGCGCTCGCCGTCGGCACCGCCGCCTACGGCTGGGGGCCGCTCCAGCTCCCCACCGGCGGCGCCCTCGACGCCGGCACGGCGGCGCAGCGGCTCGCGGTGGTCGTGGCCTACGTCTTCGTCTCCCAGCTGGTCACCGCGGCCCTCGCGTTCTGGCTGTCGACGCGGACCGACGCCCCGCTCGGCGCGGTCGGCGGCGCGGTCGGGCTGACCATCGTCGGCAACGTCCTCGACGCCGTCACCGCCCTCGGCCACTGGCGCGACTTCCTGCCGGCGCACTGGCAGTTCGCCTGGGCGGATGCCGTCCAGCCCCGCCCGGAGTGGTCCGGCATGATCCAGGGCAGCGCCGTGTCGGTCACGTACGCGCTGGTGCTGTTCGCGCTCGCCTACCGGGGCTTCGCCCGCAAGGACATCGTCAGCTGACCCCGCCCCCGCTCCCGGACAGGACGAACGGCGGGCCACCGGGGAAGACCCGGTGACCCGCCGTCTCGCGGAGGCGATGTGTCCGATCAGCCGTTCTCGGCGAGGACCGAGATGTCGTCGAGGACGTGCGACAGCGCGTCGTCGCCCTTCGCCTGCGTGGAGTTCTCGGCGCACTGCTGGTACTGCGGCGAGGACAGGACCGGGATGTCCTGGACGCCGACGTTGACCAGGGCGAGGATGTTCTGGACGTCGGCCTTGGCCGGCAGGCCGATGCAGGGCTTGTTCAGCGAGCCCTGGACCAGCGAGAGCTGCGGGCTCTGGTCACCGAGCGTGGCCGAGTTGCCGAACTCCGACTTGGCGCCGTTGCCGCTGGCGGACCAGGTGCCGTCGCCGTCACCGTGGGCGAGGGCCTGGGGGGCGGTCGCCGCCGTCACACCGGCGAGCGTCGCGGTGAGAGCCGCGGTGGCCCACAGCTTCTTCATGTTCTTTTCCCTTCGAAAAAGCGGACTCCAGGGGAGGAGCTGCATGATCGTCAACGGTCGGGGAGCCGCCCGGGTTGCGGCTTGTGCCCCGATTGGAGTAGCGCACTCCGGTGGGGTTCGCGCGCCTCACCGGAGAACCCGGCGAGCATTCCCCGGTACGACGAAGCAGCGAGCCGCCGGGGGAGCGGCGGCTCGCTGAGGGGCCGGCGGGGCCGGCCCAGGACTCGACTCGGCGAGCCCGATGCCCGGGAGGGACCCGTCAGCCGTTCGAGGCGAGGACCGCGAGGTCGTCCAGAACGTGCGACAGCGAGTCGTCACCCTTGGCCTGCGTGGAGTTCTCCACGCACTGCTGGTTCTGCGGCGAGGACAGGATCGGGATGTCCTGGACGCCGACGTTGACCAGGGCGAGGATGTTCTGGACGTCGGCCTTGGCCGGCAGGCCGATGCAGGGCTTGTTGAAGGAGCCCTGGATCAGCGCGAGCTGCGGGCTCATGTTGCCGTAGGTGGCCGAGTTGCCGAACGACTGCTGAGCGCCGTTGCCGCTGGCGGACCAGGTGCCGTTGCCGTCGCCGTGCGCGAACGCCTGCGGCGCGACGGCAGCGGAGGCGCCGACGACGGAGGCGGCGACCGCGGCGGAAGCCAGTACCTTCTTGATCACTTGCTTGTCCCTTCTGAAGAAACCCCGTCACCGGAGCGTCCTGGTCAACTCCCCACGGCGGCCTTGGTTCCTGCCATTCACTCCGATGGCCCACACGTGGAACCGGCCGGGCGCTCTGTCCCGCGTGGCTTTCCGTGAATTCCGCGCCGCCGAACGCGCCGATCGGGTGAAGACCCGCAACCATTCCGCCCAGGCCGGGTTGATGCGGGGGCAGGAACACGCGTCTTGGCCAGGTGCCAGGAAAGGAAAAGCGAAATGCTGAAGAAGGCAATGGCCGCGGTGGCGGTCGCCGCGTCGGTCGCCGGTGTCACGGCTGCGGCAGCCCCCCAGGCGCTTGCCACCGGCGACGGCAACTCCACGTGGTCCGCGAGCGGCAACGGCGCCCACGAGTCGTTCGGTAACTCGGTCACCAAGGGCAAGATGAGCCCGCAGGGCACCCTGGTTCAGGGCTCCCTCAACAAGCTCTGTGTCGGCCTGCCCGCCAAGGCGGACGTGCAGAACATCATCGCCCTGGTCAACGTGGGCGTCCAGGACATCCCGGTGCTGTCCGCGCCGCAGTTCCAGGAGTGCGCCGAGAACTCCACCCAGGCCAAGGGCGACGACCCGGCGTCGCACATCCTGGACGACATCTCGGTCCTCGCCGCGAACGGCTGATCCACGCCGTACGCCTCGCGCCCCGGCCGTCCGCACTCCTCACGCGGGCGGCCGGGGCGCGGTCCGAGTGGCTCGGCCGCCCGGTACGTTTCCCCTTTCCTGCAAACGGGTTCACGCGGGACACCCGTGTGTTCATGTGACAAGGCGTTCGAGTGAATTACCCGGCGACACACGTTCCGTCGGTTCAGCGGATGTCTATCTCTCGTTCTGCAGCCTGCAGGTCATGGTGCGAGCCGTTCCGACTGCGCTCGCTCGGTTCTGCCCGAAAGGGCCGGCCGACACGGTGCATGACCGCAGAGAAGGGAAATTCCATGAAGAAGTGTGCCGCTGTCGTCGCCGGCCTGGTCCTGGCTCTCGGCGCTGCCGCCCCCGCGTTCGCCGACGGCGGCGCGACGGCCGAGGGTGCCGCCGTCAACTCCCCGGGCTTCCTGTCCGGCAACGTCGTCCAGGTGCCGATCAACCTGCAGGCCAACGTCTGCGGCAACAGCATCAACCTGATCGGTCTGCTCAACCCGGCGTCGGGCAACGTCTGCGTCAACGACTGACGCTTCGGACATCTCAGCCGCTCGGCTGTGACTAGGCCGGCCTTGGACCACGGCTTCACTGTGCCAAGGCCGGCCTTTTCCTACCTCTCCCAGCAGGAAGACCACGAGATTGCGACAGAGCCTGAGCAGGGGAATGGTCGCTGCCGCCGCCGCGACGAGCATTCTGTCCCTGTACGGAAGTCCCGCCCTCGCAGGCGCGGACGCGGCCGGGACGGCCCACAACTCGCCGGGCGCCCTGTCCGGCAACAGCGTCCAGGTCCCGGTCGAGGTGCCGCTGAACGCCTGCGGCAACTCCATCGACGTCATCGCCGCTCTCGACCCCGCGTTCGGCAACTCCTGTGCCAACGCCGGCCACTCCCACGCGCCGCGCGCCCACACCAGGTCGTCCGACGACGACGGCTACGGCGACGACTTCCCCGGCGCCGGCGTCGGGCACGTCCCGGGCGGCGTCCACGTCCCCGACATCCCGGGCGGGGGCCACGGCCACTCGTCCGGCGGGGGTTACGGCGACACCCCGGGCGGAGGTCACGACTCCTCCGGCGGGGGTTACGGCGACACCCCGGGCGGTGGACACGACTCCTCCGGCGGGGGTTACGGCGACACCCCGGGCGGTGGACACGACTCCTCCGGCGGGGGTTACGGCGACACCCCCGGTGGCGGATACGGTGACCACTCGTCACCGCCGCACACCACGCCCCCGCCCCACACCAGTCCGCCGGTGACGACGCCGCCTCCCACTACGGGGCCGCCGCACACGTCGCCGCCTCCGCACACCTCGCCACCCCCGCACACGTCTCTGCCTCCGCACACGAGCCCGCCGGTGACGTCGCCGCCTCCGACGACGAAGCCGCCGCACACGTCTCCGCCTCCGCACACGAGCCCGCCGGTGACGTCGCCGCCTCCCACCACGAGGCCGCCGCACACGTCGCCCCCGCCCCACACCTCGCCTCCGCACACGACGCCTCCGCCCTACACGACCCCGCCGTACAGCACTCCGCCCGGCGGGGAGCACGGTGGGCACGGGCACCACGGGCATCACCACCCGAGCCTGCCCGACACCGGTAGCGCCGCCATGCTGGCCGCGTCCGGGGTCAGCGCCGCGCTGATCGCGGGCGGCGTGATCCTTTACCGACGGGGCCGTTCCGCGTCCCATCGATGACGCCTTCGGGCTCCGGCCCCGCACCCGCCCCGGGTGCGGGGCCTTCCCATGCCCGGGCCCCGCCCGTCACCTGCGCGGGGGAGTGCCTCACCCGGACGCGGCGGCACGGTGGCAGATCATCCTCTCGTATGACTGAGTGTCAGTAACTCACGGCGTGTCAGCCGGCTGCGGCCGGCGGCGCGGGAGCGGAGAGAGGAGCAGGCATGGCCCCACAGCAGCGACGCGCACGGTGCCGGCGGACGGCGGTCCTCGCGGCCGTGGTCGCCGCGTCGGCGGCCCTGGCCCCGGTCCCCGGCTTCGCCGCCGACCCGGCAAGGGCCGGCGACCCGCCGGCTCCCGCTCCGGTCACCTCGACGCCACCGGCCGGGCCCGCGCCGGCACCGTCCTCGGCGGCCCCGCCCGGTACGACGACCACCACCCCGGCCGCGCCCACCCCCGCCCCGCCCGGCGCGTCCAAGAGCCCCGAACCGGTCGCCCCCGCCTTCGGCGCCTACCTCGACTACGGGCCGCGCGGGGTGGCGCGGATGGCCGCGCTCAGCCAGTGGCTGGGCGGCGCCGAGATCCGCGTCGGCCACACCTATCTGCCCGGCGACCGCTGGCGGAACATCGAGGGGCCGCCCGGCTTCCTCGACGTCTGGGCGGACTGGCGGCGGCAGAAGGCCGACCGGATGCTCGTGCTGAACGTGCCCATGCTGGAGCGCAACGAGGAGGGCGTCCCCGACGCGGAGGTCCGCCGGATGCTGCGGCAGGGCGCCGCCGGGCAGTACGACCACCACTTCCGCCGGCTCGCCGAGCGGCTGGTGCAGCTCCAGGTGCCGGACACGGTGATCGTGCTCGGCTGGGAGATGAACGGCATCACCTACACGCACCGCTGCGGCCCCGACCCCGCGGCCTGGAAGACGTACTGGCAGCGGATCGTCACCGCCATGCGGTCGGTGCCGGGGCAGCGGTTCCGCTTCGACTTCACCCCGAGCCGCGGCCGGGACGCGGTGCCCTGGACCGAGTGCTACCCGGGTGACGGCACGGTCGACATCATCGGCATGGACGCCTACGACCAGCCGTCCGGGATGCCCTTCGCCGAGCAGGTGCGCGAACCCTACGGCTTGCAGGCGCACGTGGACTTCGCCAAGGCCCACCACAAGGCGATCTCGTTCCCGGAGTGGGGCCTGTTCCGCAACGGCGACAACCCGGAGTACATGCGCGGCATGCTCGCCTGGATGGCCGAGCACAAGCCGGTGTACAACACGCTGACCGACTACTGCCCGCACGGCGTCTGGCAGTGCTCCGGCAACCCGCGCGCCGCCCAGGTCTACCGGTCCGTGCTGTCCGGCCAGGGCCACCCGGTCACCCCGCAGCCGACCGAGCCCACCGCCCCGACCACGCCCAGCGTGCCCAGCACGCCGGTCACCCCCGAGCCTTCGACGACGCCGAAGCCGTCCAAGAGCTGCTCGCCGCTGGACCTCGGCGACTGGGTGGAGTACTGGCTCGGCGGGAAGCTGTGCATCAAGGTCGACTGGTGGTCCCGCGGCCGTTAGGGCTCAGCGTGGCGCCGCAGGTGGTCCCGCATCCGCCGGGGATCACCCGCGGCGCATCCGCCGGGGATCACCCGTGGCGCCGCAGCAGCTCCTTGGCGCGGCGCCGCGCGGTCACCTCGGCGAGCGCCGCCGCCAGCAGCGGCGCGGTACGCCGACGGGCCAGCAGCAGCCGCCGGCTGACGACCGGTTCGGGCCGCCAGTGCCGCTTGTACGGCTCGTCGCCGCGCAGCAGGCTCAGCGTGCCGGCGACCCCGCGAGCGTGCTCGGCGCAGGCGTCCAGCAGCATCACGGCCACGTCGGCCTTGCGCTCGCGCAGGCAGGGATGGGCGCCGTAGAGGTAGCCGCCCGTCAGGCGGGGCGAGCGGAGGGTCAGGTCGACGGCCACGACCTCGCCGTCCAGCAGGAACTCGGTGACCACCGCGTCCCCCGAGCGCACCATCGCCTGCGCCGCGCGCACCAGGTGGTCACGGAACCGCGGCCGCAGGTGCTCACCGGTCACCCCGCGGCCCTGCCACTGCAACCGGTGAAGCTCAAGGAGGCGTTCCACCGCCTCCGGCACCCGGTCCGCGTCCACGCTCCGGCGCCGCACACCGAGCGCGTCGAGCTTGCGCAGCTTGGCCCGCACCCGCTGCTGCGCCTTCGCCGAGGGCAGCCGCGCCACCAGGTCGGCGAGCGGGACGGCCGGCAGCTCCAGGCACAGGGAGTCCGCCACCCGGCGCCGGGGGCCGGGCCAGCGGTCGTGGATGGCCTGCGCCGCGCCGCCGGGCCGTACCTCGCGCAGGTCGATCAGCGCGGTGCGGGCGGCGTTCACGAGCAGCCCCGTCAGGGCGGTGAGCGCGGCGTCGGCGTGTTCGTCGTCCACCAGTACGTCGCCGTAATCGGAGATCGCCCCGCCCAGCGGCACCAGCGCGGGCAGCGGCCGGTGCACGGCGGTCAACGGGGCAGCGGCGACCAGGTCGGCGCCGTGCCGCACCAGCAGCAGCCGCAGCCGGCCCGGACGGCCGTACGACAGCCACCAGGAGTGCAGCCAGGGGTGGGTCTGGAACGGGGTCGCGGTGGAGCAGCGCCGGTGCAGCCGCGTCCAGGCCGGGCCGAGTGCGGCGAAGGCGGCCTCATCGGTGACGACCTCGGTGGCGTACGCCGTCGGCGCCTGTGTCGGGACCAGCGTCACAGCGTTCCCTGCGCGTCGGCGGCCAGGGCCGGGCTCGGCACGGACGCGGGGCGCGCACCGGCGGCGCCCTCCCCCTCGCGGCGCGGGCTGACCAGCAGCGCCAGCCCGCCGAGCAGGCCGCCCGCGCTCGCCCCCACGAGCGTGGTGAGCGCGGGGGAGGCCGAGGACGGCCCGGACGGCTTCAGCGCGCGGGCGAACTGCCGGAGTTCGACATGGGTGGTGCCCTTGTTGTCGTCGGCGTGCCGGGTCAGGGCGCGGGCGACGGCGTTGGCCATGTCGGCGGCCAGGGCGGGCCGCGAGGAGGTGGCGGTGACGGAGACCATGGGGGCGTCCGGAGAGGTCGCCGTCTGCACGCTGCTCTGCAGCTCCGCCACCGGCACCCCGGCCCACACCTGGGCGTCGCCGAGCACCGCGAGCTGGGTGGCGACCCGGCCGTAGGCCTGCGCGAAGCCGAGCGCGGACGCGGGGTCGGCCTTGTCGGTGGGGACGGCGACGACATAGGCGGTCGCCCTGTACTGAGCGGGCGTCAGCACGCCGTACGCCCCGCCGGCCAGGGCGCCGGTCAGCGCGCCGGCCGCGAGCAGGGCCCACGGCGGCAGCGCCCGGACCCGGGCGAGAAGGGGACGGCGATGGGCGCGGGCGGGGGTGTCGGTCATGACATGCCGGCTTTCTGCGCGGGTGCGGTGCGTGAGGGGGTGGAGGTGGCGGTGAGGGCGGCCGTGTACACGTCCATGAGCCGGGTGGCGCTGCGGCCGATGCCGTAGTGGCGGGCGGCCTCCGGGACGGTGCGCGGCACCGGTCCGAGGGCGCGGACCTCGGCGATGGCCGCGGCGAACTCCGCGGAGCCGCCCGTGACCCGGCGGGCGCCGACCGCGGTGTGCGGGGGCAGGTCCTCCAGGGCCGGGCAGGAGGCGTACAGCACGGGCAGGCCCGAGGCGAGGCCCTCGACGACGGCCAGGCCGAACGCCTCCTCCGCGGACGGCGAGACCAGGACGTCCATCGCGCAGGCCAGCGACGGCAGGTCGGGGCCCGGGCCGCCGTCGGGCAGGGCGGGCCGTTCACCGGTGAACAGCACCCGGTCGGCCACCCCCGCCTCCTGCGCGGCCCGGCGCAGCGACGGCTCCTGCGGGCCGCCGCCCACCAGCAGCAGCCGGCAGTCGCCGGGCAGGCGGGCGACCGCGCGGATCAGGACGTCGAAGCGTTTGCCGGGGGCGAGCCGCCCGATGCCCCCGACGACGTAGGCGTCCTCCGGCAGGCCCAGGTAGCGGCGGGTGTGCAGCCGGCGCAGGGGATCGAAGCGGAAGCGGTCCACGTCGATGCCGTTGGGGACGACCGCGACGCGGGCGGCGGGCACACCCCACTGCCGGAGCCGGGCGGCGACCGTCGGGGAGACGGCGACGGTCGCGGCGCCGAGGCGCTCGCCCGCCAGGTACAGCGCGCGCACCCCGGCGGACAGCGGACGCCCTTCCATCTGGGTGTCGCCGAGGGAGTGCTCGGTGGCGACGACCGTCCGCACCCCGGCCAGGCGCGCCGCGATCCGGCCGTACAGACAGGCCCGGTACAGGTGGGTGTGCACGAGGTCGTAGCCGCCCGCGCGGATCACCTTCACCAGGCGGGGCAGCGCGGCCAGGTCGCGGTTGCCGGCCATGGCGAGGTCGATGACCCGCACTCCGTCGGCGACCAGCCCCGCGGCGACCGGGCCGGGGTTGGTCAGGGTGACGACGTCGCACGCGACGGGCAGATGCCGCAGCAGCAGCCGCAGTTGCTGCTCGGCGCCGCCGACACCGAGGCCGGTGATGATGTGCAGGGCCTTCATCGTGCTCCTTCCCGGCGCGAGGCCGGCGCACTCGGCGCACCCGGCGCGAGCGGCCGGCGGCGCAGCCGGTGCAGCCGGTGTTTGAGGAAGAGCCGCACGGCGGTGTCGCGCTGGTCGACGTGGACGCGGGGCAGCGCGTGCGGGCCGGTCAGCGCGCCGGGGTCGATGGCGCAGGCGTAGCTGTATCCGGCGCCGCGTACGGCGGCCACCGCGCGGTCGTCGACGGCGCCGTAGGGATAGCAGAAGCCGCGCACCTCCCGGCCGGTGACCTCGGTGAGCAGGGCGCGGCTCGCGGCGGTCTCGGCGCGCAGTGTCGCCTCGTCGGCACGGGTGAGGTCGACGTGGGTCAGACCGTGCGAGCCGATCTCGACGCCGGCCGCCGCCGCCCGCCGCACCCCGTCGGCGGTCAGCAGCGGCTTGCGCGGGCCGAGCGGATCCCAGGCGTTGTCACCGCCGAGCCGGCCGGGCAGCACGAACAGGGTGGCGCCGAAGCCGAAGCGGCGCAGCAGCGGCAGGGCGTGGTCGACGAAGTCGGCGTACCCGTCGTCGAAGGTGAGCCCGACCAGGCCGCGCCCGGCGCCACAGGCGCGGGCGGCGAGCAGGTCGGCCAGGGACACCCCGCGCAGCCCGTGCCGGCGCAGCCACCGGAACTGTGCGGCGAGCCGGTCGGGGGTGACGGTGATGCGGTAGGGGTCGTCCCGGCTCTCGTGCACCGAGTGGTACATCGCGACCCACGGGAAGTGGCCCGGTCCGACGCGGACGCCCCGGGTGGAGTGCTCAACGGGTGCGGCCATGCGTGATCCTCCGTGTGACGGTTCGTACGGAGCGGAATGCGGGGGCGCAGCCCTCGGCGCCCAGGGCGAGACAGAGCAGGGCGAACACAGCGGTGACGGTGGCTCCGCCCGCGGCCAGACCCGCCACCGCCGACTCCGGGCGGCTCGCCGCGAACGCCCCGGCCGCCGTCGCGGCCACCGCCGCCGTGAGCGGCCGGGTCAGCTCGCGCAGCACGCGCGGCACACGGACCGGGACGCCGCGGGCGCCGGCCCGCGCGAGCAGCAGCGCGGCGGTGACGGTGATGCCGCAGGCGTTGGCCGCCGCGATGCCGCGCACCCCCCAGGGGCCCACGGTCGCCACGCCCAGCCAGCAGGTCACGGCGATCCCGGAGGCCATCGCGGCGAGGGGGTACCAGGTGGCGCGGCCCGCCGAGAAGTACGCGCGCACCAGCACGCCGACCAGGGTCTGGCCGAGCAACCCGAGCGCGTACACCCGCATCACCCCGGCCGTCGCAGCCGTGTCGCGCGCGGTGAACGCGCCGCGCTGGAAGAGGAGTCCGACGATCTGCGGGGCGCAGGCCCAGGCGACCGCGGCGCCGAGCAGCACCAGGCAGGTGGCCAGCGCCAGGTCCCGCTCCACCCGGCCGCGGGCCCGCTCGGTGTCGCCGTCGGCCAGCGCGCGGGCCACCACCGGGAAGGTGACCGTGCACAGCATCACCGACAGCGTCATCGGGATCTGCGCGACCTTCTGCGCATAGTTCAGGTGCGAGATCGCCCCGGCCGGGAGGGTGGAGCCGAGGTACCGCTCGATCAGCACCTGCGACTGGCGGCACAGCGCGAACAGCAGCACGCTGCCGAGCAGTGCCAGCGCCACCGGCTGCGCCCCGGGCGCCGGCCCGACGGCCGCCGGCGCAACACCCTGCCGCCGCAACTGGCCCACCAGCGACGGCAGTTGTACGACGACCATGAGGAAGCCGCCGACCGCGACACCGGCGGCGGCCGCCCGCACCCCGAGCCGGCCGCCGAGCAGCGGCATCACGGTGATGATGCCCGCGTTGTAGGCCACGTAGATCGCCGCCGGGGCGGTGAAGCGGCGGTGCGCCCGCAGCATGGCGCTGCAGTACCCGGCGAGCCCGAAGCTGAGCACGCAGGTCGCCGTGAGCCGGGTGCAGTCCGCGGCGAGCGCGGCGTCGGGCAGGCCGGGGGCGAGGACCTCCACGACGTAGGGCGCGGTGGCGATCAGCAGCGCGCCGGTCGCGGTGAAGGCGAGGGCGAGGCGCGGCAGGGTGGCGGCGAGCAGCGCGCGCACCGGGTCTCCGGGCGCGCCCTGCGCCCGCCGCGCCAGCGCCCCGCTGAACGCCGGCACCAGCGCGAACGCCAGCCCGTCCTCGATGAGCAGGGTCGCCGCGAACTCCGGCACCGTCCAGGCGACCAGAAACGCGTCCGTGCCGCTCCCGGCGCCGAACAGCCGCGCCAGCGCCTGGTCCCGCACCAGCCCGAGCAGCGCCCCGGCGACGGAGAGCGCGGCGGTGACGAGCGCGGCACGGGCCAGGAAGCGGGGGGAGGCGGGGGTGAGGTGGTCGGCGGGGGAGCCGTGGGGTGCGGCCGCGGGCGCCGGCAGGGGGACGGCGGGCGCCGGTGGGCGGGCGTCACCGGCCGGGGCCGGCGGATCGGTGCGCGGGGCACCGGGAGGGGGCACCGTCATCGCGGGGTCTCCTCCCGGCCGGTGGCCTGCGTCAGCGCCCACCACGCGGTCAGGCCCAGGCACACCGCGGTCAGGACCGTCGAGGGGCCGCCGATGTCGGCGTACGCGAAGTCGACGAGCTGCCACAGCAGCAGCCCGCAGGCGATCAGCGCGCAGTCGGGGGCCGGGTCCGCGTGCCGCCGGGTGCGCAGCAGTCCGCGCAGGGCGCACACCAGCAGCGCCAGCCAGCTGCCGGCCAGGGCGAGCAGGCCGATGAGGCCCTGTTCGCTCAGCACCAGCAGGTACATGTTGTGCGGGGACAGCAGCGGCTGCCGGCGGAAGGCCGCGCCCGCGCCCTCGGTGTCGCTGCCGGAGGACAGCGCGAGGGAGGCGTGCGCGTCGCGGTGCTCGGGGAAGCCCTTCAACCCGACGCCGGTCAGCGGCTGTTCGCGCCACATGTCCACGGCGGCCGCCCACAGGGTGTACCGGTCGGTCACCGACTGGTCCGGCGCGTCCGTGACCCGCGTGATGCTGCTGATCCGCTCCTGCAGCATCGCCGAGCCGACACCGAGCCCGCCGACCAGGACCACGCCCGCCGCCACCACGGCCGCCGCGACCTTCAGCGCCCGCCGCACCCCGGCCAGCACCAGCTGCAGGGCGCAGGTCACGGCGGTCGCGATCCACGCGCCCCGGCTGAAGGACACCGCGAGCGGCGGCAGCAGGGCCACGGCGCACACGGCGGCGGCCGTCCGGCGCCGTACGTCCGCGTGGCCGAGCGCGAGACCGACGGCGGTCACCAGGCCGAGGGAGACCACCGTGGCCATGCCCATCACGTCCTGCGGGCCGAACGTGCCGACGGCGCGGACGTCCTCGCCCTGGTAGGAGGCGCCGGTGGCGGTGACGTACTGCTGCACGCCCACCGCCCCCTGCCACAGCGCGAGCCCGACCAGCGCCCAGGCGAGCAGCCGCGCGTCGCGCCGGTCCCGGATCGTGAGCAGCACCGCCGCCGGAACCAGGACGAAGACCTGGAGGTAGCGGCCGAGACCGCTGATCCCGGCGCCGGCCGAGGCCGCGTGCAGCGCCGCGAGCGACACCCCGGCCACCGGCAGCCCGAGCACCACCGCCGCCGTACGGGACAGGGGGCGGCGCCGCTGCCGCAGCAGCCGTACGACGCACACCAGGACCACCAGCGCGGACACCGCGTCGGCGGGGCCCGCGCCGCCCTCGGCGTCCGGGTTCTGCACCAGGCCGAGCAGGGCGAGCACGGCCACCACCGCCCACACCGGCGACTTCGGCGGGCGCAGCGGCTGCGGCAGGGCGAGGCTCATGGGGTGTCAGCTCCCGCTCGGGCGCAGCAGCGCGGCCGCGGTGCGCAGCAGGATGCACACGTCCTGCCACAGCGACCAGTTGTCGATGTAGACGTTGTCGAAGCGGGCCCGGTCCTCGATGGAGGTGTCGCCGCGCAGCCCGTTGATCTGGGCGAGCCCGGTCAGGCCGGCCGGCATGCGGTGACGGGCGGCGTAGCCGGGGTGGGTCTGGCTGAACCGGGCGACGAAGTAGGGGCGTTCGGGGCGCGGCCCGACCAGGCTCATGTCGCCGCGGAAGACGTTCCACAGCTGTGGCAGCTCGTCGAGGGAGGTGCGGCGCAGCACACGGCAGAACGGGCTCATCCGGCCGTCACCGGCCACGCTCCAGCGGGTGGCGGCCTCGTGCGCGTCGACGGGCCGGTGCGTGCGGAACTTCAGCAGCGTGAAGGGCCGCCCGTCCTTGCCGATCCGCTCCTGCCGGAACAGCACCCCCGGTCCGCCGGTGATCCGCAGCACGGCCGCGCACACGAGCAGCACCGGACCGGCCGGCACCAGCAGCGCCCCGGCGACGGCGACGTCCAGCAGCCGCTTGCCCGGGCTCGTCCTGGGCGCGCCCAACTGGAGCCGGCGGCAGGCGAACCCGGCGAGCTGGTCCGGCGAGGCGTACGACGGGCAGTCCGCGTCGAGTTCCCACACCGTGCAGCCCGACTCGGCGAGCGCCCGCAGCAGCGGCCCCTGCGGGGAGCGCAGCGCCGGGTGGACGGCGAGGACGTCCCGTACGCCGTTCTGGAGCAGCGCCCGCTGCACCTCCTCGCCGGTGGTGAGCACGGGCAGGCCCTCGCTGCCCTCGGGGTGCTCGGCGACCACGCCCACCGGGCGCACCCCGCAGCGCGGGTGCCGCAGCACGGCCGCCGCCACCCGCTGCGCGGCGGGCGCGGCTCCGACGACCAGGGCCGGGCGGGGTCGGCGCAGCAGCGCGGCGCGGCGCCGCCAGTGCACGGTGGCGCGGGCGGCGCAGGCGGCCGCCGACTGCGCGGCCACGCCGAGCAGCAGGGCGCCGGCGGGCAGCGCGTGCTCCGGACGGTACGCGGCGACGGCGGCGGCGAGCGCCAGCCAGCCCACCGCGATCCGGCCGCAGACGGCGGGCAGTTCGTCCAGCACCCCGGTCACCGGCCGTGGGGCGCGCGGGCGCAGCACCAGCGTCATCACGACGAGGGCGGCGGCCCCCAGGGACTGGTGGTGCGCCCCGGTGAGGGCGAGCGCGCCGGTCAGCGCGGCGAGCGCGTCGGCGGCGAGCAGCGGCAGCGGCGAGGCGGGCCGCGCGGGCGGCCGGCGCAGCGGGAACCGGAAGCCGTCGGCGGGCCGCGGCCTGACCGCGACGGGCGCGTACGGCTGCGCGCCGGGCGGGGGAACGGTGCTTTCCGCGGTCACGAGTGGATGGACTCCCTGCACTCGGAGGGCACGACGCGGGATGCGGGCCGGCCGTCGAGCAGCGCGCGGTAGACGTCCGCGATCGCCTCGGCGGTGTGCCGCACGTCGTGCGTGGACAGGACGTGACGGCGTCCCAGCCGGCCGAGCGACGCGCGCAGCGACGCGTCGCGCAGCAGCGCGGTGACGGCGTCGGCCAGCGCCGCCGGGTCCGCGGGGGGCACCAGGCCGGGTCCGGCGAGGGCGGGCGGCAGGCTTTCGCGGGCTCCGTCCACGTCGGTGACCACCACCGGCCGTTCGCAGGCCATGGCCTCCAGCGGGGCCAGCGCCATGCCTTCCCAGCGCGAGGGCAGCACCACCAGGTCGGCGGCCCGGTACCAGGGCAGGGGGTCGGCGACGGCGCCCGGGAACAGCGCGGACCGCGGGGCGCGGGCGCGTAAGGACGCCTGCTCGGGCCCGTCGCCGACCAACGCCAGCCGGGCGTCGGGTACTTCGCGAACGACGGCATCCCATGCGTCGAGCAGGACGTCCTGCCCTTTCTGCCGGCACAGCCGTCCCACGCACACCACGAGCGGGCCCGCCGCCTGCGCTCCCGGCAGCAGCGCGGCCCGTGCGGGGCCGGCGTCGCCCGGTCGGAAGCGGTCGGGGTCGATGCCGTTGGGCACGACGGACCAGCGCCCGCGCACCCCGGCGCGCACACCCCGCGCGCGCTCCGCCTCGCTCACGCACACCACCCGGGACGCCCAGCGCGCCCCCCATCGCTCCCAGGCCAGTGAGAGCGCGCCCACCGGCCCGCCGACCGCCTCGAAGGACCAGGCGTGCGGCTGGAACACCGTCGGGACCCGCCCGCGCACGGCCAGCCGTCCGGCGAGCCCGGCCTTCGCGCTGTGCAGGTGCACCACGTCCGGGCGTACGTCCGCCAGCAGCCGGGCGAGACGCCGCACCTCCGGGCCGAGGCCAGGGCCGGGCGAACGGATCGCGGGCCAGGACCGCACCTGCGCGCCCAGAGCGCGCAGTACGGCGGTGAGGGGGCCGTCGGGACAGGCCACCACCACGTCGAGGCCGGCGCCGAGCTGGGCGCGCGCCAGGTCGCTCACGACGCGGGCGACCCCGCCGTCCACGGGCTGCGTGACATGCAGGACCCGGGCCCGAGGGGCGGTGGCTTGCTGGTGCATGGCGCGGTTTCCTCGCTCACGGATGGTCCTCGTCACGGGCGGGAACGCGTCCGCTGCCGGTCGTCGACGGCGACGAAGAGCGCGTCGTCCCCCGCCGCGTCCCGCTGGGAAACGAGCCGGCGGGCCGGCTGGTCACCACCGCGCCGCAACCCCTTGGCCAGATCGAACGCATGGGCGGTCCTGTTCGCACAGGTGGTCGGAGGACGCCCCCGCCGGGGCCCCTGGCGGGGACCTCGGCCGGTGCCTCGGAGGTCCGCAACTCTAGTTGCCAACCGGACTAATCCGGTGAAATGCGGCAAGTGTGTCGGAACGGTGAAGCCCAGGGGTGGGCGCATCACTCCTTTGGCGGCACAACTCCCGGCGGCGTCACGCGTTGACACAGCGCCGGGCAATCGCCCGGGTGTTTTGTTTCAACCCAAGGAGCACCTCTCCATGTCGCGTATCGCGAAGGGCCTGGTCCTGACCTCCGCCGCCGTCGCGGCCGTCGCCGGCGGTGCCGGTGTGGCCGCCGCCGACGCCGGCGCGGGTGCCGCCGCTCACGGTTCGCCCGGCGTCATCTCGGGCAACGTCGTCCAGGTTCCGATCCACATCCCGGTCAACGTCTGCGGCAACACCGTCGACATCATCGGTCTGCTGAACCCGGCCTTCGGCAACACCTGCGTCAACGACTGACGTCGTACGCCCCCTGACCGGCCGCCCTTCCCCGAGGAGGGCGGCCGGTCCGCGTCGGGGGCCGGTTCCTGCGTGTGCCCCGAACGGGCGGACGGGGAGCGCCGTGCGTGTCGCGGCTCGACCCCGCCGTCCGGGCGTCTCACCAGGGCAGACGGCGATGCTGCGACGAACGGGCGATCACCCTGCGGATTCGATCGGTTGCGCGACGTAGTAGCCGCTCGCACGGTGAGACCACGACCCTTCGCACATCGAAAGGAACCCCCATGCGTGGTCTGTCCGTCCGGCGTGTCGCGTCCACCGCACTGTGCGCCGCCCTCGCCCTCGGCATCGCCGCCCCTTCCGCCCTGGCGGCCGACGCCGCCCCCGAGGGCCACCGTGCGGCGTCCCGGGCGCCCGCCCCCGACGCGGACAGCGTGCTCGACCAGGTGGCGGGCCTGGGCGACCTCGGCGCGCTGCTCAAGCCGGTCACCGACCTGCTCGGCAACCTTCTCGGCACCGGCACCGGCACCGGCACCGGCAGCGGCCAGCTCGGCGCCGACGACGCGGCCGACCTCACCGGCACCGTCCAGGACGCCCTCGCCGAAGTCCAGGCGAACCTGCCGTCGGCGTCGAACGTGGTCTCCACGGTCACTGCCACGCCGAGCACCGCCGCGACCCCGAGCACCCCGGCCACGCCGGCCACCCCAGCCACCCCCGCGACGACCGCCTCCGGGCACACGGACGCCGCGCTCGCGGACCTGCAGAAGGCCGTCGACGCCCTGGTCAAGGCCACCAGCTCGGGGGACAACGCCCAGGTGGGCCCCGCCTCGAACGGCCTCGTGACCGGCGTGGTCAACCTGGTCACCGCCACACTGGCGGACAGCGGTCTGTCCACGTCCGGCCTGACCGGGCTGACCGACATGCCGGCGGTCTCGACGCTTCCGGCCCCCCTGCCGGTGACGCCCGCGCCGTCGGCGTCGTGAGTGACGGGCCGACCGGCGAAATTCCAGAGATCTCATATGACGTTGAGAAACGCCGATGAGACACACCCTCCCTTCGGGTGGGATTCCGGGTGCGCTGCAGGAAGTTTCTGCGCACCCGGTTTCCGCGTCCGGCACAAGTCGTTAGGCACGGCGTCAGAATTCCCTGAGGCGACCTGAGTTGCCGAAGAAAGGAACACGATGAAGTCCCTGAAGGCTGCAGCGGTCGTTGCCGGGTCGATGGTCCTCGCGGGTGCCGCCGCGCCCGCGTTCGCCTACAACAACTCCGACCTCACGCCGACCAGCCTCAACGGCGCGGTGAACACCCTGGCCAAGGGTGACGTCGGTCTCGCGGACGCCATGCCGCTCAAGCACCAGTCGGACGCGCTGGACACCGAGAACAAGGACTCCGCGCTCAGCACGCTGAACGGCGCCACCGCCACCGTGAACAAGAGCGGTCTGCTGGGTGGCCTGCCGCTGGGCGGCTGAGCCTGCGCCGGTGCCGGACCGCTTCCGCTGCCGTGGACCGGATCCGCCGCCGACGGCCCAGGATCGCGGTCGTGAGGTGTTCCCGGCGTCGAGGGCCGGTTCCGCCGGGCCGGGTGCGCGTGCGCCCGCCCGTACGCGGTACCGGCCCTCGGTCGTGTCCGCGACGCGCTGTTCGAGGCGCGTCCCTCGATCGTGTGGAGCACCCCCCGGCCGTCGTCCGGTCGGGTGAGCGCGGGCCGGGCGGCGCACGGGCCCGCCGATATGGTCGCGCGGTGACCTCAACCTCAAGCGAAGCCCCGTTCCGCCCCGCCGACCTGGGCACCCTCGTGATGATGCCCTGGAGCGGCGAGGCGCCCGACGGCGCCGACATGCCCTACCTCCTCGTCTACTCCCTCGGCGACACCGCCGACGGCCCCGAGGGGACGGCCGCCGCGGTGGAGCGGCTGCTCCGCGACAAGGGTCTGCCCGTCGGCGGTGACCTGGTCGACGGCAACGCCCGGCCCAGCGTGCCGGTCACCCTGCTCGTCGAGTCCGGCGCCGCCGTCGTCACCCTGCACCCGCTCGTCGCGCAGTGCGCCCCGCCGCCGGAGTGGCTCGCCGCGGCCGCCGAGCGCGGCTACGCCTACCTGGTGTTCACCACGCGCGCGTGGCCCGAGGCCGAACCCGGCAAGGCCGTCGAACCGGAGGCCCTGGCGGAGTTCGCCGGCGCCGAGGAGACCCTGCAGGCCGCCGCGCACCTCGTCCTGCCGGTCCGCAGCGTGCGTCGCTGACCCCCCGCACGCTTCCCCGGACCGGTGGACATACGGGCGAGCTGACAATCACCCGCCTTTCCGGACAGTCCTACTACTGCGACAGCCGGGCGAATTGTGCGGTGGTGGCGAATTCCGGCTCGTTGAGCGGTACGCACGCCCAGCCCCGAAACTCGTGAAAGGGCCCGTACCCGAAATGAAGTCGACCACCCGAGGAACCCTCGCCGCCGTGCTCACCTGCGTGGCCGCCGCGGCCGGCGCAGCCCCCGCCGTCGCCGTGGACGCGATCCCCGTCCCCGTGCCGCTGAAGGGTGCGGAGAAGGCCCTGCACATGGAGCTGCCCCAGGTGGGCGGCGAGGTGCCGCTGCCGAAGCCCGGCTCGCCCCAGGGGCCGCGGTTCGTCGAGGGCCGCCTGCTGCCCGAGCGGGTGCTGCCGCAGCTGCCGCTCGGGGCCGGACTGCCCGGCGCCGGCCTGCGCCTTCCGCTGCCGCACCTGCTCGGCGACGACTTCGACCACCTCAGCCTGGACGCGCCCTCCTCCGACCTGCGCACGCTCGGCCCGGGCCTGGACCTGGACGCCCCGCTCACCGCGCCCCACCCCGGCAGGGCCGGCCTCCCGGAGCCGAAGCTGCCGCAGGCGGGTGTGATCACGCCGGTCCTCCAGACGGTGCCGCAGGCGGCCCTGGGGCTGGGATCCGGTCTGTAACGGGCAGGCAGGACCGGGGCGCTGCGGCCCCGGCCTCTGCCGCGCGGTGTGGCCACGTCGGGCCCGGGTGGAGGCGTTCCACCCGGGCCCGCAGCCGTGCCGTACGCGTGTCGTGTGAGCCGGATGGGCGCTGAGCGGTGACCCGGGCGGGTGCCAGGCGGTTAGCGGTGTCGACACAGCGGAGCGAGCTGCCGGTGCCGGCAGGCGGAGGTCACCGGCAGCCCGGAGCGGACGAGGAGCACAGCATGGTCGTGAGCGTCGGCCAGGTGGCGGCGGACGGCGAGGGCGTGGCGGCGCCGGCCAGACCGGGGCCCGTGCACGGCACGCGGCGGGAGGTGCTGCGCGGACTGCTCGTGCCTGCGGTGGCCCTGGCGTTCACCCCGGCACTGGCCGCGTGGCCGCGGCACGCGGCGGACGGCGACGAGGACACCGCGTTCGACGAGACCTACCGCGGCCGCCGCATCCAGGGCGTGAAGGTCGCCGGTGCGCGCACCCTCGACACCGGCCAGTGGCAGGTCACCGTCGACGGACGCCCGCTGCACCTGATGCGCCGGGCCGACGGCACCTGGCTGAGCATGGTCGACCACTACCGGTCGTATCCGACACCGCTGGAGGCGACCCGGGCCGCGGTCGACGCCCTCGGCCCCGGACAGCAGCTGCGCGCGACCCCGCTGAGCCACGGGGGCCAGGGCGGGTCCGGGGGGCACGGGGAGCACACAGGGCGTGACCACATGGGGGGAGAACATGGCGTACACGCGTAAGGACGTCAGCACGCTGACCGCCACCGAGAAGCGGCGGTTCGTCCGCGCGCTGCTGGAACTCAAACGGCGCGGCGAGTACGACGACTACGTGCGGATGCACATCGAGTACTACACCTCCGACGGCGAGGACGGCCTGCGGACGGCGCACATGGCGCCGTCCTTCCTGCCCTGGCACCGCAAGTTCGTGCTGGAGCTGGAACGCTCGCTGCGCCGGATCGACGACTCGGTGACCGTGCCGTACTGGGACTGGACGCGCCAGCGCAGCGCCCGGTCCGTGCCGTGGAGCGACGACCTGCTCGGCGGCAACGGGCGCAGCTGGGACCAGCAGGTCACGACCGGACCGTTCGCCTACCGCGAGGGCAACTGGACGATCAAGGAGAACGTCACCGACGGCCGGTTCCTCACCCGGGACCTGGGCCGGGCCCGTGACCCGCTCGAGCTGCCGACGCGCACAGAGCTGGAGGCGGCGCTGAACGACCCGGTGTACGACGTCTCGCCGTGGGACTCCACGGCCCCCCGGGGGTTCCGCAACAAGCTGGAGGGCTGGGGCACCGGCCGCGGCAGCGCCTCCTGGCACACCCACAACCGGGTGCACCGCTGGGTGGGCGGCGTGATGCTGGGCGGCGCGTCCGTCAACGACCCGGTCTTCTGGCTGCACCACGCCTTCATCGACCTGCAGTGGACACGCTGGCAGCAGCGGCACCGCGGCGCGGCCTATCAGCCGGAGCGGCCACCGGCGCGGGGCACCGCGCAGTACCGCAGGGTCGTGGCCCGGTACGAGAAGCTGCCGCCCTGGGACGTCACGCCGGACTCGCTGCAGGACGTCAGCCGGATCTACCGGTACGCGTGAGGCGCGCCCACGGGGAGAGCCCCGGCGCTCGAGGTGCCGGGGCTCTCGGGGAGTTCCGAAGAACTCGGGGGGAAGCCGGGTGGGGCGACGTCAGTTGCCGTAGCCGCCGCCCTTGCCGTCGTCGTGGCCGCCGCCGTGGTCGCTGACGTTGGCGCAGGTGTTGCCGAACGCCGGGTTGAGCAGGGCGATGATGTTGACGGTGTTCCCGCACAGGTTGATCGGGACGTCGACCGGGACCTGGACGGCGTTGCCCGAGATGACACCCGGCGAGTCGATCGCGGCGGCACCGGCCCCCGCGTCCGCCACGGCCAGACCGGCTCCGCTGAGCACCAGGGCACCCGTGCCGAGGGTGGCGGCAGCCGCCTTCGCGATGCGAGACATCACATCTCCTTCTGAATCGGTGAGCACGGCGGCGGATCGTCCGCCGCACTGCCCGTTCAACGCGGCTGCTGACGCGGGGTCACGGCGTATTCGTCCGCGTCACCCTTTTTGAACAGGGGGTTCCGGCGGATGGGCGCGACGGCGGGCGAGCGGACGGGGACGAGGCGCTGGGGCAGCCTGCGCGGTCACGGCAGAACGCGTACGGGGGAGCCGTTCAGGTAGGCCGCGATGTTCTCCACGGCCTGGCCGTAGTACGTGCGGAAGTTGGCCTGCGACACATAGCCCAGGTGGGGGGTCGCGAGCAGGCGGGGAGCCGTGCGCATCGGGTGGCCGGGCGGAAGCGGCTCGACGTCGAAGACATCGACGCCGGCCCCGGCGATACGGCCTTCGCGCAGGGCGGCGAGCAGCGCGTCCTGGTCTACGACGGCCGATCGGGAGGTGTTGATCAGGTAGGCGGACGGCTTGAGGAGGGCGAGCTCGGCGGCGCCGAGCAGGCCGCGGGTGCGCTCGCTCAGCGCGAGGTGCACGGAGACGAAGTCGCTGCCGGCCAGCAGCTCCTCCTTGGACGCGGCGCGCTCCACCCCGACCTCGTCGGCCCGCTCCTGGGTGAGGTTCTGGCTCCAGGCGCTGACCTGCATCCCGAACGCCAGCCCGACCCGGGCGACCCGGCTGCCGATCTTGCCGAGCCCGAGCAGTCCGAGCCGGCTGCCGTGCAGGTCGGCACCGACGGTGGACTGCCAGGGGCCGCCCGAGCGCAGGGCGCCGCTCTCCTCGACGATGCCGCGGGCGAGGCCGAGCAGCAGCGCCCAGGTCAGTTCGACGGGCGGGGTGGAGGAGCTGGCGGTGCCGCACACGGTGACGCCCTGCGCGGCGGCCGCGGCGTAGTCGATGACGCTGTTGCGCATGCCGGAGGCGATCAGCAGGCGCAGCTTGGGCAGGCGGGTGAGGAGGGAGGCAGGGAAGGGGACGCGCTCGCGCAGGGTGACGACGATCTCGAAGTCGGCCAGGGCGGCGGCGAGGACGTCCTCGTCGGTGAAATGCGTGTCGAACGGGACGACCTCGACCCGGTCCGCGAGCGGTGACCAGTCGGCGAGGTCGGTGGCCACGTTCTGGAAGTCGTCGAGCACGGCGCAGCGCAGGGGCACGGTGTTGTCCGATCGGGGTGTCGGCGTCACGTCATGCTCATGCTAGTGAGGCGTGCTGGTCAGCGGTCCTGGACCGGCCCGGGGAGGGCGGCCAGCCACTCGACGAGGATCTCGTTGATCTCCTCGGGGCGCTCCTGCTGGATCCAGTGGCCGCAGCCGTCGAGGAGATGGGAGGAGACCAGCCCGGGCAGCGTGACCGGGTAGGCGTCGATCGCGTCGGCCAGCCAGGTGGTGGAGGCGTCCAGGGTGCCTCCGGCGAAGAGCGACGGCTGGGCGAGGGGAGCGCCGTGGAGGGCGGCGAGGTCCTCCCAGTCGCGGTCCATGGTCCGGTAGCGGTTGAGGGCTCCGGTGAGACCGGTCCGTTCGAACTCGGCGGCGTAGAAGTCGAGATCCCGCTCGTCGAGCCAGCCGGGCAGCCGTCCGGTCGGGAAACGGTCGCGCAGGGTGCCGCCCTTGCCGACGAAGTGCGGGTCCGGGGCGCCGGCCGCGGGCAGGGTGTCGGCGGACAGGGCGGCGTAGAAACCCGCGAGCCAGCCGCGCACGTCCGGTTCGATCTCGGCCTCGGCGCGGCCGGGCTGCTGGAAGTAGGAGACGTAGAACTCCTCCTCCCCGCCCATCGCGGCGAAGACGTCACGGGGGCGCGGGCCGCCGGGCGGGGTGTACGGCACGCTCAGCATGCCCACCGCGCGGAACACCTCGGGGCGCAGCAGCGCGGAGTGCGCGGCGATGGTGGCGCCCCAGTCGTGGCCGACGACGACGGCGGACTCCTCACCCAGGGCCCGCACCACGGCCACGTTGTCCTCGACGAGCTCGACCATCCGGTACGCGCTCGGGTCGTCCGGCTTGGAGGACCGCCCGTACCCGCGCACGTCGAGTGCAACGGCCCGGTACCCGGCGTCGGCCAGTGCGGGCAACTGCCGCCGCCACGAGTACCAGGACTCCGGGAACCCGTGAACGAGCAGCACGAGGGGACCGGCGCCCTGCTCGACGAGGTGGATCCGCCCGGCGGGGGAGGGCACGGTGCGGTGGGTGGGGGACGAGGGGGGCTGGGCCATGGTCTCCTCCGGGGGTGCTGGGGTGATGCTCGGGCGGGGCCGGCCTGGCCCGTGCGGGTGCGGGTGCTTTGTTGCGGGTTCGGATTCAGGCGTGGGTGCCGGTGCCCGTTCGGTGCGGCATCGGATACGGGCGGGCTGCTTCACCGCCGATCATCCGGAAGGCAGGGGCGGGAAGACGAGCACATTTGCCGATCCGGCAAAACCGTTGCGCGAGGGCGGGGCACCCTCGCGTGGGGTCGAGGCACCCTCGCGTCCCGCGCTAGTCGACGGATTCGATGCCCAGGTCGGCGCGCATGGCGGCCTTCTGTGCCCCCACGTACGGCCAGACGTCCCGGTGCAGTTCATCCTCCAGTGCCTGGAGCTCGTCCGCACGGCCGGACAGCGACGGCCCAAGCTTCCTGATCTGCCCGTACGCGGTGTTCAGCCGGGTCTTGGCAGCGCTGGACGCGTCCAGCACCGGGCGGCGCGGGGCGATCATCTGGGCTTCCGAGTAACAGTCCCGGTAGGTCGACCGGCTGGTCTCCAGCTGCGCCAGGCACGCGTCGACGTCGACTTCCTGTCGCAGTGCGTGCAGGTAGTTGGTCATCGACGTCAGGTACTGACGGGATGCGGTGTTCAGATCGATGTAACACCTGCGCCTCAGCTCGAGACTTTCACGCCGGCGCGCTTGAGCCTGTTCCGCCTGGAGCAGTGCCTCGGCGTGCCGGCGCTCCTCTCGTCTCTGCTCCGCGGCGGCCTGTAACTCCAGGCGCTTGGTGCGGTCCGCGCGGTTCTGCGTCAGCAGCGCCGCTCCCAACGTGCCCACGACGCCCACGACCGCAGTCCCCAACCCCACCCAATCGGCACCCACAGCCCCTGCTCCCCACCGCTGAAGACCTTCACCTGGCCGCACGCCGGACGCGACGCCGGACCGGAGTGAGGCGCGCCCAAGCTAGCTCGGGGAAGACGCCATAGGCCAACCCGCGCGAGTGGTGGTTCTTGTAGGAACACACGAACCACCCGTCTCAAGCTGCTCTTGTTTCATGTTTTCAACGCCTGTCTGAAACAGGCCTGTTGACGATGTACTCCTCGGACAAGCCGAACCAACGAACGGGGAAAGCCTTGTCCGAGAAGCTGCCTGGACGTCAGATCGAGATCTCCTGGCCCGACCTCGGCATCACGGTCACCGCCGACCTTGACGACCGCAATCCGGCTCTCGCCGACGCCCTGTGGAACTCGCTGCCCTACCAGAGCCTCCAGGGACACGCCCTCATCGCGGGGGAGCACCTCTATCACGTGGCGCCGATACCCACCCTGCTGCACACCCCCCACGCCACCCGTATCCCGGACCGGCGCGACGCCCCCGACGGCACCGTGTTCTGCTCCGGACTGCAGCACCTGGGCATCAAGTACGGCACCCTGACCGAGCCGATGCCCGCCACCCCCGTCGGCCGGATCCGTGAGGCGGACATGCCCGCCCTGCTGGAAGCCGGGGCCGCGATCTGGGACGCCGTCTACTCCACGAAGAAGCAGATCCACGCCGAGGTCCGCCGCGCGGGCGAGCCGGGCGGCCACCGCATCCCGATGCTCCACGCCACCAACCCGGCCGCCGACCAGCTGATCGCCGACATCTTCGCCGAGACCGAGAAGATCTGGCTCGAGCCCCCGGCCGAGCTGGACGACCTCCACCAGGGCATCATCCCCTCCCGGGCGGGCAACTTCGGGACCGTCCTGCCCACCCTGCTGTTCGTGAACGGCGAGACGCGGCCCCTGGGTTACGCGGCCTACGGCGGACTCGTCCGCGCCGCCGTCCAGGACATGCCGATGGACTCCCTCGTGCACATGACCCGCCTCCTGGTCGGCGTCCCCGCCGAATTCCTGGGCTACTGCGGCCTGGAGAAGCTGTGGGCGTTCACGCAGCGCTTCCTCGACGTGCTCGACGACCTCGACCGTGCCGACTTCTACGCCGTCACCAGCCAGATGGCCCTCTACATCAACTGCCTCGGCGGCTGGAACCTGCAGCTGTACCCGTGGGAGACCGGCGACCACCTGCGCCAGCAGGACGTCAGGCAGAGCGCGTAGAGACGCCCGCGGCGGAGTCCGCGGCGATGCCCACAGCGATGCCCACAGCGTTGCCCGCGGCGGAGTCCGTCGCGGAATCGTCGCGGATCCGCCGGGGAGTCGTCGGGGAGTCGTCGGGAGATGACGGCTCCGGCACTCATCGCGCCGCCTGAACCCACACCACAGGAGAAGGAAGACCTTGAGCGCTCTGCCTGTCCGCGCTGACGCCGTCGTCATCGGCGGGGGAGTGATCGGAACCTCCGCCGCCTACCACCTCGCCCAAGCCGGCGTGGACACCGTGCTGCTGGAACGCGGAAGCCTCGGCGGCGGGGCATCCGCGCACACCGCGGGCATGATCCGCACGTACTTCCCCGGCAACCCCGACACCGGGCGCAGGGCCGTGCGCAGCCTGAACGCCTATCACGACTTCGCCCGCGACACCGCGGCCCCCCTCGGCCTGAAGCGGCTCGGGTTCATGGTGCTGTTCACCGACGAACAGCAGATCGCCGACTTCGAGGCCACCCGTCAGGCGCAGCATGACGCCGGCGTCGAGGTCGACCTGATCAGCGCCCGCGAAGCGTCCGGACTGAACCCGCTGATCAACGAGCGCGCCGTCCTGGCCGCCGCCTGGTCCCCCGAGGCGTACCACGTGGACGGCCTCGACATCGTCCGCGGCTACGCCGCCGCCGCCCGCAATCACGGTGCCCGTCTGTTCACCCACACACCGGTCACCGGCATCGACGACGACAACACCGTCCACACCCCGCAGGGCAGCATCAAGGCGGACAGCATCGTGTGCACGGCCGGGCCCTGGTCCGGCCAGGTGGCGTCCATGGCATCGGTCGACCTGCCGCTGACGCCCCACGCCATCGAGATGCTGTTCACCGACGTCCCGCCCTCCCCGCAGCGCGAGATGCCCATGACGATGCACGCCGCATCGGGCCTGCGGATCCGCTCATGGAAGGACCGCATCCTTCTCGCCATGGGCGCGCCCGAGGCCGGTGAAGCACGCGAAGCCTGGCTCGGCCGCATCGCCGGCCATCTAGGCACCCTGTTCCCCGCCTTGGACGGCATCGGCCTGCATCGCGCGTGGAGCGGCGACTTCGACGCCAGCCCCGGCAACGCCGCCTTCATCGGCGGACACCCCACCCGCCGCTTCCTGTACGCGGCCGGCTTCACCGGCGCCGGCCTGTGCCAGGCGCCCGCGGCCGGAGAAAAGCTCCGCGATCTGCTGATCGCCAAGTAGCCCCATAACCGGAAAGAATGCCGTGATTGTTCTTGGATGTAATGGTTTCAGTCGGGTATCGGAGTTCTTCTCCGAACGCCTCGGTGCGACCGGCATCAACAAGCATTACCTCTTGGGCCACGACGCCGCCGCCGCACTCCTGATGGACGGCCGCCTGGTCGCGGCGGTGGAGGAGGAACGCCTCAACCGGGAGAAGAAGACCACCGACTTCCCCGAGAACGCGATCGCCTGGTGCCTGGAGGAAGCCGGGATCACGTTCGACGACGTCGACCTGTTCGCCTTCCCGTGGAACTGGTCCACCCAGGTTCTGAACGAGATCCTGGACGGCATCCGCGCCGCGCCGATGCCGCAGGCCGCGAAGACGAACCTCATGGCCGACATGGCCGACCTGTTCGACCAGATCGTCAGCCCCGAAGCGATCCTCGCGGACTTCGAAGCCCGCACCGGACACCGTCCGGACCGGGCCAAGGTCCGCTTCGTCCCGCACCACCTGGCCCACGCCACGACCGGCTACTACCTCGCCGGCATGAAGGACTCCGCGTTCCTCGTCAGCGACGGCCGCGCAGAACGCTTCTCGACCCTGACCGGCGAGATCCGCGACGGCCGGATCACCGTCTTCGAGGACACCGTCACCGGGTCCGAGTACTCCATGGGCACGCTGTTCTCGGCCATCACCCGCTTCCTCGGCTTCGTCCCCAACAACGACGAGTACAAGGTGATGGGCCTGGCCGGGTACACCGCCCCGCCGACCCCGAACCCGTTCATCGACCGGCTGCTGAGGCTGCACGACGACGGCCGCTACACCTTCACCGCACCCCTGCAGACCGACAACCCGCGCAGTCACGACGCGCTGTTCGAGGCGTACTTCGGACCCTTCGAGGACACCCTGGAGTACAAGGCCCGCGTCGCCGCCGCCGCGCAGCAGATGCTGAACGTGGCCACCGCCCACCAGGTCCGCCACCTGGAGAAGAGGACGGACCTCGACCAGCTGCTGTTCGAAGGCGGCGTCGCCCTGAACTGCCTCAACAACACCCCGCTGTTCGAAGGCTCGCGCTTCGCGGACATGCAGGTCAGCTTCGGCGCCTCCGACACCGGCATCACCATCGGAGCGGCGGCCCATGCCTGGCTCAACCACCCCGACACCGACCCCGCGAGCGTCCTCGCGGCCGCCGCACCCGTCACCCCCTACCTCGGCCCGGCCTACGACGACGCCGCGATCGAGAAGGCCCTCGAGGGATTCACCGGCCGGGTCGTCGTATCGCGTCTGGACGATGACGAGGTCGTCGAGCAGGTGGCGCAGCTGCTGACGAAGAAGGTCGTCATCGGCTGGTTCGAAGGCCGCGTCGAGCACGGGCCACGAGCGCTCGGACATCGCAGCATCCTCGCCAACCCCGGCTTCCCCGACATCAAGGACATCATCAACACCCGGGTCAAGCACCGTGAACCCTTCCGCCCGTTCGCTCCCCTGGTACTCGAAGAGCAGGCACCGGAGATCTTCGACATGGGGCGCAAGACCAGCTCCCCGTACATGACGTTCGTCTTCCCCGTCCGCGACGCGTACAAGGACCGCATCCCCGGCGCCGTACACGTGGACGGCACCTCCCGGATCCAGACCCTGACGGACGAGGGAACCCCACGACTGACGGCGCTGCTGCGGAGGTTCACCGAACTGACCGGCACTCCCTGCCTGATCAACACCTCGTTCAACGTCGCCGGCGAGCCCATCGTCTGCACGCCCACCGACGCCCTGAACTGCTTCATGGGCACCGAGATCGACTACCTGATCCTCGGAAACCACCTCATCGCCAAGAACGCG
This sequence comes from Streptomyces sp. NPDC036813, assembly GCF_055609245.1. NCBI lineage: Bacteria > Bacillati > Actinomycetota > Actinomycetes > Kitasatosporales > Streptomycetaceae > Streptomyces > Streptomyces sp. NPDC036813. The sequence continues at coordinate 97 of NZ_JBVJPV010000008.1, read as the reverse complement.
TCCTAGAGGTTGTCCCGTAACTGCTGGCCAGAGGTGAGATGATCTTGCCGTGGCTGGTGTGATCACGGCGTCGGAGCCCTCCTGGATAGGTCCGTTC
>NZ_JBVJPV010000007.1:0-380318 GCF_055609245.1 Streptomyces sp. NPDC036813 | reverse complement strand
GTTGAGTTCTCAAGGAACGGTCGCTTCCTTTGTACTCACCCTCTCGGGCTTTCCTCCGGGCTTCCCTTCGGTCTTGCGTTTCCGACTCTATCAGATCTTTTCTCGACCCGATTTCCTCGGTGCTTTCCAGGTTTCCGCTCTCGCGTTCCCCTTTCCGGCGGTTCCGACTCTATCAGATCCTTTCGGCGTCTGATCCCCGGTCAGCGGGGTTTGCCTTCCCGGCTGTTGGGCCGTTCCGACGTCTCAAACCTTAGCGGATCCTTCCGGCGATTCCCAATCGGGCCGCCGAGTCCCTATTCGAATTGAATTCGGGCAAGCCGAAATCAATCCCGTTGGGAGATCGTGCTGATGGTGTGAGGTGCCGCTCGAGGCGGCGGGAGATGCCGTCGCAGAACCGTTACGGCCCCGCGGCAACCCGAAGAACTCTACGGATCGAGGAGGGGGCTGTCAAGCGCCCCTGTCAACCTCTTTAGTCGAGGTCGGTGAGCCGACCGCCGGCGTCCGGCTGGGCGTGCTCCACGCGGCGCAGCAGGCGGGTCAGCACCTCGTCGAGGACCGTCCGTTCCGCGGGCGTGAGGTCCTGGAGGAGCTCCTCCTCGAACACGGACGCGAGGCGCATCGCCTCCAGCCACTTCTCCCGGCCCTCGGGAGTCAGCTCCACGATCACGCGGACCCGGTTGGACTCGTCGCGTTCCCGGGTGACCAGACCCTCGGCGACCATGCGGTCGATGCGGTGGGTCATGGCGGCCGGCGTGAGGCCGAGTCGCTTGGCCAGTTCGCTGGGGCCCATGCGATAGGGGGCGCCGGACAGGACGAGGGCCTTGAGGACCTCCCACTCGGCGTTGCTGATGCCGAGCTCGGCGGTCTGCCGCCCGTAGGCGACGTTCATACGGCGGTTGAGCCGGGAGAGCGCCGAGACGATCTTCTCGACCTGGGGGTCGAGGTCCTGGAACTCGCGCTGGTAGGCCGCGATCTGCTCTTCGATGGTCGGCTCGGCGCCGAGCGTGCCGGGGGTGTCGCCCATGGCCGCAGTATGGCACGCCCGTCCTTTGCCTTGAAGTCCTTCGCTGTGTACTCTTTAGCTTCGAACTTTACTTTCGAAGTCTTCACTCCTAACTAGTGAGAGAGGTGAACGTGACCAGGGAGAAGGGCGCAGCGATGCGCCGGATCCACGTGGGCAACGCACTCAGCGCGTTCGGGCTCGGCTTCACGGTCCCCTACCTGTACGTCTATGTGGCGCAGGTGCGGGGCCTCGGGGCCATGACGGCGGGGCTGGTTCTCGCCGTGTTCGCCGTGGCCGCGCTGATCGTGCTGCCGTTCGCCGGTCGGGCGATCGTGCGGCGCGGCCCCCTGCCGGTCCTGCTCGCCGCCCTGGTCACCGCCGCGCTGGGAGCGCTGAGCCTGGGGCTGGCGAGCACGTCGGCCGCCGTACTGCTGTCGGCGGCGGCGCTGGGGGCCGGGCAGGCCGTCATGCAGCCGGCGCTGGCGACGATGATCGTGGACTGCTCGACCACGGAGACCCGGTCCCGGGCGTTCGCGATGCAGTTCTTCCTGCAGAACCTGGGGCTCGGTATCGGCGGGCTCATCGGCGGGCATCTGGTGGACACCTCGCACGTGTCGTCGTTCACGCTGCTGTTCGCGATCGAGGCGGCGGTGTTCCTGTCGCTGGTCGTGGTGATGGCGACGGTACGGATACCGCACGCGCCGAAGATCGAGGACGCGCCGGCTTCGGCCGGGGGCAGCTGGAAGCAGCTGCTGGGCAACCGGGCCATGGTGCAGTTGTGCGTGCTGGGCTTCGTGCTGTTCTTCGCCTGCTACGGGCAGTTCGAGTCCGGCCTGAGCGCCTACGGCGTCGAGGCCGCCGGGATATCGACGTCCGCGCTGGGGACGGCGCTGGCCGCGAACACCGCGATGATCGTGGTGGCGCAGTTCGCCGTGCTGAAGTTCGTCGAGCGTCGCCGGCGTTCCCGGGTGATCGCGGCCGTGGGGCTGATCTGGGCCGTGGCGTGGGTCGCGGCCGGGTACGCGGGGCTGGGGCACGGCAGCCAGGAGATGGCGACGGCTGCTTTCGTCTCGACGTACGCGCTGTTCGGGCTGGGTGAGGCGATGCTGTCGCCGACGGTGGCGCCGCTGGTCGCCGATCTGGCGCCGAGCGGGCTGGCCGGGCAGTACAACTCCGCGTTCGCCCTGGTCAAGCAGCTCGCCCTGGCCGTCGGTCCGGCGGTGGGCGGTCCCATGGGGGCCGCGTTGCACGCGCCGTACATCGTGACCTTCCTGCTGTTCTCGCTGGCGATCAGCGTGCTGGCGATACGGCTGGGGAGGCGGCTCACCGAGGTGCAGGACCAGCCGTGGCGGGCCCGCAGCCGGGTGGTCCAGCGCGGTGGCGCGCCGGCCGACGCGGTGACCGCGGACGCGTAAGCGCGCGCACGACTGCCGTGCCCGCCGGTCTTACGTCTTCGGCAGGGCGAACTCGCACCACACCGCCTTGCCTCCGCCGGGGGTGCGTCTGCACCCCCAGTTGGAGGCGATGGTGGCGACGATGGCGATGCCCCGGCCCGACTCGTCGGCCGGTTCGGCGCGGCGGCGCCGGGGCAGGTGGTCGTCGCCGTCGGTGACCTCGACGATCAGCCGGCGGTCGGTGCGGCGCAGGCGCAGCTTCATCGGCGGCGTGCCGTGCTGGAGGGAGTTGGCGACCAGTTCGCTGGCGGCCAGGACGCCGAGGTCGTGCAGCTCGGGCGGGAAGCGCCAGCTGGTGAGGACACCGGAGGCAAAGGCACGCGCGCGGGGAGCCGCCTCGATACCGCCGAGGAGTTCCAGGGCCGCGTTGCGGAACAGTTCGCCGGCGGGGCCGGTGCGCGCGGGGTGCTGGAGGACCAGCACAGCGACGTCGTCGGCGTGGTCGGCGGTGACGCCGGCGGAGCGCACCAGGCGGTCGCAGACGACCTGGGGGGTGCCGGTGGCGCCGGCCAGGGCGCGCTCCAGGGCGGCGATGCCCTCGTCGAGGTCCTCGTCGCGGCGTTCGACGAGGCCGTCGGTGTAGAGGACGGCGGTGGAGCCGGGGGTGAGCGGGATGGAACCGGAGGTGTGCATCCAGCCGCCGGTGCCGAGCGGCGGGCCGGTGGGTTCGTCGGCGCGGTGCACGGTGCCGCTCTCGTCGCGCACGAGGATCGGCAGATGGCCCGCGGAGGCGTACATCAGCCGGCCCTCGTTGGGGTCGTGGACGGCGTAGACGCAGGTGGCGATCTGGTTGGCGTCGATCTCGGTGGCCAGGCCGTCGAGGAGCTGGAGCACCTCGTGCGGCGGCAGGTCGAGGCGGGCGTAGGCGCGTACCGCGGTGCGCAGCTGGCCCATGACGGCGGCGGCGCGCACACCGCGGCCCATGACGTCGCCGATGACGAGGGCGGTGCGGCCGCCGCCGAGGGTGATCACGTCGTACCAGTCGCCGCCGACGGCGGCCTCGGTGCCGCCGGGGTGGTAGGTGGCGGCGATGCGCAGGTCGTCGGGTTCCTCGAGTTCCTGCGGGAGCAGGGAGCGCTGGAGGGTGACCGCGGTTTCGCGCTGACGGCGTTCGCTGGCGCGCAGGCGTTCGGCGGCCTCGGCGTGGTCGGTGACGTCCGTGGCGAAGACGAGCACTCCGGGGCCGCCCCCGTCGCCCTCGGTGACGGGGGTGCAGGTGAAGGTGTAGGAGCGGCCGTCGGGGGCCTTGCGGGACTTCAGGGTGCGAGGGCGGCCGCTGCGCAGGACCTGGTCGAGCAGGGGGAGCAGGCCGAGTTCCTTCAGCTCGGGCAGGGCGTCGGCGGCGGGGGCGCCGGCGGGGCGGGGGCCGAAGGCCGCGCTGTAGGCGTCGTTGACGTGGGCGAGGCGGTGGTCGGGGCCGTGGACGAGGGCGACCAGGGCCGGGACGCGGTCGAGGACCGCGCGCACGGACAGGCCGTCGACGGCGGGGACGTCGGCGGCGGGCGTCGTCCCGTCGGCGGGCTGCTCGGCGCGGGCCGCGGGGACGGAGCCGTCGCCCCGCCGGTCCGCGGTGGTCGTGGCGTCGGTCCGCGCGGCGGCGCGGCGCTGCGTTCCGGGGAGCCGGGCGCTCCAGCGCGTGAAGTTCACGAATCCTTGCCTCGTGTAGTCGTCGTCGGCCGGCTCCGGGGCCCGGCCTGGGCTCTCGGGGCCGGGCGGCGGTGGCCGCACATTGTTGCAGCACCCGGGACATGCAGCACTTGGGGACAGCCTCGCATTGAGTTCGCGGACGGGTGGCGGCCCGCCCGGGCTCGGTGATCAGTCTTGCAGGGTGGCCGTCCGGGCCGACATCCGTCAGACGCCTCGGTGGCCGCGGGAGTTCCTGGGTCCGGCTAGTTGGACCCCTTCGGGTCGTTCTTCGGATGGTCGGAAGGCTTTCCACCGGCGGCCAGTTCGAACTCCGCGCGGGGATGTTCGAGTGAGCCGAGGGAGACGATCTCCCGTTTGAACAGCCCGGACAGGGTCCATTCGGCCAGCACGCGCGCCTTGCGATTGAAGGTGGGCACGCGGCTGAGGTGGTAGGCGCGGTGCATGAACCAGGCGGGGTAGCCCTTGAGTTTGCGCCCGTAGACGTGTGCGACGCCTTTGTGGAAGCCGAGGGAGGCGACCGAGCCGACGTACTTGTGCTCGTACGTCCGCAGGGGTTCGCCGCGCAGGGAGCGGACGATGTTGTCGGCGAGGACCGCGGCCTGGCGTACGGCGTGCTGGGCGTTGGGGGCGGTCTCGGTGCCGGTTTCCTCGGCGGTGACGTCGGGGACGGCGGCGGCGTCGCCGGCGCTCCACGCGTGCGGGGCGCCGTCGACGGTCAGTTCGGGGGTGCACTTGAGCCGGCCGCGCGCGGTCAGCGGCAGGTCGGTGGCGGCGAGCACCGGATGGGGTTTGACGCCGGCCGTCCACACGACCGTCCGGGTCGGGAAGCGGGCGCCGTCGCTGAGGACGGCGACGCGGTCCACGCAGGACTCCAGGCGGGTGTTCAGGCGGACGTCGATGTTGCGGCGGCGCAGCTCGGTGACGGCGTAGCGGCCCATCTCGGGGCCGACCTCGGGCAGGATCCGGTCGGAGGCCTCGACCAGGATCCACTTCATGTCCTCGGCGCGGACGTTGTGGTAGTAGCGCGCGGCGTAGCGGGCCATGTCCTCCAGTTCGCCGAGGGCCTCCACGCCGGCGAAGCCGCCGCCGACGAAGACGAAGGTGAGGGCGGCGTCGCGGATCGCGGGGTCGCGGGTGGAGGAGGCGATGTCCATCTGCTCGATGACGTGGTTGCGCAGGCCGATGGCCTCCTCCACGGTCTTGAAGCCGATGCCGTGCTCGGCGAGACCGGGTACGGGCAGCGTGCGCGAGACGGAGCCGGGGGCGAGGACGAGTTCGTCGTACCCCAGATGCTCCGGGGGTGTGCCCTTCTCCTCGGTGGCCAGGGTGGCGACCGTGGCGGTGCGCTCGGCGTGGTCGACGGCGGTGACCTCGCCGATGACGATCCGGCAGTCGGGCAGGAAGCGGCGCAGCGGCACGACGACGTGCCGTGGGGAGATCGCTCCGGCCGCGGCCTCGGGCAGGAACGGCTGATACGTCATGTACGGGTCGGGCGTGACGATCGTGATCTCGACCGCGCCTTGTCGCAGCTCCCCTCTGAGCTGCTTCTGCAGGCGCAGGGCCGTGTACATCCCGACGTAGCCGCCGCCGACAACGAGAATGCGCGCACGTTCCTTCACCATCCCATGACGCACCCGGCGCTGCCGTTTGTCCACAGCCCCGGCGATTTGTGTGACCGGGAGCCGGGGATGCCCAGGCATGGCCGAAACGTCGGACTCGGGGGCAGCTGCGCAGGTCAGCAGGTGTGCGCCGGGGTGCGCCGGGGGGTGTTTTCGGGACGTATGCGGCCCGTACTCCGATCGGGGGGCGCTCCGTGCGGAACCTGCCCCTTCTGAATTGACTCCCTCTCAACTATGTTCGTGTCACGACGGGGTGTCCTGGGGGAGGCGCTCATCGGGCCCGAGAGGTATCGCACGGCCGGGCCCGGGCACGCGATGCTTGTCCGCGCGCCCCGGCGCGTATCTAGGGGAGTCTCCGGGGGGAGACGTCATTACCGGGGGATCATTCATGCACATTCAGGACTCTCACTGGTCGTCCGCATCCGCTCTGGCCGCCGGTGGGCCGGTGAGCGCGGGGGGCCACGGGCGCGGGGAATCGGCACGGACCACGCCGCTGCGGGTGGACGCCCAGCGCAATCTGGAGCATGTACTGCGGGCGGCGCGCGAGGTCTTCGGCGAGCTGGGGTACGGCGCGCCGATGGAGGACGTGGCGCGGCGGGCACGGGTCGGCGTCGGCACGGTCTACCGGCGCTTTCCGAGCAAGGACGTGCTGGTGCGGCGGATCGCCGCGGAGGAGACGGCCCGGCTGACCGAGCAGGCGCGTACGGCGCTCGGCCAGGAGGACGAGCCGTGGTCGGCGCTGTCGCGTTTCCTGCGCACGTCGGTCGCTTCCGGTGCCGGGCGGCTGCTGCCGCCGCACGTGCTGCGGGTCAAGGTGGCCGAGGAGCAGGTGCTCGCGGCGGGCGCCGGTGTGGTGCCCGACGAGGCGCGGGTGCCGCAGCAGCGGTCGCAGCCGGGCGCCGGTGAGCTGCGGCTGGTGCCGGATCAGGGCATGGAGGACGACGCCGGTGCCTCGGCGCTGCTGGAGGTCGTGGGCCGGCTCGTGGAGCGGGCCCGCGCGGCGGGCGAACTGCGGCCCGACGTGTCCGTGTCGGACGTGCTGCTGGTGATCGCCACGGCGGCGCCGTCGCTGCCGGACGCGGCACAGCAGGCGGCGGCCTCGGCACGGCTGCTGGACATCCTGCTGGAGGGGCTGCGCTCGCGTCCCGTCTAGGCCGCCGGGGTGGGCACGCCGGGCCACTGGCGCGCCCACCCCGCGCAAGCCCTGTGTCAACGGCGTTCGTTGAGCCTTCCCCGAACGAGTGACGTTCAGTACCGCCATGCGCCAAGTCCGCCCGGACGAGTGGTTGCCGCGCACTGCCGGGCCACGGCCGAAACCCGATATGGCACGCTGACCCGGTGTTCGGGACTGGGTGGGCAGGCGGCGGGGGCGTTCCGCGATGAGCGTTGACGGGTGGGACGAGTCACTCGACGGCGAGGACGCGCAAGCCGGCGGCCCGGCCGCACCGCAGGTACCACCCCAGAGCAAGCGGGCTCCAGTGCCGCACAGTGCCCCCGCCGAGGGCGTTCCGGCCCAGCGGGAGTGGCGCGAGGGCAGCGTGCTGCCGCCGCCGCGCCCGCTGCCCCCGTCCGACGCCGACCTCATCCAGCGGATGCGCTCCGGCGACGACTCGGCCTACGAGGAGCTGTACCGCCGGCACGCCGACGCCGTCCGCCGCTACGCCCGCACCTGCTGCCGCGACGCGCACACCGCCGACGACCTCACCGCGGAGGTCTTCGCGCGCATGCTGCAGGCCGTGCGCGGCGGCTCCGGCCCCGAACACGCCGTCCGCGCCTATCTGCTCACCTCCGTGCGCCGCGTCGCCGCGCACTGGATCCAGTCGGCCAAGCGGGAACAACTCGTCGACGACTTCGCCGCCTTCGCCCAGCAGGCCGCCCGTTCCGCGGAAGTGGCCGACGACGACACGCTGGACCTCGGCGCCGATGTGCGCGCCATGCACGAGGCCGAGCAGTCCATGGCCATGCAGGCGTTCCGTTCGCTGCCCGAGCGCTGGCAGGCCGTCCTGTGGCACACCGAGATCGAGGACGAGTCGCCGAGCGAGGTCGCCGTCCTGTTCGGTCTGGACGCCAACGGCACGCGTGTGCTGGCCAGCCGCGCCCGGGAGGGCCTGAAGCAGGCCTACCTCCAGGCCCATGTCTCCACCGCCCTGGCCGGCGACGAGGAATGTGCCCGCTACGCCGACCAGCTCGGCAGCTACGCCCGGCGCAAGCTGCGCACCCGCGCCGAACGGGGTCTGCGCAAGCACCTCGAGGAGTGCGCCAAGTGCCGGCTGGCCGCCAGCCAGGTCGAGGAAGTCGCCGGCGGCATCCCCGCCGTGGTCCCGGTCGCCGTCATCGGCTGGTTCGGTGCCGCCGGGTACGCCAAGGCGCTGGGACTCGTCGCCGGGGGCGCCGGAGCGGGTGCGGCCGGCGCCGCGGGCACGGCTGCGGCGGCGAGCGGCGGCTCCTCCGGCTCGGCCGGCGGTGCGGCGGCCGCGGAGGGGCTGGGCGCGCCGGTGAAGGCCGGCATCGCCGCCGGTGTGGTGGCGGTCGCCGCCGCGGCGGTGGCGCTCGCCCTCGTCGGCGACGACAGCCCGGCGAGGAAGCCCGCGGCGGCGCCACCGCCCGTGTCCACACCCGTCGTACGGCCGCAGCCGCACACCCCGACCCCGCCTCCCCGGCCCAGGCCCGCACCGCAGCCGGTGGTCGCCGAACGGACCCCCGCCCCGTCCCCGACGCCGACACCCAGCCCCACCCCGAGCCCCCGGCCCAAGCCGAAGCCCGCGCCCCGCCCCAGGCCGACGCCGACCCCCACCCCGACACCGACCCCGCCCCCACCGCCGGCTCCGGCCGTCTACGAGTGGAACGAGCTGTCCTACGACATCGCCGGTGACGGCACCGGGCCCGAGATGCGCCTCGCCGGCAGCAGCTGGGTGTGGCAGCGCCACGGCCTGTCGATCGGCGGCAAACAGTACGACCGCGGGGTGAGCGTGCACGGCGACTCCTCCGTCACCATCGACCTGAACCGCTCCTGCACCGCCTACGACGCCCTCGTCGGCGTCGACGACATGACCCTGAAGCTCGGCAAGGTCTACTTCTCCGTCTACGCCGACGGGGTGCGGCTGTGGCGGTCCGGCAGGATCAAGGGCGGCGACAGCGCCGTACCCGTCCATGTGGACCTGACCGGCCGCAAGACCGTGACCCTGGTCGTCGAGCCGCACAGCCACTTCGACAGCCTGGCGGTCGCGGACTGGGCCGAGTCGAAGTTCAGCTGCGGGTAGAACGGGCCCCCGCCGGGAAGTGGGCCACGGCGGCCTCCAGCGCTTCCAGGGCCTCGTCGGCGGTGAGAGCCGCACCGCGCGCCCGCTCGGCGGCGTACACGGCGGCGGAGAGTCCCGCGCGGGCCGCGTCCTCGACCCGGCCGGCGGTCGCGCGCTCCGGCTGCGGGCGCGGCCGGCCGTCGCGCCAGGCGTCGGAGGCCGCCAGCAACCCCAGCGCACGCGGCAGATCGCCGAGCCGCGCCAGCAGATCGGCGGCCATGTCGGCCAGCGAGGAGATGACCACCTCCGAGCAGTGCGCCGCCAGGGCCTCCCGCATCGCCTCGGCGAGCATCGGCAGCCCGTGCTCGGGGCCGGACTCCGCGGCCGTGATCAGGGCGCCGACCGCCTGCAGCACGGCCAGGAACTGCGGGGGCGGAGTGCCGTTGCCGATCTCCGCGCCGGCCCTCTGCCACAGCTCACGCGCGGCGGGGAGGTCCCCGTCGTCCAGGGCGAGCTGCGCCCGCAGCAGCAGGATGAAGGAGCGGGAGTCCACCACCGCGTACCGGTCCGCCGCCTCGCCCGCCTCGTCCAGCGCGCGCAGGGTCGCCGCCCGGTCGCCGGAGCGGTAGGCGATCTCGGCGAGCCGCGCCAGCAGGAACGGCGACTCGGCGAGCGCCCCGACCTCGCGGGCCAGCCGCAGCGCCTCCTCGTACTCCGCCCTGGCCTCGGCGAACCGGCCGCGCGCCATGGCCGCCTCGCCGGCCGCGCTGCACACCTGGGCCCGCATCCAGCGGTCGCCCGCGCGCCGGCTGAGCGTGCGCAGCTCGGCGAGGTCCTGATCCAGACCGGCCAGGCCGCCGGAGGAGTCGACGACGGTGTGGGCACGGAACATCAGGGCCACACCGAGCTCCCAGTCACCGCCGTACGCCCGGCAGTTGGCGACCGCCGTGTCCAGGGCGGGCCGTACGTCGTCGCGGCTGCCCAGATGGAACAGGGTGATCGGCCACACCAGGCCCGGCAGCCGGGCCGCCTGCGGACCACCGCCCTCGAACGCGCCCCGCACGCGCGCGAGGTAGTCCTCGAACCGCTCGTCCCGCAGCAGCCGCTGCCCCGCCTCGGACTCCACGGTGAGGAACAGGTGGAGCATCCTCAGTGCCATCCGCAGCGAGTGCAGCGGGTGACGCGACTCTCCCTCCGGCGCGTCGAGAAAAGCGCCCACCGGATCCACCCTGGCCAGCTGAGCGCGCAGGGCGTCCCCGCCGTCCCGGCCGGCCGCGGTCAGGGAGTCCCTGGCGGCGCCCAGGCGCAGCACGCGGTCGGCCCAGCCGGTGCCCTCCTGCCGGTAGTTGCGCAGCCACCAGAACCACCCCATGGCGAGGACGAGCGCGGCCGCCTCCGCTTCCTCCCCCTCGGCGAGAGCGCGGTCAAGCGCCGCCCGGATGTTGTCCAGTTCGCTCTCCAGACGGGCGATCCACCGCAGCTGGTCGGCGGAGCGCAGCCGGGAATCGGCCTCCTCCACCAGGGCGCGCGCCCAGGCGCGATGCCGCCGCTCGGCCTCCGTGCGCAGCACGGGGTCCTCGGCGGCGCGCTCCGCGGCGTACTCGTGGATGGTCTCCAGCATGCGGTAGCGCATACCGCCGGAGCCCTCCCGCTCGTCCGGGGTCGCGACGACGAGGGACTTGTCGACGAGCGCCCCGATCAGCTCCGTGGCCGGGCCGGAGCACACGGCCTCGGCCGCCGCGAGGTCCCAGCCGCCCGCGAACACGGACACCTCGCGCAGCACCGTCCGCTCCTGCTCGTCGAGCAGGTCCCAGGACCAGTCGACGACCGCGCGCAGCGTCTGCTGGCGGGGCAGGACCGTGCGGCTGCCGGAGGTGAGCAGACGGAAGCGGTCGTCTAGCCGGTCGGCGATCTGCCGGGGGGTCAGCAGGCGCAGCCGGGCGGCCGCCAGCTCGATGGCGAGCGGCAGCCCGTCCAGGCGCCGGCAGATCTCCGTGACGGCCTCCGTGTCCCCGAGCGCGCCGGCGGCGTCGGGGCGGACGGCGGTGGCGCGCTCGGTGAACAGGCGGCGCGCCTGGTCGGGGAGGAGGGGCTCGACGGGGCGCACGGACTCGCCGGGGACACCCAGGGGTTCACGGCTGGTGGCGAGGATCGTGAGCCCGGGGCAGCGGGTCAGGAGCGTCTCGGCGAGGTCGGCGGCCGCGCCGATGACATGTTCGCAGTTGTCAAGGATCAGCAGCTCGCTGCGCGGGGCGCAGTGCTCGACGAGCAGGGCGACGGGGTCGTCCTGCCAGGGCGCCGACTCGTTGGTCATCAGCACGGTCTCGCGCAGACCGAGCGCGCTGACCACCGCGTCCGGCACCGCCTCCGGCCGGTCGAGCGGCGCCAGCTCGACCAGCCACGCCTGGGGGAGGCCGGCGGCGGCCTCCTCGGCGAGGCGGGTCTTCCCGGATCCGCCGGGTCCGGTGAGCGTGACCAGACGGGCCCTGTGCAATTCGGAACGGATGGCGGCGAGCTCGGGTTCCCGCCCGACGAAACTCGTCAGCCGGGGCCGCAGATTGCCGGTCCGGCGGGGCGGTGGTGCCGGGGCGGCCGCATCCGGGTGGAGCAATTCCGCGTGCACGGAGCGCAGTTCCGGACACGGGTCGGTGCCGAGGCCGTCGGCGAGGGTGCGGCGGGCGGACTCGTACGCGGCGAGCGCGTCGGCGGTGCGGCCCGTGTCGCGCAGGGCGCGGATGAGCAGGGCGTGCAGCGGCTCGTCGTACGGATGCGCGGTGGTGAGTTCCCTCAGCTCCGGTACGGCGTCGGCGGCACGGCCGAGCAGCAGCCGGGCCTCGGCCCGGGCGCGGATCGCCTCCCGGCGCAGGGCCTCCGGGCGGGCGGCGGCGGTGCGGTCGGGGAGGTCGGCGAGTGCGGGCCCGCGCCACAGCGCGAGGGCGTCGTCGAGGAGGCGGGCGGCGGTGCGGGCGTCATCGCTGTCCAGGGCGCGGGTGCCGTCGCCGACGAGCCGCTCGAAGACGTACAGGTCGACGTCGTCGTCGGTGGCGATGAGGCGATAGCCACCGGGGTCCGATACGACGGCGTCCTTGCCGAGGGCGCGGCGCAGGCGCCCGACGAGCGCTTGCAGGGCGGCGGGAGCGTCCTGCGGCGGGGCGTCCCCCCAGACCTCGTCGATGAGGGCGCCGGGTGCGGTGACGCGGCCGGGCCGCAGGGCGAGCGCGGTGAGCACAGCCCGCAGCCGGCTGCCGCCGAGCCTGACTGCTCGGCCGTCTCCATCGTCCACTTGGGCAACGCCAAGGATTCTGTACCGCACGGGGCCATTGTGGTCTGCGCCCGCCTACGGACCCGCGCGCGCCGTGGGCTCCGCGCCCGGCGACCTTGGGTCACGCGCCCGGCGTTTCATGCCACCGGCGTCTGGGGTGGCCGGGGGTCGGGGCGCTCACCGGCGTTGGCGGGTGCCTCCCCCAAGCTCTTCGAGCAGGGGGGACCCCCAGCGCCCACCCGTGCCGCCCCAGGGGCACGACCGCCGCAGCTGGGTCGGCATGGCGACCGCCCGGCGCTGCGGACGCCACAGCTACGCGGGGCGGCGACCCGCGGCCCGCCACCGGGACGCCGCACCCGCCGCCCGCCACCGCGACGCCGCACCCGCGTACGGCGGTAAGGGGACGGGGTGGGGGTGTCCGCCCGCAGCGGCCGGCACCGGGCAACGGTGCCGTCTCAAGTGACGGGCGGCCGGACCGAGGACGGACACCCCCGCCCCGTCCCCGACTCACCCACCGGCCGCAGGCAACGCACGCACGCCACGACGCGACCGCCACGGGCCGCCGCAGGCAAAAAAGGGGCGCGGGGAACGGCGCGACCAGCCACAACGCACCCGCAGAGCGACAACGCACCGCAGGCCGAGCAAGGCCTACCCCCGCCCGCTCCCGATCCCCCGCACCGGCTCCACCGCCCCCCGAGGCCGCACGATCCCCCCCGGGACCGCCCGCGCCCGCGCCGGCGTCCCCGTCCAGCACGTGCCGCGCCGCGACAGCAGCCGCCGGAGCCACAGTTCGAGCGAGATCAGGTCGGCCAGCCCGTCGAGGGGCAGAGGCTCACCCGCCACCGCCCCCCGCAGGGCCTCCCGCACGACCCGCGCCTCGATCAGCCCCGCCTCCGCGAGCAGCGGAGAGTCGAACAGCTCCATGAGCGGCTCACGGGAAACCCTCAGCCCCGCCCGCGCCGCCGCCGCGGCCGGCGCGTGGGACGGCGTCCCCCACCCGGGCGGCAGCTCCGTCACCCCCGCCCCCTTGAGCACCGTACGCAGAATCTCCGCCCGCGCCCCCGGCTGCACCCGCAGCGTCTCCGGGAGCGCCCGGCACGCCCGCACGACCTGGTTGTCGAGGAACGGTGCGTGCAGCCGCTGGCTGCGGATCTCCGCCGCCTGCTCCAGCACCCGCAGGTCCGCCGCGTGCCGGGCCAGCGCCGCACGCGCGCGATAGTCCCCCGGACGCTGCCCCGGCCCCACCCCGGACCGGTGCGTGGCCCCCTGCAGGCGAACCGATACTTCAGCCAGCGCCTCCCCGGTCAGCCAGCGCGCCGCGGGCCCGGGTCTGGCCCAGGTGAGCGCCGCGAGGGACGCCCCCACGGCCCCCTGGGGTTCGTCGAGCCGCCGGTCCATCAGGCGCGCGGCGAGGACCTCCAGCCCCGTGCGGTAGGGCGTGCGGGCGAGCCGCCGCGCCGCGCCGTACACGCGCGCGGGCACCAGCACCGACCCGTCCGCCTTCGCCAGCGCGGCCACCGGCCGCACCAGATGGCGCCGCTTGCGGTCCATCAGCAGGTCGGCCAGGCGCGCCGGATGGGCGTCGAGCACCTGCCGCGCGCCGTACCCGATGAAGTGGTCCGCGCTGCCCGAGGCGAGCCGGGCGCGATGCCGGGCGGCCGTCACGAGGGCGGGTCCCGGCTCGTCCGTCAGCGGCCCGTCCAGAGCGGCGTACGGCAGCTCCTCCTCCCCGCCCGTGACGACGACGTGGTGCAGCCGCGGGTTGGCCGCGAGGACGCCGGCCCTCTCCAGTTCGGCCTCGCGGCCGGGGACGGCGAGGTCGTTGAAGGTGACCGCCAGCAGCCGCTCGCCCGCGCCCGTCCCGTGTCCGAGGAGCGTGCCCGGCATCCCGGGCAGCCCGGCGGCGAGCAGCGCGAGCGTGCTCGAGGCGGGACCGCCGGAGAGGTCGGCGCCGATGCCGGGCACCGGCATGCCGCGGGCGGCGCGGCGTTCGGCGGGCCCCATCCCGGGCACCGGGCCTGGGTCGAGGTCGGGCACGTGGCGCGGCGCGGCCATACGTGCGCGTACCGCTTCGATCAGCGCGTCGCGCACACCGTCGACCGCGCGGTCCGGGTCGGCCGGGGGCGCGGCGACCGCGAGGGAGGCGACGGGCTCGTACCCGGCGATCTCGCGGGCCCCGGCGCGCAGGATGAGCGCGTGCCCGGGAGGGATGCGCTGCACGCCCGCGTACGGCGTCGAGTCGTGCAGCGCGGCGGGGACGTCGGGGGCCGCCAGCAGGGCGGCGAGGTGGCCGAAGTCGAGGTTGGCCTCGATGAGGTCGGCGAGCGGCAGCGCGGCGGTGGCGTAGGCGGTGCCGCCCGCCCAGGGGGTGTGGAACACCGGGCGCGCGCCCGCGAGGTCGCCGCAGACGGTGACGCGGCGGCCGACCTTGACTACGGCCGTGTAGCTGCCGGGCCAGGCGGTCAGGTGGCGCAGGGCGCCGCCGCGGGCGGCGAGCAGCCCGACGCGCAGCTGTTCGTCGCTCGCGCCGCACAGGCCGAGGACCGCGATCCGGGTCTGGTCGTCGGCCTTGACGACGCGCACCTCGTCGGGGCGCCAGTCGCCGACGGCCCACAGGGGGTCGGGGTCGCCCCACAGGAGCTGGGAGCCCACCGGGTGCACGGTCTCGCCGTCGTACCCGGTGGCGCCGGCGGAGCCGGACACGGCGGCTCCCGCGGCGGTGCTGCTCCATCCCACCAACCACCGCATCGACGCCTCCACAGGCTGTGGACAACCAGTGCACCGTACGAACGGTTCACCATGCTGCCACGAAGGACACGCCGCAGAGGTGCGACAGAGCCGCTCACGCTCCCCGGAGTGCGCCCCTGCCGACCCTGTTCACGCCCCTGTCACCCCGGCGTCGGCACCGTCGACTCCCGCGCACGGTACGGCATCCACGGCGCGAATGCGCCCCCTGTGCGCTCCTCCGCAATACCCCGTGCGCCCTCAACTGCCGTGGTGGGAGCGGGAATCAAACGACCGGGGCGGGGACGGGTTTCGGCCAAATCGGCGTCTCGGCGCGGCCGTTGGATCACTGCCATGCACGCTCCGTGCAGGCTCTGCGCGCGGCCGGCAGGCGCGCAGTCCGGGAGGCTTGTGGCGCCTCCCGGACCGGTCCGCCGCCCGCGGGGATGAAGACGGCGGCATCCCCCAGCCCACTGGATCCAGTACAGCGGGCCGACCCACGCAACGCCCATGGAACCGCTCCCGAGATGGCCGGAGAAGAGCGCACGGCCGGGCGCACGGCCACACGTCGGGAGCGCGCCACGACACAGCGTGCACGGCCCCGTACTCCCGTGCGGACCACAATCCCGCCAACCGGAACAAAGCCCCTTAACGCTTGGAAGCCAAGGAACTACGCTGGGTTTACGAATGCCGCGTGGTTATGCCAGAGCGGCAGCCGGCTTTGTCGAGGGGTGGCCATGTCCAGGGAGCAACGCGGGCCGAACGAAAAGCTCGGCGCCGTTCTCGCCCTCGCGGGAATCAGCAATGCGGGACTCGCCCGACGCGTCAACGACCTTGGTGCGCAGCGCGGGTTGACTCTTCGCTACGACAAGACGTCGGTGGCGCGCTGGGTGTCGAAGGGCATGGTGCCGCAGGGTGCCGCACCCCACCTCATCGCGGCCGCCATCGGCCAGAAGCTGGGCCGCCCGGTCCCGCTGCACGAGATCGGCCTGGCCGACGCCGACCCCGCGCCGGAGGTGGGCCTCGCCTTCCCGCGGGACGTCGGACAGGCGGTGCGCTCGGCGACGGAGCTGTACCGGCTGGACCTCGCCGGACGCCGGGCCGGCTCCGGCGGCATCTGGCAGTCGCTGGCCGGATCCTTCGCCGTGAGCGCGTACGCGACGCCCGCCTCGCGGTGGCTGATAACCCCGGCCGACAGCTCGGTGGCGCGCGAGGCGGGCCCCGCGGAGGGCGCCGGCGCACCGATCAAAGTCGGCCACAGCGATGTGCAGAAGCTGCGGGAGGCCGCCGAGGACGCCCGGCGGTGGGACTCCAAGTACGGCGGGGGCGACTGGCGTTCGTCGATGGTGCCGGAGTGCTTAAGGGTCGAGGCGGCGCCGCTGCTGCTCGCCTCCTACTCCGACGAGGTCGGCCGCGCCCTGTTCGGCGCGACCGCCGAACTCACCCGGCTCGCCGGGTGGATGGCCTTCGACACGGGCCAGCAGGAGGCCGCGCAGCGGTACTACATCCAGGCGCTGCGCCTGGCGCGCGCGGCGGCGGACGTGCCGCTGGGGGGATACGTCCTGGCGTCGATGTCGCTGCAGGCGACCTACCGGGGCTTCGGCGACGAGGGCGTCGACCTCGCGCAGGCCGCCCTGGAACGCAACCGGGGCCTGGCCACGGCCCGCACCATGAGCTTCTTCCGCCTCGTCGAGGCACGCGCGCACGCACGTGCCGGCGACGCGCAGGCCGCCGGCACGGCGCTGAAGGCCGCCGAGAGCTGGCTCGAGCGCGCCCGGCCCGGCGACAGCGACCCCACCTGGCTCGGCTTCTATTCCTACGACCGGTTCGCCGCCGACGCCGCCGAGTGCTACCGCGACCTGAAGGCACCGCGCCAGGTGCGCCGCTTCACCGAGCAGGCGCTGTCACAGCCGACGGAGGAGTTCGTCCGCTCGCACGGGCTGCGACTCGTGGTCGCCGCGGTCGCCGAGCTGGAGTCGGGCAACCTCGACGCGGCCTGCGAGCAGGGCGTGCGGGCGGTGGAGGTGGCCGGACGGATCTCGTCGGCGCGCACCACCGAGTACGTGAAGGATCTGCTGCACCGGCTGGAGCCGTACGGGGACGAACCGCGGGTGGTCGAGCTGCGCGAGCGGGCCCGCCCCTTGCTGACCACGGCCTGACCCGATCCTGACCCGAGCCGGAGAGGGCCGCAGACGGTCCGGAGACAGGCCCGGGACCGGCTGCGCAGACCGGCGGGGCCGCCCGCGTTTGAAGGCGTTGTCAGTGGCGCAGTGCACTATCGAAGCGGGAGGTGGTGCAGGTGCGGCAGAAGGTCGCGTACGACTGTGACGTGCTGGTGGTCGGCGGTGGCATCGTCGGGCTGTCCACCGCGTACGCGATCACGCGTGCCGCGCCGGGGACGCGGGTGACGGTGCTGGAGAAGGAGACCGGCCCGGCCCGGCACCAGACGGGACGCAACAGCGGCGTCATCCACAGCGGGATCTACTACAAGCCGGGCTCGCTCAAGGCGCGGTACGCGGTGCGCGGCGCGGCGGAGATGGTCAAGTTCTGCGCGGAGTACGGCATCGCGCACGCCGTCACCGGCAAGCTGATCGTCGCCACGGACCGGGACGAGCTGCCCCGGCTGCACGCGCTCGTGCAGCGCGGCCGGGAGAACGGCATTCCGGTGCGGGAGCTGGGCGGCTCGCAGATCGCGGAGTACGAGCCGGAGGTGCGCGGCCTCGCCGCGATCCATGTCGGCACGACGGGGATCTGCGACTTCGTCGGCGTCGCCCGGCAGCTCGCCGAGGCCTCCGGCGCGGAGATCCGCTACGGCGCTCAGGTGGTGCAGGTCGACCGGCGGCCGTCGCTCGGCGTCGCCGTGCGCACGGCGACCGGCGACGTCGTCCGCGCCCGAGCTCTGGTGAACTGCGCCGGGCTCTACTGCGACGAGGTGGCGCGGCTGACCGGCGACGAACCCGAGGTCCGGATCGTCCCGTTCCGCGGGGAGTACTACGAGCTGGCGCGGCCGGAACTGGTGAAGGGCCTCGTCTACCCGGTGCCGGACCCGGCGTTCCCCTTCCTCGGGGTCCACCTGACCCGGGGTGTCGACGGCGGCGTCCACGTGGGCCCCAACGCGGTCCCGGCCCTGGCCCGGGAGGGGTACGGCTGGGGGGTCGTCCGGCCGCGGGAGCTGGCGGGGACGCTGGCCTGGCCCGGCTCGTGGCAGATAGCCCGCCGCCACTGGCGGTACGGCGCCGGTGAGCTGCGCCGGTCGGTGTCCAAGGCAGCGTTCGTCGACGCCGTACGACGGCTGCTGCCGGCCGTGGAGGAAGAGGACCTGGTGCGCACGGAACCGGGCGTGCGGGCACAGGCGGTCCTGCGGGACGGCACGCTGGTGGACGACTTCCTCATCCGGGAAGGAGCACGCACGGTGCACGTCCTGAACGCACCGTCCCCGGCCGCCACAGCGTCCCTGCCGATCGGCAGAGAGGTGGCCCGCAGAGCACTGAAGGCTCTCGCGGAGGCGTGACCGGCGCGCTGGTTTCGGGCGACGACAAAACGGAGGGCACCGCACCCCGGCCAGGGGCGCGGGGAACCGCGCGACCAGCCCCCATGGGTCCGCGGACGCCCGACGCCCGCAGCCCACCCCCGCAAGCGGCGTACTCGGATCGCGGAGCGCCTCCGTACAATCGATCCCACTGTGTCTGACTCCCCCAACGCTCCCGAAACCCCCCGGCCCGCCCGCGAAGCGGACCCCGGCGACTCTGTCCGGCACACCCGGGCCAAGGGTGAGCCGCGGTTCCCGGACGGGCCGAGGGCCGACCCCGCCGGATCGCACTTCGAGCGGCGCATCCGCAGCTTCCAGCCGCGCCGCAGCCGGGTCACCGCCGGACAGGCCGACGCCCTGCAGCGGCTGTGGCCCAAGTGGGGGCTGGACATCGACGGGCAGCGCACCCTCGACCTGACCGAGCTGTTCGGCAACGACAACCCCGTCGTGCTGGAGATCGGCTTCGGCATGGGCGAGGCCACCGCACAGATGGCCGCCGCCGACCCCGGCACCAACATCCTCGCCGTGGACGTGCACACCCCCGGCCAGGGCAACCTGCTGAACCTCGCCGACCACCACGGCCTGTCCAACATCCGCGTCGGCAACGGCGACGCGATCATCCTGCTGCGCGAGATGCTCACCCCCGACGCGCTGGACGGCCTGCGCGTCTTCTTCCCGGACCCGTGGCCCAAGAAGCGGCACCACAAGCGCCGGCTGATCCAGCCGGAGTTCCTCACCCTCGCCGCGACCCGGCTGAAGCCGGGGGCGGTCCTGCACTGCGCCACGGACTGGGAGCCGTACGCCGAGCAGATGCTCGAGGTGCTCACCGCGCACCCCGACTTCGAGAACACCCAGCCGGACGGCGGCTTCGCACCGCGCCCCGCGTTCCGCCCGCTGACCCGCTTCGAGGGCCAGGGCCTGGACAAGGGCCACGTCGTGAACGACCTGCTCTTCCGCCGCGTACCGCATCTGCGGAGCGACCAAGATCCGGACTGACACCGCCGTCAACGTCGCGGGCGGCGCTGTCCCTCGTTAGGGTCAATGCCGTGGCCACGAGTCCCCCGTATCCGACATACCCCGGCGGCCCCGGCGACGGTGCGCTCCATCACCCGCACTGGTGGCAGCGCAGAGGGGTGCGGTACGGCGCGCTCATCACGCTGCTCGCCCTGTCCGGTCTGGTCATCCTCGCGCTGGTGCGCGAGCAGACCGGCACGGAGGGCTTCCTGGTCGGGCTGGGGCTCGCCGTCTTCCCCGTACCGCTGCTGACCGCCGCCTTCCGCTGGCTGGACCGGGTCGAGCCCGGCCCCTGGCGGAACCTGCTGTTCTCCTTCGCCTGGGGCGCCTGCGCGGCGGCCCTGATAGCGATCGTCGCCAACAGCTTCGCGACGAAGTGGATAGCGACGGCGACCGCGGACCCGGCCGGTGCGGACACCCTCGGCGCCACGGTGATAGCGCCGATCGTGGAGGAGTCGGCGAAGGCTGCCGCAGTCCTGCTCGTCTTCCTCTTCCGCAGACGCGACTTCACCGGGATCGTCGACGGCGTGGTGATAGCCGGCGTCACCGCCACCGGCTTCGCGTTCACCGAGAACATCCTCTACCTCGGCACCGCCTTCGGCACCGACCAGATCACCGGTGGCCGGGGCATCGCCTCCGTCACCGCGGCGACCTTCTTCGTCCGCGTGATCATGTCGCCGTTCGCGCACCCGCTGTTCACCACCATGACCGGCATCGGCTTCGGCATCGCCGCGCTGTCGGGGGAGGGCCGGCGCCTGCGCCGTGTCCTCCTTGCGCTGGGCGGGCTGCTGCTGGCCATGTGCATGCACGCCCTGTGGAACGGCTCGGCGTCCTTCGGACCGTTCGGCTTCTTCGCCGTGTACGGCGGCTTCATGATGCCCGCGTTCGGGCTGCTGACCTGGCTGGTCGTCTGGACCCGGCAGCGCGGGCTGCGCACGATCCGCGAGGAGCTGCCCGCCTACGTCGCCGCGGGCTGGCTCGCGCCCGCCGAGCCGTTCGCGCTCGGTTCGATGCGGGCGCGCCGCATGGCCCGCGAGTACGCCGCGCATCACCTGGGCAAGCCGGCGGCCAAGGAGGTCGCGCGCTACGAGGTGTACGCGACGTCCCTGGCGTTCCTGCGACACCGGGGCCGCCGCGGCCGCGCCGGCGCCGACTTCGTCGTACGGGAAAGGGAGCTGCTGAACGACATGTGGCGGCTGCGGGAGCAGGCCCGGCCGGCGCTGGAGTACGCGGCCCGGGCGGCCGCGCCCCCGGTGCCGGTGATGCTGCCGTGGCCCGCGCACCCGTGGCCGGCCCCCGGGGCGGCGCGGCCGCACCCGCCGTACGCCGGGTACGCGGGGTATGCCGGGCACTCGGGGTACGCCGGGTACGGCGCCCATCCGGTGTACCCGGCGTACAACCCCTACCGCTCGTAGAAAGCCGCTCGCCGCGGAGGCGGCAGGGCGCCGGTCAGGCCGACGCCTGCGTCAGCCGCTCCCGTTCCGCCTCCGTCAGGGTCAGGTCCGCCACGCCCAGCAGCGCCGGAAGCTGGTCCGTGGTGCGCGCCGAGGCGATGGGGGCGGTGACCGTCGGCTGCGCGGCGAGCCAGGCGAGGGCGACCGTCGCGACGGGGGCGTCATGGGCCTGAGCGATCTCGTCCAGGGCGGTCAGGACCGCGCGGCCGCGTTCGGACTGCAGGTGCTGCGCCGCGCCGCCTGCCCGCGGGCTGTCCACGCTCGCCCCGGGCCGGTACTTGCCGGTGAGGAAGCCGGAGGCCAGCGCGTAGTACGGGACGGCGGCGAGACCGGCGTCGGCGGCGAGGTCCTGGAGGTCGCCCTCGTAGGTGTCGCGGGAGACCAGGTTGTAGTGCGGCTGCAGCGCCACGTACCGCGCGAGACCCTCGCGGTCGGAGAACTCCAGGGACGCCCGCAGGCGCTCGGCGGAGATGTTGGAGGCGGCGATGTGGCGGACCTTGCCGGCCTTCACGAGCTCGTCCAGGGCGCCGATGATCTCCTCGACCGGCACCTCGGGCTTGTCGAAGTGGGTGTAGTAAAGGTCGATGTGGTCGGTGCCCAGGCGGCGCAGGGAGGCGTCGGCGGCGGCCTTGATGGTCGCGGCGGACAGGCCCTGGTACTCGGGGTGCTGGCTGACCTTGGTGGCGATGACGACGTCGTCGCGGTTGCCGCGGGCCTTCACCCACCGGCCGATGATCGTCTCGGACTCCCCGCCCTGGTTGCCCGCCACCCAGGCGGAGTAGGAGTCGGCGGTGTCGACGAAGTTGCCGCCGGCGGCGGTGTAGGCGTCGAGGACGGCGAAGGAGGTCGTCTCGTCGGCGGTCCAGCCGAAGACGTTGCCGCCGAGGGCGAGCGGGAAGACCTCGAGGTCGGACGTGCCGAGCTTGCGAAGAGCAGTCATGCTCTGTTGCAACACCACGGCCTGCTCGACCCATTCCGCACGCAAACCAACAGTGTGCAAACACCTCGGCACACACGAACCGGCAGCCCTGACGTCGGGGGGGTTGCCGTCAGGACCGCCGGGGATCCGGAGCCGGGCGTGGTGTCAGGGGGTGAGGCCCTTGTCCTGCAGCCACGCCATCGGGTCGATACCGGAGGCCTGCCCGTCGGGGTGAACCTCCAGATGCAGGTGCGGGCCCGTGACGTTGCCGGTGGCGCCGACGCGACCGATGACGTCACCGGTTGCGACCTTCTGCCCGACGCTGACGCTGATCGACGACTGGTGGCAGAACCACAGCTCGGTGCCGTCGTCGAGGGTCAGGATCGTGCGGTAGCCGTAGGACCCGGCCCAGCCTGCCTCGGTGATGGTGCCGGTGTGGACGGCCTTGATCAGCGTGCCGGTGGGGGCGGCGAAGTCCAGGCCGGTGTGGTAGCCGGAGGACCACATGGAGCCGGCCTGCCCGAAGCGGGAGGTGAGGGTGTACGAGGAGGTCGGCAGCGCGTACTGCTTGGCCAGTTCGGCCAGGCGCTCGGCCTCGGCCTTCTGCTTCGCCTCCGCCTCCGCCTTCTCCTTCGCGGCGGCGGCCTTGGCCGCGGCCTCCTTCTCCGCCTGCGCGGCGGCCTCGGCGGCCTGCTTGGCCACGGCGGCCTGGGCGGCGGCCTGCGCCTTGACGTCGACCTGGACCTGCTGCGACTCGGCCTGGGCCATGATCCGGTTGCGCAGCGCCTCACCGGCGTCGGAGGTGCCCTGCGCGGTGTCGGCGGAGCTGACGATGTCACTCAGCGGGGTGGCGGAGCCCTGCGGCTTGCCGTCCTCGTGGTCGGAGATCAGTGAGCCGACCGAGGGCAGGTCGGGCATGGAGATGGAGACCGGCGGCTTGCCGGTCTGCGCGCTGGCCATGCCGCCCGCGCCGACGGCGGCGATGACGCCGACGCCGAGGACGGTGGAGCTGCGGGCGAGTCCGCCGCGCTGCTTGGCGACGCGGTGCCGGCCGCGGACGGGACGGACGGACTCCTCAGTGGGGTTCCACTCCTCCCAAGGGCCCTCGTCGGTGCGGTGGCCGCCGTAGACGAGGGTCTCGGGGCCCTGCTGGCTCGGCACGAACGGGGCTGTCGGGGCAGGCCGGTTGGACGCCACGCGGGCGTACTCCTTTCCTTCCGTCTCGCCTACCGGGTTAGCTGACGGGTTCGGAGCAGGAAGGTCTCCTACGCGCGTATACCGGCCGTCATCGACGGCGGCTGACGCGAGATTCACCCCAAGGTGGTGGTTCCCCGGTTCCCTACGGGATTCGGCGCGTGAGCACGGAGCCGTCTCTTGTGACGGCTGGGACGACCGCGCTGCGTTATCGAACGTTAATAGACCCGGAGGCTTGATTCCAAGCCGTTCGTCTTGATCATTAACATTCTTGGCCTGGACTTTCATGCCACGACCGGCGCAAAAGGGGCGACTTGATTGCCCCTCAGGCGTCACGTCCAAAACCTGGTTTTGGTGATGGTGTGTCAATTGTTATGCAGAGGGCTGTCGCCCGCTCACCCATCGTGACCTTCACGGCCGGCGGACGGCGAGCAGCGCCATGTCGTCCGCCATGCCGCCCCCCGAGTGCCGGCGCACGTCCTTCGCCACCGCGGCGAGCAGGGCGCCGGGCGCGGTGACGACACGTCCGGCGAGCCGCGCCTCGACGTCGTAGAAGCGGCCATGGCGGTCGCGGCTCTCGGAGAGGCCGTCGGTGTACAGCAGGAGCGTGGCGCCGCCGGGGAAGACGACCTCCTCGGCGCGGTCCGGCCACAGGCCCAGCTCGCCCATGCCGAGCGGCAGCGCGGGCTCGGCGGGCAGGAGTGCGCGCAGGGCGCCGTCGGCGTGCAGCAGCACCGGCGGCGGATGACCGCGGTTGAGCAGGCGGACGACGCCGTCGCCGTGCGGGAGTTCGGCGAGGACGGCCGTGGTGAACCCCTCGAACGCGTCCAGCCCGTCGCGCCGGGCGCCCTCGCGGGCCAGCGCCCGCTCCAGCCGCTGGGCGACCGCCTCCAGGGTCGCCTCCTGCTCGGCGGCCTCCCGGAACGCACCGATGACCACGGCCACGGCCGCCACCGCGCCCATGCCCTTGCCGCGCACGTCTCCGACGATCAGGCGGACGCCGTACGGGCTGTCCTGCACGGCGTACAGATCGCCGCCGATGAAGGCGTCGGCGCGCGCGGCCTCGTAGCAGGCGGCGATCTGGAATCCGCCGATCTCTTCGGCGGGTTCGGGCAGTACGGCGCGCTGGGCGGCCTCGGCGACCTCGCGCGCGGAGGCGAGCTGCTCGCTGCTGCGGCGCGCGAGGGCGTTGATCAGGACGGCCAGGACGGCGACCGTGGCGACGGTCACCAGCTCGGTGACGGCGTCCGTGTGCCAGACGATACCGATCGTCAGATGCAGCCCGAGCACGACGGCGACGGCGGCGAGCCCGGTGAGCACGGTGCCGCGGCGGCTGTAGAGCGGGGCGGCGACCAGGGGCGCGGCGGTGAAGAAGGGGACCGCGGTGAAGTCGGACGGGGTGCAGTAGTCGTAGACCGCCCCGGCGGCGATGAGCAGCGCGGGCAGGATCCGTACGAAGGCGCGCGCGACGAAGATCCTGCGGCCCTCCTCGGGCCGCGGCTCCCCGCCGTCCCCGGGCTCGGACTCGGGCACGAGGTCATCGGCCAGCCGAACGGCGGCCCGGGAGCCGAGACCGAGAGCCGGGGCGGGGTCGTCGCCGCGGGGATCCGGGGCGCATCCGCGGGCCACGGAACCGGTCCCGCCACCGGGAACCCACCCGTCGGCGAACGGGCCCGTCCCGGCCTCGGGAACGCGCCTGCCGATCCGGGGGTACGGCCCGTCGTCCGTCGCGTCTCCAGGCCGCACCGCTCGTCTCCCACCGTCCCTGTCCGCCGTCGTCCCGCCCGTCCAGGGTTGCCGGTGCGGGCGCGAGCGGCGAGCGGTGAGGGCCGACCGGATGACACCGGGCCGCAGCGGGCCGAAGGCGACGGGCCCAGCGACGGAGAGCCGAGTAGCGGCAGGCCCAGCGACGGAAAGCCGAGCGGCGGCGGCCCCAGCGGCCGAGGGCCGAACGGCGGCGGCGCCGAGTGGCAAAAAGAGGCAGCCAAGCCGGTCGCGACGGAAAAAGCCGAGGGCCGGAAACCTTTCGGCTTCCGGCCCTCGGCCTTCAGTAGCGGGGACAGGATTTGAACCTGCGACCTCTGGGTTATGAGCCCAGCGAGCTACCGAGCTGCTCCACCCCGCGTCGTTGTGACTCCAGTGTACGTCATCCGCGGGGCCGCCGACGACCACGTTTCTTCGCCGGCCCCCCGGGCCCTCTGCGGGTCAGCCCGCGCAGGCCCCCCGGTCCCCTGCGAGGGTCAGCCCACACTCCGTTCCGCCAGCTCGGCCAGCGGCAGCGTGTGCTGGGTCTGCAGGACCTTGGCGCGCAGGTAGCGCACGTTGTGCGGGGTGGAGAAGACACCGGTCGGCACCCGGTCGCGGACGTCGAGCCCCAGGGTGCGCAGCTGGCCGGCCTTGTCCGGGTTGTTGGACAGCAGATCCAGCGACCCGATCCCGAGGGCGGTGAGCATCTGCGCGGCGGCGGTGTAGTCGCGGGCGTCCTCGGGCAGCCCGAGAGCGGCGTTGGCGGCGTAGGTGTCCAGGCCCTGGTCCTGGAGGGCGTAGGCGTCGAGCTTGTTGTAGAGGCCGATGCCGCGCCCTTCCTGACGCATGTAGAGCAGGACGCCGCCGCGGTCGGCGATGCGTTCGACGGCCTCGCGCAGCTGGGGGCCGCAGTCGCAGCGGGCGGAGCCGAAGACGTCGCCGGTCAGGCACTCGGAGTGCAGCCGGACGAGCGGGACCGGGCCCGGCTCGCCGAGCACGACGGCCACGTGCTCCTGGCCGTCCGTGAGGCCGTGGAAGGTGACCAGTTCGGCGTCGGCGCGGTAGCCGTCGGCGAAGTGCAGCGGGACCCGGACGCGGGCGCGCGGGGTGGCGGCGGGGACAACGGGGATGTCGGCCATGCGGGTGCTCCGGGTTCCGTCCAGCTGCTTCAGATTTGAAGCAGAAGCTCAGACCCGGGACCTTACTCCTGCTTGAAACTTGAAGCAATACACCCGGTCGTGGACCCGCCGGGTATGACGTGACTCACCCACACGACGGCCCGGACCGTCGACGCCAGGGCACGTCCTCCGCCTCCGCCCCCTCGAGCGCCCGCGCGATCCCCGCGCAGATCTCCTCCAGCTGTCCGACCTGCTCCGGGCCGAGATGGTCGAACAGCGCGGTCCGGACCGTCTCCACATGGCCGGGGGCCGCGCGCTCGACATGGGCCAGCCCCTCACCGGTCAGGACGGCGATGCTCCCCCGCTTGTCCGACGGACAGCTCTCGCGCGCCACGAGCCCGTCCTTCTCCAGCCGGGTCACCGCGTACGTCAGCCGGCTGCGGGTGATCTTCAGGGCCTCGGCGAGGTCGGTCATCCGCAGCCGCCGCTCGGGCGACTCGGACAGGGTGGCCAGGATGGAGTAGTACAGATGCGGCATGCCGGCGTCCTGCTGGAGCTGCCGGTCCAGCGCGTCCTCCAGGAGGTGCGTGGCCGCGAGGTAGGCGCGCCAGGCACGCTGCTCGTCGGGGGAGAGCCAGCGGGTCGTCATGCCGCCAGTGTAGGTTTGTTTAAAAGTTGAACCAAGCCGTGTCCGCCACCTCACCCGACGGGGAGCGCGATGCCCCACCCGTACGTCCTGCTGTCCGCGGCCGTCTCCCTCGACGGCTACCTGGACGACACCGGCCCCGACCGGCTGCTGCTGTCCGGCCCGGCCGACTTCGACCGCGTCGACGAGGTCCGCGCGTCCGTCGACGCGATCCTCATCGGCGCCGGCACCCTGCGCGCCGACAACCCGCGGCTGCTGGTCAACTCGCCCGAGCGGCGGGCGGCCCGCGTGGCGGCCGGCCTCCCGGAGTACCCCCTGAAGGTCACCGTCTCCGCCTCCGGCGACCTGGACCCGTCGGCCAACTTCTGGCACACGGGCGGCGAGAAGATCCTCTACACGACGCGGCTCGGCGCCGAACGGGCGAGGCGGGCCGGCATCCGCGCGTACATCGTCCCTCTCGGCCCCGACCTGGACTGGCCCTCCCTCCTCGGCCATCTGCACGGCGCCCGGGGCGTGCGACGCCTGATGGTCGAGGGCGGCGGCACGATCCACACCCAGCTGCTCCAGCAGCAGCTGGCGGACGAACTCCAGCTGGTCCTGTCCCCGCTCCTCGTCGGCGACCCCGACGCCCCCCGCCTCTTCGGGCCGGGCGCCTACCAGAAGGGCCGCCTGCGCCTGCTGCAGACGCGGCAGATCGAGGACGTCGTCCTCATGCGCTACGCGCCCACCGCCCCCGGCACGGGCACCGCCACCGCCCCCGCCGACCGACACTGGCTGCGCCTGGCGTGCGAGCTGGCGGACCGCTGCCCGCCGTCGGACACGGCGTTCAGCGTCGGCGCGGTGATCGTCGCGGCCGACGGCACGGAACTGGCCCGTGGTCACTCGCGCGAGGCCGGCGACCCGACGGTCCACGCCGAGGAGGCGGCCCTCGCCAAGATCCCGGCGGACGACCCCCGCCTGCCCACCGCCACGGTGTACACCAGCCTGGAGCCCTGCACCCGCCGCGCCTCCCGCCCCCTTCCCTGCGCCCAGCTGATCCTCCGCGCACGCGTACGCCGCGTGGTGACGGCCTGGCGCGAGCCGGACACCTTCGTCCCGTCCGCCGACGGCACCGGCACGCTGACCGCCGCGGGCGTGGACGTGGTGCTGCTCGAGGAGTTCGAAACGGCGGCCCGAGAACCGAACCGCCATCTGCTGCCCTGACACGACAACGCCCGGGCCGGCAGAAACCGGTCCGGGCGTCGAAGGCGGGTGAGAGGGGCGAAACCCTCCGCCGCGTGCGTAGGCCCTGTGGGACTCGAACCCACAACCAATGGATTAAAAGTCCACTGCTCTGCCAATTGAGCTAAGGGCCCTGGCGATGTTGCCTCCCCGAGCATAGCGGGACGAGCCCGCGTCGCCGATCGGGTATCGCCGACGCGGCCGCGTCGGACCGTCGGCAGCGGCCGGAAGTGTCGGCTGTAGACCGGTTCGCGACGGTCGGCGGGATACGGAAAGGCCCGCACGACCGAAGTCGTACGGGCCCTCACCTCAAGGCTGCGACAGCGTCAGCGGTGCTGCGGCACCGTCAGCCGTTGCGCTTCCAGCGCGGCTTGTCGTCGCGGCGGCCGAAGCCGGCGGAGCCGCCACGGTGGTCGTCACGACGGCCGTTGGGGCGCTCGTGGCCGCCGGTGCGGAAGCCCGGGCGGTCGTCGCGGCGGTCGCGGTTGAACGGGCGGTCGTTGCCACGGTGGCCGCCACGCTCGTCGCGGCGGAAGCCACCACGGTCGTCACGGCGCTCGAAGGTACGGCCGCCACGGTCGCGGTCGAACGGACGACGCTCGTCACGGCGGAAGCCGCCACGCTCGTCGTCACGACGGAAACCGCCACGCTCGTCGTCACGGCGGAAGCCGCCACGGTCACCGCGCTCGTTCCGCTCGCCGTCACGGCGCTCGAAGGTACGGCCACCGCGGTCGCGGTCGAACGGACGACGCTCGTCACGGCGGAAGCCGCCACGCTCGTCGTCACGACGGAAGCCACCGCGCTCGTCGTCACGGCGGAAGCCGCCACGGTCACCGCGCTCGCCGTCCCGGCGGTCGAAACCGCGCTCACGGTCCCGGCGGTCGAAGGAACGACGGTCGTCGCGGTCCTGCGGACGGCGGTCGTCGCGGCGGTCGTCCCGGCGGAAGCCACCGCGGTCGCCGTCACGGCGCTCGCGGCGCTCGTACGGCGCCGCCGCCGGACGCTCGGCGCGCTCGGCGCGGTCCACGTCCTCGGCGCCCGGCTGCTCCGGCACGGACACCTCGGCCACGACCTGCGCCGCGGCGGCCTCGACGGCCGCGGCCGGGTCCTCGCCCCGCTCGCGCGCCACCCGGGCGACCAGCCGGTCGGCCTCCTCACGCAGCTCGGTCGCACGCCGCTGGGCGCGCTCGAGCTCCTTGGTGAGCTGGGCGACCTCGCGCTCGGCCTGGCTCGCGGCGTTGCCCGCGGACTCGGCCTGGACCTCGGTCATGGAACGGGCGCCGGTGATCTCGGCGACCTCCGGCTCGAAGGCGCCGGCGCTCTGGATGATGTGGCGCGCGGCGTCCACGCCGGCGTCCTCCATCAGGCGGAAGATCTGGCGGCGCTGGTGCGGCAGGGACAGCGAGACGACCGTGCCGGTACGGCCCGCACGCGCGGTACGGCCCGCACGGTGCAGGTAGTCCTTGTGGTCGCCGGCCGGGTCGACGTTCAGCACCAGGTCGATGCCGTCGACGTGGATGCCGCGGGCGGCGACGTCGGTGGCGACCAGGCAGTTGACGTAACCGTCCTTGAAGTCGGCCAGCGTCCGGGTGCGGGCGCCCTGCGTCATGCCGCCGTGCAGCGCGTCGGCCTTCACGCCGGCGTCCCGCAGCTGCTCGGCGATGCGGTCGGCGCCGAGCTGGGTGCGCACGAAGATGATGGTGCGGCCCTTGCGGGAGGCGATCGCGGCGGTGACCGGCGCCTTGTCCTTGGGCTTCACGATCAGGATGTGGTGCGACATGGTCGTGACGTTGCCCTGGGCGCTGTCGACCTCGTGCGTGACCGGGTCGCTCAGGTAGCGCTTGACCAGCGTGGAGATCTCGTTCTCCATCGTGGCCGAGAACAGCATCCGCTGGCCGCCGGCCGGGATCTGGTCGAGCAGCTCGGTGACCTCGGGCAGGAAGCCCAGGTCGGACATCTGGTCGGCCTCGTCGAGGACGGCGACCTCGACGTTCTCCAGGGAGCAGGCGCCGCGGTTGATGATGTCGCGCAGGCGGCCCGGGGTGGCGACGAGGACGTCGACGCCGCGCTCCAGGGCGTAGATCTGGTTGCCCATCGACGTACCGCCGCAGACGACCTTCATCTTCAGGCCGAGGACGTCGCCGTACGGCTGGAGGGCGTCCGCGACCTGCATCGCGAGCTCACGGGTCGGGGTGAGGATGACGGCGCGCGGCTTGTGCTTCTCGGTGCGGCCGCCGGCGAGGCGGGCCAGGGTCGGCAGACCGAAGGAGAGGGTCTTGCCGGAGCCGGTGCGGCCCCGGCCGAGGATGTCCTTGCCCTCCAGCGCGTCCGGGATGGTCGCGGCCTGGATCGGGAAGGGGGTGGTCACGCCGTTCTGCGCGAGCTTGCGCACGACGCCCTCGGGCAGACCGAGGTCGGCGAAGGTGATCTCGGGGGTGGTGTCCTGAGGGGTGTCCTGGGAGACGTTGTCCTCGGACACGACGGCGTGATCAGTACTGGCGATGGACATGCGAATGCGAAACCTTCCGGAGTCTCGTCGGCACGCGCCCGTCAACTCCGTGAATCGCACACGACCGCCTCGATGCGGTCCGCCACGGCAAGGGAGAGTACGCGCCACACGGCGCGCTTCTGCGTTGGCGCCGGGCAAATGGGATCAAACGATCTACCACCATACGCACCTCGGGCCCCCCAAGGCAAACCGCGTGGATGAGCCGCTGGTCACACCAGGGCTCCGGAAACCGGGCCCGCACCGGTGACCGGGAGCCGGGCTCGCACCGGTGGCCGCGGCTCACACCGGCGCCCCGGCCTGAGGCGCCGGCTCGCGCTGCATCAGCTGCGGCCCGGTCTCCTCGTGCGCGGACGAGGAGGGCTGCGGGGACGGCGGCTCGGAGGTGGCGGGCGGCTGGGACGGCTCCGGGGTGGGCTCCGGGTCGGGCGTGGTGTGTGTGGCGGTCGGCTGCGCCTCGGTGGGCGACGGCTCGGGCGGGCGCGGGGGCTGCGGCGCGGCCGAGGGCCGGCCGCTCACCGCCGGCGTCGCTGTGCCCGTGGGTGCGGCCGACGCCGTGGCGCTGCCGTCGGAGGCACCGCGGCCGTCCTTGGCGTCACCGTGCCCGTGCCCGTGTGCGTCACGACCGGCCCCGGCACCGCCCGCGCCGCCCCCGGACACCGCGGCGCCCCCGTCGGGCCCCTCACCGCCGCGCGCCCCCGCCGAGTGCGACGGCCTGGCCTGACTTCCGTCCTCGTCCCCGACGCTCATGCAGCCGGCGGCCGCGGCCACGGCGATGAGCGTGGCGGCCAGGCGGACGGGTACGTACAAGGGGCGCACGGGCAGCCACCTCCGGGATGAGGGAGAGTCGACGTGCCCAACTCCCGCCGCCCGCAAGAGGACACGCCCGGGCCCCTGCCGTCCGGGGCGCGCGGGCACCGCGGTGGGAACCCATGAGCGAGCCGCCGTGGGCCCAACGATGAGGTGCCCGTCGTGGGGCCCACTGATGAGCTGCCCGTCGTGGGGCTTCTCCCTCAGCGGGCCGCCGTGGGGGCTAGCCGTACCCCAGGCTGTGCAGTCGCGCGTCGTCGATGCCGAAGTGGTGGGCGATCTCGTGCACGACGGTGATCTCGACCTCCTTCACGACCTCCGCCCGGTTCTCGCAGAACCGCAGGGTCGGCCCCCGGTAGACGGTGATCCGGTCCGGCAGCACTCCGGCGTACCACTCCCCGCGGTCGGTCAGCGGGGTGCCCTCGTACAGCCCGAGCAGCTCGGGATCGTCCGCGGGCGGTTCGTCCTCGACGAACACCGCCACGTTGTCCATCAGCCGCGTCAACTCCGGCGGGATCCGGTCGAGCGCCTCGGCGACCAGTTCCTCGAACTCCTCGCGCGTCATCTCCAGCACACCGCCATTGTCCGGTACGACGCCCTCGCGCGACCGTCGTACGGCGCCGCATACCCGCACGCGCACCTGGGCATACGGCACCAATGGTCCGCGTCCTCGCCGCAGTCCGACACCGCACGAAACGACCCCGCCCGACCCCGCTCACCCTCGATGACCAGCCCTCCCCCTGGCTGCGCGCCTGCGGCATGATCGCGGTCGTCCTGCTCGGCGCCTGGCTGGGCCTGCTGGTCGTCGGCGACGTCCGGGCACCCGTCGGCCCGATGGACACGACCATGACGCTGCGCCCGTCCCTGAACGGCGGCACGAAGATCAACGTCTCGCCGCTCGGCGCCCTGCACCTGGACAGCCACATCGCCCCCGTCCGTCTGGACGTGAACGTCGACCAGCTCGACCCGGACCGCGCCCAGGCCCTGGTCGACCATCCCGAGCGCATCTCCGGGCTCCAGGACGAGGTCGCCCGGGACGTCGAGCACGGCACGCTCGACCTGGCGCTGCGCTCCTGCGTGGCCGTCGTCATCGGCGCGACGGCCCTCGGTCTTGCGGTCTACCGCCGCCCCCGCCGCGCCCTGGCCGCCGGCGGTCTCGCGCTCGCCCTCCTGACCGCCTGCGGAGTGACGGCCTACGCGACCTGGAACCCCAAGTCCGTCCTGGAACCGAAGTTCTCGGGCCTGCTCTCCTCCGCACCCTCGCTGGTGGGCAACGCGCGCAACATCGTGACGGAATTCGACGTCTACCAGAAGGAATTGGCCCGCCTGGTCACCAACGTGACCAAGTTGTACGACGTCACCTCCACGCTCCCCGCCTACCAGCCCGACCCGACGACCATCCGCGTCCTGCACGTCTCCGACATCCATCTCAACCCGGCGAGCTGGAAGATCATCGGCTCGCTGGTGCAGCAGTACAAGGTCGATGTGATCGTCGACTCCGGCGACACGATGGATCACGGCACGGCGGCGGAGAACGGCTTCCTGGACCCGATCCGGGACCTCGGCGCCCCCTACGTCTGGGTCCGGGGCAACCACGACTCGACGACGACGCAGCGCTATCTGGAGCACATGAGGAACGTCCACGTCCTGGACGGCGGCCGGGCCGTGTCCGTCGCGGGTCTGCGCTTCGCCGGCACCGGCGATCCGCAGTACACCCCCGACCGCTCGGTCGAGCCCGGCGGCGACGCGGCGGAGGAACTGGCGGGCGCGCGCCTGGCCTCCGCCCTGCGTGACCAGAGGGCCAAGGGGACGCCGGTGGACATCGCGATCGCCCATGAACCGGTCGCGGCGCGCCAGACGGACGGCGAGGTGCCGCTGGTCCTGGCCGGCCACATCCATCACGAGGCGACCGAGCTGCTCCCCTACGGCACGCGTCTGCGCGTCGAGGGCTCCACGGGCGGCAGCGGTCTGCGCGCGGTGGAGGGGAAGCACCCGGACCCGATCGAGGCGTCGATCCTCTACCTGGACCGTGACACCCACCGCCTGCAGGCCTGGGACGAGATCGAGCTGGGCGGGCTCGGCCTGACGACGGCCGAGGTCAGCCGTCACCTGCCGAAGGAGAACCAGCCGGGCGGCTCACCCTCCCCGTCCTCCCCGTCGCCCTCCGCCCCGTCCTCGCCCTCGTCCCCCGCCCCGCCGTCGCCGTCGCCCACCCGCCGCTGAAACCGTTTTGGCGATACCCCCCGCCATCCCATATGCTTCTCACGTCCCCGACGCGCTGAGAAGCGCCCAGGCGGGCCGATAGCCCTCATCGTCTAGCGGCCTAGGACGCCGCCCTTTCAAGGCGGTAGCACGGGTTCGAATCCCGTTGGGGGCACGCAGTATCGTGTGCGACACTGTCCTAGGCGTCAGCCGAAGACATGCGCAGACACCACTTGGTCCTGTGGAGCAGTTTGGAGTGCTCGCCACCCTGTCAAGGTGGAGGCCGCGGGTTCAAATCCCGTCAGGACCGCTGAGGTTTCACGTGAAACCTCGTGGCTGGGTAGCTCAGTTGGTACGAGCGATCGCCTGAAAAGCGATAGGTCGCCGGTTCGACCCCGGCCCCAGCCACAATCGCCCTAGCAGGGCAAACACCCCCTCCGGGATTCCGGAGGGGGTGTTCTCGTTCCGGTTACCTGGTCTCGGTGTAGCCCGCGACCAGCGTGGAGCGCAGCGGGCAGGTGACCGAGGACTTCTTGCCCAGGGCCACCCACGGGCCGTGGACGGTGACCAGGCGGTCGTGGATGAAGGGGCCGGTGCCGCGGTCCTGGTCGCACACGGCCTTGGCGCGGTGCTCGCTGGCCTTCTTCGTGCCGACGCTCGTGATGACGTAGCAGTGCGACGTCACCTTCTTGCGCGGGATGGACGTCGCCGTCGGGTCGCACTTGTAGAAGTGGGCGGTCGCGGCCTGGGCCTGGCTAGCGCCGAGGCCCGTGAACGCGAGCGCGCCGACGGCCGGCAGCACGGCGAGGGCGGCAGCGCGCTTCCACTGGGTGAACGTGGTCATGGGTACTCCCCGATTCAGCCGCTCAGCCGACCTGCGCGGTGTCCGGGCAGGTGAGAGCGGTCCCCGTTGGGTGGATGGTCGTGTGCCCCATCGGGAGACGAGCGTGCGGAGGAAGTCGTGCGCGGCCTGTGGCCTGCGTCGGTGACGGATCCCCGCGTCCCCCGTGGAGCGGTCGCGATCAACATAAAGGTCCGGTCACTGGATGATCAACTTCCGGCCACGTGACCCTGTCCACACCCGTCGGCGTCACCCGCTCGGGGCTCGGAGCAAATCGTTCGCCAGTCTTTTGGGGGAGGTGAGATCCTGGATCGCGTATGTCTACGCACCCTGCCCCCGCCCTCGGCGCCCTCGCGCCCCGTCTGACCGAGCTGTCCCTGCGCGACGCGCACCGGCTCGGCCGCCGGCTCGAAGGCGCGCGCAAGATCCGCAAGCCGGAGGCCCGCGCCGCCGTCCTCGCCGAGATCGAGGCCGAGGTCGGCAAGGCCGCGGAGCGGATGAGCGCCCGCCGCGAACGCGTGCCCGCGATCACCTACCCCGAGCAACTGCCCGTCAGCCAGAAGAAGGACGACATCGCGGCCGCCATCCGCGACCACCAGGTCGTCATCGTCGCCGGTGAGACAGGTTCCGGTAAGACCACGCAGATCCCGAAGATCTGTCTGGAGCTGGGCCGGGGCGTGCGCGGCATGATCGGGCACACCCAGCCGCGGCGGATCGCCGCCCGCACCGTCGCCGAGCGGGTCGCGGACGAGCTGAAGACCCCCCTCGGGGAGGCAGTCGGCTGGAAGGTCCGCTTCACCGACCAGGTGAACCCGGACGCCACCTTCATCAAGCTGATGACGGACGGCATCCTGCTCGCCGAGATCCAGACCGACCGCGAGCTGCGCGCCTACGACACGATCATCATCGACGAGGCCCACGAGCGGTCCCTGAACATCGACTTCCTGCTCGGCTACCTCGCCCAGCTCCTGCCGAAGCGCCCCGACCTCAAGGTCGTCATCACCTCGGCCACGATCGACCCCGAGCGTTTCTCCCGGCACTTCGGCGACGCCCCGATCATCGAGGTCAGCGGCCGCACCTACCCGGTGGAGGTGCGCTACCGCCCGCTGCTCGAGGAGGACAGGGACGACGCCGACCGCGACCAGATCACCGCGATCACCGACGCCGTCGAGGAGCTGATGGCGGAGGGCAAGGGCGACATCCTCGTCTTCCTCTCCGGCGAGCGCGAGATCCGGGACACCGCCGACGCGCTGGAGAAGAAGAGGTATCGGTTCACTGAGGTGCTGCCGCTGTACGCCCGGCTCTCCCACGCCGAGCAGCACCGGGTCTTCCAGCAGCACACCGGGCGCAGGATCGTTCTGGCGACCAACGTCGCCGAGACCTCGCTCACCGTTCCCGGCATCAAGTACGTCATCGACCCCGGCTTCGCCCGCATCAGCCGCTACAGCCACCGCACCAAGGTCCAGCGGCTGCCGATCGAGCCGATCTCGCAGGCCAGCGCCAACCAGCGCAAGGGCCGGTGCGGCCGTACCTCGGACGGTATCTGCATCCGCCTGTACAGCGAGGAGGACTTCGAGGCCCGCCCGGAGTTCACCGACGCGGAGATCCTGCGCACCAACCTGGCCTCCGTCATCCTGCAGATGACCGCCGCCGGCCTCGGCGACATCGAGAAGTTCCCCTTCATCGACCCGCCGGACCACCGCAACATCCGCGACGGCGTCCAGCTCCTCCAGGAACTGCACGCCCTGGACCCGGCCCAGAAGGACCCGCGCAAGCGCCTGACCGACACCGGCCGCAAGCTCGCCCAGCTGCCCGTCGACCCGCGCCTGGCCCGGATGGTCCTGGAGGCCGACAAGAACGGCTGCGTCCGCGAGGTCATGGTCATAGCGGCGGCGCTGTCCATCCAGGACCCTCGCGAGCGCCCCGCCGACAAACAGGCCCAGGCCGACCAGCAGCACGCCCGCTTCAAGGACGAGACCAGCGACTTCCTCGCCTACCTCAACCTGTGGCGGTACATCCGCGAGCAGCAGAAGGAACGCGGCTCCAGCTCCTTCCGCCGTATGTGCAAGCAGGAGTACCTGAACTTCCTGCGCATCCGCGAATGGCAGGACATCTACACGCAGCTGCGCACGGTCGCCAAGCAGATGGGCATCCACGTCAACGAGGACGACGCCCCGGCCGACCGCATCCACGTCTCCCTCCTCGCCGGCCTGCTGTCCCACATCGGGATGAAGGACGTCAAGGACGGCAACAAGAACGAGTACCTGGGTGCCCGCAGCGCCAAGTTCGCGATCTTCCCGGGCTCCGCGCTGTTCAAGAAGCAGCCGCGCTTCCTGATGTCCGCGGAGCTGGTCGAGACGTCCCGCCTGTGGGCCCGGGTCAACGCGAAGATCGAGCCGGAGTGGGTGGAGCCGCTCGCCGGCCACCTGATCAAGCGGACGTACAGCGAACCGCACTGGGAGAAGGACCAGGCCGCGGTGATGGCGTACGAGAAGGTCACGCTGTACGGCGTGCCGATCGTCGCCCAGCGCAAGGTGAACTACAGCCGGATCGACCCGGAGGTCAGCCGCGAGCTGTTCATCCGCAACGCGCTGGTGGAGGGCGACTGGCGCACCCACCACAAGTTCTTCTCCGACAACCGCAGGCTCCTCAGCGAGGTCGAGGAGCTGGAGCACCGGGCCCGCCGCCGCGACATCGTCGTGGACGACGAGACGCTGTTCGACTTCTACGAGCAGCGGGTGCCCGAACACGTCGTCTCGGGCGCGCACTTCGACTCCTGGTGGAAGCACAAGCGGCACGAGCAGCCGGATTACCTGGACTTCGAGCGGGAGATGCTCATCCGGGAGTCGGCGGAGGCGGTCACCAAGGCCGACTATCCCGACTCCTGGCGGCAGGGCGACCTGAAGTTCCGGGTGACGTACCAGTTCGAGCCGGGCGCGGACGCTGACGGTGTGACCGTCCACATCCCGCTCCAGGTGCTCAACCAGGTCACCGACGAGGGCTTCGACTGGCAGATCCCGGGCCTCAGGGAGGAGCTGGTCACCGAGCTGATCCGTTCCCTGCCCAAGCCCATCCGCCGTCACTACGTGCCCGCGCCGAACCATGCCAAGGCGTTCCTCCGGAAGGCGACGCCTCTTCAGGAGCCGCTGACCACGACGATGGCCCGTGAGCTGAAGCGTGCGGTCGGCGTTCCCTTCGAGGCGGAGGACTTCGACTGGGCGAGGGTCCCCGACCATCTGAAGATCACGTTCCGGATCGTTGACGAGCGGCGCCGCAAGCTGGCCGAGGACAAGGACCTCGAGGCGCTGAAGCTCCAGCTGAAGCCGAAGGCCCGCAAGGCCCTCTCGCAGGCCGCGGCGGCCACCGTCTCGCGGCAGGGAGGGGAGGCGCTGGAGCGCAAGGGCCTGACGGACTGGACGATCGGCTCGCTCACCCCCGTCTTCGAGACCCGCCGCGCCGGCCAGCCGGTGAAGGCCTACCCGGCACTGGTGGACGACGGCGACACGGTCTCCGTGCGCCTCTTCGACACGGAGGCGGAGCAGGCGGAGGCGATGTGGAAGGGCACGCGCCGGCTGATCCTGCGCAACATCCCGGTCAACCCGGCGAAGTTCGCATCCGAGAAGCTGACGAACGCCCAGAAGCTCGCGCTGTCGGCGAACCCGCACGGCTCGATCCAGGCCCTGTTCGACGACTGCGCGATGGCGGCGGCGGACAAGCTGATCGCGGACTTCGGCGGGCCGGTGTGGGACGAGGAGTCCTACCGGAAGCTGTACGACAAGGTGCGCGCGGAGATCGTGGACACGACGGTGCGCACGGTGGGCCAGGTCCAGCAGGTGCTGGCCGCCTGGCAGGCCTGTGAGCGCCGTCTGAAGGGCCTGCGCAGCCCCGCGCTGCTGGCGAACCTGCAGGACGTGCGCAAGCAGCTGGACGCCCTGGTGAAGCCGGGCTTCGTGACGGCGACCGGGCTGCGGCGGCTGCCGGACCTGATGCGGTATCTGATCGCGGCGGACCGGCGGCTGCAGCAGATGCCGACGAACGTGCAGCGGGACACCACGCGCATGGAGAAGGTCCACGAGATGCAGGACGAGTACGCGTGGCTGCTGGAGCAGATGCCGCAGGGACGCCCGGTGCCGCAGGCGGTGCTGGACATCCGCTGGATGATCGAGGAGCTGCGGGTCAGCTACTTCGCCCACGCGCTGGGCACGGCGTACCCGGTCTCGGACAAGCGGATCGTGAAGGCGATCGACGCGGCCGCACCGTAGCCGGGCCCGCACGGAGGGTGAGTTCGACCCGGGGGCTCACCCTCCTGTACAGTCCTTCTCGCAGCGCAGGAACGACAAGCGCCGCAACA
The DNA here is from genome assembly GCF_055609245.1 of Streptomyces sp. NPDC036813. Lineage (NCBI taxonomy): Bacteria > Bacillati > Actinomycetota > Actinomycetes > Kitasatosporales > Streptomycetaceae > Streptomyces > Streptomyces sp. NPDC036813. The sequence goes on along the minus strand of NZ_JBVJPV010000007.1, from coordinate 341,819 downwards.
CCTGGTCCTGTGGAGCAGTTTGGAGTGCTCGCCACCCTGTCAAGGTGGAGGCCGCGGGTTCAAATCCCGTCAGGACCGCAGTATGAGGGGCCCGTCCGGCAACGGACGGGCCCCTCACTCGTTCCCCCCGGGGCCCGTCCAGCAGCGGACGGGCCCTCAGTCGTTCTCGCGCCCAGGCGCGCCGGAAAGCGACCGACGGCCCCCCTTCCGCACAAACGGCCGAGAACCGCCCCTGTGACTCCCGGCCGCGGTCGCGGAGCTTCCGGCTCCTCCTGCGTCTGTGCGCCCCCAGCAGGGGCCCGCGGCCTTGACGGCGTCACATTCCGCCAGTACCCCAGAAGCACGGACCCGTTCCCCACGGGACTGACGGAGGTGGCGTATGGCGGCATCGGCGAAGCACGAGACGCGAGCGCTGCTCCGGGCGCACCTGTCGGCCGCTTCGTCGTACCGGCATCTGACCCGCCACTGCCCGATCTGCCACCACCTGCTGCGGCTGGCGCTGGCCACGGCTCCGGCGAGCCCGCCGCCGGCCCGCGAGCCCGAGGAGGACGAATCTCCCGGCGAGGCGTGACGTCACACCCGCTCAACACCCGTACTCGCGTGGGACGCTGGAACCCGCGCCTCCATTAGCGCACGCCGGCGGCGGGCAACAAGGACAGTGGCATGTGACGGGAGTCACCGCACGAGTTTCCTGAGCTCCCGTTCTTACCCCGCTCCTACAACCCGTCAATTTAATATGTGCAATTGCACCTACGTCAGGGCATCCCCGCAGAGTCCCACCAGACTCCGACAAGGGCACTCACAGACCCCCGCCGGGACGCGCACAGCGTGCACCGCGCGCACAAAAAAGATCGCGCTGGACCCGGCGGAGTCCAGCGCGATCGACGACGCACCCTTGTGTTCCGTGTGGGCGTGGGGCCTGTTGGGGCAGTCCCCGCGTCGCTTGGAGCTGTGGTTCCGGGCGGCCCGACAGGTTGGGGGACCTGGCGCTACGCCCGTTATTCAGTTGTTCAGGCCTCGCTGCGCTGCTGCGGGATGCCCGCGAGCAGAGCGCGGACCTCGGCCTCGCGGTAGCGGCGGTGCCCGCCGAGCGTGCGGATCGACGTGAGCTTGCCGGCCTTCGCCCAGCGCGTGACCGTCTTCGGGTCGACGCGGAACATGGTGGCGACCTCAGCCGGGGTCAGCAGCGGCTCGGCATCAGGGGTGCGAGCGGTCATGAGCGGCCTCCTCGGGAGAACCGAACCTTCTCGGTTCTTTCCTCTAAATTCTGCACCTTGACCCGCGTTGCCCGAAATGGCGGACGCGAGTCGAGTCGGTTATAGGACGAACGGCTTGTCCTCGGCACTACAACTACACCATCTGTCCAGCCGCGTCGGCCAAACCGATGGAATTGCCCTCCCAGGTGTTCATCAGCGACGGAAGCCGATGGACCATGCCATAGCGGACAGTCACGCCACTGTGACGATCAGTCACAGTGGCGTCAGGAGATACCAGACCCCCCAAAGCGTGCAATGCTGAGATTCCGCCCACAGTGGAGCATAGTTGGACGGACGGAGCCCTCCCCGGACTCCTTGTCCTATTTTGGCACGAGGGCGGGTAACGGGCGCAAGGGGCGTGTACGTGCGGTCTGTCACGCTTGACGCAAACGCCCGGATCGGGGTCTACGTCCCGTCAACTCGCGTAGTGCGGAGTCCGTCCGGTGCGTAGACCGTACGCGGTGACCGGCGTCACGGCCGTGACGCACATCACTCCACTCGAACCTCTGTCGGATCCTCCGTCACAGGGCTGTCACGCGTCTGGCGATATGTCAGTTCGCCGAACGCAGGTCGCGCACCGACCGCCAGCGCTCCACCAGCCGCCCGTAGGCCGCGCCGGCCGCCACCCCGTCCCCGCGCCGCAGCGCCGCGATCCCCTCGGCCACGTCCGCCGCCGAGTGATCGTCCTCCAGTGCCCCCGCGGGCAGCGCGTGCACCAGGCCGCCGTAGTCGAGCTCCACCAGGGAGCGCGGATGGAACTCCTCCAGCCAGCGCCCCACGTCCACGACGCCCTCGACCAGCGGCCCCTCGTCCATGGTGTCCTTCAGCGTGCGCAGCGCCCGGGCCACCCGGCGCCGGGCCTGCACCATGGGCGTGCGGTAGCGCAGCACCGGGGCCAGGTCGGCGGAGCCCTTGTCGTACTCCCGCTCCTCGTCGGAGACCAGCACGAACCAGTTCAGCGGCACCTGCCAGGTCGCCGTACGGATCCACGGCCTCGCGTCGGGGTTGCGCTCCCGCCAGCGCTCGTAGTCCTGGGCGGCCTGGCGGCGCACCACCTCGGGCAGGACGGCCTCCAGCACCGGCTTCGGCAGTTCCTCGCCGAGGTCGGCCAGCGCCTGCCAGCCGCGCAGCCGGGTCCGCCAAGGGCACACGCACACCACGCCGTCCACCTCCAGCACGAAGGCGTCGTCGCTCTCGTGCACCGGCACCGCGACGGGCGGGGTGGGCAGCAGGTCGGCCAGCGAGCGGCGCAGTTCGTCCTGGTAGGAGGGGCGCTCGGCGCGACGGGCGTAGCGCGTCCAGTGGCCGCGCTCCGGCTCCGGGAAGGCGGCCAGCGGCTCGTACACCCGCAGATACGCCGCATACGGGACGATCACCGAGGACACCTTGGGCACGCCTGCTCCCTCCCCCGCGGGCCGCTGCGGAAACCTGCCGGGCCCGCACCCACACCCTGCGGGAAATCCATGCAAATCGTCGCACGGCCGCGCACGCGCGTACGTGCACGTACTCCCTGAGAAGGTGATCTGCGGCACTGCACGGCGCGTGGCCGGTGGCAGGCTCTACCCTCATGCCACGGGGCCCCGCCACCCCCATGGAGCCCCGCGTCACTCGCCGCTATTTACTCAGGAGTCACCACCGTGACCGACGTAACCGGCGCACCTGTTGGTGTACTGCACACCCTGTTCCACTCGGACCAGGGCGGCCATGAGCAGGTCGTGCTCTGCCAGGACCGTGCGAGCGGCCTGAAGGCCGTCATCGCCCTCCACTCCACCGCGCTGGGCCCCGCGCTCGGCGGTACGCGCTTCTACCCGTACGCCACCGAGGAGGAGGCCGTCGCCGACGCCCTCAACCTCGCGCGTGGCATGTCGTACAAGAACGCCATGGCCGGGCTCGACCACGGCGGCGGCAAGGCCGTGATCATCGGTGACCCGGAGCGGGACAAGACCGAGGAGCTGCTGCTCGCCTACGGTCGCATGGTCGCCTCGCTCGGCGGCCGGTACGTCACCGCCTGCGATGTCGGCACCTACGTCGCCGACATGGACGTCGTGGCCCGCGAGTGCCGCTGGACCACCGGCCGCTCCCCGGAGAACGGCGGCGCCGGCGACTCCTCCGTGCTCACCGCCTTCGGTGTCTACCAGGGCATGCGCGCCTCCGCGCAGACCCTGTGGGGCGACCCGTCGCTGCGCGGCCGCAAGGTCGGCATCGCCGGTGTCGGCAAGGTCGGCCACCACCTGGTGGAGCACCTGCGGGCGGAGGGCGCCGAGGTCGTCATCACCGATGTCCGCGAGGACGCCGTGCGCCGCATCCTCGACCGGCACCCGGAGGGCGTCAGCGCCGTCGCCGACACCGAGGCGCTGATCCGGACCGAGGGCCTGGACATCTACGCCCCCTGCGCGCTCGGCGGGGCGCTGAACGACGACAGCGTGCCGGTGCTGACCGCGCGCGTCGTCTGCGGCGCCGCGAACAACCAGCTCGCCCACCCGGGGGTGGAGAAGGACCTCGCCGACCGCGGGATCCTCTACGCGCCGGACTACGTGGTGAACGCGGGCGGGGTCATCCAGGTCGCCGACGAGCTGCACGGCTTCGACTTCGACCGGTGCAAGGCGAAGGCCGCGAAGATCTTCGACACCACGCTGGCCATATTCGCACGTGCGAAGGAAGACGGCATTCCGCCGGCCGCGGCGGCCGACCGGATCGCCGAGCAGCGGATGGCCGAGGCCGCCGCCGCCAAGCGCGGACGCTGACGTTCCGTACCGCTCGCCGTACGACGAGCGCACGGGTTCGTGCGGTACCTGCCGGTGGGGACTTCGAGAGAACTCTCACTTCCACCGGCGGGTCGTCCTCGGATAAGTGGTTAAAATCGCCATTGACCAGCGAGGACGGGGCGCCTCGGTGGTCCTGTGCACACGCGCGTGCTGCGGGCGACGTACCGTATGGGCGCGGGCTCAGGTACCGTGGAAGCCCTACGGACCGGCCTCTCTGCGGAGAGTCCGTGCCGGAACATGAACGCGTGTCAGACTCTGGGGCCGTCGAGCCCCGTCGTTGAGGGGGTCGAGCCATGGGGCGCGGCCGGGCCAAGGCCAAGCAGACGAAGGTCGCCCGCCAGCTGAAGTACAACAGCGGTGGGACTGACCTCACACGCCTGGCCGAGGAGCTGGGCGCATCGACATCGAATCCGTCGCCGCCGAACGGCGACCGTTTCGAGGACGATGAGCACGACGACGATGACCTGTACTCCCGGTACGCCGACCTCTATGAGGACGACGACGAGGAGGACGAGGACGACCAGTCCTCGCGGCACCGTCGCGGCGCGTAAGGCTGCGCGGCATCAGCCGTCTCACCCGGTCCGGGGTCCTGCTCCGGACCGGGTTTCGTGCTGCCGTACCGCGGGCTGCCGCCCCTGACGGACCCCACGCTCTGCGAGCGGCGGGGTCCCCAGGGGCCGGGCGTCACGCGTAGTCGCCGACCAGCTCCGCGCCGGTGGTGTGCTCGCCGCGGTCGGTGATCTCGCCGGCGACCCATGCCTCCACGTCGCGGTCGGCCAGCGTGGCCAGGGCCACGTCCACCGACTCCTGCGGGACGATCGCCATCATGCCGACGCCCATGTTCAGCGTCTTCTCCAGCTCCAGCCGCTCCACCTTGCCGGTGCGGCCGACGAGGTCGAAGATCGGGTCCGGCGTCCAGGTGGAGCGGTCGACCACGGCGTGCAGCGTGTCCGGGATCACCCGGGCGAGGTTCGCGGCGAGGCCGCCGCCGGTGATGTGGCTGTAGGCGTGCACCTCGGCGGTCCGGATGAGCGCCAGGCAGTCCAGCGAATAGATCTTGGTGGGCTCCAGCAGCTCCTCACCGAGGGTGCGGCCGAGCTCCTCGATCCGGGCGTCCAGGGACAGACCGGCCTGGTTCAGCAGGACGTGCCGCACCAGCGAGTACCCGTTCGAGTGAAGCCCGGAGGACGCCATGGCGATGACGGCGTCACCCGTGCGGATGCGATCCGGGCCGAGCAGCCGGTCGGCCTCCACCACGCCCGTACCGGCGCCCGCGACGTCGAAGTCGTCCTCGCCGAGCAGGCCGGGGTGTTCGGCCGTCTCGCCGCCCACCAGGGCGCAGCCGGCCAGCACACAGCCCTCCGCGATGCCCTTGACGATCGCGGCGACCCGCTCGGGGTGGACCTTGCCGACGCAGATGTAGTCGGTCATGAACAGCGGCTCGGCGCCGCACACCACGATGTCGTCCATGACCATGGCGACCAGGTCGTGGCCGATGGTGTCGTAGACACCCATCTGGCGGGCGATGTCGACCTTCGTGCCCACGCCGTCGGTGGCGGAGGCGAGCAGGGGCCGCTCGTAGCGCTTGAGGGCGGAGGCGTCGAAGAGGCCGGCGAAACCGCCGAGGCCGCCGAGGACCTCGGGGCGCTGCGTCTTCTTCACCCACTCCTTCATCAGCTCGACGGCGCGGTCGCCCGCTTCGATGTCGACGCCGGCAGCCGCGTAGGAGGCACCAGTTGTCTCAGACATGGTGAGGAGAACTTTCGTGTCGTACGGCAGGTGATGCGGCGCCCTACGGGCGGCGGATGGCGTCGGCGGCGGCCGTGGCGGCGGGGCCGGCGGCCAGCTCGGTCTCCAGCAGCTGCTTGCCGAGCAGCTCCGGGTCGGGCAGCTCCATCGGGTACTCCCCGTCGAAGCAGGCGCGGCACAGGTTCGGCTTGGCGATGGTGGTCGCCTCGATCATGCCGTCGATGGAGATGTACGCCAGCGAGTCGGCGCCGAGCGAGGTGCCGATCTCGTCGATGGTCATGCCGTTGGCGATCAGCTCAGCGCGCGTGGCGAAGTCGATGCCGAAGAAACAGGGCCACTTCACGGGCGGCGAGGAGATCCGGATGTGGACCTCGGCGGCGCCGGCCTCGCGCAGCATGCGCACCAGGGCCCGCTGGGTGTTGCCGCGGACGATCGAGTCGTCGACGACGACCAGCCGCTTGCCCTTGATGACTTCCTTGAGCGGGTTCAGCTTCAGGCGGATGCCGAGCTGGCGGATGGTCTGCGAGGGCTGGATGAAGGTCCGGCCGACGTAGGCGTTCTTCACCAGGCCGGCGCCGAACGGGATGCCGGAGGCCTCCGCGTAGCCGATGGCGGCCGGGGTGCCGGATTCCGGCGTCGCTATCACCAGGTCGGCCTCGGCGGGTGCCTCCTTGGCGAGACGGCGGCCCATCTCGACGCGGGAGAGGTACACGTTCCGGCCGGCGATGTCGGTGTCCGGGCGGGCCAGGTACACGTACTCGAAGACACAGCCCTTGGGCTTTGCTTCCGCGAATCGCGAGGTGCGCAGGCCGTTCTCGTCGATGGCGACGAACTCGCCCGGCTCGATCTCGCGCACATAACTGGCGCCGCAGATGTCGAGGGCGGCGGACTCGGAGGCGACCACCCAGCCGCGCTCCAGGCGGCCCAGGACCAGCGGGCGGATGCCTTGCGGGTCACGGCCGGCGTAGAGGGTGTGCTCGTCCATGAAGACGAGGCTGAAGGCGCCCTGCACCTTCGGGAGGACGACGTGCGCGGCCTCCTCGATGGTCAGCGGCTTGCCGTCCTCGTCGACCTGGGCGGCCAGCAGGGCCGTCAGCAGGTCGGTGTCGTTGGTGGCCGCGACCCGGGTGGAGCGGCTGTTGTTGTCGCTCGGCAGGTCGGCGACCATCTCCGCGAGCTGCGCGGTGTTGACCAGGTTGCCGTTGTGGCCGAGTGCGATCGAGCCGTGCGCCGTGGCACGGAACGTCGGCTGGGCGTTCTCCCACACGGAGGCGCCGGTGGTCGAGTAGCGGGCGTGTCCGACCGCGATATGACCCTGGAGCGAACCGAGCGAGGTCTCGTCGAAGACCTGGGAGACCAGGCCCATGTCCTTGAAGACGAGGATCTGGGAGCCGTTGCTGACCGCGATTCCCGCGGATTCCTGACCCCGGTGCTGGAGGGCGTAGAGCCCGAAGTACGTGAGCTTTGCGACCTCTTCACCGGGAGCCCAGACGCCGAAGACGCCGCAAGCGTCCTGGGGGCCTTTTTCGCCGGGAAGCAGATCGTGATTGAGTCGACCGTCACCACGTGGCACGCCTCCGAGTGTAGGCGAGATCGACCACTGGTCCGAATTGGGGATGTGCGGACCCTACGGATCACTTCCGTGCGACGGCTTGGATGATCGTTCCGTTTGCGCAGGTCAGCGTGAGGGTGCGGTGCTCGACGCGGTACTTGAGGGTGCTGTTGAAGACGTCGAGCAGGGTCCGCTCGGTGCGCATGAGTGAGGCGTCGCACATCATTCGGGTGGTGGTCGGGGACCCCAGGGTGATACGCCCGTCGCGCACGGTGGCGGTGGCGCTGAAGTGGTTGCAGCCGAGGCGGCCGCCGGCCTTGCCGGTCGCCGCGTCGAAGCTGAGATGCACGGTGCCCTTGGGGCGGTCGGTGCCGGCGTGCGTGGCGATGCTGTCGATGCGCCAGTCGGTGCCGGTGACTGGCGGTTCGGGGCTGACCGTGCCCCTGCCGGCCTGTCCCGCGTGGTCGGTGCCGCAGGCCGCCATCAGCGGGACGAGCGCGGCGGCGGCCAGGAGAACCATGCGCGGTTTGTGCCTGTTCATACCGGTGTGACGGGGCGCGGAAGTAACCGGTTCCGTCACGCCAGCAACGGCAGCAGCCCGCTCAGGTCGGCCCGCTCCCCGCTCGCGCTGACCTTGGCCGCCTCGACGGCGTCCTTCCACTCCAGCCGCCCGGTCGCGAGCCGGATCCAGGTGAGCGGGTCGGTCTCAACCACGTTGGGCGGGGTGCCGCGGGTGTGCCGGGGCCCCTCGACGCACTGCACGACCGCGTACGGCGGGATCCGCACCTCGGTGGCACCGCCGGGCGCCTTCGCGGCGAGGGCGTCGGCGAGCAGCCGGGTGCACGTGGCCAATGCCTGTTTGTCGAAGGGCACGTCGAGACCCGGTACCGCGGCGTTCAGGTCGTCGGTGTGGACGATCAACTCGACGGTACGGGTGACGAGGTAGTCGTCGAGGGTCAGCGGCCCGGCGCTGGTGTCCAGCAGCCGGGTGCCGGGGTGGGCGGCGAGGTCGGCGGCGAAGCGCTCCTCGGTGGCGGCGAGGTAGGCGTCGAGGTCCGGGTGCTCCTCGGCGAGCCGGCGGGCGTACCCGGCGATGTCGGGCGCCTCGGCGGCGATGGCGAACGGCCAGTCGAGCAGCGCCCCCTGCGGGCCGGTGGGCGCCGGCAGGCCGAGCAGCCGGGTGGCCGCGCGCAGCGTCATCCCGAGGTGGGCCACCAGGTCCCGCACGGTCCACTCGCCGAGCCGGGTGGGCGCCCGAAGTTGCTCGGGGGTGAGGGTGCGCACCGCCTCGCGTACGTGCCCGAACTGGGCGTGGACGGCGGTACGGATCTTGGCCGGGTCGTAGGTCCGGGTGCGCTTCTTCGCCGTGGGCATGGCGGTGAGCCTATGCCTTCACGGTGTGTGCGCTCAGGCCGTTTTCGCCTCGGCTCGTCGCCGGTGCCAGGGAGCGCGAAGGCCCCGCCCGACGCATGCGGGCGGGGCCTTCGGGGTCGTACGACCGGCGTTACTTCAGCAGTGCCGGGATCGTCTCCTCGTGGGCCGTGCGCAGGTCCTCCAGGGACAGCTCGAACTCGCCCTGGAGCTCGACGGTGTCACCGTCCACGACGCCGATGCGCGTGGCCGGCAGACCGCGGGCACCGCACATGTCGTTGAAGCGGACCTCCTCCGAGCGCGGCACCGCGACGATCGCGCGGCCCGCCGACTCGGAGAACAGGAAGGTGAACGCGTCCAGACCGTCCGGGACGATCAGACGGGCGCCCTTGTCCCCGAGCAGCGCCGACTCGACCACGGCCTGGATCAGACCGCCGTCGGACAGGTCGTGCGCGGAGTCGATCATGCCGTCACGGGAGGCGGAGATCAGGATCTCGGCGAGCAGGCGCTCGCGCTCCAGGTCCACCTTCGGGGGCAGCCCGCCCAGGTGGTCGTGGATCACCTGCGACCAGGCCGAACCGCCGAACTCCTCACGCGTGTCGCCGAGCAGGTAGAGGAGCTGGCCCTCTTCCCGGAAGGCGACCGGCGTACGGCGGGCCACATCGTCGATCACGCCGAGGACCGCCACGACCGGGGTCGGGTGGATGGCGGCCTCGCCGGTCTGGTTGTACAGCGAGACGTTGCCGCCGGTCACCGGCGTGCCGAGCTGCTGGCAGCCGTCGGCCAGACCGCGCACGGCCTCGGCGAACTGCCACATGACCGCCGGGTCCTCGGGCGAGCCGAAGTTCAGGCAGTCCGACACCGCGAGCGGCTTCGCGCCGGTCGTGGCGACGTTGCGGTAGGCCTCGGCGAGGGCCAGCTGCGCGCCCGTGTACGGGTCGAGCTTGGCGTACCGGCCGTTGCCGTCCGTGGCGATGGCCACGCCGAGGCCGGTCTCCTCGTCGATACGGATCATGCCGGAGTCCTCGGGCTGGGCGAGGACGGTGTTGCCCTGCACGAAGTGGTCGTACTGGGACGTGATCCACTTTTTCGACGCCTGGTTCGGGGAGGCGACCAGCTTCAGGACCTGGTCGCGCAGCTCCTCCGAAGTCGCCGGGCGCGGCAGCTTGTTGGCATCGTCGGCCTGCAGCTCGTCCTGCCAGGACGGGCGGGCGTAGGGACGCTCGTAGGTCGGGCCCTCGTGGGCGACCGTGCGCGGGTCGACGTCGACGATCTTCTGGCCGTGCCAGAAGATCTCCAGACGGTCGCCGTCGGTGACCTCACCGATGACCGTGGCGATGACGTCCCACTTCTCGCAGATCTCGAGGAAGCGGTCGACCTTCTCCGGCTCGACGACCGCGCACATGCGTTCCTGCGACTCGCTCATGAGGATTTCCTCGGGCGAGAGCGTCGAGTCGCGCAGGGGTACGTCGTCGAGGGTGACGCGCATGCCGCCGGAGCCGTTGGACGCCAGCTCGGTGGTGGCGCAGGAGATTCCGGCCGCACCCAGGTCCTGGATACCGACGACCAGCTTCTCCTTGAACGCCTCCAGGGTGCACTCGATGAGCAGCTTCTCCTGGAATGGGTCACCCACCTGGACGGCCGGGCGCTTCGAGGGCTTCGCGTCGTCGAAGGTCTCGGAGGCGAGGATGGACGCGCCGCCGATGCCGTCACCACCCGTGCGGGCGCCGTACATGATGACCTTGTTGCCGGCGCCGGACGCCTTGGCCAGGTGGATGTCCTCGTGCCGCATCACACCGATGGCACCGGCGTTGACCAGCGGATTGCCCTGGTAGCAGGCGTCGAAGACGACCTCGCCGCCGATGTTGGGCAGGCCGAGGCAGTTGCCGTAGCCGCCGATACCGGCGACCACGCCGGGCAGGACACGCTTGGTGTCGGGGTGGTCGGCCGCCCCGAAGCGCAGCGGGTCCACGACCGCGACCGGGCGGGCGCCCATCGCGATGATGTCGCGGACGATGCCGCCGACGCCGGTCGCGGCGCCCTGGTAGGGCTCCACGTACGACGGGTGGTTGTGCGACTCGACCTTGAAGGTGACCGCGTAGCCCTGGCCGACGTCGACCACACCGGCGTTCTCGCCGATGCCGACCAGCAGGGCGTCGCTCTCGGGGGCCTTCTCGCCGAACTGGCGGAGGTGGACCTTGGAGGACTTGTACGAGCAGTGCTCGGACCACATGACCGAGTACATGGCGAGCTCGGCGCCGGTGGGCCGGCGGCCGAGGATCTCGACCACGCGCTCGTACTCGTCCTTCTTCAGGCCGAGTTCGGCCCAGGGCAGCTCGACGTCGGGGGTCGCGGCCGCGTGCTCGACCGTGTCCAGAGGCGTCCGGCTCATGCGTTGACCAGCTTCTTGAGGATCGAGGTGAAGAACGGGAGACCGTCGGTGCGGCCGGTGCCGATCAGCGGCTCGACGGCGTGCTCGGGGTGCGGCATCAGGCCGACGACGTTGCCGGCCTCGTTGGTGATGCCGGCGATGTCCCGCAGGGAGCCGTTCGGGTTGAAGTCGACATACCGAAAGGCGACACGGCCCTCCGCCTCGAGCTTGTCGAGGGTGTACTCGTCGGCGACGTACCGGCCGTCCATGTTCTTCAGCGGGATGTGGATCTCCTGACCGGCGCTGTAGTCGCTGGTCCAGGAGGTCTCCGCGTTCTCCACCCGCAGCTTCTGGTCGCGGCAGATGAAGTGGAGGTGGTCGTTGCCGAGCATCGCGCCCGGGAGGAGGTGGGCCTCGGTGAGGATCTGGAAGCCGTTGCAGATACCGAGGACCGGCATGCCGGCCTTCGCCTGCTCGATCACGGTCTCCATGACCGGCGAGAACCGGGCGATGGCGCCGGCGCGCAGATAGTCGCCGTAGGAGAAACCACCGCACAGCACCACGGCGTCGACCTGGTGGAGGTCCTTGTCCTTGTGCCACAGGGCGACGGGTTCGGCGCCCGCGAGGCGGATCGCGCGCTGCGTGTCCCGGTCGTCCAGAGATCCCGGGAAAGTGACGACGCCGATACGAGCGGTCACTTCGCCGCCTCCGCGACTTCCTCGACCTTGACGGTGAAGTCCTCGATCACGGTGTTGGCGAGGAAGGACTCCGCAAGATCGTGAATGCGGGCGAGGGCGGCCTCGTCGACCGGGCCCTCAACTTCCAGTTCGAATCGCTTTCCCTGACGGACGTCCGAGATCCCTTCGAATCCCAGGCGCGGCAGCGCACGCTGGACCGCCTGGCCCTGGGGGTCGAGGATCTCCGGCTTGAGCATGACGTCGACTACGACGCGTGCCACTGGCACTCCCGGTGTGTGGTGCTGAGCAGGTTCCTTCAGACTACCCGCACAAAATTTCTACGCGAGTAGAGTTGTAGGAAACTACGTGACCGCCATCACGCTGCGGTAGCGGCCGGGTACGGTCGCGAAAAGTTCTGGGAAAGATCCCGGATCGGCTCGCGGCACCTATTGCGCCGGGACACGCGGGGCGATTTAGTCGGGCTTCACTTTCCAATGGCACGCCCTGTACAAATGAAATACCGATAACCGATACTCGGCACGTCATCGCAGATGAGCTGTATCAAGGTGCCGCAGAAGGGACCGATATTCGTGGCGCAGAAGGTCGTGGTCACGCTCTTTGACGACATGGACGGCTCGGAAGCGGCGGAAACGGTCGCCTTCGGACTCGACGGCAAGTCGTACGAGATCGACCTGAACGAAACCAACGCCAAGAAACTGCGCAAGGCGCTCGCGCCCTACGTGGAGGCCGGCCGCAAGCGCTCGCGGTCCGGCAAGGCGTACCAGCAGACCGAGGTCGCCCCCGACCCGGCGGCCGTGCGGGCCTGGGCCCAGGCCAACAAGATGGACGTCCCGGCCCGCGGCCGGATCCCGAAGAAGGTCTACGAGGCGTTCGCGGCGGCCCGCTGAGGCGGCGCGCGCGCTGGGCGGCGGTGCGGGGCCGCAGCGGCCCGGCGCCGCCCCGGCGACCGGTTCCGCAGCCGGTCCGTCGCCTGCCGGTGGATCTGGTTCCGCAACCGTCCGGCGCTGCCTCCGGCCGGCCGGGTCCCCGGCCGGCCGGCACCGCGCCGGGGACGGCGGTGCTGCCGAGAGGCCTCCGACGCCCCGCACGCCACCACGCCCGACGCCCGGTCAGCCGGCCCTGCGGGAAGCCGACTTGCGCTGCACCCCTCCCGGTCGGCTAAAGTCTGAGCACGCCGCGGGGCGAAAGCCGAAAGGCCCAGCTCATACCGGCTGTGCGGGTGTAGTTCAGTAGTAGAACATCCCCCTTCCAGGGGGAAGGCGCAGTGTGCGATTCCTGTCACCCGCTCTGCATCGCCGTCATGACCACACATGTGGATCAGGTAAGCTGGTGCACGCACCGATCGGTGGGAGCCGGTCGGCCGCAATGCGGACGTAGCTCAGTTGGTAGAGCGCAACCTTGCCAAGGTTGAGGTCGCGAGTTCGAGCCTCGTCGTCCGCTCGGGAATGAGACCCCGGTCCTCTTGGGACCGGGGTCTTCTTCGTGTTTTCCCGCTCTTTCTGACATTTGTCATGAGCAGTGATGACAGCGCGCACTGCCGGACGCTTCGGCGCACCGGGACGCTGAAGTCATGGACACGAAAGAACACGTGATTGAGGTCACCGACCTCCGGCGTGTGTACGGGGGCGGCTTCCAGGCGGTGTGCGGCATCACGTTTCACGTGAAACGCGGGGAGGTCTTCGCGCTGCTCGGCACCAACGGCGCCGGCAAGACGTCCACCGTCGAGCTGCTGGAGGGACTCGCCCGGCCCTCCGGCGGTCGAGTGCGCGTCTTCGGCCATGACCCGTACACCGAACGCGCCGCCGTACGGCCGCGCACCGGCGTGATGCTGCAGGAGGGCGGTTTCCCCTCCGAACTCACCGTCGCCGAGACGGCACGGATGTGGGCGGGATGTGTGAGCGGGGCCCGGCCCGTGGACGAGGCGCTGACCCTTGTGGGGCTGACCGGCCGGGCCGCGGTGCGGGTGAAGCAGCTCTCCGGCGGCGAACGACGCCGGCTCGATCTGGCGCTCGCCCTGCTCGGCCATCCCGAGGTGCTGTTCCTGGACGAGCCGACGACCGGTCTGGACGCCGAGGGTCGCCGGGAGACCTGGGACCTGGTCCGGGCGCTGCGCGACACCGGCACGACGGTCCTGCTGACCACGCACTACCTGGAAGAGGCCGAGGATCTCGCCGACCGGCTGGCGATCCTGCACGACGGGCGTATCGCGGCCGCCGGTACCCCGGCCGAGGTGACCGCGGCACAGCCGTCGCGGATCACCTTCGAACTGCCCGAGGGGTACGTCCTCGGCGATCTGCCGGCACTGCCCGGTCTCGGGGTGTGCGGGTACGAGGTGAACGGCCGGGTCGTCCGGCTGCGCACCCGCGAGCTGCAGCGCACGGCCACCGAACTGCTGGTGTGGGCCCGTGGGGCGCGGGTGGAGCTGGGCCGGCTGGATGTGCGGTCGGCCTCGCTGGAAGAGGCCTTCCTGGGGATCGCCCGGGAGGCAGCCGGATCGAGGACCGAGGAGTACGCGGCGTGAGCAGCACGACGACCACCTCCCCCACGGGCCGGATGGCGGCACTGGCACGGGCCGAGCTGACGCTCCTCGGGCGGAGCAAGGGCGTGATCGTCACCGCCTTGTTCGTGCCGCTGGTGATGCCGGCCACCGTCCGGTCCACGGTCAAGGACATGGACCTCGCGAGCGCCGGTCTGAACGTCGGACTCGCCGTGCTGCCCGCCGCGATCGGCTTCTCGCTGCTGTTCGCCGTCTACGCCGGGCTGGTCGGTGTCCTCGCCTCCCGGCGCGAGGAGCTGGTGCTCAAGCGACTGCGCACCGGCGAGCTACGGGACGCGGAGATCCTCGCCGGGGCCTCGCTGCCGGCCGTGCTGACGGGACTGGTGCAGTCACTGGTGCTGGTGGCGGGCTGCACGGCCGTACTCCATGTGCACGCCCCCAAGGCGCCGCATCTGGCGGTTCTGGGGCTGCTGGCGGGACTGGTGCTGTGCGCCGCGCTCGCCGCGCTCACCGCGAGCTTCTCGCGGTCGGTGGAGAGCGCCCAGGTCACCTCGCTGCCGCTGATCGTGGCGTCCATGGCCGGCTCCGGGATGATGGTCCCGCTGGAGCTGTTCCCGGACCGGGTGGCGTCGGTGTGCGAACTGCTGCCGCTGAGCCCGGTGATGACGCTCATCCGCGGCGGCTGGACCGGCGGGCTCTCGGCGCACGAGGCGCTGGGCGCCGTCGCGACCGCACTGGCCTGGATCGTCGTCGCGGTGTTTGCTGTACGCCGGTGGTTCCGGTGGGAACCGCGGCGCTGAGCACGCCGGGCAGGGGACAGGGAGCCGGGCAAGGACGGGGAGCCGCGGCACACAGCACGCCGGGCAACGGACAGGGGGAAGCGGTGCTGGGCCGGATACGGGGGTGGCAACGACGCCACTGGCGGGAGCGGAGCAAGGCGGAACGGGTCGAGCTGCAGTCCCTGGTGAGCTGGTACATCAGCATCTGGGCGTTCACCGGGACCTGGATGATGCTGCCCCTCGCCGGAGATCTGCGCCATGACACCGTGTCCCTGGCCCTGGGCGGCCTCCTGGGCCTGGTCGGCGTGGCGCAATGTGTGTGGGGCAACCTGCTCACCCGCCCCGCACTCGACCACTACCTGGGGCGCCGCGCCCTGCCGGGGCGTCGGCTGGCCGGCCCGGCCGTGCTGCTCGCGGTGGGTGTGGTGCTCATCGAGGTGCTTCGCGGCACCGGCTCCGTCCCGTCGTTCAGCGGCCGGCTGCTGCTCGGCGCCGTCCTGATGGCGTTCGGCGTCGTGTACGCCCTCTGGGTGCCGCCGCGGAGGTTCCTGCTGCACGGCGCCGCGCTCGGGGCGGTCTGCCTGATCGCGTGCGTCCTCACGGGCGGCACCGGTGTCGACGTCCTGCTGGACGGCTGCCTGGTCGCCTTCAGCCTCCTGTTCTCCCTGGCCGCCTGCCGCTGCGGCGCCTGGACCCTGTCCGTGCTGTGGGAGGCCGAGCGGTCCCGGGACATCGAGGCACGGCTCGCCGTCGCCGAGGAACGGCTGCGGTTCGGGCGGGACCTGCACGACGTGATGGGGCGCAACCTCGCGGTGATCGCGCTCAAGAGCGAGCTGGCGGTGCAGCTGGCGCGGCGAGGCCGGCCGGAGGCCGTGGAGCAGATGATCGAGGTCCAGCGGATCGCGCAGGAGTCGCAGCGGGAGGTGCGGGAGGTCGTGCGCGGTTACCGGGAGGCCGACCTGGGCGTGGAACTGGCCGGCGCGCAGGGCGTGTTGGCGGCCGCCGGGATCGCGTGCGAGGTGTCCGGCGCGGTGCGCGGGCTGCCGGCCGGGGTGCAGTCGGCGCTCGCCTGGGTGGTGCGTGAGGCGACGACGAACGTGCTGCGGCACGGGGACGCCGGGTGGTGCTCGGTGGCTGTTGAGGTGTCGGAGGGGCGTGTGGTGCTGACGGTGGAGAACGACGGCGCGGGCGCCGTGCGTGGCGAGGTGGGCGGTTCAGGGCTCGCCGGGCTGCGGGAGCGGCTCGCGGAGGTCGGCGGGGCGCTGGCGGCGGGGCCGGCCGAGGGCGGGACGTTCCGGGTGGTGGCCGAGGTGCCGCTTACGTCCGGGCAGGGGTCGGCGTCCCCGGCGCCGGCAGCGGTCGAGGGGGTCGTGGCGTGAGCGTGCGGGTGCTGCTCGCGGACGACGAGCACCTCATCCGGGGTGCGCTGGCCGCGCTGCTCGCGCTGGAGGACGACCTCGTGGTGGTCGCGGAGGCGGCGAGCGGACCGGAGGCGCTGGCGATGGCGCGGGCCCACGAGCCCGATGTGGCGGTGCTGGATCTGCAGATGCCGGGGGCCGACGGTGTGAAGGTCGCCACATCCCTGCGGGCCGAACTGCCGGGTTGCCGGGTACTGATCGTCACCAGTCACGGCCGTCCCGGGCATCTGAAGCGTGCCCTCGCGGCCGGGGTGCGCGGCTTCGTGCCGAAGACGGTCAGCGCCCAGCGGCTCGCCGAGATCATCCGTACCGTGCACGCGGGAAACCGCTATGTGGACCCGGAGTTGGCGGCCGACGCGATCTCCTCCGGGGACTCGCCGCTGACCGCCCGGGAGGCCGAGGTGCTCGAACTCGCCGCCGACGGGGCTCCCGTCACGGAGATCGCCGAGCGGGCCGCACTGTCGCCCGGAACCGTGCGGAACTACCTCTCCTCCGCCGTGACCAAACTGGGGGCGGAGAACCGGCATGCGGCAGTGCGTCTCGCACGCGAGCGAGGTTGGGTATAGTTGCTCTCGCGCCACGGCGCACTGCGGACGTAGCTCAGTTGGTAGAGCGCAACCTTGCCAAGGTTGAGGTCGCGAGTTCGAGCCTCGTCGTCCGCTCTGTGGAAGAAGCCCCCGGTTCCCGCCGGGGGCTTCTTGCGTTTCCCGACGGCGCCCCCGCCGTCCCGGCCCAGCGGAGGCCGTCCGGCCCGGGGGTGCCCCCGGTTCTCACCGGGGGCGGGGCGCGTCAGCTCCAGCGCACGCCGGTCAGGCGCTCGTACGCCTCGACGTACTTGGCGCGGGTGGCCTCGACCACCTGCTCGGGCAGCTCCGGCGGCGGCTGCTCGCTCGTGCGGTCCCAGCCGGACTCGGCCGAGGTGAGCCAGTTGCGCACGAACTGCTTGTCGTACGACGGCTGGGTGCGGCCCGGCTGCCACTGGTCGGCCGGCCAGAAGCGCGAGGAGTCCGGGGTGAGCACCTCGTCGGCGATGACCAGCTGCTCGCCCTCGAAGCCGAACTCGAACTTGGTGTCGGCGAGGATGATCCCCCGGTCCCGGGCGATGTCGCGGGCCCGGGCGTACACGGCGAGGGTGGCCTGGCGCAGCTGGGCGGCGGTGTCGGCGCCGACCTGGCGGGCGACCTCCTCGTAGGAGACGTTCTCGTCGTGCTCGCCGACCTCGGCCTTGGTGGCCGGGGTGAAGATCGGGGCGGGCAGCTCCGAGCCGTCGACCAGCCCCTCGGGCAGGGCGAGGCCGCACACCGTGCGGGAGGCGTTGTACTCGAGCAGGCCCGAGCCGGTGAGGTAGCCGCGGGCCACGCACTCCACCGGGACCATCTTCAGCGACTTGCACACCAGGGTGCGGCCGCGCCAGTCGGCGGGGGCGCCCTCGGGCAGCTCGGTGCTCAGCACATGGTTGGGGACCAGGTCGACGAGCTGGTCGAACCACCACAGGGAGAGCTGGGTGAGGATGCGGCCCTTGTCGGGGATCTCCGTGGGCAGCACCCAGTCGTAGGCGGACATGCGGTCGCTGGCGACCATCACGAGGTCGCCCGCCTCGTTCTGGTACAGCTCGCGCACCTTTCCGGTGTGCAGATGCACCAGGCCCGGCACCTGAAGGGGCTCGGGCTTTTCTACGAATCCGGACACGGTTCCTCCCCGTGGGTCTGTCCAATGGCTTGATTGTCCCGTATGAGGGACGTGCCCGGGACGCCGGGTGGGCGGGAGGTGCCCGCGGGGCACCCCTTCGCCGCTCAGTCCCGTTTGCAGATGCGGTCGAGGAGGTTGGCCGTGGCGCGCTGGATGCGCGGGTCCACGTGGCCGGGGCGGTCCAGGGCCGGGGACCAGGCGAAGGTGCCGGCGGCGAACACCCAGGCGCCGGAGGGTGCCCGGTACAGGGAGGTCTCCTGGTGGCGCAGGGCGCCCTCGCTGTCGGTGTACGGGGAGTGGGCCAGCAGGATGCGCTCCTCGTGCTCGGGCAGCGCGGTGCGCGGGAAGTAGCGGTCGGCCTCACCGGCGACCAGACCGTCCAGCGCGTCGCCCTCGTGCGCTCCGGACGCCCCCCACAGCCAGTGGCCGGCGTTGCGGACGATCAGCGGGTGGGGCTCCGGCACCCGGCCGGCGTACTGGATGCCGACCACCTGCTGCTCCGGGCGGTCGATGTCCCGCCACAGCACGGGCTTGCCCGGGCCCTTGCGCTTGCGGCAGGTCAGCAGGCGGTCGGCGACGCCGGACGGGGAGGGGCCGAGCTCGACCTGCCAGTACATGGTGTTGGCGGACAGGAACACCAGGGACGTGCCGTGGTCGCGGGCCTGCTCGACGGCCCGGCGCATCGGGGCGGACCAGTACTCGTCGTGCCCGGGGAAGACCAGGCCCCGGTAGCGCGCCGGGTCGATGCGGCCGGCGTGCAGGTCGCGGGCGTCGGCGTAGGCGAGGTCGTAGCCGTAGCGCTCGGCCCAGCGGATGAAGTCGTAGGCGTGCCCGACATGCAGGGGCAGGCCCGCGCCGGCGTAGGGGCGGTCGAAGGAGACGGTCGTGGCCGCGTCCGCCTCGCCGAGCAGCCGGCCCTCCTCGTCCCACGCGTGGTACAGGCTGGCACCGGTGCGCCCGTCCTCCGGATAGAGGTTGTACGCCTGCCAGGTGACGTCCGGCAGGAGCAGCAGCAGCTCGGCGGGCCGGTCGTCGCGCACGGTGAACGGGATGTGGGAGCGGTAGCGGCCGTCGCCGGTGGTGAGGACCGCCACATACGCGCCGACGCTCCAGAAGGACGGGATCTGCATACGCCAGGACAGCCACCAGTGGTGGCAGGAGACCGTGCGGTCCGCGGCGAGCGGGGGCGGCTGGACGATGCCGGACAGCCGGGGGCTGGTGGTGATCTTGGCGGCGCCGTCACCGCCGTAGTGGCCGATGCGGTAGATGTCGACGAAGAACTCCTGGGGCGGGTCGACCGTGACGTGGAAGTCGACCGCCTCGCCGGGTGCGACCGCGCCGGTGGAGACGAAGCCCTTGATCTGGCGGTGCACGTCGTCGGCGGAGCGCAGGTCGTGCCGCTCCGCGCGGGGGGCCGGGACGCGGGCGGCGCCCTTGCGTGTGCTCTGCGGGGGGACCGGGTCGACGTACCAGGGGACGACGTGACCGGTGTCGTCGAAGTACGTCTCGCTGCCGCGCAGCCAGGGAACGGGACCCTGACCGAAGGGATCCGTCACGGCGTGCGCCAGTGCTCCCGACTCCCAGCGGCGGATCTGCTCCGACCCCATGGTCGCTCCCCTCCCTCACGCCCCCGTACGCGCCTGACGTCGTGTTCGTTCACCTGTCTTATGTCGCACGCGCTTGCCATGTGCGTGACCGGTCCCAGCACATCACATTACGCACGCATGCTGTCACTATTCGTTGCGAATTGGCCGAAAGTGGAATCAGGTGCTCCGGCCGGGGCGACGCCTCGGCGCTGCCCGGCGGTCAGACGAGCCGCAGGGGCTTCTCGGGGCGTATGCCGGTCGCGGTGAGCCACTCGCGCAGCGGGGAGGCGTCGCCGTCCTCTATCAGGCTCAGTACTCTCGGCGTGAGGTCGGTGGCGCGTTCGCCGTTGATCAGCAGGGTGGGGCCGTCCAGCCAGTCCAGACCCGGGGCGGCGCCGGCGGTGTCGATGGCCGCGCAGCACACCGTCGCCGTGACGTGGTCGGTGAGAATCTCCCGCGGGGTGCGCGGGGGCTGAAGCGGGAACAGGGGGAGCGCCGCGTCGGCCCACAGGGCGGCCGGGGCGTGCTCGGCGGAGCCCGCGGGGGTGCCGGGGGCGGCGGTCTCGGCGGTCTCCTCGTCCGCCAGCTCCGCACTCAGGCTCGCGGCGAGCGCAGCGCTGTGGGGGTGCGCCAGGTCGTCACCGTCGGGGGCGATCCGGTCGTACTGGTCTGCCGGATCGGCCGGGTCGACCGGATCGACCGGGTAGGCCGGTTCGGCCGGGTCGACCGGCTCGGCCGGGTGTGTGTGCGGCGGCGGGGCCTCGCCGGCCACGGCCGGTGGCCTCGACGGGTCGGGGGACAGCGGTGCGGCAGCGTGGGAGGTCAGCGGGTCGGACAGGTGTTCCAGGACGCGGGCGAGCGTGGGGCCAGCCGGGTCGGGAGCGGCGGCGTCACTGGGACGGCGCACGCCCAGGGTGTCCAGGACCCGGTGCAGGCGGGCGGCGTCGGTGCGCCACTTGCGGTCGACGACCTCCTCCGGATACGCCTGCCAGTCCACCGGCGACCAGTCAGGACCGGACGCGGCGGGACCGCCGTGGAAGAGGCGGGCGGCCAGCAGCGAGGCGGCCTCGTCCACCAGGCCGGGCTCCTCCAGCAGATCGCAGGCGGGACGCTCGCCGAGCCGGGAGGTGAAACCCTCCGCGAGCCGGTCGCGCCGGGACAGCTCGGTGAGCGCGGCCACCACACCGGCGTCCAGCCGGGCCGGCCACCGGCCCATCCGCCAAGCGGGCAGCGCGACCCGGGTGAGCAGACGGTCCCAGCCCGCGTAGGCGAGGCCGACCTGCTCCTGGGCGACGATACGGAGGCCGTAGTCCACGGTCTGGGCCCGCTCGGAGGCCGCCGCGGCGACCCCGCGCTCCATCTCCGCCGCGTGCCCGCGGCAGCTGCGCAGCAGCAGACGGGACACCCAGCCGACGACCGCGCACGCCGCCTTCAAGAACCGGCAGCGGCCCGGCGAGGCGGCGACGGCCACGGCCGCGTCCAGCCCCCGTACGAAGCGCCGGGCGGCGGCTATGTCCGGGTGCGCCGCGGGTCCCGTGCCGGCGACGACCGGGGCCAGCAGGGCGCGCAGCTCGCCGACCCGCATCCACCACAGGAACGGCGACCCCACGACAAGGACGGTGGCGGGAGCGCGCCGGTGGGGCTTTTCCGCCCCGGCGAGGTCGTCTCGGTCCGTCGGGCGCGCGACGGGGGCGGGCGGGCCGTGGGGCGGGTGGGTGCGCTCCTCCAGCCAGCTGTCGCAGTCCGGGGTGAGCGCTATGGCCGACGGGGCCGGGACGTCCAGGCGGTCGGCGAGGTCGCGCACCAGCCGGTACAGGTCCGGCGCGGCGTCCTCGGCGATCGGGACCGTCGGGCTGACGGCGGGGTGGGCGCGGGCGACAACCAGGGCGATACCGGCGGCGGCGAGCAGCACGAGCAGCGCCGGTACCGAGACCACCCAGCGGGCGGCGTCCCAGCCGGGCCCGACGAGATGCCCGGTGGCGCCGCCGGCCAGGAGGATCACCGCCAGGGCCGCGGGCAGCAGGGCCACCGCGGTCGCCCGGCTGCGGATCCGCAGCACGGCCAGGGCCCGGGCCCGCGCGGCCTGCGCTCCTGCCTCCACACCCATACCGGTCACGACCGGACCTCACCCCCTGCCTCTCGTCGCGGCTTCCTGGACTTGCTCACTCCCCCACTGTGGCACCCGCCACTGACATCGCAATGCCGGTGGGCCAAGTGCCGGAACCATTGCGCCGCACCCTAGTTGGGGGCCCGCCTCCCGTCAGCAGATAAGCCCATCGGTCACTCGATGGAATGGCTTTGGTCAGAGCTGGGTGACGGACAGCAAAGATCAGGCCCCGGGTTCCACGAGGAAACCCGGGGCCTGAACATGCCTGGTGAGAGGGCTTACGACCCCGCCGCCGCCTTCGCCGCGATGTCCGTGCGGTGCTGGGAGCCGTCGAGACCGATCCGGCCGACGGCGGCGTACGCCCGCTCGCGGGCCTCGGTCAGGTCCTTGCCGATGGCCGTGACCGACAGCACCCGGCCGCCGGCGCTGACCACGTTCTCCCCGTCCCGCTTCGTCCCGGCGTGCAGGACGTAGGCGTGCGGGGCGTCCTGCGCGGCCACCTCGTCGAGGCCGGTGATCGGGTCACCGGTGCGCGGGGTGCCGGGGTAGTTGTGGGAGGCGACGACCACGGTCACCGCGGCGTCGTCGCTCCAGCGCAGCGGCTCCAGGTCGGCGAGGTTGCCGGTGGCAGCGGCCATGAGGATCCCTGCCAGCGGCGTCTGCAGCCGGGCCAGGACCACCTGGGTCTCGGGGTCGCCGAACCGGGCGTTGAACTCGATGACCCGCACCCCGCGGCCGGTGATGGCCAGACCGGCGTACAGCAGCCCGGAGAACGGGGTGCCGCGGCGGCGCATCTCGTCGACGGTGGGCTGCAGGACCGTCTGCAGCACCTCGTCCACGAGCTTGGGGTCGGCCCAGGGCAGCGGGGAGTACGCGCCCATGCCGCCGGTGTTCGGGCCCTCGTCGCCGTCCAGCGCGCGCTTGAAGTCCTGGGCGGGCTGGAGCGGGACCACGGTCCGGCCGTCGGTGATGGCGAAGAGGGAGACCTCGGGGCCGTCGAGGTACTCCTCGATGACCACCCGGTCGCAGGCCGCCGCGTGCTGGACAGCGGTCTGGAGGTCGTCGGTCACGACGACGCCCTTGCCGGCGGCGAGCCCGTCGTCCTTGACGACGTAGGGGGCGCCGAAGGCGTCGAGCGCCTCGGCGACCTCCTCCGGGGTCGTGCAGACGTACGACCGCGCGGTGGGCACGGCCGCACCCGCCATCACGTCCTTGGCGAAGGCCTTGGAGCCCTCGAGCTGCGCGGCCTCCTTCGAGGGGCCGAAGACCGGGATGCCGGCCGCGCGCACGGCGTCGGCGACGCCCGCGACGAGCGGGGCCTCCGGGCCGACGACCACCAGGTCGGCACCCAGCTCACCGGCCAGCGCGCTGACGGCGGCGCCGTCCAGGGCGTCCACCGGGTGCAGCTCGGCGACCTCGGCGATGCCGGCGTTGCCGGGGGCGCAGTGCAGCGCGGTCACGGCGGGGTCGAGGGACAGGGAGCGGCACAGGGCGTGTTCGCGGGCGCCGCTGCCGATGACGAGGACCTTCACGGGGTCAGCCTAACGGCAGGCGGCGCGGTGACCTTGTGCGGGCTTCCGAGGAACCAGGTCCCGGCGCTTCGTGGTTTTCTCCGAACGAACCGCCCTGAGCTGCCCCGATCCGGGCGCTCAGGGGCACCGCTGGGAGGGTCACTCGTTGGTGAACTCCTCCACGACCGTCGCTCCCAGCTCCTTGACGATCAGTTCGTAGCCGGACAGCGCCGACTCGTTCAGGTCCGGGTCGTCGTCCTCCGGGATGTCGTCCTCGATGGACACGGGGGGCGGCTCGGGCGCCGAGGACTGCCGGGCCGGCGCGGGGGCCGGAGCCGGTACCGACGCCGACGCGTGCGGGGCCGAACCCGGTCCGGACGCCGGGGCGGTGGACTGTGCGGGCGCCGGGCGCTGTACGGCCGTGGCGCCCCCGCCACCGCCGTAGCCGCCGCCGTGACCGGAGGAGCCGCCGCCGAAGCCGGACGGGCCGCCGGACTGCGGCGGCGGGGCCGAGCCGCCCGAGGGGTCGACGACGGCCTCGATCTTCCAGTGGACGTTGAACTGCTCGGCCAGCGCCTGCTTCAGCACGTCCTCGCTGCCGCTGCCGGCGAAGTTGTCCCGGGCGCCGGCGTTGACGAAGCCGAGCTGGAGCGTGGTGCCGTCGAAGCCGGTCACCTGGGCGTTCTGGCTGAGCAGGATCCAGGTGAAGCGGCGGCGGTTCTTCACGGCCTCCAGGATGTTCGGCCACAGCCCCCTCGGGTCGAGCCCACCGGCGGCGGGCGCCGGAGAGGCGGCAGGGGGTGAGGCCGCGGCCGCGGGGGCCGAGCCGGGGGCGGGGGTGGCACGACCGGGGCCGCCGCCCGCGGGACCCGAGCCGGCCGGGCCCTGGCTGCCGGGACCCGAACCGCCGGGGCCGGCGCCGCCGCCCGCCGGGACGGCGGTGGGCCAGCCGCCGGGCCGTCGGCCGCCACCGGCCGGGGTGGCGGTGGGCCAGGCACCGGGAGAGGCCGCGGCAGAAGGTGCGGCCGCCTCGGGAGCGGTCGGCGCCGTGGGGGCGGCGGGAGCGGTGGGCGGGTGCTGGGCGGCGGCGTCGGTGTCGGCCGGTGCCGGCGCGGAGCCGTGCGCGGCCGGGGCGACCCCGGCATCGGGCTGGTCGCCACCCGGCTGCCCGGACGCACCGGCAGCCACGGCCGGAGCGGGAGCCTGAGCGCCTGCGGGAGCGCCGGGGGAGGTGGGAGCGGGTACGCCCGCGCCGGGACCTCCACCAGGCCCCGCGCCAAGCCCCGTACCGGGGCCGCCACCGGCCCCGGGCGCCCCAGCGGCCGCGGGCGCACCCGCGGCCGCGCCGCCCGAAGCGCGCACCGCCGCGCGGGCCGCCGCGGGGCCGCCGCCGGGCGGGACGGACTGGACGGGCGGCACGGGCGCACCGGCGGCCGCCGGGCCGCCGGGGTACCCGCCCCCGTGGACCTCGGGGCCGGGGACGTATCCCATGGCCGGCATACCGGCGCCCGTGGTGAAGTTCACGCCGCGCTCGATGCGGTCGAGGCGGGCCATGACGGAACGCTCGTCGCCGTAGGCGGCCGGGAGCAGGACGCGGGCGCAGATCAGCTCGAGCTGGAGGCGCGGCGAGGTGGCGCCGCGCATCTCGGTCAGGCCCTCGTTGACCAGGTCGGCGGCGCGGCTGAGCTCGGCGGCACCGAAGGAGCGCGCCTGGGCCTGCATGCGCTCGATGACGTCGGCCGGGGCGTCGATCAGCCCCTTCTCCGCGGCGTCCGGCACGGCGGCGAGGATGACGAGGTCGCGCAGCCGCTCCAGCAGGTCGGCGACGAAGCGGCGCGGGTCGTTGCCGCCCTCGATGACCCGGTCCACGACCTCGAAGGCCGCGGACCCGTCACCGGAGGCGAAGGACTCGACGACGGAGTCGAGCAGCGAGCCGTCCGTGTAGCCGAGCAGGGAGGTGGCCATGGCATACGTCACACCGTCCGCCCCGGCGCCGGCGAGGAGCTGGTCCATGACGGACATGGAGTCACGCACGGAGCCGCCGCCGGCCCGCACGACGAGCGGCAGGACGCCGTCCTCGACCGGGATGTCCTCCTTCTGGCACACCTCGCCGAGGTATTCGCGAAGCGTGCCCGGGGGGACCAGGCGGAAGGGGTAGTGGTGGGTCCGCGACCGGATGGTGCCGATGACCTTCTCGGGCTCGGTGGTCGCGAAGATGAACTTCAGATGCTCCGGGGGCTCCTCGACGACCTTCAGCAGCGCGTTGAAGCCGGCCGACGTGACCATGTGGGCCTCGTCGATGATGTAGATCTTGTACCGGCTGCGGGCGGGGCCGAAGAACGCCTTCTCGCGCAGGTCACGGGCGTCGTCCACACCACCGTGGGAAGCGGCGTCGATCTCGATGACGTCGATGGACCCGGGGCCGTTGCGCGCGAGGTCCTGGCAGGAGTGGCACTCCCCGCACGGCGTCGGGGTGGGACCTTGCTCACAGTTGAGGCAGCGGGCCAGGATCCGGGCGCTGGTGGTCTTGCCGCAGCCGCGGGGACCGCTGAACAGGTACGCGTGATTGACCCGGTTGTTCCGCAGCGCCTGCTGCAGCGGGTCGGTCACATGCTCCTGCCCGATGACCTCCGCAAAGGTCTCCGGGCGATAGCGGCGGTACAACGCGAGAGACGACACGCTTACGAGGTTATAGGCGCCCGGTGACAACGGGCTCCGCCCGCGGAACCGGGGGGCGCCCCGCACCGGAAACCGGAGGCGTGCCGCACCCGAACCGGGAGGCGGCCCGCGCCCGAACCGGAACGTGTCCCGGGAGATGTCCCGCGCTGCCGGCCCGCCGAACGCAAGCGCCCCCCACGCACCCGCCAGAGCCGACCTACCCTTGCTGCCTTCCGGCCCTGGGGGAGTTCAGTCAGATAGCGCCGCGTGAGGGGCTGCGCACAGCGTACCCGATCCGGGCCAGGGGGAACGAGTTCGCGAGCACCCTCCTCGGTCATGTAATGTTTCCGGCGGAGGATTCGCCTAGAGGCCTAGGGCGCACGCTTGGAAAGCGTGTTGGGGGCAACCCCTCACGAGTTCGAATCTCGTATCCTCCGCCAGTGCCTCACCGGGCACGATGTCGAAGGGCCCCACCGTTCGCGGTGGGGCCCTTCGACGTTGCCCGTCCCGGTTTCCGTCTCGGCGGGATCTTCGCTGCCCCGGGCTGCCGTCCCCTGGCACCGGTCCTGACCGGACCCGCTCGGGAATGATGGCGATGACCGGCCATGCGATGCGCGGCAGCGATGGGAGTGCGGATCCTCATGACCGAGCCGTGGAACTCCGCTGCGCCGGGGGTCGTCACTCTTCCGTCGGGCCGCAGGATCCGCGGGCGCGGGCTCAGGTACGGCCTCCCGGCGGGGCAGACTCCGACGCTGGCCGTCCACCTGACGGGGCACCGGCCGCCGGAGACCCCGTGGGAGTCGCTGTGGGTGGCCTGGCGGGACTTCTGGCTGCCCGCCGATCCCGTGGACGCGATGCGCACTCTCCGCCTCGCTCACGACCGTGCCGCAGGCGAACGCATGGAGATCTGCTGCGGGGGCGGCGTCGGGCGGACCGGTACGGCACTGTCCGCGCTGTGTGTCTTCGAGGGAATGACTCCGGAGGAAGCGGTCACATGGGTCCGGCGGAACTACCACCCCCGTGCGGTGGAGGTGCCGTGGCAGCGGCGTTTCGTCCGCCGGGTGTTCGCCACCGGCCCGGCCGGCTCACAGCAGCCGTAGGGCCCGGCGCCCGGCCGCCGTCGTACGCACCGGCGCCGGCACTGCCGTAGCCCCCCATGCCCGCTCCCTGCCCTAGCCCCCGCCTCACCGCTGTCGCGGCCCCCGGCGCCCGAACCGCGCGGCGCGCCCCCCTCAGGTCACCAGCCTGCGTTCCTTCGCCACCGCCACCGCGCCCGAGCGGGTGTCGACGCCGAGCTTGTCGTAGATGCGGCGCAGGTGTGTCTTGACCGTGGCCTCGCTGATGTGGAGGGCGCGGGCGATGTCGCGGTTGCCGAGGCCGCGGGAGAGGTGGGTGAGGATGTCCCGCTCGCGCGGGGTGAGCGCGAGGGCCGGGTTGCGCAGGTGGGCCATGACGCGGCCGGCGACGGGGGCGGACAGGGTGGTGCGGCCCCGCGCGGCGGAGTGGATCGCGGCGAACAGTTCCTCGGGGCGTTCGGCCTTGAGCAGGTAGCCGGTGGCGCCGGCCTCGATCGCGCGGGTGATGTCGGCGTCCGTGTCGTAGGTGGTGAGGACCAGGACGTGCGGGGCGGCCGGTTCCGCGGTCAGGCGGCGGGTGGTCTCCACGCCGTCGATGCCCTCGCCGAGCTGGAGGTCCATCAGGACGACGTCCGGGCCCAGTTTGCGGGCCAGGGCGATCGCCTCCTCGCCGCTGCCGGCCTCGCCGATCACCTCGATGTCGGGGGCGCTGCCCAGCAGGGCGAGCAGCCCGGCGCGGACCACGGCGTGGTCGTCGCAGACCAGGACACGGACGGCGGTGCTCATACGGGCGGCTCCAGGGGGATCGCGGCCGACAGCACCGTGCCCTCGCCCGGCGCCGACTCGATGGTGAGGGTGCCGCCCAGCTGGCGCAGCCGGGCGCGGATCGCGGGCAGGCCGTGACCGCGGACGGAGCCGGCCGGCCGTTCACCCGTCGCGGAGGCCTCGAAGCCGCGGCCGTCGTCGGCGACGTCCAGGACGATCTCGTCGTCCAGGCAGGTCAGGGTGAGAGTCGCGGTGCGGGCGCCGGCGTGTTCGCGGACGTTGGCGAGCGCGCCCTGCGCGATGCGCAGGAGCGCCGACTCGACCAGGGCGGGCAACGGGTGCGCCGGGATGCCCTCCGTGTGTACGCGGACCGTGAGTTCCCCCGTGCTCGCGCGCTCGGCGACCGCCCGCAGGGCCTTCACCAGTCCGCCGCCCTCCGCGAGGTCCGCCGGGGCCAGGTCGTGCACGAAGCGGCGGGCCTCGGCGAGGTCGCGTTCGGCGACGGAGGCGGCCGTACGGACGTGGGTGCGGGCCGTGGCCGGATCGGTGTCCCACAACCGGTCGGCGGCCTGCAACAGCATGCGCTGGCTGGACAGGCCCTGGGCGAGGGTGTCGTGGATCTCCCGGGCGAGCCGCTCGCGCTCGGCGAGGGTGCCCTCGCGGCGTTCGGTGGCGGCCAGTGCGCGGCGGGTGCGGATCAGGTCGTCGATCAGTGCGCGCTGCCGGCGCGCCTGGCGCTCCATGACGACGAACACGGCCGTGGCGATGGCGGCCACGGCCGGCGGCGCCAGCAGCACGTTCGGGTCGGCCCAGCCCGCGAGTTGCAGCTGGGCGGCGACGGCGAGCGCGGTGAGCCCGGTGACGAGGACGATCGCGGCGCGCGGGGGCAGGGTGCGCAGCCCGGTGTAGAAGAGAGGGACCGCGCACCAGGCGAAGCTCGGGGCGAGCGTCACCAGCACCGCCCAGGCGGCGACCACCGCCGTCAGCCAGGCCAGCCGGCGTGCGGTGAGGCGGGCGCCGAGCGCGGGCCCGAGGACGTAGAGCACCGCCAGGAACAGGGACAGGGCCAGCACCCAGGGGGTGCGGGGCTCACCGGGGTGGCGCAGCAGGAAGCGGGCCAGTGAGGCGCCGAGCAGCACGAAGAACGCCGTGTGCATGATCACGGCGAGGGTGCGGGTGTCGGCGTCGCCGTCCCGTCCGGACGCGGCCGCCGCCGTCGTGTCCATGACCCGCTCACACCTCCCCGGTACGCCGTTGAACTGGGCAAACACCTTCATTGTCGCCCCGCTTCGGCGCCGCGGGGTCATCCGATCGGCTGACTGCCGTCCGAGTCGTCCGTGTCGTCCCCGAGTTCCCGTGCCCGCCGCGCCGCCCGCCGCAGCGCGGTGACGAGGATGCCGTGCAGGTCGTGCTCCTGCAGGGCGAGGATGCCCTGCTCCGTCGTACCGCCCGGTGTCATGACGCTGCGGTAGACCTGCTCGGGGTCCTGGCCGGTGCGCTCCAGCAGGTCGGCGGTGCCGCGCAGCACCTGGCAGGCGAGGTCCAGGCCCTGCTCGGCGGTGAAGCCGGCGGCCTCGGCGAAGTCGCGGAACGCCGCCGCGATGTACGCCACGAACGCCGGGCCGCCGCCCGCCAGCGCCGTCGCGTCGTCCAGCAGTGCCTCGTCCGACACGGCCAGCACCCGGCCCATCGAGCCGAGCACGCCCTCGGCCCGGGCGGCCTCGGCGGGCGTCACCCCGGGTCCGGCGCACAGTACGGTCATGCCCTGGGACACCTGGGAGGCCATGTTCGGCATGGCCCGCACGACGCGCGGGGCGCCCAGGCGGCGGGTCAGCGCGGCGATCGGCACCCCGGCCATCACCGACACGACGGTCGCCTCGCGGAACGTGCCGGGCGCGGTGGCGGCGGCGAAGGAGTCCAGCGCCTGCTGCGGAAGGGCGAGGAGAACCAGGTCACCCGGCACGGGCCGGTACTCCGGCGCCGTCTCGACGCCCTCCGCCCGCAGCGCCGCCGCCCGCTCGTCGGCCGCCTCGACCACGGTCAGCGGCGCGTCCGGCAGGGTGGCCCGCAGCGCCTGGACGAGCACGGAGCCCATGTGACCGGCTCCGACGACGACGATGCGCTGGTGCAAGGGCATACCCCCAGCGTCCCCGGCACCGGGGGGCGGCGCGCCCGCGCGTGCTCCGACCGGGTGCCGCTGCCGCAACGGGCACGGCCGTCACGACGCGATACGACCGACCGCACCGGGCACGGCCGGCCCACGCCCTACCGAAGGCCCGCACCGGGCACGGCCGTCACCACGCCCTACCGACCGCAGCACGCTCCGCCCGGATGCCACACCCGCCACGGTCGTCACCGCACACTCTCCACCGGCCGCACCTCGCTGACCTGCCGCACCCCACCCGGAACCACCGTCACCGCGAGATCTCCACCGGCCGCACCTCGCTGACCTGGTCGGTCTCCGACAGCCGCACCGTCACCTTCATCGTCCAGGTGCCGGCCAGCGGGAGGGTGACGCGGTCGGCCGCCCAGTAGCCGCCCCGGTCGGTGACGCGGGCGTCGAGGGGGCCGATCCGCTGCGCGGGCAGGGTGAAGGACACCCGCAGTTCGGGCACGGCGGCCAGGCCGCCGTCGGGGCCGTAGACGACCGCCTGCACGGAGTTGTCGCCGACCCGGCCCGGCTCCAGCGTGATCTGCGCCTTGCCCTGGCCGCCCGGGGTGCCGACGTCGAAGGGCACGTCGGTGACGGAGGCGCCGGGCAGCCCGGGCGCGGCGAGCGGCTGCCGCTCGGCGGCCTCGGCGGCGGCACGCCCCGGGACCGTACCGGCGAGCACCGTCGAGACCAGCACGACCAGAACGCCCAGAACCGCCTCGGCGGCCACGGCCCGGCGCAGTCGCCGTCGGCCGGTCACGGACGGAGCGGAGCCCTCCGGTGCCGGCGCCCCGCTCGGCGCCCCGCCCACCAAGGCCGGCACCCTCTCCGGCACCACGGTCCCCGTCCGCAGCCGCCCGGCGAAGTGCCGCGCGCACGCCGCCCCCGCGAGCAGCAGGGCCACCGCGACCAGTTTGACCAGCAGCAACCGGCCGTACGCCGTACCGGTGAGCGCGTCGAGGGAACCGAGACCGCGCCAGGACTGGTAGACACCGGTCCCGACCAGCGCGGCGACGCACCCGAAGGCGAGCCGCGAGAACCGGTCCACGGCAGGCACCTGCACATCGGACGTGCACAGCAGTGTCACCAGCCCGCCCAGCCACACCGACATCGCCAGCAGATGCAGTACGGCCGAGACGACCGCGACGGGCACCTGGATCCCGGCGACGGCGTGCTCGGCGAGGGCCCAGGTCAGTGCGAGGCCGACGGCGACGGCGGCGCCCGCCGCACGCGCCGTGCGGCCCCATGTCCGCCTGCGCAGCAGCACCGCGGCCACCGCCAGCAGCGGCAGCCGGGCCGCCAGCGCGAGCCCCGGCCGGGTGGTCAGCGTGCGGGCCGCCGCGGCCGGATCGAGGGCGGTGGACAACCCGGTGCCCGCCTCGTAGGGAGCGCGCAGGAGCAGCAGGACGACGGTGACGCCGGCCAGCGTCCACGCCCCCACCGCCGCCGGAGCGCGCGCCGCCCTCGTCGACACCGCCCGGAACGCGCCCCCGCCGACGAGCAGGGCCACGCCCAGGTCGGCGACGTAGCGGGCGAGGTCGTACAGGCCGCCGGTGGCCGGGTCCTCGGCCGCCCCGGTGTCGAGGGGGGCCGGGGCGGGGGTGGGGGCGCCGACGGAGAACGTGAACGCGCCGGAGACGGGGTGGCTGTCGGCGGACACCACGCGCCAGGCCACGGTGTACGTGCCCCGGCCCAGCCCGCCGGGCAGGTCGACGCGCACGGTGTCGGAGTGTCCGGGGACATGCCGGGCCTCGCCCGTGCGCAGCCGGTGGTTGCCGGGGTCGAAGACGCGGAAGGAGCCGTCGAGCAGGGCCACGGACTCGGTGAAGGTGAGCGTGAGCCGGTCCGGGGCCGTCTTCAGGACCGACCCGTCACCGGGTGCGGTGTCCCGCAGGGCGGCATGCGCGGAAGCCACCCCGGCACCACCGAACAGGAACAGCGTCAGCAGGAGCCCGAGCAGCGCGACCCGCCCGAACCGCCGTCCGCCACCGACCACGCCGTCCGCTCCCCTCCTGCCGGCACCCCTCTGCCAAGAGGTACGCGCCCAGGGCCAGAAACGCTCACGCCGGCGCGGGAAAGGCGACCTCCCGCCGCAGGAAGGCCAGTCGGGCGTGTTTCTCGGGCAGGTGGACGTCCGGCAGATCGACCTCGGGCAGGACGACGGCCGGTCCCTTCTCGAATCCCAGCCGCTCGAACCGGGCGATCGCCTTGGCGTTCCGCACGTCCGGGTCGACGACGACCCGCCGCCGGTCCAGCCCGAGCAGCACGTACGACGTGATCGCCGAGGCCAGCCGCGCGGTCCAGCCGGGCCGGGCGCCGTCCGCACCGGCGGGCGCGAGCAGCAGGTGGACGCCGATGTCCCCGGCCTGGACGGGGTAGCACTCACCGACGCGGTCGGCCTCGGGCTCATAGGTCTGCAGCAGCGCGGCGCCGTGGCCGTCCTTGACGACGAGAAAGGCATGGTGGGTGTCCAGTGTGCCCATATGGCCGTAGATGTCGGCCACTTCGGCGACGGACAGCTCGGCCATCCCCCAGAACACGGCCCGCTCCTCGCTGACCCAGTGGTGGATCAGCGCGGCGTCGGCGGACGCGTCGACGGGCAGGACGCGGACGGTGCCGAAGCCGTCGATCCGCTGCTCGTGCACGGCCTCGCGGTGGCGGAGGTCAGACATCGGTCTCCTTCGTGAGCTGGTCCCAGTCGGTGACGACGGGAACGAGATCTCCCCTGAGCCACAGGGGGAGTTGGTCGCGGTGGTGCGCGGAACCGGGTGTGCCGTCGGCGCCGAAGGGCACCACCCACAGGCTGTCCTCGCGCCGGGCGAGGTCCCAGACGTAACGGGCGGCGGGCCCGCGGGCGGCCCGGTCGGTGACCCCGGGCACGGCGGAGGTGCACAGCACGCAGTCGTGGTCCCCGGACAAGGCGGGTTCCTTCTGCGGCGCCGACGGCAGCGCCCGCCAGGGTGCGAGGCGGTGGGTGTCGCCCCAGGTACCGGCCGGCGGCGCGGCGGCGACCTCCTCCAGGGCGGCGCGCACCACGGCAGGGCGGTCGACGCCGTACAACGTCTCGGCGCGCAGCAGGTGTTCCAGGGCGAAACCGATGCGCGGGGTCAGGGCGAGCCAGGGCTGGAAGACCTCCGGGTAGGCGGGCGGGGACGCGAGGGCGGCGAACGCCTCGTGCGCGGCCAGCCGCCGCACGACCGCGCCGCGCACTGCGGCGTACAGCGCCGCATCCCGGCTGCCGGCGTCCATCCGCCGGTCCCACCCGAGCAGCCGCTCCCGCAGTGCGCCGGCCTCGCCCCCGACCCCGCCGAGCGCGGCCACCTGCTCGAGCAGCGCCCCCGCGGAACCGAGAAAGACATCCGTGTGTACGGCGCTCATGTCCGCAGCGGACCACTCCCGCCGCGCGCCGAGCAGCTCGCGAATGCGGTCGGCGCGATGGGCGGGGGCGAACTCGGTCCCCAACTCGGCCGCGACGCCGCGTGCGTTGGCCATGACGGCGACACCGTCGTCGAGCCCCGCCCGGGGCATGGCATGCCAGCCGGTCCACTCGTGCCCGGGCTCCCACGCCGGTACCAGGCGGGCGCGGTTGGCCGGGTCCCGCAGCGGCACGCGTCCGGCGACCCGGTGCAGCACACCGCCCTCGGTGTCGGCGGCGTGGACGACGTTGACGGGCTCGGCCCAGGCGTCCAGGGCCCGGTCGACGTCGGCGACCCGGCGGGCACGGAGCAACGGCAGGAGGGCGCTGAAGCCCAGATCGCCGGTGACCCGGGGCGGGTGGCGCAGGCTCACCGCGCCCGGTGTGCCGTCGTCGAGCCCCTCCGGCCCGCCGGCGATGACGGGCCCGCGCGCGGTCTCGACGACCTCGACCTCGACCGTCCCCTCTCCGGCCACGCCGACGAGTTCGGTGTGCCGGACGGCCCGGTGCCAGCGGCCGTCCGGCCCCAGGGCCTCGATCCCGGCACCGGCACGGCGCAGCCGCTCCCGGTACAGGTCCTGGTAGTCGGCCATGGCGTTGGTGATGGCCCAGGCGACGGTCCCGGTGTGCCCGAAGTGGGCGATGCCGGGCACCCCTGGCACGGCGAACCCCACGACGTCGAACTCGTCGCACGCCAGCCGGATCTGCTGGTAGACGCCCGGGTCCTCGATGAACCGGTGCGGATCACCGGCGATGATCGCGTGCCCGCTCGTGGTGCGCTCCCCGCTCACCAGCCAG
This sequence comes from Streptomyces sp. NPDC036813, assembly GCF_055609245.1. Classification (NCBI taxonomy): domain Bacteria; kingdom Bacillati; phylum Actinomycetota; class Actinomycetes; order Kitasatosporales; family Streptomycetaceae; genus Streptomyces; species Streptomyces sp. NPDC036813. The sequence continues at coordinate 307,606 of NZ_JBVJPV010000007.1, read as the reverse complement.
CCGTTGCTGCCGGCGGTGGCGGGTCCGTCGGCGGCGAACAGACCGACCGCCTCGGGCCCGAGCCGCCGGACCGCCTCCTCCCGCCACAGCTTGGCGGGAAACCCGGCGAACAGAACATGAGTGGACAGCCAGACGGCCAGCGGGGTCCAGGGCTCCCACCGCCCGGGCGTGAGGCCGGCGCGCCGGAACTCCTCACCGGGCCGCAGTCCGTCGTTCACGCCGTCGACGTAGGCACGCACCCACTGCGCGGTCTCGGGATCGCGCTCCTCCAGGGCGGTGAAGCAGCGGCGGGCGGTGTCGGCGAGCCGGGCCCGGCGGGCGAACCGGTCCCAGTCCAGCGCGCCGGGGCCGAGGAAGGCGGCGGACGTGCCCTGCGCCCGGTGCCGCTCGACCTCCAGCTGCCAGGCGCGGTCGCGGGCGGTGACCAGACCCTGGGCGCGGGCGAGGTCGTGGACGCCCGGGGCGCGCAGGTGCGGGATGCCCCAGGCGTCCCGGTGTATGGCGGTCGTCACCCTGTGACCCTTCTCGCTTTAGGTTAGGCTCACCTAACTAAACAGGTGCGGGGATCGTACTTGAACGGTGAAGGAGCGCCATGGGGCAGGGTCACGGGTGGCAGGGCACGGTCCTGAAGCTGCTGCGAGCGCGGGACTTCACGTTCACGGTGACGGGGGCGGAGGACGTCACCGCCACCTACCGACGGGTGCACCTCACCGACGGCGGCATGCTCGCGGCGACGGGAGTGCATCCGACGATGTGGGTCCGGCTGTGGTTCGAGCACGCCGGCAAGCAGCACCAGCGGGCGTACACGCTGGTCGACCCCGACCCGGAGGCCGGCACCTTCCGTCTGGAGTTCGCCCTGCACGAGGGCGTCGCGAGCGACTGGGCGCGGTCGGCCGCGCCGGGCGCCACGGTGGAGGCCACCGTCCACGGCACGGGCTTCGAACGCCCGGACCCGGAGCCGTCCCGCCTGATAGCCATCGGCGACCCGGCCTCACTGCCGGCGATCAACTCCCTCCTCGCCGCCTTCCCCACGACACCGGCGACGCTCTTCTTCGAGGGCACGCTCGAGGGCCTCCCCCTCGCCTCACACCCCGACGTCCGCGAAATCCCTCGCGGGGCGTTGCTGGAACGGGTGCGGTCCGAGCTCCCCCCGCTCCTGGACCCCGACACCTACCTCTGGATCGCCTGCGACACGACCACGACCCGCGCCCTCTCGACCCACGTCCGCAAGGAACTGTCGTTCCCGAAACGCCGAGTACACGCCCTGGGCTACTGGCAGACGAAGTAACCGCGCCGACGCCGGCGGGCTGCCACGCGCCACGACGTTAGGGCACCCACCGCCCGCCACGACGTCGGTGCAGTCGCCGACGGCGGTAAGGGGACGGGGTGGGGAGTGTCCGCCCGCAGCGGCCGGCACCGGCACAGGGCGCCGTATCAGGCGACGGGCGGCCGGACCGAGGACGGACACCCCCCGCCCCGGCCCCGACTCACGAACCGGCCGTAGGCGCTAGGCACGCCACGACGAGACGACAACGGGCCGCCGCAGGCAAAAAAGGGGCGCGGGGAACGGCGCGACCGGCCACAACGCACCCCGCAGCCGAAAAACGACCAGGCCCCGCAAGCACCGGCGACCAGCCACAACGCACCCCCACGGGACAACGCCCCGCAGAAGAACGACGCGACCCCGACAGGCACACCCACCCCCCACGCGACATCATCAAAGACATGGACGTCACCCTGCACCTCGCCCAGGACGCCACCGCCGACGCGCTCCTCGGCCGCTCCCCCCTCGCCGCCCTGATCGGAATGCTGCTCGACCAGCAGATCCCGATGGAGTGGGCGTTCAAGGGCCCCCGCACCATCGCCGACCGCCTCGGCACCGATGACCTCGACGCCCACGACATCGCCGCCACCGACCCGGAGGCCTTCGCCGCCCTGCTCTCCGAGAAGCCGGCCGTGCACCGCTACCCCGGCTCCATGGCCAAGCGCATCCAGCAGCTGTGCCAGTACCTCGTCGACCACTACGACGGCAACGCCGAACTCGTCTGGAGGGGCGTCGACGACGGCCGCGAGCTGCTCCGCCGCCTCGAGGAACTCCCCGGCTTCGGCAAGCAGAAGGCCCAGATCTTCCTCGCCCTCCTGGGCAAGCAGCTCGGCGTACGCCCCGCCGGCTGGCAGGAGGCCGCCGGCAGCTACGGCGAACCGAAGTCCTTCCGCTCCGTCGCCGACATCACCGGCCCGGAGTCGCTGGCGAAGGTACGCGCCCACAAGCAGGAGATGAAGGCCGCGGCGAAGGCGAAGAAGCAGGCGTCAACCGGTTGACCTTCCTCCGCTGGCGGCGGACACCGCCACGGCGTCAGCTTGGACCATGGCCGAGCCCCCCACCGGCTCCCCCCGGAGCCACGACGACGACACCGCGACGCACCGGCACTTCGCCCACACCACGGGCGCCCCCACCCCCACCCCCACCCACGCCCACGCCCACGCCCACGAGCCGGAACCCCCCTTCGAGGGCCCCCTGCACGCCCTCTCCCGCGCCACGTGGCAGATCGTGCTGCTCACCGGCGTCGCCTCCCTGATCCTCGGCGTCCTGGTCCTCGTCTGGCCGGGCCCCTCCCTGCTCGCCGCCGGCGTCCTCTTCGGCCTCTACCTGCTGATCAGCGGCATCTTCCAGCTCGTCGCCGCGTTCGGCACGCACCGCACGACATCCCTGCGGGTCCTGGCCTTCATCAGCGGCGCGCTGTCCGTCCTGCTGGGCCTGGTCTGCTTCCGCGCCCCCCTGCGGTCGATCCTGCTGCTCGCCCTGTGGATCGGCATCGGCTGGCTGATCCGCGGCATCACCCAGACCCTCGCCGCCGCCTCCGACCGCACCATGCCCGCCCGCGGCTGGCAGATCTTCCTCAGTGTCGTCACCTTCCTCGGCGGCGTCGTCCTGATCGACTCGCCCTTCCGTTCGGTCGCCGTCCTCACCGTCGTGGGCGGCATCTGGCTGGTGGCGGTGGGCATCACCGAGATCGTCACCGCCCTGCGCATCCGCGGCCGCGTGCACGACGTCCCCCGCACGCTGTGACGGGGCGTAGCCCGAGCGGGCGTTTCTCACTCCCGGACGCACACCACCGGCCCGCCCCCGGGGAGACGTCCTGACATGAGCCGCACCCCACGAGCCCTCCCCCGCAGTCGCACCTGGCTGCGGGCGCTCGTGCTGCTGCTCGCCCTGCTCGTCCCCGGCGAGGCGTACGCCGCCACGGCCCCGCCCGCGGCCACCGCCGCGGCGAGCGCCGAACACGACGTCACCGACACCGCCGTACGCCTGCCCGCGCACCGCGCGCACCGCACGGCCGTACCGCCGCGCCCCGCGCCGCTGCCGGACGTCCCGGCCGCCGACCACCCCCGCACCCTTGGAGAAACCCGGCCGGGGACGTCGTACACCGCCCTGTCCGTGCTGCGTTCCGTGGTGCTGCGCTGCTGACCGGACCGGCCTTTCACCCCCGGTCCGTACGACAGACAGACACCACGAGGAGCACAGCCATGCCCACGGACCCCTACGCGGTCCTGCGCGCCCTGCTGCGCGCCGAGGCCGCGCGCGGCGCCGCACCGAAACAAGGCGAACGACCACCGCACTCCCGGCAACCGCACCGGCCCCCGGCCGCTCCCCCCGAGCAGCAGGACCGCTGACGCCCCCGGCGGGGGCAGGTGGGACTACCGCCTCCGCCGGGCCGTACCGAAGAGGGACCGCGTGATCTCCCGACCGATCGTCGTCCCGACGGACCGCGCCAGCGACTTGAACATCCCGCTGCCCACGACCTGCTCGATCACCGAGGGCTCCTCGCGCGACTCCGCCCGCGGCTCCCCCCGCCGCGCCGTACGCCCCTCCGCGTCCCCCTTCGTGCGCCCCTCCGCACGCCCCTCGGGAGCCGCGCTCTCCGTCTCGCGCGCAGCGGTCAGCTTCTCGTACGCCGACTCGCGATCCACAGCCTGTGCATAACGCCCGTAGAGCGGTGAGGACGTCACCGCCCGCTCCAGGGCGGCCGTCTCGTACGGCGCCATCAGGGACTCCGGCGCACGCAGCCGCGTCGCCGCGACCGGCGTGGGCGCGCCCTTCTCGCTCAGCACCGTCACCACGGCCTCCCCGGTGCCGAGCCCGGTGAGCAGCTCCTCCAGGTCGTAACCGGAGTCCGGAAAGGTCCGCACGGTCGCCTTCAGCGCCTTGTCGTCCTCCGGTGTGAACGCCCGCAGCGCGTGCTGGATGCGGTTGCCGAGCTGGGCGAGGACGTCGGACGGTACGTCCTTCGGGGTCTGCGTGACGAAGAAGACGCCGACCCCTTTCGAGCGAATCAGCCGCACGGTCTGCGTGATCGACTCCAGGAACGCCTTGGAGGCGTCGTGGAACAGCAGATGCGCCTCGTCGAAGAAGAACACCAGCTTCGGCTTGTCGGCGTCACCGATCTCCGGCAGGTCGTGGAAGAGGTCGGCGAGCAGCCACATCAGGAAGGTGGAGAACAGTTGCGGCTTGTCCTGCACGGCGGGCAGCTCCAGGACGGAGACGACGCCCCGCCCGTCGTCCGCCGTCCGCAGCAGCTCACCGGTGTCGAACTCCGGCTCGCCGAAGAAGTCGGCCATGCCCTGCGCCTCGAAGGCGGTCAGGGACCGCAGGATCACCCCGGCGGTGGCGGTGGACAGCCCGCCGATGTTCTTCAGCTCCGCCTTGCCCTCGTCGGAGGTCAGGAAGGCGACGACCGCGCGCAGGTCCTTGAGGTCGATCAGCTCCAGGCCCTTGGTGTCGGCGTAGTGGAAGATCAGGCCGAGGGACTGTTCCTGGGTCTGGTTGAGCCGCAGCACCTTCGACAGCAGCACGGGGCCGAAGCTGGTGACGGTGGCCCGTACGGGGATGCCGTGGCCCTGGCCGCCGAGGGCGTAGAACTCCGCGGGGAAGCCGGTCGCCGTCCACTCCTGGCGGACCTCGGCGGCGCGGGAGCGGACCTTGTCGCCCGCGAGGCCCGGCGCCGCGATGCCGGACAGGTCGCCCTTGATGTCGGCGAGGAAGACGGGCACACCCTGCGCGGACAGCTGTTCGGCGATGAGCTGGAGCGTTTTGGTCTTGCCGGTGCCGGTGGCGCCGGCGACCAGGCCGTGCCGGTTGAGCACGGGCAGCGGGATGCGCACCGGCGCGTCGGGCAGGCAGTTCCCGTCCCACAGCAGGGCGCCGAGGTCGAGCGCGGGGCCGGTGAAGACGTACCCGGCGGCGATCCCGGCGGCTGCGGCGGGTAGCGAGGAGGGGGTGTCACCTGAAGGGGCGTGGGCGGACGGGGTGTTCGTGCCTGCCGCGTGGGTCTCGTCGCTGGTGCCCATCCGCCCGACCCCTCGTTTCCGTTTCGCCCTGCTATGCAACATCTTTTCCAGCGTCGCACTCCGCCTCCATGGCTGCGCCCGGAACGCCGGGACCGGTAGGCTTTCCGTGTGATCTTCAAGCGCATCGGAAACGGCCGGCCGTACCCCGACCACGGCCGGGAAAGCACCCGGCAGTGGGCGGACGTCGCACCGCGCCCGGTCCGCCTCGATCAGCTGGTGACCACCAAGCAGCAGCTCGACCTGGAGACCCTGCTCGCCGAGGACTCGACGTTCTACGGCGACCTCTTCGCGCACGTCGTGAAGTGGCAGGGCGACCTGTATCTGGAGGACGGCCTGCACCGCGCGGTCCGCGCCGCTCTCCAGCAGCGCCAGGTGCTGCACGCGCGCGTCCTGGAACTGGACTGACGAGCGTCCGGGAGCGGTACCGACCCGACGGAAGGACTCCGTCCGGTTACGGTTTGGCCCTTTCGGGTTCTCCTGGGCGGATCGAATGATCATCTAGTAGGAATCGTCGCCCGGGCGCACTACGCTGCGCCCATGAGCATGCTGACTCCCCCCGGCATGGGCGGTAAGTACCGGATCACGGGAGACAAGTACCCGCGCATGCGCCCTCCCCGGCGCCGCGGCAGGCTCGTGCTCCTCACCGCCGCCTGTGCCGTCGTGCTCGGGCTGATCGGCTGGGGCACGCTGCAGCTCATCGACGTCTTCACCGGCGGCGGCAAGAAGACCGCAGCGGCCGGCGGCAAGGCGGCGTGCGTGGCCAAGGCGAGCGCGTCGCCCGGGACCACCGCCGCGCTGCCCGCGCCGGCTCAGATCACCGTCAACGTGTTCAACGCGACGCCCCGCAGCGGCCTGGCGAAACAGACCGCCGACGAGCTGAAGAAGCGCGGCTTCCGCATCGGCGAGGTCGGCAACGCGGCCAAGCAGTACGACAAGAAGGTCCCCGGCACCGCGGTGCTGCTCGGCCCCGCGTCGTCCCTGAACAGCTCGCTGCCGGTGCTGGCCACGCAGCTGGCCGGTGCCGAACGCCGCACCGACGCCGCCCGCAAGGGCCCGGCGATCGACCTCATCCTCGGCAACACCTTCAAGTCCCTCGACGCCGAGCCGGCCGCCGACCAGGCCCTGACGAAGCTGAGGACGCCGGCGGCGACCGGAACCAAGAAGGGCTGCTGAACGCTCCGCCGGACGGCGTCGCACAGCAGCCCTCTTCGCTCCGCGGCGGCCGTCACTCCACCACCGCGTACGCTCCGCGCCGGTGTTACTCCGCCGACCCGTACAGCCGGTCGCCCGCGTCGCCGAGGCCCGGGATGATGTAGCCGTGTTCGTTGAGGTGGTCGTCGACCGCGGCCGTGACCACCGTGACCGGCGTGCCGGCCAGCTCGCGCTCCATGATCTCGACGCCCTCGGGGGCGGCCAGCAGCACCACGGCCGTGACGTCGTCCGCGCCGCGCTTGATCAGCTCGCGGATCGCGGCGACGAGGGTGCCGCCCGTGGCCAGCATCGGGTCCAGGACGTACACCTGGCGGCCGGAGAGGTCCTCCGGCATGCGCGTGGCGTAGGTCGAGGCCTGCAGCGTCTCCTCGTTGCGGATCATGCCGAGGAAGCCCACCTCGGCGGTCGGCAGCAGCCGGACCATGCCGTCCAGCATGCCGAGGCCGGCCCGCAGGATCGGCACCACCAGCGGACGCGGCCGGGCCAGCTTCACACCGGTGGTCCGGGCCACGGGGGTCTGGATGTCGACCGCCTCGGTACGCACGTCCCGGGTCGCCTCGTAGGCGAGCAGGGTGACCAGCTCGTCGGCGAGCCGGCGGAAGGTCGCGGAGTCGGTGCGCTGGTCGCGCAGCGTGGTGAGCTTGTGGGCGACCAGGGGGTGGTCGACGACGTGGAGACGCATGTCCACAACAGTAACCGGGCGCACCGGCCCCGGCGTCCGCACGCTGCGTGAGCCTTTGCGGATCGTTTTCTTCCGCCTGCTGGCATCGGACCGCCTGCCGGGGGGAAGGTGGTGGGGACGGACCGGGGGTGGTGATCTCATGGCTGACCTGTCTGAACCCGACATACCCGACCGCGCGTCCAGAAACGAACCGGAGCCCCCGCAGCGGGACTCGCCCGAGAGCGACACGGAGCGGCGCCGCCGCCGCGCCCAGTTCCTGCGGGACCTGGCCGAGGCGCGGGAGCTGCGCGACCGCGTGCAGCCCCGCCGCGCCAAGGCGGCCCGGCTGCGCCACGCGATGCGCATGCGCACCTTCCGCTGGTGAGCCGCGCAGCGAGTCAGGGCCGGCGCCGGAGATCCGCACGAACGCACGACGCGCCGTAACGGTGACGTGCGCGGACACGCCACGCGCCGCACTGATGAACCGTGGGGGCGCGCCACACGCCGCACCGGCGATCCCTGCGGGCACGACGCGCCGTACCGGTGACCCTCGTCGGCACGGCATGCGCCGTACCAGTGATCCGTGCCGGGATGCCACACGCCGTACCGGTGACTCCCGTGAGGGCACGGCGCGTTCCGGTGGTGAGCGGGCACGCGTGTCACGGATGCGGGCCGCACGCGGGAAGATCCGCACGCCGTGCGCGCGTTGCCGGGGTGGACGTGCGGAGGAGATGTGAAAAGCCGCGTACGATCCGCAGGTGGTGGCAACGAGTGCGCTGGTGAGTCCGGACGGACGTGCCCGCGGACCCGCGTGCAAAACTGCCGGACACAGGGAGCCGAAGACGTCCCCTGAACGCCTTGTTTCTGCCACGATTCCGAGTGGGTGGGGCTCGGAGCCCGAGCTTCTCCCCGTCCGTAACCTCCGCCGGGGGGACCCCCAACCGGCACGCCTAAGACCAGTGGGAGAGTCACGGTGTACTTCACCGCACTGCTCGCGCGCACCGAAGACGGGTGGGAAGCGAGCGACACAGAGCTCGACGATGTGGAGACCCTGTCGGATCTGGCCGACCTGGCCCGGGAAGCCTCAGCCGACGAGGACACGGTGCTCGTCCTGATCGAGCAGGAGGACGCGTGGTTCGGCGTCGTCCGCGTGGACGGCGAGGAGGACCCGCGGGTCTTCGTCTCGAACGCCGCCGTCGCCGCCCGCAGCTCCTACGGCGAGTTGCTGCTCACCGACGAGTTGCTGGGCCGGGAGCCGGGTGAGGACGACACCGACCTGGACTCCCTGGATCTGGACGGCACCGAGGACGGTGAGCCCGAGGACGCCGTCGTCGCTGACGAGGACGGCGGCACCGACACCGGCACCGTGCCCAACGGCCCGGTGGGCGACGCCGGACTGCTGAACGACCTGGGCATCAGCGGCAAGGAACTGCTGGCCCTGGACGGCGACGCACTGTCGGAGATCGCCGACGCCCTGGGCGCCTCGGAGATGCTGGAGGCCGTTCGCTGACCCCCCGGTACGACACCACGCCGGCCCCGGACCCGGTGCGCGACCGCTGGCGGCGCGCGATGCGGCTCGCCCTGGACGAGGCGGAGCGGGCCGCCCGGGGCGGTGACGTGCCCGTCGGGGCGCTCGTGCTCGCGCCCGACGGCACGAGCGTGCTCGGCACGGGGCACAACGAGCGCGAGGTCACCGGCGACCCCACCGGGCACGCCGAGATCCTCGCGATCCGGCGGGCGGCGGAGCGGCTCGGCGAGTGGCGGCTGACCGGCTGCACGCTCGTGGTGACGCTGGAGCCGTGCACGATGTGCGCGGGCGCGATCGTCCAGTCCCGGGTGGACCGGGTGGTCTACGGCGCCCGGGACGACAAGGCGGGAGCGGCCGGCTCCTTGTGGGACGTGATCCGGGACCGGCGGCTCAACCACCGGCCCGAGGTCATCGAGGGCGTGCTGGCGGACGACTGCGCGCGGCAGCTCACGGAGTTCTTCCGCGCTCGCTGAATACCGATTTCTGAGCACGGGCCTGTGTGCTGTAAGGTCTCCCTCGGTAGCGTGTCCGAGCGGCCGAAGGAGCTCGCCTCGAAAGCGAGTGTGGCGCAAGTCACCGAGGGTTCAAATCCCTCCGCTACCGCTGACAACACCCTCTGACCGTGGGATCACGGACAGGGGGTGTTCTGCTTGTCCCGGTAACCGCCCCGGCACTTGCCCCGCTTGTCCCGGCGTCTGCCCCGGTCAGCCGGCACCCAGGTGCGCACGGGCCACGCTCGCCGGGACGCACATGCGCCAGGCGTCCGTGACCAGTTCCGCCAGCTCGTCCCGGGTGAGCGCGGCGAGCCGGGCCTCGGCCCAGTTGTAGCGCAGGTCCGAGGCGCGGGGCAGGGAGAACTTCTCCGGCTCGGAGGCGACCAGCGCGGCCCGCTCCTCCTTCGGGAACGCGAAGCCCAGGACCGTCTCGTCCCGGGAGAGGGCCAGGTAGACGATCCGTCCGATGCGGAACTTCACCCGGTCTCGGACCAGATGTTCCTCGGTGCGCGGCAGCGCCAGCGCCAGGCGCCGCACGTCCTCGACGGTGGCCACGCCCCCGCCCCCCTTCGGTCGCCCTCGCACAGGCCTGAAGTTACACTCACCGCCGGCAACAGGGGACCCTCAAAGCACGTCGGTGACAGGGAGGCCGCGATGGCGGTGAACGCGAAGAAGATCGCCGTCTATGCGCTCGTGGTCTTCGCGCTGTACGTGATCATCACGGACCCGGCCAAGGCCGCGGACTACGTCCAGATAGGGTTCGAGGGCATATCGGACGCCGCCAAGGCCATCGGTGACTTCATGACGTGGGTCGCCCATGGAGGCAAGGGCTGACACCCGGGAGTACCCATGATCCGCCACCTGGTTCTCTTCAAGCTCAACGAGGGCGTCGAGCGTGACGACCCGCGGGTCGTCAAGGGCGTCGAGGCCTTCCAGGCGCTCGACGGCAAGATCCCCGAGATCCGCTTCTGGGAGCTCGGCTGGAACCTCAGCGACCGACCGATCGCCTACGACTTCGCGATCAACTCCGGCTTCGAGGACGCCGAGGCGCTGCGCCGCTACGTCGAGCACCCCGAGCACCAGGCGGGCGTGGCCCTGTGGCGCGAGTTCGCCACGTGGGTGATCGCCGACTACGCGTACTGAGCCGTCCGGCCGCACGCCGACAACCCCGCACCCCTCACGGGTGTGGGGTTTTTGTTGTTTTATGCCCCGCTTCTTACCCCAACACGTAGATATGCGGTGCTTGCACACAGTGGACATGTCTTGTGATGCTATGACCGCTTTTGACGGATGAGTTGACCGATCGGTTGACGGATGAGCGACGGATGAAGAGGTGGAGTTGACCGTGCCGGCCAGTACTGCGCCTCAAGCACCGCCCCAGGAGGCCGCCCCGCGGCGCAGCCGGGGCGCCGACACCCGGGCACTCACCCAGGTGCTCTTCGCGCAGCTGAAGGAGCTCACGCCGGGCACGCCGGAGCACAACCGGGTGCGCGGGGCGCTGATCGAGGCCAACCTCCCGCTCGTGCGCTACGCCGCCGCCCGCTTCCGCTCCCGCAACGAACCGATGGAGGACGTCGTCCAGGTCGGCACCATCGGGCTGATCAACGCCATCGACCGTTTCGACCCCGACCGCGGTGTGCAGTTCCCGACGTTCGCGATGCCCACGGTCGTCGGCGAGATCAAGCGGTACTTCCGTGACAACGTCCGCACCGTCCACGTACCGCGCCGGCTGCACGAGCTGTGGGTGCAGGTCAACAGCGCGACCGAGGACCTGACCACCGCGTTCGGGCGCACCCCCTCCACCGCCGAGATCGCCGAACGGCTGCGGATCAGCGAGGACGAGGTGCTGTCCTGCATCGAGGCCGGGCGGTCGTACCACGCCACCTCGCTGGAGGCCGCGCAGGAGGGCGACGGGCTGCCCGGGCTGCTCGACCGGCTCGGCTACGAGGACCCGGCGCTGGACGGCGTCGAGCACCGCGATCTCGTACGGCACCTGCTGGTGCAGCTCCCGGAGCGGGAGCAGCGCATTCTGCTGCTGCGGTACTACAGCAACCTCACCCAGTCCCAGATCAGCGCCGAGCTCGGTGTCTCCCAGATGCATGTCTCGCGGCTGCTCGCGCGCAGCTTCCAGCGGTTGCGGTCGGCCAACCGGATCGAGGCCTAGCCGCTCCGCGGGGGCGGGGGCGGGGCGGGGGTAGCGGGGAGGGGTGGTGGGGAGGGGGTCGCTCACCGGGGGCGGGCGTTTTCGTCACCCGTTCGCGCTACCGGCGCACAACCGAATGCGGGATCGAGCCCTCACCGGGGTGAGCGAATCGCTCATCAGCGCGGATGGCCCCGTTCTTGGGCCGACAGACCGTCAGACCCCCTGTTTCCAGGGGCGATTCGCGTCTCGCATGTCGACATGTCACTACGGCGCGTTGCCGACATGTGACATTCTGCGGGAAGAGCGTTTGCCGGAGCTCCGGCTCCGGTATTCAGGTGAAGGCTGCGTTCCTTCTGTGGGAGCGTCCGCCGCGACCGTCCCGCGACCCAAAGGGGGTGGCATGTCCGCAGACCAGGGCAGCTCGAAGGTGCTCACGCTCACGAAGAGCGAGACAGCGCCGGAGACGCTCGACGCTCTCGATGACGCCTCGGCCCTCGAGGCCGTGCCGGCCCCCGCCCTGCCGACGGAGCCCCCCGTGGCCCCGCCGGTCTCCGGGGACATCGACACCCGCACGCTCTCCCGCTCCCTTTTCCTGCGGCTCGCCGCCCTCGACGAGAACAGCCCCGAGCGGGCGTACGTCCGGGACACCCTGATCGAGCTCAACCTGCCGCTGGTGCGGTACGCGGCCGCGCGATTCCGCTCCCGCAACGAGCCGATGGAGGACATCGTCCAGGTCGGCACCATCGGGCTGATCAAGGCGATCGACCGGTTCGACTGCGAACGGGGCGTGGAGTTCCCGACGTTCGCGATGCCTACCGTCGTCGGGGAGATCAAGCGGTTCTTCCGGGACACGTCGTGGTCGGTGCGGGTGCCTCGGCGGCTGCAGGAGCTGCGGCTGGCGCTGACCAAGGCCAGTGACGAGCTGTCACAGAAGCTGGACCGGTCGCCGACCGTCGCCGAACTCGCCTCCGTGCTCGGGGTGTCCGAGGAGGACGTCGTCGACGGGCTCGCGGTGGGCAACGCGTACACCGCGTCCTCGCTGGACTCGCCGGCGCCCGAGGACGACGGTGGCGAGGGGTCGCTGGCGGATCGGCTCGGTTACGAGGACACCGCGCTGGAGGGTGTCGAGTACCGGGAGTCGCTCAAGCCGCTGCTGGCGAAGCTGCCGCCGCGTGAGCGGCGGATCATCATGCTGCGGTTCTTCGCGAACATGACGCAGTCGCAGATCGGTGAGGAAGTCGGGATTTCGCAGATGCATGTGTCGCGGCTGCTGACGCGGACGTTGGCGCAGCTGCGGGAAGGTCTGATCTCGGACTGAGGTCGTTGTGCGGGTGCGGGTGCGTGGGGGGTGGTCGCGCCCACGCGGCCGAGCCGCATATCGACGCAGCCCCGCGCCCCTTTTTTGCCTGCGGCGGCCCGTTGCGGTCCGGTGGGTGGCTGGTGTCGCGCCTGCGTCTCGTTGTGGGTCGGGGCCGGGGTGGGGGTGTCCGTCCTCGGTCCGGCCGGCCGTTTCCGACGAGGGGCGCCCTTGCCCGGTGCCGGACGCTGCGGGCGGACACCCCCACCCCGGCCCAACACCGCCGTACGCGGGTGCCGCAACGTCGTGGTGCGCGCGACCGCGGGCCGCCGTCTCGCCTAGTTGCGGCGGGTGGCGCATCACCCGGCGGACACCTCACCGCCGGGTGCCCGCACACGCCGAGCCACCTGACCCACTCAACCGCGGCCCGGTTGTTACTTGAGCGCCAGCCAAGCCACCGCCGCCACGATCGCCACCGCTGCGATGACGCCGATGATCAGGCCGATGCGGGGGCCGGAGGACGCGGGGGCTGCCTGCTGCTGGCGGCCCTGGGGAGCCTCGTCGACGAACGCGCGGAACATCTGGGTGCTGCCGGCGGGATCGTAATTGCCCTGGGGGCCCTGGGTGTTAGCCATGGGCCGAGACACTAGCGAATCTGCCGGTGCGGCCCAAGTGCGGGGCCGACCATCCCTGCGGCCACCCTCACCTGCGCGTTTACTTTCGTAATACTTGCCTTTGCCAAGTTTTTGTGCGGAGCACCTCCGTTTTATTTGCCTGCGGCAACCAACCAAGCCTATGGTTGCCCTAAGCAACGAACACGGGAGGCGTGATGGCCGCACAGGCGCAGTACGAGGAGCTGATCCGTCAGTTCAGCGCCTTCGGCGCCGTCAAAAGGGAGCTCGGCCGGATCCTGCCCTCCGACTGCCCCAGCGGCTCGGCCGCCGTACTGACGCTGCTCGGCCGGTACGGCGACATGCGCATGAGCAAGCTCGCGGAGCTGCTCGCCGTGGACATGTCGGTCACCAGCCGGCATGTGGCGCACGTGGCCGAGCGCGGCTGGATCGAGCGCTCCCCGGACCCGGCGGACAAGCGGTCGCGCATCGTGCGGCTCACCGCGGCGGGGAACCACAAGCTCGACGATCTCTCCCAGGCCACCACCCGGCTGCTCGCCGAGCGGCTCGGCGACTGGAGCGACGAGGAGGTCGCCCAGCTCACCCGGCTGATGCAGCGGCTGCGGTCCAGCTTCGACGACTGCCGGGCGCCTCTCCGGCCGCCCGCACCGCCGCCCGTGCTCGAGACGACCACCCGTACACCCGCAAGCATGTAAGTAAAGGAAGCCCATGGCAACGACCACACCAGCCGGTGTGCGGGCTCATGCCAAGCACGGGGGAGGCGCCTCCGGCGACCACGCTCCGATGACGCACCGGCAGATCATGGAGGCGCTCTCCGGGCTGCTGCTCGGCATGTTCGCCGCCATCCTGTCCTCCACCATCGTCTCCAACGCGCTGCCCGAGATCATCACGGACCTCGGCGGCGGTCAGAGCGCGTACACCTGGGTCGTCACCGCCTCGCTGCTGGCGATGACGGCCACCACTCCCCTGTGGGGCAAGCTCGCCGACCTGGTCAGCAAGAAGGCGCTGGTCCAGATAGCGCTCGTGGTCTACATCGCGGGCTCGGTCGTCGCCGGCCTGGCGCAGAACCCCGGCATGCTGATCACCGCGCGTGCCGTGCAGGGCATCGGCGCCGGTGGTCTGTCCGCCCTGGCGCAGATCATCATGGCCGCGATGATCTCCCCGCGTGAGCGCGGCCGGTACTCCGGCTACCTCGGCGCGACCTTCGCCGTCGCCACCGTCGGCGGCCCGCTCATCGGTGGTGTCATCACCGACACCGACTGGCTCGGCTGGCGCTGGTGCCTGTACGTCGGTGTGCCGTTCGCGCTGATCGCCCTGGTCGTGCTCCAGAAGACGCTGCATCTGCCGGAGACCAAGCGCAAGGTCAAGGTCGACTGGGCCGGTGCCTTCTTCATCACCGCGGCCGTCTGCCTGCTGCTGGTCTGGGTCACCTTCGCCGACGACAAGTACGACTGGCTGTCGTGGCAGACCGGTGTCATGGTCGGTGGCGCGGTGCTGCTCACCCTGCTGTTCGTCTTCACCGAGACCAAGGCCAGCGAGCCGATCATCCCGCTGCGCCTGTTCAAGAACCGCACCATCACGCTGGCCTCGATCGCCTCGCTGTTCGTCGGTATCGCGATGTTCGCGGGCACCGTCTTCTTCAGCCAGTACTTCCAGCTCGCCCGGGACAAGTCCCCGACGATGTCCGGCGTCATGACCATCCCGATGATCGGCGGCCTGTTCGTGTCGTCCACGGTCTCCGGCCAGGTCATCACCCGCACCGGCAAGTGGAAGGCCTGGCTGGTCTCCGGCGGTGTGCTGCTGACCGCGGGCCTCGGCCTGCTGGGCACCATGCGCTACGACACCCCGTACTGGCACCTGGCGATCTTCATGGCGCTGATGGGTCTCGGCGTCGGCATGATGATGCAGAACCTGGTGCTGTCCACGCAGAACCAGGTCGCCCCGAGCGACCTCGGCTCCGCGTCCTCCACGGTCACCTTCTTCCGCTCCCTCGGCGGTGCGGTCGGCGTCTCCGTGCTGGGCTCGGTGATGACCACCCGGATCAGCCACTACGCCAAGGACACCATCGGCCAGCTCAGCCCCAAGGAGCAGCTGGCCGCGGCCAAGGCCGCCGGCGGCAGCACGCTGCCCGACATGGACGCCCTGCCCGCCCCGATCCGCAACTGGCTCGAGAGCGCCTATGGGCACGGCATCGGCGACATCTTCCTGTACGTCGCGCCGATCGCGTTCCTCGCCTTCCTCGTGACCCTGTTCATCAAGGAGGTCCCGCTGCGTACCACCGGTGCCCTGGCCCAGGCCGCCGAGGCGAACACCGAGGCCGCGGCCCCCGCCGCCGCCCCCGTCGTCGCCGAGGCCACCGTCACTCCGGTCCAGGACAAGACCCCGAGCTGGGCGTCGGCCCCCTCGGACGCCGAGGCCGCCACGGACGGCACGCAGAAGCTCGCCGCCGTCGCCACCATCGAGCGGGACGAGCCTGTCTCCGGCGGCATCCCGGTCCGCGGCTTCGTGCGCGGCGCGGAGAGCGCGCCCGTTCCGCAGGCCGCCGTCACGCTGATCTCACTGGCCGGCCGGCAGCTCGGCCGCTCGGTGGCGCAGGCCGACGGCTCCTACGCGGTCCACGCGCCCGGCGCCGGGAGCTACGTCCTGATCGCCTCCGCCGACGGCTTCCAGCCGCAGGCGTCCACCGTCGTGGTGGGCCAGGAGCCCGTCGCCTACGACATCCTGCTCAGCGGCACCAGCGGTCTGACCGGCGTGGTGCGGGCCGTCGAGTCGGCGCTTCCGGTCAAGGACGCGATGGTCATCGTCACCGATGTGCGCGGTGATCTGCTGGCCAGCGCCACCACCGGCGAGCAGGGCGAGTTCTCCTTCGCCGAGCTGGTCCCGGGCACCGTCACGATCGCGGTCAACGCCGCCGGTTACCGGCCGCGCGCGCTGCCCGTCGAGGTCGGCGGCACCGGCGTGACCCGCGTCGAGGTCGACCTGGAGACCGGCGCCGAGGTCCAGGGCGTCGTCCGGGCGCCGCACGGCCCGCTGGCCGACGCCCGGGTGACCCTGGTCGACGCCGCCGGCAACGTCGTCTCCACCGCGACCACCGGCTCGGACGGGGCGTACGCCTTCACCGACCTGGACAGCGGCGAGTACACCGTCATCGCGACGGGTTACCCGCCGGTGGCCACCGCCCTGACCGTGAACGGCGGCGGCGTGGACGGCCACGACATCGAACTCGCCCACCCCGGCGAGTAGTCCGACCCCGGCCCGCGGCGGGCGCGCGCACTTCGAGCGGAGGTGCGCTCCCGCCGCGGGCCGGACTCTTACGACCGATTTGCACAGCTTCGCAGGGAGAAGAAACGGGATGGGACTGACCGCGAGGATCCGCACCCGGGACGGATGGGCCGTGTCGCACGCGGTCGTCACGGTGACCGACATGACCGGCACGCAGGTGCTGCGCGCCGAGGCCGACGCCGAGGGCGCCGTACGCGACGAGGCGGCCCTGGCTCCCGGGGCGTACACCGTCATCGTCACCGCCGTCGGCTACGCGCCGGCCGCCTCCAGCGCGATCGTCACCGCGAGCGGGCGCGCCGAGGTCGGCACGGTGACGCTGGCCCGGCAGGGCGGCACCGAGCTGCCGCCGCCCGGGCCGTGGACGATCGACCCGGTGCACTCCTCCGTGGGCGCCGTCGCCCAGCACCTGGGCATCTCCAGCGTGCGCGGCCGCTTCACGGACTTCGCCGGGCGCATCGAGATCGCCCCCGACGACGTCACCAGGTCGCGCGTCGAGGCCGTCATCCAGGCCGCGTCCATCGACACCGGCAACAAGATGCGCGACGACCATCTGCGCTCACCGGACTTCCTTGACGTCGACACCTACCCGGAGATCACCTTCCGGTCCACGGGCCTGACGGCGGCCGGGCCGGACCGCTGGACCGTCCACGGCGAGCTCGGCATGCACGGTGTGCTGCGCCCTGTCGACCTGGACCTCGCCTACCTCGGCTCCGGCGCCGACCCCTGGGGCGGCACCCGTGCCGCGTTCCGCGCCACGACCGAGCTGCACCGCGAGGACTTCGCGATGAACTACAACCAGGTCCTCCAGGCGGGCATCGCCGCCATCGGCACCACCCTGAAGGTCGAACTGGACATCCAGGCGGTCCAGGGCGACACCCTGCCGCAGGCGTAGGCACGCCAGGGTCAGGCAGATGCGGGCGCGGGCGGCCTACGCTGGCGCCATGGCACCCAACATCGCGACCAACACCCGTGTGTCCTTGGACGAGCTGCTGGATTTCGTACGTCCCCGTCACCGCGCCCTGCTGCTGACCCGGCGCGGTGACGGAAGCCCCCAGGCGTCCCCGCTGACCTGCGGGGTCGACGACTCCGGGCGGATCGTGGTCTCCACGTACCCGGAGCGGGCCAAGACCCGTAACGCCAAGCGCGATCCGCGGGTCGCCGTCGTCGTGCTGAGCGACGAATGGAACGGGCCGTGGGTGCAGATCGACGGCGCGGCCGAGGTGATCGACGCGCCCGACTCCGTCGAACCGCTCGTGGAGTACTACCGCACGATCGCCGGGGAGCACCCGGACTGGGACGAGTACCGGCAGGCCATGGTCAAGCAGGGCAAGTCGATCATCCGGATCACGCCGGAGCGGTGGGGGCCGATCGCCACGGGCGGCTTCCCGGCCCGGCTGGCAGAGCAGGACGGCTGAGCCTCAGCCGCGTTCCACCAGCGCCTCGATGCCCGCGATCAGCAGGTCGAGCGCGTAGGTGAAGTCACGCTCCATCATCTCCTCGACCGTGTCGCCGCCGCGGGCCTCCATGATCTCCTTGGACTCCTGGAGGACCTCGGCGTGGGCCGCGGACCCGCTCACCTCGGCCACCGAGTGCCGGAAGTACTCGTCGCGGGACATGCCGAGGGCCGCGCTGCGCGTGTTGAAGTGGCCCTCGAGCGTGCCGTAGCCGTACACGAACTGGAAGACGGCCGAGATCGTGCTGGTGAGCCGGTGGACCGGCAGGCCGGTGCGGCGCACGACCTGCTGCACCACCCGGGAGAAGGCCAGGTTGTTCGGACCGATGTTGAGGTACCGGCCGATCAGCGGCGACACCCAGGCGTGGCGCACCAGCACCGCGCGGTACTGCTCGGCCAGTTCGCGCAGTTGCTCCCGCCAGTCGACGTCGGCCGCGGGGTCGGGCAGCTCCATTTCGCCGTAGACCGCGTCGAGGGCGAGTTCCAGCAGGTCGTCCTTGGTGTCGACGTACCAGTAGACGGACATCGCGGTGACGTTCAGCTCGGCGGCCAGCCGGCGCATGGAGAACTTCGCCAGCCCCTCGGCGTCCAGCAGCCGCACGCTGACCTCGGTGATCCGGTCCCGGTCGAGTCCCGACGGCTGGCCCGTGCCCCGCCCGCGGCGCGCCTTGCCGTCCAGCCAGACGCTGGTCCGCGCGGCCCCCTTGGCCTCCTGGCCTGCCTTCGCCATGGCGCACCTTCCTCGATTCCGTCACCGATCAAGATGCTAGGCCGCGACCACCTTCGCGTCTGCCTTCGTCTCTTCCCGCTGCGCGCGGTGCAGCAACGCGGCGGCGAGAATTCCGCCGAGCAGGACCGCGCCGGCGCCGACCAGTTGGCTGGTCTGCAGCCCGGAGGAGAACGCGTCCACGACCCGCTGCCGTTCGCCCGCACCGTGCGCCGCGGCCAGCGCGGCCGGCAGGGAGGAGGCGGCCACCGGGGTCAGCGCCGCGAACCGCGCGTTCAGTACGGCGCCCAGCGCGGCCACCCCGAGGCCGTTGCCGAACTCCGCCAGCGTGCCGTTGACCGCGGCGCCGACACCGGCCTTCGCGGGCGGGATCGAGCTCATGATGGCGTGGGCCATCGCCGGGCTGGCGATCGCCGTGCCCGCGCCGATGAGCAGCAGCCCGAGCAGTGTCCCGGCGTAGCCGTGCGCGGCGAGCGCGGCGATGGACACCAGGCCCGCGGACATCAGCACCATGCCGAGCAGTACCGCCCCGGGACCGCCGATCCGGGCCGTCCAGCGCGCGGCCACCCCGGTGAAGTTCAGGGCCACGACGGTCAGCGCCAGCGGCGCGGTCCGCAGGCCCGCCTCCAGGGGGCCGTAGCCGATGACGAACTGCAGGTGCTGGGTGAACAGGAACAGCGCACCGCCCATGCCGAACACGACCAGCACCGCCCCGGCGACCGCGCCGGTGAACCGGCGGTCGCGGAAGAAGCCCAGGTCCAGCATGGGGTACGGGATGCGGCTCTCCCACCAGGCGAACAGCGCGAGGACGGCCACGGCGACGGCCGCGCCGGCCCCCACACGGGAGGAGGTCCAGCCGTGCACGGGGCCGGAGATGATCGCGTACACCAGCGCGGCCATGCCGATCGTGGACAGCAGCGCGCCGAGCAGGTCCGGGCGGTCGCCGTGGGGGCTCCTGGACTCGGGGACGAACGCGACGACCGCGGCGAGGGCGAGCACCGCGACCGGCAGATTGACCAGGAAGATGGCGCCCCACCAGTAGTGGTTGAGCAGGAAGCCGCCGATGACCGGCCCGGCGGCGAAACCGAGGGAGTTGACCGCGGCCCAGATGCCGATGGCCTTCGGCTGCTGCTCGGACGTGAAGATCTGCATCACCACGGCCAGCGTGGTCGTCATGAGCAGCGCGCCACCGACGCCCATGCCGGCCCGGGCGGCGATCAACTGTCGGGTGCTGTCGGCGAGTCCGGCGGTCACTGATCCGGCACCGAACAGGACGAGCCCGGTGAGCAGCATCTTCTTGCGCCCGTACCGGTCGGCGGCGTTGCCCGCGGTGAGCAGCAGCCCGGACTGCACCAACGAGTACGCGTTGATCATCCACTGGACGTCGGAGGTCGACGCGTCCAGCTCCCGGGTGAGCGAGGGGATCGCGACGTTGAGGACGGTGTTGTCGAGCAGCACCGTGAGCTGGGCGAGGCAGATGACACCGAGGATCAGCCAGCGCTGCGGGTGGGCCGGGACGGCCGGGGAAGGGGAGACAGCGGACATGTTGTACACCGTATAGTCATCGCTATACGGTGTACAACAGGCTTTCTCAGCCGTTGGCCTTCCGGGTCAGGTCGTAGAAGGTGGCCGAGCCGGCCGTCACCTTCTTGAAGGTGCTCTCCACCCACGAGGTGATCTGGGACGACGTGCCGTTGCCGCCGCCCATGCCGCCCATGCCCCCGGCGATGAAGTAGTGGATCTTCCCCTCCTCGACGTACCTCTTGAACTGGGCGAGCGTCGGTGACGGGTCGGTGCCGTTGAAGCCGCCGATCGCCATCACCGGTTTCCCGGTGGACAGTTGATAACTTGCCGCGTTCTGCGAGCCGATGGACGCGGCGACCCAGGTGTACTTCGAGGCGTCCGTCCGAAGCAGCTTCTCGGCCTCGGCGGAGACGTTCGCGCCGTTGAGCAGTCCGCCGGCGCCGCCCCCCATGCCGCCTTCGGCGCCCGTACGGCCGCCGGGGAAGCCGTTGCCGTTCCCGGCGCCCGGCGACTGGCCCTGGTTCTGGCCCTGTCCCTGGTTCTGGTTCTGGTTCTGGTTCTGGCCCTGGTTCTGGCCCGGCATACCGCCGCCGGGAAAGCCGCCCGTGCCTCCCGTGCCGCCACCCGGGAAGCCGTTGCCCTGACCTTGCCGGCCTTGCTGACCCTGCCGGCCCGGCAGCGCGCCGCCGGGGAAACCGCCGCGCGTGCCGCCGCCGGGTCCGCCCCGGCCGCCCATCATGCTCGCGCCCGCCGGGCCCGCCGTCGGGATGGAGCCGGTGTGCGCGGAGGCGAGGGTGCTCAGTGTGTACGCCGTCGGCCCGGCCAGCGCCGCCAGCGTGCTCACGGCCGCAGCGGCGAGCGCGAGCCGACGTGTCACGCGCCCCGCGGAGATCAGGCCGAGCGCCCCGGCCGATCCGCCGACCAGCACCAGCCACTTCAGCCAGGGCAGGTGGTCGGGCGTGCGGTTGAGCAGCACGTACCCCCAGACCGCGGCCGCCACCGCGGACGCCGCGAGCGTGAGCGCCGCCCAGGTCTCCTTGCGACGCTCCCACAGCAGGGCGGCGCCCATGCCGGTCACGGCCGCGAGGTACGGGGCGAGCGCCACCGTGTAGTACTGGTGGAAGATGCCCGCCATGTAGCTGAAGACGGCCGCCGTGATCAGCAGCGAGCCGCCCCAGACCAGGAACGCGCCGCGCGTCACCGACGTACGGGGGGCCCTGCGCGTGGCCCACAGCGCCGCCGCCAGGAGGATCAGTGCCGTCGGCAGCAGCCAGGAGATCTGACCGCCGACCTCGGAGCCGAACATCCGGTTCCAGCCGGTCGCGCCCCACATGCCGCCGCCGGTGCCGCCGCCGGGACCGCCGCCTCCGCCGACGCTGCCGGTCTCGTCGCCGCTGATGCGGCCGAGGCCGTTGTAGCCGAAGGTCAGCTCAAGGAAGCTGTTGTTCTGCGAGCCGCCGATGTACGGGCGCGAAGAGGTCGGCCACAGCTCCACGATCGCGACCCACCAGCCACCGGAGGCGACCAATGCCAGTGCGGCGAGTGCCAGTTGGGCGAGCCGTTTGCGCAGCCGCACCGGCGCGCAGACCGCGTACACCAGCGCCAGCGGTGGCAGGATCAGGAACGCCTGGAGGGTCTTGGCCAGGAACGCGAGACCGATCGCGACACCGGCCCACACCAGCCACGTGGTCCGGCCGTCCTCCAGCGCCCGGACGACCAGGTAGCAGGCGGTCGCCATGAGCAGCGCCAGCATCGCGTCGGGGTTGTTGAAGCGGAACATCAGCGCGGCGACCGGGGTGAGTGCGAGCACCGCACCCGCGATCAGGCCCGCCACCGGGCCGGACCGGCGCCGCACCGCCGCGTACACGACGGCGACCGTGGCCACTCCCATCAGCACCTCGGGGACGAGGATCGCCCAGGAGTTCAGACCGAAGAGCCGCACCGACAGCTCCATCGGCCACAGCGAGGCCGGGGGCTTGTCGACGGTGATGGCGTTCGCGGCGTCGAGGGAGCCGAAGAAGAACGCCTTCCAGCTCTTGCTGCCGGCCTGGACCGCCGCCGAGTAGAAGGAGTTGGCCCAGCCGGAAGCGCTCAGGTTGTAGAGGTAGACCAGGGCGGTGGCCAGCAGCAGGCCGAGGAAGGCGGGGCGTGCCCAGCGGGGGTCCCGCGGCCGGTCCGAGGGCTCCGAGGCCACCAGGGGCTCTGCGGCCGCCGGGGGCTCTGCGGCCGCCTGAGGTGGCGCGGCCGACGGGGCGGTGCCGGGGGGAGCGGTCGGGGGCGGGCCCCAGGTGGCCACGTCGTCGGTGCGGTGGGTGGTCATCGGCGGTCCTTCGGGTCGGGCATGGGGTCGTGGTCGGGGAACACCCACGCGCGGAAGAGCAGGAAGCGCAGCACGGTCGCCGCGAGGTTGGCGGCGATCAGCACGGCCAGCTCGGTGGAGTGCGCGGGCTGCGCGGTGGCCGCACCGAGCGCGGCCAGCGAACCGCTGGTCAGGGCCAGTCCGATGCCGAACACGACGAGGCCCTGGGCCTGGTGGCGTACGGCCCCGCCACGGCCGCGCACCCCGAAGGTGAGCCGGCGGTTGGCGGCGGTGTTGGCGATCGCGGAGACCAGCAGGGCGAGCGCGTTGGCGAGCTGGGAGCCGGTGAGGGTCCGGAAGCCGCTGTAGAGCAGCAGGTAGAAGACGGTCGACAGACCGCCGACCACGAGGAAGCCGACGAGCTGGCGGGCGAGTTTGGTGGGGACGTCCTCGATGTCACGGTCGCGCGGGTCGTCGCCGAATGGCCGGGTGAGCCGGTCCAGCGGCAGCGTCCCGGTGGCCAGGGCCCTGCCCACCCGCCACACGCCCTTGAGGTCGTCGGTCGCGGTCCTGAAAATCTGCACGGTCGAGTCGGGGTCGTCGACCCAGTCGACCGGCACCTCGTGGATCCGCAGTCCGGCGCGCTCGGCGAGCACCAGCATCTCGGTGTCGAAGAACCAGCCGCTGTCCTCGACGAGCGGCAGCAGCACCTGGGCGACGTCCCCCCGGATCGCTTTGAAGCCGCACTGCGCGTCGGAGAAGCGGGCATGGAGCGAGCCACGCAGGATGAGGTTGTAGGTGCGGGAGACGAACTCCCGCTTGGCTCCCCGCACGACCCGCGAACTCCGGCTCAGCCGCGACCCGATCGCGAGGTCGGAGTGGCCGGAGATGAGCGGTGCGACCAGCGGCAGCAGCGCGTTGAGGTCGGTGGACAGGTCGACGTCCATGTAGGCGAGGACGGGTGCGTCCGAGGCGGACCAGACGGTCCGCAGGGCCCGCCCGCGGCCCTTCAGCTCCAGCCGGACCACCCGCACCGGCGCGAGGGTCTCCGCCAGCCGCGCCGCCACCTGCGGGGTGGTGTCGGTCGACGCGTTGTCCGCGATGGTGATGCGGAACGCGTAGGGGAAGGTCCGGGTGAGGTGCTCGTGCAGTCGCTCGACGCACGGCCGGAGGTCCTTCTCCTCGTTGTGGACGGGGATCACTACGTCCAGGACAGGCGTTCCGGCTGGGGCGGCCGGGAGGTGCTCCCGCGCCGGCAGGGTGCCGGGAGAAGAGTCGGTTCGCATGCGAACGACTGTTGTCAGGCGCCCTGTTGCACCCATGTGGTGGCGCTGTGCTGTGCCTGTGAGTCCTGCGCCGGGTACCCGGTGAGCGCGGGCAGGTGCACGGTGAACACGGTCCGGCCGGGCACGCTGTCCACGGTCACGGCACCGCCGTGCGCGCTCGCGACGGCCTGCACGATGGCGAGCCCGAGCCCGGTGGAGCCGGTGGCCCGGGAGCGGGCCGAGTCGCCGCGCGCGAACCGTTCGAAGACGTGCGGGAGCAGGTCGGGCGGGATGCCCGGCCCGTCGTCCTCGACGTCCACGCACAGCCAGGGTCCGGCGCCCCGCACGCGCGCGGTGACCGTCGTACCGGGCGGCGTGTGGGTGCGTGCGTTGGCGAGCAGGTTGACCAGCACCTGCTGGAGCCGGGCCGGGTCGGCGGAGACGACGACGGGTTCGTCGGGCAGCTCGAGGCGCCACACGTGGCCGCGGCCGGCGGCCCGGGCGTCGCTGACGGTGTCGACGACGAGCGGGACGAGGTCGGTGTGTTCGAACCGCAGGGGCCGGCCGGCGTCCAGGCGGGCGAGCAGCAGCAGGTCCTCGACGAGCAGGGTCATCCGCCCCGCCTCGGACTCGATACGGCCGAGCGCGTGCCGGGTGTCGGGGCCGACCTGCTCGCGGCCGCGCCGGGTCAGCTCGGCGTAACCGCGGATGGAGGCGAGCGGGGTGCGCAGCTCGTGGCTGGCGTCGGCGACGAACTGCCGTACCCGTGTCTCGCTTCGCTGGCGGGCGTGCAGGGCGCCGTGCACATGGTCGAGCATGCGGTTGAGGGCGGCGCCGACGCGGCCGACCTCGGTGTGCGGGTCGCACTCGGACTCCGGGACGCGTTCGGAGAGGTTCACCTCCCCGGAGTGCAGGGGGAGTTCGGAGACGCGGGTGGCGGTCGCGGCGACCTTGCGCAGCGGGCGGGTGGCGACGCCGACGAGCACGGAACCGGCGATCCCGGCGGCGACCAGTCCGGCGGCTGTGACGCTGACCTCGACGAGGATGAGGGTGTTGACGGTGGAGTCGGTTTCGTGGGTGGGAACGGCGACGTAGTAGGCACCGTTCGGGCCGTGGGCGTACGTCACCTGGTAGTCGCCGAGCCCCGGCAGCTCCACGGAGTGGATCGCGTGGTCCCGGGGGACCTTCGCGAGGGCGGCGGCCTGGGCAGCGGTCAGCGACTCTGCACTCATCTGGAAGTCGTTCTCGGACTTCACCCCGCGCTGCGCGTCCGTGAGGGTGCCGTTCACCAGCTTGGCCGCGACCGTGCCCGGGGGCTGCGGGCCGTGCGTGACGAACTCGGCCGGGTCGGTCGGACTGCCCTGCCGCCGCCCGTCCTGCGCCGCACCGCCCTTGTCCGCGCCCGGTGGCGCGAAACCGCCCCCGGCGCGTGCGGCGGCCTCGTGGAGCTGCTGGTCCAGCTGCTCGTAGAGATGCCCGCGCAGCGCCAGCGTCGTCACCGTGCCGATCACCGCGCACACCACCGCGATCAGCACCACCGACGCGACGACGAGCCGCGTCCGCAGTGTGCGCGGCTGTCGCCCCCGCCACCGCGTCCGCGGCCGTCGCCGTCCGCTCATGACACGGCGGGCTTGATCAGGTATCCGGCGCCGCGCCGGGTGTGGATCATCGGCTCGCGCCCGGCGTCGATCTTCCGCCGCAGGTAGGAGATGTACAGCTCGACCACGTTGGCCTGGCCGCCGAAGTCGTAGGACCAGACCCGGTCGAGGATCTGCGCCTTGCTGAGCACGCGCCGCGGGTTGCGCATCAGGAAGCGCAGCAGCTCGAACTCGGTGGCGGTGAGGTGGATGTGGTCGCCGCCCCGGGACACCTCGTGGCTGTCCTCGTCGAGCATGAGGTCGCCGACGACGAGCACGGATTCCGAGCGCCGGTCCGCGGCGCCGGAACGCCGGATCAGCCCGCGCAGCCGCGCCACGACCTCCTCCAGGCTGAACGGCTTGGTGACGTAGTCGTCGCCGCCCGCCGTGAGGCCGGCGATCCGGTCCTCGACGGCGTCCTTCGCGGTCAGGAACAGGACGGGCACGTCCGGCAGGTCGCGGCGCAGTCGCCCGAGCACGGACAGCCCGTCCATGTCGGGCAGCATCATGTCGAGCACGACGGCGTCGGGCCGGAACTCCCGCGCGGTCCGGAGGGCGCCGTGCCCGTCCCCCGCGCTGCGGATCTGCCAGCCCTCGTAGCGCAGCGCCATCGACAGCAGCTCGGTGATCGACAGCTCGTCGTCCACCACGAGCACCCGGACGGGGCTCCCGTCCGGCCTCAGCAGTTCGGTGCGCCCCTGGGGCGAGGTCGTGGTCATGGTGACCACCCTGTCCGGGACCTCTGAGAGGAGGCTTTCGCCCGTCTGTGATTTTCCTGAGAAACGCACAGGGGGCTGACAGGAAGGGGCTCGGGCCCGCGCGTCCCGTGCCGCGGGGGCCGGTGGACGGTCAGTCGGTGGCGGGGCGTTCGTAGCTGTGGCTGCGCTCCACCTTGGCGACGTGCAGGGTGTACCGGTCGTACCACTGGACGCGTCCGCGCTGCTGGGCCCGCTGGTGTTCGAGGTCGCCGCGCCAGGCCTCGAGGGCGGCGCCGTCACGGAAGTAGCCGACGGTGATCGACAGCCCGCCGGCGCTGCGGGCGTGGTCCATTCCGAGATACCCCGGCACCTTGCCGACGAGTTCCTCCATCCGCTCGGCGGTCTCGGCGTACCCCTGCTCGTCCGCCGTGCGGACGGAGGTGAAGACGACCGCGTAGTAGGGGGGTTCGTGGGCGGGCACGGGGACGGGACCGTGCTGGGGGAGGGACTGGGCAGAGGGTTCGGAAAGCGGCTGGGAAAGGGACTGGGGATCACTCATGCGCCCAGCGTGATCGCTCCCGGCGGCGTCCACCAGACCTTTTACCCAACGGTCGAACAGACCTTGCCCCACGGTCGAACAGCCCCCGCCGCACGGCCCGACAGCCTTGCCCCACGGGCGAACAGCCCCCCGCCCGACGCCCGACAGCCTTGCCCCACGGGCGAACAGCCCCCCGCCCGACGCCCGACAGCCGTGTCCCACGGGCGAACAGTCCCCCGCCCGACGCCCCCCGACCTTGCACCGCGGGCGAACGGCCTCCGCCCCGCTCAGAACAAGCCGTCCTGCGCGGGCGTCTCCCCCCTCAACGCCACGACCGGCACGGACAGTTCGCGCCCCGGCGCCGGAACCAGCCCCCACCCCGGCAGCAGCCGCGTGTCGAGGACGACGTCGCCGCGCGGCGTGCGCAGATGCAGGTCCGGCCCGGCCGCCGCGACCAGCTCCCCCCGCACCACGCCTCCCGCGGCCAGCCCGCGCACCTCCCCGACGGGCGCCGCCAGCCGGCCCAGCCCGAACGCCTCGGCGTGATCGGTGACCCGGCACGGCTCGCGCGCCAGCGACTCCGGCCACCCGCCGAGCGCCACGGCCCGCGCGTGCAGGGCCACGACCTCGGCGGCCCGCTCCCCCTCGGCGCGGGGCAGCCACGCCCGCACGGCCCGCTTCTCGGCGTAGGGGATCCGGTCCGGGACACCGAGCGCGGACCGCAGCAGTTCCTCCGTCCGCCGCGCCGCCATCAGCGGCCCCGCCCCGAGCCAGCTGAAACAGACGGCCCCCTGCTCCAGCAGCCGGGCGGCCCCCCGCTCGACCGCGGTGATCCCGACCTTGGCCAGGCCGGGGCCGAACCAGGCCAGATACACGTGATAGGGCCGTGGGTCGTCGGCCATGGTGTCCGCCGCCACGGAGTGCGCCCGCTCCAGCCGCGCGCACTCCTCGCACCGCGCGCCCGTACTGCGCGCCGGAACCCGCGTCCGCCCCGGACACGGGTGCCCCCGCGCCCCCACGCAGGTCCGCCCACCCCCTTCCTCCACACCGAAGGCCACCGTTTTTCCCCAGGTCAGCGCGGAGCGCCGGCCGCCGTCCCACACCAGCTCGGGGCCGCGGTCCGCCCACCGCATCCCCGTGCATCGCCACACCTGTGCCATCACCGCCGAGCGTAGAGGCGGCCACTGACAACGCCACCGCCGTCGCTCGATCCCCGCAGGTTTCCCCTGCCCGGCCGCAGGAGACCCGGACGGCGTGAACCGCCGTCCGCTTCCCCGTGCCGGTCGCCGCAACCGCAGGAGTCCGGTCCGTGCGGCGCGATCGGTGGAACCGGTGGTGGATACGGCCGCGGGGAGGTGAGGGCGGTGGCGGTGACCGGTGGCGGCGCGTCCGAGGACGACGATCACGAACAGCGGACCGCTTCCCGGCGTGCCGTTGTCGCCCGGGCACTCGTCGTCGGCGTCCGGGGTCTGCCGCCCGCCGAGGTGCCGGACGCGCTGTGCCGGACCTGCACGGGACTGCTGCCGTGGGTGTCGGGTGTGTCGGTGTCCGTCTTCGGACGGGACGCGGACACCGGCGTCGTCCTGTGCGCGAGCGACGCCGTGGCCACCCGGATAGCGGAGATCCAGTACACCCTGGGCGAGGGCCCCTGTGCGGAGGCCGTCCGGCTGCGCGCCCCCGTCTTCGCGACCGATCTGTCCGGTGTCCCGGACACCCGCCGGTGGCCCCTGTTCTGCGACCAGGCGGCCAAGGCGGGCGCGGGGGCCGTCTTCTCCCTGCCGCTGGCGGTCACCGGCGCCGCGCTCGGCACCCTGGACCTCTACCGGCGCACGACGGGCTCACCGAGCGAGGACCAGGTGGGAACGGCGCTGATGGTCGCCGACGCAGTGACCGTGGCCGTCGTCGCGCTCGGCCACCGTTCCGCGGCTGACGATGGTGCCGGGACATGGCTCAAGGGCGCGGAATCAGACCACGAGGAGGTCCACCAGGCCACCGGGATGCTCATGGTGCAGCTCGGCGTCGGCGCGGAGGAGGCGGCCCTCCTGCTGCGCGCCCGGGCGTTCGCCCAGGGCCGCACCACCCCCGAGATCGCCCGGGCGGTCATCGCCCGCACCCTGGACATCCGTCGCGACTGACGACACAGCCCGACGTGATCGTGGCCCGAGGCAAGGTCGTCACGCAGCCCGCTCACCGCCCGGTGTCGTACAACTGCGCGCCGAACCTTCGGTTGTTCCTCAGGCGTCGCCCCGAACCGCATGGCCCGAGCCTCCGGTTCCCTGCGGATGGCCGTCACCGGCGGCGGCACGGGACCCCGCTCGGAGAAACGCCAGAAGCCCCGGAGAATCTCCGGGGCCTCTGTCCTGTGTGCACTCGGCAGGATTCGAACCTGCAACCTTCTGATCCGTAGTCAGATGCTCTATCCGTTAAGCTACGAGTGCTTGTTCTTTTGTTTTGCCCCCGGTCCCGTTCCTTTCGGCCCGCTCGCGGCGACAGGAAGAACATTACATGACTGCCGCCGACATGTGAAATCCGTTAGGCAGACTCTGCCTGACCTGCACAAACGCCCAATACGCATGATCGGCCGGACGGGAGCGCGGCGCTCGGGAACGACGAAGCCCCGGTCCTTGCGGACCGGGGCTTCGGTGATCGAGCGCGGAGGCGGAGGGATTTGAACCCTCGATGGGCTTTAAGGCCCAAACCGCATTAGCAGTGCGGCGCCATAGACCGGACTAGGCGACGCCTCCAGCACAGCCGCCCGCGCGAGCGCGAGTGGTGCGTGCAGATGATGACACAGTCGAGCGTCGTGCCACCAATCGGCTCCCACGGTACTAGGCAGTCGGGCCGGAGGGCAAAGCCCTTGTCGTGCGGCGCAACGTCCCGTCGCGGGCCGCGTTAGACAGGTCATGTCACACGTCACCCAGTCGGTGCCCGGCGTACTGCGCCGTCTCCTCGTCCTCACCGCCGTCACCGTCGCCGCCGGCTCGCTGTCCGCGGCGCCCTCCCTCGCGTACGACCAGAGCGGCAGCGGCTCGCTGATGCCTCCCCCCGTGCGGGACGAGGACCGGCCCGGCACCGGTGATCACCTCGTCGTCACCGTCCAGGGCGCAGGCCAGGGGCGGGACGGGACGTACGAGGTGTTCTGCCATCCGGACAGCGGCACCCATCCGGACGCGGCCGGGGCCTGCCAGGCGCTGGACCGCAACACCCGGTGGGGCCAGGAGACCTTCGCGCCGGTGCCCGAGGGCACGATGTGCACCATGCAGTACGGCGGCCCGGCCACGGCCCATGTGACCGGCACCTGGGCCGGGCGTCCGGTCGACGCCCGGTTCGACCGCGGCGACGGGTGCGAGATCGGACGGTGGGACCGGTTCGTGCCCCTGCTGCCCGACCTGCGGGACTGACGCGACACGGCAGCGGCGCCGGAAGCGGTACGGAGAGCGGCGCGGAAAGCGCAACGGAGAGCGGCGCGGAAAGCAGTACGGAAAGCGGTACGGAAAGCGGTCTCGAAGAAGGACTCGCGCGGCAGTCACTCCGGAGCCGCCCGGGTTCACATGGGACTCTCACCGGACTCACACGGGACCGGCAAGGGTGTGGCCAGGGCCGGCGGCCGGCCGGGGCGAGGCCGCCGCCGGGGCGTCCGGGCAACCGTCTCATCCCGCATCGCAGACGCAACGGCTCCCCGTAGACTCCCCGGCGTGACACGCCGCAGGGCGGTTGGCAAGATGGCCCGAGCGGTCGGCAAGGTGCGGTAACAGGGAGGAAGCGTCTCGTGAGCAGCAGGCCATCCCGAGGCGCTGCTCGCCTCGCAGCCATACTGGACGCGCTGCCCGACGCGTTGGTCCTGGTCAACGCCAACGGCACCGTCGTCAACGCCAACACCATCGCGCTGGAGGCGTTCGAGACCCCGGGCACCGCCCTCGTCGGGCGCGGGCTGCTCGACCTGCTGCCCGGCTTCGACTCCAAGCTGATCCCCGGCTCGATGCGCCGGCCCGACCACATCGACCCGCGGGCCCGGACCAAGCCGACCCGGATGATGGCCCGGCGCACCGACGGCACCGAGTTCCCGGTCGAGGTCACCAGCGCGAATCTGGAGAACGGCCAGCAGGCCTACGACGGTTACGGCTACACCGGCGACGAGCTGCTGATGCTCGTCGTACGCGACCTGTCCGGGACCATCGACACCGAGGCGGAGCTGGCGCGCTCGCAGCGGCAGACCGAGATGATCCTGCGGGCCGCCGCGGAGGGCGTCGTCGGCACGGACACCGACGGGCGGATCGTGCTCGTCAACCCGGCCGCCGCGCAGATCCTCGGGTACCGGGCCAGCGACCTCGGCGGCAAGGAGCTGCACGACCTCGTGCTGCACTCGCGCGCCGACGGCACCCCCTTCCCGTACGACGAGTCGCCGCTCGCCGACACCCTGCGCTCCGGACGCAAGCACCGGGTGCGCGGGCAGGTGCTGTGGTCCAAGGGCGGGGAGCAGGTCTCGGTCGACCTGACCACCGCGCCGGTGCGCGACGGCGACCAGCTCGTGGGCGCCGTCATGACCTTCACCGACCGGCGGCCCTACGAGGCCCTGGCGGAGGCGAAGGCGGCACTGGAGAAGGCGCACGCCGAGGAACTGGAGCGGCTCTCCGAGGAGCACGCCTCCGACCTGACCGCGCTGCGCCAGAGCCATGTCACGGAGCTGGAGGAGCTGCGCGAGAAGCACGCCGAGGAGCTGGCGGCCGGCGAGGAGCGCTACGCGTCCCTCGGGGAGCGCGAGAAGGATCGTTACGAGGCGCTGAACGCGCGCTACGACCAGCTGGTGACCCTCCTGGGCACCTCCCTGCGCGGACCGCTGGACGAGCTGCGCCGCGAGCTGTCGGCGCTCGCCGCGGACGACGCCGGGCAACTGTGGCCCGAGGCCAACCAGGTGCTCCACCACCTCAGCGCCGGCTACGCGCGGATCACCACCCTCATCGACAACGTCCTCGGCTACCAGCGGCTCGACGCCGCGGGGCAGCAGATCACGCGGACCAAGGTCATGCTCGACGCCGTCGTCGCCTCCGGGGTCGACGGAGCCGTGGAGCTGATCGGTCCCGGCCGGGTGCAGTTCGCCGTGCACGCCCCGCCCATCGAGGCCGAGGTCGACCCGCGGCTGCTCGCGACCGCGCTCGCGCATCTCGTCGCGGACGTCGCCGGGGTCGACGCCACCGGCAACGCGCCCGTCTCGGCGGGCGGTTACATGGACAACACCGTCGTCGTCGCGGCGGCGCAGCGCGGCGAGGTCGCGCGGATCGAGGTACGCGGACCGTACGCCGGAGGGGACCCGGTGCACGAGCCGATCGTGCGCGGAATCGTGCGCGCCCACGGCGGCGTGCTGCAGACGCACGAGGTGCCGGGCATGAGCGGCAGTGCGTATGTCCTCGAGGTCCCGCTCGGCGGCGGCGCCGGAGCCGTCACGGCCGACCCGGCCGGGGTGGCCGGGTCCGGCGGCCCGGTCTCGGAGGAGTACCCCGCGGACGGCCAGACCTCCGGTGGCGGGCGGCGGCGGGCCCGGCGTTCCTCGACCGACGCGTTCCTGGAACTCGAGGGCGCCGAGGAGCCGTCCGGCTCCGCCGCCGAGGGCTCGGGCGGTACCGGGCGGCGACGCCGGCGTGCGACCGCGCCGCCCCAGGAGGAGCCGGCACCGGACGCGGGCGCGGCCCTGGAGCTGGCCGGCGGCGGCACGGGGCGGCGACGCCGCGCTGTCGCGACCCCGGACGGGACGGGTGCCCCGGCCGAGGGTGCCGTGATGACCGCCGACGAGCATGCCGCCGGGACCGCGGCCGTCGGCACCGGGCTGGGCGGGACCGTGCCGCCGCAGGGCGTGCCCGCGCCGTCCGGCCGGCGCGCCCGGCGTGCCGTCGGCGGTGAGCAGAACGCCCTGCCGCCCGCGCTGCCCGCTGCCACCGGAAACGCGGGGGACGGGGGAGACGTGGGGGGTCCCGCGGACGCGGGGGACGCTCCGCAGCCGACCGGGCGGCGCCGCCGTGCCCTCGCGGCCGCGCAGGAACGCGCCGCCGCGCAGGAGGCCGCGCCGCGCACCGTCTTCGCCCTTCCGCCCGCCGACGCCGACCGCCCGGCCGACGCCACGCCGGACACCCCCGCGGACGCCCCCGCTGCGGCGGTGGACAGTGCCCTCCCCCCGACCGGCGGTCCCGTCACCCCGGCCGGCGCTCCGGTGGCTCCGGCGGGCCGTCCCGCCGTACCGTTCGCCGGGCCCGACGCACCGGGCGCCGGGGCTCAGCCGGGTGCCGCGCAGGCCGTTCCGGTTCCGGTTCCGGGGCCCGGTGTGCCCGCGGACGTCCTCATCGCCCACGGTCGCCACGACGGCGCGCCGCACGACGGCTCCGGTGACCACACACCGCCGCAGCCGCACCCGACGACTGCTCCGACCGGCCGACGCCGCCGCGCGGCCGCCCAGCCGACGGACACTCCTGAAGCCGCGGGGGCCGGTGGAGTTGCCGACGCCTCCGCCACGGCGACGGCCCCCGCTGGTCCCGCCGGTCCCGGTACCGGTCCTTCCGGCGCTCCGGTGGCTCCGGCCGGTACGACGGAGACGGCGGCCTCGGCGACCCCGGCCGGCCCCGCAACGCCGACCCCCACGGGCCCCGCAGCTCCCGGCGCCCCGGCCACCCCGGCCGTTCCGCCCCAGGGCGCCGCCGTTCCGCCCGGCGCCCAGGACGCGGCCGCGCAGCCGCTCGCCGCCCCCGCGTCCCCGGGACAGCCGGCCCCGGGCCGGCCGATCCCCGCCCAGCCCACGCCCGGTCAGCCCGGTCAGCCCGCCCCCGTGCAGGCCGCTCCGGCCGGCCCCCTCCTCGTGCCCGGCGCCCCGGGACAGCCGACCCCGGCACACAGCGCTCCGGGACAGCCGGCCCCCGCCCACGGCGCCCCCGGCATGCCCGTCCCTCCGCAAACCGCCGTCACCCCGCCGCACCCCCTGCCCGGCCCGGCCGAGCAGCCGGACCCCGGCCAGTCGGGCGGTCAGGCCGGCCCGGGCCGGCCGATCCCCGCGCAGGCCACCGGCGGGGCGGCACCGGCCCAGCCCGTCCCCGCGCACGGCCTTCCGCACCCGCTCGCCGCGCCGGGCGCCGCCCAGCCGCTCCCCGCCGAGGCCGCCCCCGGTCAGGGCACCCCGCCGCAGGGCACCCCCGCCCCTCAGCAGTGGCCGGCCGCCGACGCCGCCCCGAGCGCCCACGCCACGCCGGGCGCCGGGACCGCCGTACCCCCGGCCGCGCCCACCGCCGTATCCCCGCACGCCACCGGACCGCTGCCCACCCCCGGCGCCGCCCCGGCGCCGCCGAACGCGGGCGCCGCCGTGCCCCCGGCGGACGCCACCGCCGTACCTCCCACGGGCGCCCCCGCACCCACCGCCGGCACCCCCGCCTCCCGGGCCGCGCAGCCGCTGCCCGCCGAGGCTCCCGGGCTGGTGGACCCGAACTCCACGCAGGGCCGGGCGATCAGTGTGCGCACGCTGGGACAGGGCGTGCCGTTCACGCGGCAGGCCGCCCAGGCGCAGGTCCCGGGTGCCGCGCAGCCCGTGCGGCCCGGGCCGGCCACCCCGCCGCCGCACGCGCCGGGCGGCAGCGGTCGGCGCCGGAAGCTCGGCACGCCGCCCGATCCCGCCACGCGCGCCGGCGCCGCGGAGCAGTCGGCCCGTCCGCATCCCGCGGCCGACCCGTCCACGCCGGCCGCACGAACGGCACCCGCCACACCCACCCCGCCGGGCGCACCCGCCCAGCGGCCGGCCCCCGCCGGCCCCGGCACCCCGGTGCCGCAGCCGTCGCTCGCCGGGCAGGCGCGGCTGGTGGCGCCGGGCACCGAGGGCGCGGGACGGTCGTACGCCATAGGGGCGCCGGACGAGAACGCCGCCGAGGGTCCCGAGCCGCTGGACGGTCCGGGCGGCGCGGTGGAGGTCGCTGACGCGCCCCCGCCGCTGCCGATGGACGACGAGCTGCCGCCGGAGCCGCTGGACAACCCGCGTCGGCTGCTGGTGTGGCCTGCGCCGGACATGAGCACCCAGCAGGCGCTCAGCGACCGCGGCTACCGGCCGGTGATCGTGCACTCGCGCGAGGAGGTCGACGCGCAGATCGCGGCGTTCCCCGCCGCGCTGTTCGTGGACCCGCTGACCGGGCCGATCACCCGGACCGCGCTGCAGCAGCTGCGGCAGGCCGCCGTGGCCGCTCAGGTGCCGGTGATGGTGACCGCGGGCCTCGGACAGGCGTCGCGGGAGGCCGCCTACGGCGCGGACCCGGCCGTCCTGCTGAAGGCGCTCGCGCCGCGGGACAGTGAGCAGCATCCGCCGCGCGTGATGCTCATCGAGGAGCACGCGGAGATCGCGCTGGCGCTGACCGCGACGCTGGAGCGGCGCGGGATGCAGGTCGCGCGGGCCGCGAGCGACGCGGACGCGGTGGCGCTGGCGGGCCAGTTCCGGCCGAACCTGGTCGTGATGGACCTGCTGCAGGTGCACCGCCGGCGGGCCGGGATCGTGGACTGGCTGCGCGCGAACGGGCAGCTCAACCGCACCCCGCTGGTCGTCTACACCGCCGCCGTCGACCAGGCGGACCTGCCGCGTCTTGCGTCGGGCGAGACGGTGCTGTTCCTGGCGGAGCGGTCCACCAGCACGGAGGTGCAGACGCGGATCGTCGATCTGCTGGCCCGCATCGGGACCAACTGACCTTCCGGTCCCGGACGGTCTACGGCGCGATCAGCCTGCGCGCCGCCTCCTTCACCGAGGCGCGCAGGCGGGCCCGGTCGGGTCCGTCGGCGCCGACGAGGATGCGGCTCATCTGCGGGACGACGGTGACCCAGTTGGCCAGGGCGATGAGCAGGAACAGCAGGTCGGCGGGCGGGATCGCGTCGCTGATCACGCCGCGTTCCTGGCCGTCGCGCATCGCGGCGACCTTGGCGGCGTAGTGGTCCTGGCGCTCGGCCTCGTCGGGCAGCTCGGCGGTGCCGTACTCGATGCCCTCCCAGTACAGCAGGCGCAGGAGTTCCGGGTGGGCGGCGTGGTAGTCCATGAGGCGGTCCAGCCAGCCCTCGATGTCGTCCGGGTCGACGGGTACCGCGGCGGCGAGGTCGACCATCGAGCGGCCCAGGACCTGGGAGAACAGCTCCGCCTTGTTGCCGAAGTAGGCGTAGATCAGCTGCTTGTTGGCCTTCGCCTCGCTCGCGATGCGGTCGATGCGGGCGCCCGCGATGCCGTGCCGGGCGAACTCGGCGACGGCTGCCTCGAAGATGCGGGCCTTGGTGGCCTCCGGGTCCCTTGCTGCCATGGCGACAGGGTAGCCCCTCGGGTAACCAACTGTTTGGTTGACAGGGAATCGAGCGGCCCTCCAGACTGTTGACCCATCATCCAACCAACCAGTTAGTTGTGAGAGCCGGCTCGAAGGAGTCCCTCCCCATGTCCTCGACCCCCGTGTCCTCGGCATCCACCGCCGTCCGCCGCCGCGTGGTGCGCGACGCAGGCCCCCGTACCCCCTCCTCCGCGCTCTTCCTGGTCCTCATCGCCCTCTGCACCGCGGTGACGGCCGCCAACATCTACCTCGCCGCACCGCTGCTCCCGCTGATCGCCCGCGACTTCGGCTCCACCCCGCCGGCGATCGCCTGGATCGCCTCCGTCGCCCAGCTCGGCTACGCCGTCGGCCTGCTGTTCTTCGCCCCGCTCGGCGACACCGCCAACCGCCGCCGGCTGGTCACCGCCCTCACCGTCCTCACGACGCTCGCGCTGGCCGCCGGAGCCGCCGCGCCCGGCACCGGGGCGCTCGCGGGCGCGGTGTTCGTCGCCTCCGCGGCGACCGTGATCCCGCAGCTGCTGGTGCCGCTGGTCGCCGAACGGGCGCCCGCCGACCGCCGGGCGTTCCATGTCGCCGCCGTCATCGCGGGCCTGTTCACGGGCATCGTCGCCGCCCGCGTGGTCGGCGGTCTGGCCGGGCAGGCGTTCGGCTGGCGCTGGGTGTTCGCGGGCTCGGGCGTCCTGACGCTCACCCTGGGCCTCGCGACCGCGGTCGTCCTGCCCTCGGCCCGCAAGGGCGGCGCCGGCTTCCTCGCCGGGATCGCCGCGCTGCCGGGGCTGGTGCGCCGCTCGCCCGACCTGTGGCGGGCGTGCGTGCGGCAGGCCGGGATGTTCGGGGCGTGGAGCGCCCTGTGGACCTCGCTCGCCCTGCTGCTGACGGGCCCGGTCTACGGCCTGTCGACCGCGACAGCCGGGCTGTTCGGCCTGTTCGGGCTCGCGGCCAGCGTGGTCGCGCCGCTGGCCGGCGGCCTGGTCGACCGGTTCGGCGCGGCGAAGGTCGTCCGTACGGCCTATCTGGTCGCCGCGGTGTCGGTGCCGCTCTTCTGGCTCGGCGGCCACGTCATCGCCGCGCTCTTCGCGGCCGCGATCGCGATCCACGCCGCCCTGGTCGCCTCCCACGTCGCCAACCAGACCCTGGCACTGACCACCACGTCCACCCCGGCCGCCGCCAACACCGCCTACGTGGTCAGCGGCTTCGCCGGCGGCGCACTCGCCTCGGCCCTGGCGGGCCCGGCCTTCGGCCACTTCGGCTGGGGCGGGGTCTGCGCGGTGGCGGCGGCCTGGCTGACGCTCGGCTGGACCGCCACGGCGGTACGCCGGTGAGGATCTCGCGGGCGTGGTCTTGCCGCCGGGCGAGCGAGCGGAGGGCGCCCGGCGGTGGGGGACGTGACCGCCGGGCGGCCGAGCGGAGGGCACGCCACCGAGCGGCCGAGCGGAGGGCGCGTCATCGTCGTACGTCGGTGACGCGCCCGTCCTTTCGGGGAAGCGGCCGACCGCCCCTGCGCTGGGCAGCCGCCCGGTGTCAGAGCTGCGTGACGTCCAGCTCGCCCTGTGCGTACTTCCTGCGGAGCACCTTCTTGTCGAACTTGCCGACGCTCGTCTTCGGGACCGTCTCGACGATCGTCCAGCGCTCCGGGAGCTGCCACTTGGCGATGTGGCCCTCCTCGGCGAGGAAGGCGCGCAGCGACTCGAAGTCGGCCGTCGAGCCCTCCTTGAGGACGACCGTGGCCAGCGGGCGCTCACCCCACTTCTCGTCGGGGACGGCGACGACGGCCGCCTCGGCGACGTCCGGGTGCGACATCAGCGCGTTCTCCAGCTCGACCGAGGAGATCCACTCGCCGCCGGACTTGATGACGTCCTTGGCCCGGTCGGTGAGGGTGAGGAAGCCGTCGGGGGAGATGGTGCCGACGTCACCGGTCTTCAGCCAGCCGTCCTCGCTGAACTTGTCGGCGGGGCGCAGCGCTTCGGCGTCGGGGCCGTTGTAGTACGCGCCGGCGATCCACGGGCCGCGCACCTCCAGCTCGCCCGCCGACTCGCCGTCCCAGGGCAGGCGCTCCCCGCCGGGGCCGGTGAGGCGGGCCTCGACGGAGGCGGGGAAGCGGCCCTGGGTGAGCCGGTAGCCGAACTCCTCGTCGGTGCCGACCGCGTGAGCCGGCGGGCGGGCCACCGTGCCGAGCGGCGAGGTCTCCGTCATGCCCCAGGCGTGACACACCCGCATGCCGAGCTGGTCGAAGGCCTCCATGAGGGAGGGCGGGCAGGCCGAGCCGCCGATGGTGACCTGGTGCAGGGACGACACGTCACGCGGCCTGGCGTGCAGTTCGGCGAGCAGGCCCTGCCAGATGGTCGGCACGGCGGCCGCGTGGGTCGGCTTCACGCTCTCGATCATCTCGGCGAGCGGAGCCGGCTGCAGGAACCGGTCCGGCATCAGCAGGTTGACGCCGGTCATGAAGGTCGCGTGCGGCAGGCCCCAGGCGTTCACATGGAACTGGGGCACCACGACCAGGGAGGTGTCCTGGTCGGTCAGGCCCATCGACTGGGCCATGTTGACCTGCATGGAGTGCAGGTAGATCGAACGGTGGCTGTAGACCACGCCCTTGGGGTCGCCGGTGGTGCCGGAGGTGTAGCACATGGAGGCGGCCCGCCGCTCGTCCAGCTCCGGCCAGTCGTACGCCGTCGGCTTCCCGGCGAGCAGTTCCTCGTACTCGTGGACCTGCGGCGCGGCGTCCGCGAGCAGCGTGCGGTCGCCCGGACCGGTGACCACGATGTGCTCGACGGTCTTCAGGTGCGGCAGCAGCGGGGCCAGCAGCGGCAGCAGGGAACCGTTGACCACGATGACCTTGTCCGCGGCGTGGCCGACGATCCAGGTCAGCTGCTCGGCGGGCAGGCGCAGATTGAGCGTGTGCAGGACCGCGCCCATGGAGGGGATGGCGAAATACGCCTCCACGTGCTCGGCGTTGTTCCACATGAGGGTCGCGACCCGGTCGTCGTCGCGCACGCCCAGGTCCTCGCGCAGTGCATGCGCCAGCTGGGCGGCGCGGGCGCCGATCTCGGCGTAGGAGCGGCGCTGCGGTGCCCCCTCGCCCGTCCAGGTGATCACCTGCGAGGTGCCGTGGACCGTCGACCCGTGGGTCAGGATCCTCGAGATCAGCAGCGGTACGTCCTGCATCGTGCTCTGCACGGCGTCCTCCCGGGCGACGTCGCCTACGCGGTGGTAACGGTTGCGCTGATTCTGCGCACATACCGCGCGGTATGTCACTAGGGAGCGGTGATCGATCACTGCGCCGTGGGTCACGAAGTCGGTGTGAGCGACGACTCCGGCCGGCTCAGCGCGCCGGTACCAGCTCCGGGTCCTCACGCAGCTTGCCCAGCGCCCGCGACACCGCCGACTTCACCGTACCCACCGACACGCCGAGCACCTCCGCCGTCTGGGCCTCGCTGAGATCCTCGTAGTACCTGAGGACGACCATCGCCCGCTGCCGCGCCGGGAGCTTCGTGATCGCCCGCCACATCGCGTCGTGCAGCGCCTGCCGCTCGGCCGGGTCGTCGTCGCCGTGGACGGGGTCGGGCTCGGGCAGCTCGTCCGTCGCGAACTCGTCGACCTTGCGCTTGCGCCACTGCGAGGTGCGCGTGTTCACCAGCGCCCGGCGCACATAGCCGTCCAGCGCGCGGTGGTCCTCGATGCGCTCCCAGGCGACGTACGTCTTGGTGAGCGCGGTCTGCAGCAGGTCCTCCGCGTCGCTCGGGTTCGCGGTGAGCGAGCGGGCGGTACGCAGCAGCGCCGACTGGCGGGCCCGGACGTACGCCGAGAAGGACGTGTACGGCGGCGCCCACGTCGCGGCCTTCGAAGCGCTGGTGCAGACGGGTGTGGTCATGTCTCCACGCTAGGAGCGGACCGCGTGGTCGGGGATCACCCGCAGGTCCCGAAGCCGAGTCCCCCTCAGGTTGTAGGGGTGGGGCTCACCCCACCTCCCAGAGGTGGACCCACGGGTGGACGCCCCTGCGGGACGAACCCCGAGAATGCCGTGCCTCCACGGCCCGGACCAGCCCCGATGCCGGTACGACGGCCCCCGCCGCCACCAGGGTCGGCCGGCCGCCACGCCCCGGCCACCGGCGCCCGCCACACGCCTGCGCGGCGGTGGCGGCCCCCGCGCGGGACGCCCGCGCCGGCCTTGTGCGCACACGCCTGCGCGGCGGTGCCGGAGCACCGCCGCGCTGACCTTGTGAACCACCCACAGAGCACACCTCGAACGGGCACCGAGGGGGCCGGCGGCAGACTCGCCGGCCCCCTCAGCTCACCACCACAGCGGGGAGAAGCTGACGGCGACGTTCTCGTTGCCCTGGTTGACCGCGGTGAACGCGGAGCCGTTCACCTGGGCCGTGTTGCTCTGGTTGGAGGCGCCGGAGCCGATCGCCTGCTGCTGTGTGGTCGAGGAGTTTCCGGTGTTGTGGCCGCCGACGCCGCTGCCCACGATGCCCTGGACGGCGTTGGTGACGGCCGCGCTCGATCCGTCGTCCGCGATGGCACCGTTGTCGGCCGTCGCGACGCCGGCGAAGAGGGCGGCGGCCAGCGGGAGGGCGGAGACAGCGGCGAGAACGCGGGCGGTACGGATGCTTGCCATGTGTGTTCCTCCATCGGGACCCACGCACCGGCCGGGCGGCCGGTCACGCGTCAAGTACGGCTGATTTCGGGGCAGTTGGCCGTCCGCCCCGAGGGTTGTGCACGACGTCGCGAGACCAGAGTTGCCCACCGAATCCCCGGCGAACCAGCCCGGAAGGCGCTATTCGCCCTCAAGCGTGATGACAAGTCGATAAACCCCTATCACCACCTTTCACCGCCCCTTCACTCACAGGTCAGACACCTCGGACAGGTCCGCCCCAAGCACCGCAAGAGGTGAACCGTTCCGTCACCTTTCCGGCCGTTCCGCCGACCCGCGGCGTGTCGCCGTTCCGGAGAACCGGCTCCCCCTTCCCATCATCGAACACGTGTACGAAAATGAATCCATGGCCCCCACCGACCGGCAGGCCAGGACGCTGGCCCTCGCCCATGCCCTGTCAGCCGCCGAACGCGGCCTGGCCGTCATCCCCCTGTCCCGGACGAAACTCCCGGCCCTGCGCTCCCCCCACCGCAACGACCCCGCGGGCACGCCCCCCTGCCACGGCGAGTGCGGCCGCTTCGGCCACGGCGTGTACGACGCCTCCACCGACCCCGGCCGCATCCGCGAACTGTTCGCCGCCGCCCCCTGGGCCACGGGTTACGGCATCGCCTGCGGACTGCCCCCGCACCACCTGATCGGCATCGACCTCGACACCAAGACCGGCACCGACTCCACCACCGCGCTGCGCGAGCTGGCCCTGCGCCATCTGTTCACGATCCCGCCCACGGTCGTGGTCGTGACCCCCTCGGGCGGCCGCCACCTCTGGCTCACCGGCCCTCCGGACACCGCGGTCCCCAACTCCGCGAGCCGCCTCGCCCCCGGCATCGACATCCGCGGCGCCGGCGGCTACCTGGTCGGCCCCGGCTCCCGCACCGAGCACGGCGAGTACACCGTCGCCCCCGGCAGCGCCCACCTGACACCGGCACCCTGCCCGCCGTCGCTGCTCCGCCTGCTGCTGCCGCCCCCTCGCGACGACCACCCGCCCCACCGGCCGGCGGACGCGCACGGCCAGGGCCTGGTCCACTTCGTCCTCGCCGCACACGAGGGCCAGCGCAACACCCGCCTGTTCTGGGCCGCCTGCCGTGCCTACGAAAACGGCCTCGGCCCCACCCTGCTGACCCCCCTGATCGCCGCGGCCCTCGACACGGGCCTGACCGAGCGCGAAGCACGCGCCACGATCGCGTCGGCGGCCCGGCTGACAGGCCACCGACCGTGATCAGCGGGAGAGGCCGCCGCGACCGCGCTGAGCCGACGGGGCGTGGAGGCAACGGTGGCAGGGACGGGTGCGGGAAGGACGAGAGCCTCTGACCGTCTCGCCGGTCAGAGGCTCTCCCGATGCGGTGGGTGTGGGATTTGAACCCACGGTGACTCGCGCCACGACGGTTTTCAAGACCGTTCCCTTAGGCCGCTCGGGCAACCCACCTTCGCCCCGGCCCGCCTGGGCCGGAGCGGCTACAGCCTACCGGCCTCCGGCGTCGTACGGGCGCGTGGTCCACACGGGGTCCACTGCCCCCGCGTCTTCCGCGATCCCCCAAGTCCCCCCTGACCGCCTCCCGTCGGTCCCGTCGACGCCCGGCAAGCCGCTGTCCTGCCGTTCTTCCGGGCCTCGGGTCAGGCGAGGGCGTAGCGGGCGAGAGCCGGTTCGAGCATGTCGAAGGCACCGGCCGCTTCCGCGGTGACGGTTACGGCGATGTCGTCGTCGGGGTGTCCGGCCGAGGAAGCCATAGAGCTCGCCAAGAGCCTCCCCACCCCGGAGACGGTCGAGATCCGCCCGATCCTCGAATCTGCCTGATCCGGGCAGGGGCAGCAGCCCCCGGCACCGCCGACGCCGGGGGGCCGGCCGCCGGCGGACGAAGTCCTGATGGCGTCGGCAGGGCTACTCGTGGTGCTCATGCCCGCGGCGTGTCGGTCCACGGCCCACCCCTGCCGCCGGGCGGGCGGCGCGGGGTGTCGGTCCACGGCCCGCCCCTGCCGCCGGGCGGGCGGCGCGGGGCAGGACCACCGGGTCGGCCGGGGCGGCGCTCGGGTCAGCTGTCGCCGACGCGGGAGCCCAGGGTCAGTTCGACCGTGTGGGACTTGCCGTCGCGCTCGTAGGTGATCGTCACCTTGTCGCCGGG
Organism: Streptomyces sp. NPDC036813; assembly: GCF_055609245.1. Lineage (NCBI taxonomy): Bacteria > Bacillati > Actinomycetota > Actinomycetes > Kitasatosporales > Streptomycetaceae > Streptomyces > Streptomyces sp. NPDC036813. The sequence continues at coordinate 264,779 of NZ_JBVJPV010000007.1, read as the reverse complement.
CTTGTGGGTCCAGATCTCGCCGATCAGGGTGGGCCCGGAGTCGATCACCCGGTCGTCCAGCTTGGTGATCACGTCACCCGCCTTGAGGCCGGCCTTGGCGGCGGGACCGCCCGGCTCCACCGACGAGGAGCCGCCCGCGCCCTGCGAGGTGATCGTCGCGCCGCCGCTGGACTCCTCCAGCGAGACCGACGCGCCGATCTTGGCGTACACCGGCTTGCCCGTCTTGATCAGCTGCTGGGCGACGTACTTCGCCTGGTTGACCGGGATGGCGAAGCCCAGGCCGATCGAGCCGGACTGGCCGGAGCCGCCGAGGCCACCGCTGCCGGTGGACTGGATCGCGGAGTTGATGCCGATGACGCTGCCGCCCGCGTCCAGCAGCGGGCCGCCGGAGTTGCCCGGGTTGATCGAGGCGTCCGTCTGCAGGGCGCTCATGTACGACGCCTGGCTGCCGGAGCCGTCGCTGGAGGCCACCGGGCGGTTCTTGGCGCTGATGATGCCGGTCGTCACCGTGTTGGACAGGCCGAAGGGGGCGCCGATCGCGATCGTCGCGTCGCCGACCGCGACCTGATCGGAGTTGCCCAGCGGGAGCGGCTTGAGGTCCGACGGCGCGTTCTTGAGCTTGATGACGGCGACGTCGTAGCCCTGCGCGTGACCCACCACCTCGGCGTCGTACTTCTTGCCGTTCGGGAAGGTCGCCGTCAGCTTGCCGCCGTTCACGGCGTCGGCGACGACGTGGTTGTTGGTGACGATGTGGCCCTGGGTGTCGAAGACGAACCCGGTGCCGGTACCGCCCTCGCCGTTGGTGGACTCGGCCTGGATGGTGACCGTGCTCGGCAGCGCCTTGGCGGCAACGCCCGCGACCGTGCCGGGGTCGCGCTTGACGTCACCGCCGCTGGTGGCCGCGGAGACCGTGGTGGAGCCGGTGCTGTCGTTGTCCTTGGCCAGCGTGTAGCCGATGCCGCCGCCCAGGCCGCCAGCGACCAGCGCGGCCACCAGGATCGCGGCCAGCATGCCGCCGCGGCCGGACTTGGGCTTCGAGGCGGAGTGCGACGGGTACGGCGCGCCCCAGCCGTGTCCGGCCGCCGGGTCGCCGCCGCCACTGCCGCCACCGGCGTACGCCGGGGTGGCGGGGGGCGGGGGCGGCCAGCCGGCCTCCGCCGCGGTCCCGGGAGCTCCGGGGTGCGGCGCGGCGCCGACGGGGGCAGCCGCCGGTGCGGAAGGTGCGCCGGGTGGCATCTGAGGTGTGTGGGGCGCCTGAGGTGACTGGGCTGTCTGCGTCGGGGGCTGCTCGGGTGACGCTGCGGCGCCTGTCGAGGGGAGCTCCGACGCCGGCGCGGCGCCGGTCGGCGGCTGGTCCGGGCGGGCCGGGGCCGGGTTCGCCGGTGCGTCGCCCTGGGGAGCCGGGGCGGGCGGGTGGGCGGAGGCTGCGGGAGATTCCACCGGCACGGGAGGTGCTGACGGGGCCGGGGGTACCTCAGTGCCCTCGTTCTCGGTGCTCACAGCTCTTCTCCTCGATCCACGGCTGTCGTTGTCGGTCACGGTCACAGGTCACAGGCTTGGGACGCACGCGGGCCGCTGTGCATGTGCATTTGTATGCCGTCAGCTTTTCCCACGAGCCGTCAGGGGGCCGTAAGCGGTGGCTGTGGGTTCCCGGCAACCCTTTGACCACCCTTTATATAGGACCTGTCGGACTAAAGGGGTGTACCACCGATATGCTTACCGTGCTTTCACCGCACCCGCGGTCCCCCGCCTACCCCGTCCCGGTGGCACCATGACGCGGTGACCCACGCACGACCCCACCACATCCAAGTAGTCGCCCACCGCGGGGCTTCCGAGGACGCGCCGGAGCACACGCTCGCCGCCTACCGCAAGGCCATCGAGGACGGCGCGGACGCCCTCGAGTGCGACGTCCGCCTGACCGCCGACGGGCACCTCGTCTGCGTGCACGACCGCCGCGTCAACCGTACGTCCAACGGCCGCGGCGCGGTCTCCGCCCTGGAGCTCGCCGACCTGGCCGCGCTGGACTTCGGCTCCTGGAAGACCCGCGATGCCTGGCGCGGGCGGGACGAGGAGCCGGACTGGGAGTTCCGGCCGGAGGACCGCGAGGCGACGTCCGTGCTGACCCTGGAGCGGCTGCTGGAGCTCGTGGCCGACGCCGGGCGGCGGGTGGAACTGGCCATCGAGACCAAGCACCCCACACGCTGGGCCGGACAGGTCGAGGAGCGGCTGCTGCACCTGCTCAAGCGGTACGGCCTGGATGCGCCGGCCTCGCCGGAGGAGTCGCAGGTCCGTGTCATGAGCTTCTCCGCGCGTTCGCTGCACCGCGTGCGTGCCGCCTCGCAGACCCTGCCGACGGTGTATCTGATGCAGTTCGTCTCACCGCGGTTGCGCGACGGACGGCTGCCGGCGGGCGTGGGGATCGCGGGCCCCTCGATCCGGATCGTGCGCGGTCATCCCGGGTACGTGGAGCGGCTGAAGCAGGCCGGACGGCAGGTGCACGTGTGGACGGTGAACGAGCCGGAGGACGTGGAGCTGTGCGCCCGCCTCGGGGTGGACGCCATCATCACCAACCGCCCGCGCGCGGTGCTGGACCAACTGGGGCGTTGATCCGCCGGGGCCTTCGCGAGGGCCCGCCCTCGGTCACCCGGTGAGGCACGCGGCGGTAACGACAGTCACAGCAGTCACCCATGCCTCTTGACCCTCATGCGCTTGCTGTCCCATCCTCACCTCTCGGCCACACCGAAGAAATCCAGCCACTTGATTACGGGGAGTGCTCCGGCGCGTTCGGTCCGTGTTCGACGGCGGTGAATGCGTCCACGGACGATGATTGGCCGGTTTCCGGTACAGGCCAATGGGGCAAACACACCGTGGCGTGGGGCGAAGGAGGTCTCGGGGGTGGCGTTGGTGGTGGCACAGGAGGTGCCCACGTCGTCGAGCATGGCCGTACCCCATGGCCCTGCGGGCGTGGGTAAGGCACGGCATCGGATGCGTGACCAGTTGCGCAGCACCGGTGTTGCCGAATCGGTCATCGACGATGCCGTACTGATCCTTTCGGAACTCTTGAGCAACGCGTGCAAACACGGCCGGCCCCTGGGCGACGCGCTCGCCGGGGACGGTGACGTGCGGGCCGCGTGGCGGGTGGACCCGAGCGGCCGGCTCCTGGTCGAGGTGACGGACGGCGGCGGACCGACCCGTCCGGCCCCGGCCACGCCCTCGGTGACCGCGCACGGCGGTCGCGGCCTGAACATCATCACCGCGCTCGCCGACGACTGGGGTGTACGGGACGGCGTGCGCGGCGAGGTCACGGTGTGGGTCGTCGTCCACGACGACGTGTACGACCCGGACGCCGGACGCCGCCGCGAGGACTTCGCCACGCGCGTGGCGGCACCGCCGGTGGCCGCGATGGCCGACCTCGACTTCACGGACGCCTTCGACGACCTGGACTGACCCACGACGACTCCGGATGCGCCGCGTTGTCCGCAGCCGTCCCGGTCCGAGCCCGCGTCGTCCGGGCCCGCCCGCGCCGCGTTGTCCACAGGTCGGCGTCGGTCGTGGCGTGAACGGCTAGGCTCGCGCCGTACCAGACGAGCCGTATCCGGGAGACACCCATCATGGCCAAGAAGCGACCCCAGACGAAGGCCGCGCGCCCTCAGCTGAGCGAGGGAGAGATCCCGGTTGTCGGCGCCCGCGAGCCCTGCCCCTGCGGCAGCGGCCGGCGCTACAAGGCCTGCCACGGCCGGGCAGCGGCGCAGGCCGTGACCGAGCTGGTGCACCGCCCGTTCGAGGGGCTGCCCGGCGAGTGCGATTGGGTGGCGCTGCGCGAACTCGTCCCGGCGGCCACCGTCGAGCTGCCCCTGAAGGACGCCCTGCCCGAGGGTGTCCCGTCGGTCACGCTGGCCACCGTGCTGCCGATGGCCTGGCCCGCGCTGCGCCGCGACGACGGGTCGGTCCTGCTCGGCCTGCAGAACGACACGGCGTCCGGCGACATCAGCCGCGATCTGGCCGACACCCTGCTGCGCGCCCTCGAGGCGGAACCGGGCACGCCGGTGCAGGGCCGCCGCGCCCCTGCCGACGGTCCGCGACTGCAGGACCTGCTCGACGCGAAGGGCGCGTTCGAGCCGGTGGTGCACAGCGGCTTCGAGTTCTGGGTGCCGGACGCGGAGAACGCCACGCCGGAGGTCGCCGCCTCCCTGGAGCGGGCGAACGCCGCGGCGATCCCGACCGTTCGGCTGACCGGTGTGGACGCGGCGTACTGGTGCGAGACCCCGGACAAGAACCACCTGCGCTGGGTCATGCCGCACCCGGAGGAGCGGCTTCTGGACGCGCTGGCGCGGCTGCACGCCGCGGGCGGTTCCAGCCTCGGTGAGGGCACGCGCCTGGTCGGTTCCTTCCGCGCCCACGGTCTGACCGTGCCGGTGTGGGACCTGCCGTCGTCGGTCACCGCGGCGGACGTGGAGAAGCCGGCCGCCGAGTTCGCCGAGCGCCTGGCCGAAGCGCTGGCGGTGCAGGAGCCGCTGACCGCCCAGGAGCGCCGCGCTCGCGGGGGGCTGACCAACCGGCAGGTCACGCTCAGTTGACACCTTGGCACCGGCAGGGGTGACACCCGTCACAGCGTGAGGCGGCGGCAGGGCCTTGCAGATGTCCGATTGGCCCGGTCGCAGCCCGTCGGCGAGTGTCCGAATACCCCAGGGAAACGCGAGATCGAATTTGCTTGGGGCCGATCTCTTGTTACGGTCTGAGTAGCCCGGTTGCTGGTGCATCCCCCGTCGCCAGCAACCGGGTCTTTCCATACGCGACGCCGTGCACCGTCCGGCGTCCCTCCTCAACTCCCCGTTTCCTGCGGCGAGTTGCTCCCGGCTCGCAGCAGCAGCGACCCGCCTCCCCCCGCCCGTGCGAACTCCGCGACCGCCGTGTAGGCGTCCTGGGTGCCGTGGGTCGGCTCCCGGGGCGTCTCACAGGTCCCCGGCTCGTCCTCGGCGCCCACCGGACAGCGCAGTTGCACCGTGCGCCCGCCCGGCCCCATCAGACTCAGCACCGACTCCAGCACCCGGCCGGTGGCGTTGCGGTAGTAGGTGCGCGCCCAGGTCTGCGCACCCTGGGTCAGCACGCAGGTCTGGGCCTCGATGCCGTCGGGCGAGGTGACCTCGGGACCGCAGCGGGCGGCGGTGGCCAGGCCCAGGCCCAGCAGCAGCGGGGACCGGGTGGGCGTGGCGGGCGGCGCCTGCCGCTCGGCGGAGGCGGCGCCGCCCCGAGCGGAGGAACCGCCCCGAGCGGAGGAACCGGCAGGGGTGGAGGAGCCGCGAGCGGAAGGGCCCCCGGAAGCGGAGGAGCCCGCACCGCCGGAGGCACCGGCACCGGTCGCTTTCTCGTCGTCGTAGGTGACACCGGCGTACGACGGCGACCGTACGACCGAGTGTTCCGCGCCGCCCGCGGACGCCACGGCCAGCGGCAGGGCGACCGCGCACACCACGACGCCCACCAGGGCTGCAAGGCGGAGGTTCATGAAAGGGACGATAACGACAGCGACCGGGCGCACCGATCCGGTCGCGTCCGACACCCCTACAACTCGGGCGCGCTCACACCCGTACGAGTGAGGGCGTCGACCACCGCGTCCACCACGGCCTCGACGTCGGGCACCCAGGGGGCGGCCGAGCCGGGCAGCGGGGCGCGCTCCCAGCGGACGGGGCCACGGCCGGTCTCGGAGGGCGGCAGGGCGATGTAGCCGCCCTCGCCGTGGAAGCGCAGCGAGCCGGGCACGAAGTCCTTGGCGTACAGCAGCTCGCCCAACTGCTCCATGGAGTAGGGACGGACGAGGATCGACCAGCGGGTGTCCGAGGCGACCACCGGTCCGAGGCGCATGCCCTCGCGGTCGAGTGCGGCGAGCGCCCGGGCGGCCGGCAGGGCGGGCAGGCTCACCGCGCAGGGCGCGCTGCCGCCGGTGGCGAGGATGATCGGCGCGGTCGGCCGGTTCGTCCACCACCAGCGCACCATGCGCTCGTCGGTGGTGGCGGCGAGCAGGCCGGGGTCGAAGGGGTGCGCGCCGGGCACCGTGCACTCCGCGTCGGGGCAGGCGCAGCGCGAACGCCCCTCGGGATCGGCCGCCACACCGGGCAGCACGGGCCACCCCCACTGGGTGGCGAATGTCAGGGCCGCGCCGATCAACTCAGACCCCCCGCCCTTCCGCCGGGACAGACGGGACAGGAGCCTGCGTCGCCTTCCGGGGATCTCGCGCATGAGCGCTCGTTCCTTTCCGTTGCACGCCTGGCAACACCGAGGACCATGTCACACCATGTGTCGATCTCTGCACTGTGCGTACCTGCTGGCGCATCACACCCCGGCCTGACGCGCGGGGAACCCCTCTGGGCCGAGCTTCGGCGGCTTTCGTGCGGCCGCTGACGTCCATACCGCGTTCAGCACAAGCATGGGCGTGGCGTGGGGTGGCGAAGTATGGCGTTTGCCGTCTCGCGTTGTTCGCTTCGCCTCCGCCACGGGAGGATGGGGCTGGGTCGTCGGTGGCTAAGACGCCCGGTCCGGACACCAGGTTCCGGGTGGCCCCCACCACCCCGGCCCATACCGAGTACGTACCCATCACGACCGCTGTGACGCTCCGTGGAGCAAGCCCAGTCGACCGCAATCAACCGATACCTGAGGCAGTTTTCAGCCAACTTCGCTATTACGCAAGGGGTTACCGACGGGAGCCCCGCAAAGCCCGTGAACACCACGGACACCAGGAATCCCAGCAGGACAATGCTGGACATCCCCTCACGAGTGCGTGTACATGTGGAGACACTGCTAGCGGCGCAGAAGACATGGGGGTTTGCGATGCTTTTCAGCAGTACGCACCGGTCGGAAAGCCGGTTGCCATGAACGCCCCTCATCCTCAGAAAGTGGCTGGAATCGATGCAGCGGTTCCGGCCCCCGCGCACACTGCCGCGCCCACGCCCGCCACGGCGGGCACCGCCCCTGTACCGCCGCCGCACGCCCCGGGCGCCCTGCTCCAGGACCGGCTCGCCGGATGGGTCTCCGATCTGACGACCCTGCACGAACTCACCGAGCGCCTGGCCCGCACGACCTCCCTGAACGACGCCCTCGAGGAACTGCTGCGGGCCGGAGCCGCCCTGGTCGGCGCCCGGCGCGGACTGGTCGTCCTCGAACCCGCCGACCAGCAGGGCCCCGACACCACCATCGGTCTGGGGCTCGGACGCGCCGATCTCGGCCACATCGAGACCGTGCCGCGCAGCGCCACCTCCTTCGGCCGCATCCTCGACGGACTGCCCGGCGGGGACCACGAGATCACCGAGCCGGACCTGTTCGCCGGGGACGGCCTCGACCCCCGCCACCGCGAGGTCGCCGCCCGCCTCGGATACGCCGCCAGCTACGCCCTGCCCCTGTCCGCCGAGGCCGGCGGCCGCCTCGGCGCCGCCGTCTGGCTGTACGACGAGCCGGCCGAACCGGTCGAGCGCCGGCGCCATCTGATCGGCCTGTACGCCCGCTGCGCCGCCGAACACCTCGCCCGGCTGCTGGAGGTGGAGCGCACGCGCGCGTGCATGGCGACCATCGCCGAGGAACTGCTGCCGTCCCGGCTCCCCCGTGTCGCCGGTGTCCAGCTCGCCGCCCGGCACCGCACCGGGCCGCGCGGCGGCGGCGACTGGTACGACGCGCTGCCGCTGCCGGACGCCGCCCTCGGCCTCGCGGTCGGCGCGGTCACCGGCTCCGGGCCGAGCGCCGTCGCCGCGATGGGCCGGCTGCGGGCGTCCCTGCGGGCGTACGCCGTGATGGAGGGCGAGGACCCCGTCGCCGTCCTGTCCGACCTGGAGCTGCTGCTGCGGCTCACCGAGCCCGCCCGCTCGGCCACGGCCCTGTTCGCGTACTGCGAGCCCGCCCTGCGCAAGATCACGCTCGCCGGGGCCGGGCACTGCCCGCCGCTGCTCGTCGGCCAGCGGCGCACCGAGTTCGTCGAGACGTCCGTCTCCGCGCCGCTCGGCATGCTCGCCTGCTGGGAGGCGCCCAGCGTGGAGCTGCAGGCCGAGCCCGGCGAGACGGTGCTGCTCTACACCGACGGCCTGCTGCACCGTACCGGCGACCCGGTCGACCGTGCCTTCGCCCGGCTGCACGCGGCCGCCGCCGGGGTTCCCCGCTCGCTGCGGCACGATCCGGACGCGCTCGTGGACCACGTGCTGCGCACGGTCCTGCCGGACGGGCTGGACGCGGCCGATTCGGAGGAGGACGTCGTCCTGCTGGCGGCGCGGTTCGAGTAACCGCCCCGGGGCAGGCCGGCAGGTCACCTCGTGTAATGGGTCATAGCGCCCTGGGCCCCCTTCCGTACGACCGTACGATGGAGGCGGTCCAGTGCCGTACCCAAGGAGGATGACCGTGGCGGAGGAGCTTCCGGAGACCCCGGAGACCCCGGAGAGCGACGAGCCGATCAAGCAGCGGAAGAACGGCCTCTACCCGGGCGTCTCCGACGAGCTTGCCGAGAACATGAAGTCCGGCTGGGCCGACACCGAGCTGCGCGACCTGCAGCCGATCGCCCAGGCCGCCGAGACCGCCGCGCGCCGCGCGAAGCTGTCCGCCCGTTTCCCCGGCGAGCGCCTCGTCGTCCCCGCGGGCAACCTGAAGGTCCGCTCCAACGACACGGACTACCCCTTCCGGGCGTCCGTCGAGTACGCCTACCTCACCGGCAACCAGACCGAGGACGGCGTCCTGGTCCTGGAACCGCGCGGTGAGGGCCACGAGGCGACGCTCTACCTGCTGCCGCGCTCCGACCGCGAGAACGGCGAGTTCTGGCTCTCCGGCCAGGGTGAGCTGTGGGTCGGGCGCCGCCACTCCCTGACCGAGTCCGAGGAGCTGTACGGCATCCCGGTCGCCGACGTCCGCGAGCTGGCCGACGCGCTGCGCGAGGCCACCGGCCCGGTCCGCGTCGTCCGCGGCCACGACGCCGGCATCGAGGAGGCGCTGACCGACAAGGTCACCGCCGAGCGCGACGAGGAACTGCGCGTCTTCCTCTCGGAGGCCCGGCTGGTCAAGGACGACTTCGAGGTCGGCGAGCTGCAGAAGGCCGTCGACTCGACGGTCCGCGGCTTCGAGGACGTCGTCAAGGTCCTCGACAAGGCCGAGGCCACCAGTGAGCGCTACATCGAGGGCACGTTCTTCCTGCGCGCCCGCGTCGAGGGCAACGACGTCGGCTACGGCACCATCGCCGCGGCCGGCCCGCACGCCTGCACCCTGCACTGGGTGCGCAACGACGGCCCGGTCCGCTCCGGTGACCTGCTCCTGCTGGACGCCGGCGTCGAGACGCACACCTACTACACCGCCGACGTCACGCGCACGCTGCCGGTCGGCGGCCGCTTCTCGGAGCTGCAGAAGAAGATCTACGACGCCGTGTACGAGGCCCAGGAGGCCGGCATCGCGGCGGTCAAGCCGGGCGCCAAGTTCCGCGACTTCCACGACGCCGCGCAGCGCGTGCTCACCGAGAAGCTCGTCGAGTGGGGGCTGGTGGAGGGCCCGGTGGAGCGGGTGCTGGAGCTCGGCCTGCAGCGCCGCTGGACGCTGCACGGCACCGGTCACATGCTCGGCATGGACGTGCACGACTGTGCCGCCGCCCGCACCGAGACCTACGTCGACGGCACGCTGGAGCCGGGCATGGTCCTCACCGTCGAGCCGGGGCTGTACTTCCAGGCCGACGACCTGACGGTGCCCGAGGAGTACCGCGGCATCGGTGTCCGCATCGAGGACGACATCCTGGTCACCGAGGACGGCAACCGGAACCTGTCCGCCGCGCTGCCGCGCCGCTCGGACGAGGTGGAGTCCTGGATGGCTCGGCTCAAGGGCTGACGCACCGGGCGTTCTCGCCAAGGGCGCGCCGCCGGGGTCAGACGGCCACCAGCGGCGCGTCCTCGCGCCATTTCAGGATCTTGTCGAAGCTCACCACCGCGCCGCCGCGTCCGGGCTTGTTGCCGACGTGGACGTGGTCGGCGAGTTCGCGGATGAGGAACAGGCCCCGGCCGTGCTCGGCGTCGTCGTGCGCGGGGCGGGGCGGGCCGGCGGTGAAGCCCGGGCCGGCGTCGGCGACCTCGATGCGGCACATCTCCCCGTCGAGGTAGGCGGTGACGCGGTAGGCCTCCGCGCAGTCGCCGGGGCCCCGGTGCCCGCCGTGCTCGACGGCGTTGGCGCAGGCCTCGCTCAGGGCGACGGACAGGTCGTAGGAGATGTCGGGGTCGACGCCCGCCGTCTCCATCGTGCCGAGCAGCAGGCGGCGGGCCAGGGGGACGCTCGCAGCTTCGCGCCGCAAATGGAGTGACCACCAGATGCTCATGCTCCAGCCTCCTGGCCGCGGCTCGACATACCGATACGTATTGCCGCCCGCGCCGGGATGTAAGCCAGGAATTGACGTGATGCCGCCCATATGGGGGATGCGCGGACGCCGGCAATCGGTGTATGTGGGGCCCGAGTGCGCATTCGGCATCTTGCGGACCTGCCGTATGGCGGCGGTAGGAGCAGTGCGATGATGGGCCCGCCATGACTGCCCTCCACCCGCGCTCAGTGCGCGCCGGACGCGACGTCCGGCTTCTGCGGGCCGCGGTGTTCGCCGCGGTCTGCGTCGTGCTGGCCGCCGGTGGGCACGCGCTCGCGTCCTGCGCCACGGTCCCGCTGTGGACGCTGGGCGCGGGTTTCCTCGGGGTGTTCCTCGTCGCCGCGCCACTGGCCGGCCGGCAGCGTTCCCTGTGGGGGATCGCCGCGCTGCTCGGGGCCGGACAGACCGTGCTGCACACGCTGTTCGGGCTGGGCCAGCACGCGGCCGGGACCACCTCGGGGGCGGCCTCGGACGCCTCGGTGGTGGCGCAGGCCGCGCGGCTGGTGTGCGGGGCCGGGGCGGCTCCGCTCAGCCCCGTCCAGGCCCAGCGGATCCTCGCGACCGCGCGCGTCCAGGGCACCCCGGCCCATCATCCGGCCGATGCCCTGTCCACGGCCGCGGGCTCCCCCGCCGCCCTGCTGCCGTCGCTGCCGATGCTGCTCGGGCACGTCCTCGCGGCGCTCGCCGCGGGCTGGCTGCTGCGCCGCGGCGACACCGCCCTGCTGCGGATCATGGAACTGGCCGCGCTGTCGGCGCACGAGGTCGCGGAAGGGGCGCTCATCCGGTCCCTGCGCGCGGCGCTCGCGCTGGTGCGCGCCCTGCTCGCCGGACTGCCGACGGCGCCCGCCAAGGGCCCGCGCCCGGTGCGCACCGCGCTGTTCGCGCCGCCCGCCCCGCACACCACCGCACTCCAGCACACGGTGATCCGGCGGGGCCCGCCCGCCGCCGCACTCACCCTCGCCGCCTAGCGCGACGCGACCGCCACTCCACGAGAGAACGAGAGGCCGGCGCCGTCGTGCGGCGCAGCACGCACGCGTGCGCGTGCGTATCCCTCTTCCTCACCGGTCGGTTCTTCGATCCGCCGGACTCACTCGAAGTGGAGTGCACCCTTCCATGAAGGTTTCCCGTGCAGCCGTCCCCGTCGTTCTCGCCGTGGCCGGTCTGACCGCCCTGTCGACGCCCGCCTTCGCGCACGTCTCCGTGCAGCCCGAGGGCGCCGCCGCCAAGGGCGGTTACGCCGTCGTCGACTTCAAGGTGCCCAACGAGCGCGACAACGCCTCGACCACCAAGGTCGAGGTCAGCCTGCCCGCCGACCACCCGCTGGCCTCCGTGGCGCCGCAGGCGATCCCGGGCTGGAAGATCGACGTCACCAAGGCGAAGCTGGCCAAGCCGCTCACGATGCACGGCGAGAAGATCACCGAGGCGGTCTCCAAGGTCACCTGGACCGCCGAGGGCGAGGGCATCAAGCCGGGCTACTTCCAGAAGTTCCCGCTCTCCGTCGGCCAATTGCCCGAGGACGCCGACAAGCTCGTCTTCAAGGCGATCCAGACGTACTCCAACAAGGAAGTCGTGCGCTGGATCGAGGTTCCGCAGGACGGCCAGGCCGAGCCCGAGAACCCCGCCCCGGTGCTGAAGCTCACCGCCGCAGCGGACGACGAGCACGGCACGTCCGGTGCATCCAACGCCTCCGACGACAGTGCCGCGGGCGCCGAGAAGACCGCCGCCGGGACCAAGGCGTCCGGCGGCTCCGGCACCGACACCACCGCCCGCGTGCTCGGCATCGTGGGCATCGTCGTCGGCGCGGCGGGTGTGGCGTACGGCGTGTTCGCCGGCCGCCGGCGCACCACCGCCTGACCTCCGCCCGTCCGTGGCGCGCGCGGGAGCCGCATCCGTGGCCCCCGCGCGCCCGGTGACCGACCTCTGGGATCCCTCTCCATGCGCACCAAGACCTTCGCGGCGGCCGCCCTCCTCGCCGCCGCCGCACTGACCCTGACCGCCTGCGGCGGCGGTGACGGCAGCGACAGCTCCAGCCCCGTCTCCGTCGTCTCCGAGGAGTCCGGCTCGGGCAAGGCGGGCACCGTCCTCGACCAGCCCTTCGAGAAGCCGGACCTGGTCCTGACCGACACCCACGGCAAGATGTACGACCTCCGCAAGGAGACCGCGGGCCGGCCGACGCTGATCTACTTCGGCTACACGCACTGCCCGGACGTGTGCCCGCTGACGATGAGCAACATCGCCGTCGCCAAGAAGCAACTGCCCAAGGCCGAACAGGACAAGCTGCGGGTCGTGTTCGTCACCACCGACCCCGGCCGCGACACCCCGGCCGAGCTGGGCAAGTGGCTGAACGGCATCGACAGCCAGTTCGTCGGCCTGACCGGGAACTTCGCCACCATCCAGGCGGGCGCCCGCACCCTCGGCATCTCCATCGAGCCGACGACGAAGGACAAGAACGGCAAGCTCGTCTCGGTGCACGGCACCCAGGTCTTCGCCTTCTCCCCGAAGACCGACCGCGGCTACCTCTACTACGGCGAGGACACCACCGTCGACGACTACACCAAGGACCTCCCCAAGATCATCAAGGGGGAGAACCCGTGAGGGCCTGCGCCGCGGCTGCCGCCGCCCTGACCGGCGCCCTGCTCCTGACCGGCTGCGGCTCCTCCGGCTCGGACTCCGCTGCCGGCTCCGGATCGCAGGCCGGGTCCGCGAAGGCCGTGCTGTCCGTCAGCTCCGCCTACATGCCCCAGCCCGTCTCGGACATGGCGGCCGGCTTTCTGACCATCGCCAACGACGGCGGCACGAAGGACGAACTGACCTCCGTCACCAGCGACATAGCCGGCAGCGTCACCGTCCACGAGACGGCGGGCGGAGCGATGCGCGAGGTGGCCGCCCTCCCGGTCCCGGCACACGGCCGGGTCGTGTTCGCCAGCGGCGGCAACCACCTGATGTTCGACCAGCTGAAGCGCAAGCCGAAGCAGGGCGAGAACGTGACCGTCGCACTGCACTTCGCCCACTCCGGCACCGTCGAGGTGCGGATGCCGGTGAAGGCCGCGACGTACACCCCCGCGACCGGACACTGAGGGAGCCACTGTGAGCCCGACCATCGCCCCCCGCGTCCGGACCCTCGTGCTGCTGTTCGTGGCCGCGCTCGGCGCGCTGCTCGCCGGTGCCGCGCCGGCCTCCGCGCACGCCGCGCTGACCGGCAGCGACCCCCAGCAGGGGGCGGTGGTCAAGCAGGCACCCGCCCGGGTCTCCCTGACCTTCTCCGAGAAGGTCGCCCTGAACGACGACGCGCTGCGCGTCCTCGACCCCAAGGGCAAGCGCGTCGACGACGGCAAGCCGTCCGAGGTCAGCGGCACCACGTACGCCGTGGCCCTGCACAGCGGGCTGCCCGACGGCACGTACACCGTCACCTACCAGGTCGTCTCGGCGGACAGCCATCCCGTCTCCGGCGCCTACACCTTCTCCATCGGCGCCCCCTCCAAGACCTCAGTCTCCCTCGGCGGGCAGGGGGCCGGGGGCGGTGTCGTCGGCGGGCTGTACGGGCTCGGCCGGTATGTGTCGTACGCCGGTTTCATCGTGATGACCGGCGGTGCCGCGTTCGTGCTGGCCTGCTGGCGGCGCGGCACGGGGGTGCGGGCCGTGCAGCGGCTCGTGGTGGCCGGCTGGGTCGCCCTGACCGCGGCCACCCTGGCGCTGCTGCTCCTGCGCGGCGCCTACACCACCTCAGGCAAGGCGGCCGACATCGTCGACCTGGACCTGCTCGGCCAGGTCCTGCAGACCAAGTCCGGAGCGGCGCTGGTCTCCCGGCTGCTGCTGCTCGCCGCGGCGGCGCTGTTCATCGCGGTCCTCTTCGGCGCGTACGACAAACGCGACGAGGAGGAGAAGCGCGACCTGACCTTCGGACTGGCGATCGGCGGCACCGTCGTCGCCGCCGGTCTCGCGGCGAGCTGGGCGATGGCCGAACACGCCTCCGTGGGACTCCAGGCGGGTCTCGCGATGCCGGTCGACGTCGTCCACCTGCTCGCCGTCGCCGCCTGGCTCGGCGGGCTGACCACGCTGCTCGTCGCCCTGTACTTCGCGCCGGCCGACACCCCGGTCGAGGCAGCCGCAGTGCGCCGTTTCTCCGCCGTCGCCTTCGGCAGCGTCCTCGCCCTCGTCGCCACCGGCGTCTACCAGTCCTGGCGCCAGCTCGGCTCCTGGTCCGCCTTCACCGACACCCGCTACGGACAGCTGCTGCTCGTCAAGATCGGGCTGGTGGCGGTGCTCGTCGGCCTCGCGTCGATCTCCCGGCGGTGGACGGGCCGGCTGAGCGACCCGGTCGTCAAGCAGACCAAGAAGAAGGAACGCGTCACCGCTCCCGCCGCCGACTCCCCGCGCGCCGCGCAGCTCGCCCGGCAGCAGGCCGCCATGGAGGCCGCCCGCCGCAAGCAGCAGCGCGACGCCGATCCGGACCGGTTCGGGCTGCGCCGCTCCGTCCTCGCCGAGGCCGCCGTCGCCGTGGTCCTGCTCGCGGTGACCACCGTGCTCACCTCCACCGAGCCGGGCCGCACGGAAGAGGCCGCCAAGGCGGCCACCTCGTCCTCGGCGTCCTCGGCGGCGTCCTCCGTCGCCGGGTCGGGCGCCGTCACCCTGGACATCCCGTTCGACACCGGCGGCAAGGACGGCAAGGGCGTCGTCAGCATCGACCTCGACCCCGCCCGCGTCGGCGCCAACGAGATGCACGTCTACGTCACGCGCCCCGACGGCCGGGCGTACGACGTGCCCGAGCTGAAGATCGCCTTCACGCTCACCGCCAAGGACATCGGGCCGCTGCCCGTCGTCCCGGACCACATCACCACCGGACACTGGTCGGCGGACGGGGTGCAGCTCCCCATGGCCGGCGACTGGAAGGTCGCCGTGACCGTGCGGACCTCCGACATCGACCAGGTGACCGTCTCCAAGAACGCGCAGATCGGCTGAGTGCACCATGCCCGACCAGTCCCCCTCGCCGGCCCGGCCCACCAAGGGCGCCACGAGTTCCACGGAACGTGCCGCGGGTTCCGAGCGTGCCGCGGTCTCCGCGCCAGGCGCCCCGGCGCCCCAGGGCGTCTCGCGCCGCCGGCTGCTCGGCACCGCCGGTGCCACCGGGCTCGTCCTCGGCGCGGCCGGTGCGGCGGCGGGTTACGCGGCCGCGCCCGCACAGGCCACGCCGCTCACCTCGCTCGGGACCGGCCGCGCGATGTTTCACGGGAAACATCAGCCCGGCATCACCGACGGCCTCCAGGCCCGCGGCCACCTCGCCGCGTTCGATCTCGTCCCGGGCGCGGGCCGCAAGGAGGCGGCAGCGCTGCTGCGCCGCTGGTCGGCGACGGCGGAGCGGCTCATGGCGGGCGAGCCCGCGGCCCACGACGACACCGGCGTGGCCCGGGACGCCGGACCGTCCTCGCTGACGGTCACCTTCGGCTTCGGGCACAGCTTCTTCGGGAAGACCGGGCTGGACAAGCAGCGGCCCGTCGCGCTGGACCCGCTGCCCGCCTTCTCCTCCGACCAGCTCGACAAGGCCCGCAGCGACGGCGACCTGTGGGTGCAGATCGGGGCCGACGACGCCCTGGTCGCCTTCCACGCACTGCGTGCCATCCAGAAGGACGCGGGCTCGGCCGCCCGGCTGCGCTGGCAGATGAACGGCTTCAACCGCACGCCGGGCGCCACCGCCCGCCCCATGACGGCCCGCAACCTCATGGGCCAGGTCGACGGGACCCGCAACCCCAAGCCGGCGGACCCCGACTTCGACCGGCGGATCTTCGTGCCGGCCGGTGGCGAGCCCGCCTGGATGGCGAACGGCTCCTATGCCGTCGTACGCCGTATCCGCATGCTCCTCGACGACTGGGAGAAGCTGCCGGTGCGCGACCAGGAGGCGGTGATCGGGCGGCGCAAGTCCGACGGGGCTCCGCTGTCCGGCGGCACCGAGACCACCGAGATGGACCTGGAGAAGACCGACGCGAACGGCGAGTACGTCGTCGCGGTCAACGCGCACGCCCGCATCACCCGGCCCGACCGCAACGGCGGCGCGGCGATGCTGCGGCGCCCCTTCTCGTACCACGACGGCTTCGACGCCGACGGGGTGCCGGACGCGGGGCTGCTGTTCATCTGCTGGCAGGCCGACCCGTTGCGCGGTTTCGTCCCGGTGCAGCGCAAGCTGGACCGCGGGGACGCGCTGTCGCGGTTCATCCGCCACGAGACCAGCGGACTCTTCGCGGTGCCGGGCGGGGCGGCGAAGGGCGAGTACGTGGGGCAGCGGTTGCTCGAGGGGTGAGGGAATACCGGACGGGATACCGCGGCACAGGCGTTTTCCGGGTTCAAACCACTCGGTCGAGTGGCGTGCGTGAGACGCCTGAGCCGGGGCGTCCTGCGGCCATTAGGGTGAGAGCATGCCAGCGAGCTATGCGTATCTCGGCCCGGAGGGGACCTTCACCGAAGTCGCCCTGCGCACCCTGCCGGAAGCCGCCACCCGGGAGCTGATCCCGTACGTGTCGGTGCAGTCCGCGCTGGACGCGGTGCGGGCCGGTGAGGCCGAGGCGGCGTTCGTGCCGATCGAGAACTCGGTCGAGGGCGGCATCACGACCACCCTGGACGAGCTGGTCGCCGGTGCCCCGCTGATGATCTACCGCGAGGTGCTGCTGTCGATCACCTTCGCGCTGCTGGTCCGGCCGGGCACCAAGCTCTCGGACATCAAGACGGTCTCCGCCCACCCGGCGGCCCAGTCGCAGGTGCGCAACTGGCTGCGGGCGAACCTGCCCGACGCCGACTGGGAGTCGGCCGCCTCGAACGCCGACGCCGCCCGCCTGGTCCAGGAGGGCCGCTACGACGCCGCCTTCGCGGGGGAGTTCGCTGCCGCGCGCTACGGTCTCGAAGCGCTGGAGACCGACATCCACGATTTCCCGGAGACCGCGCAGACGCGGTTCGTGCTGGTCGGACGCCCTGCCCGGCCGGCCGCTCCGACCGGCGCCGACAAGACCTCCGTCGTGCTGTGGCAGCGCGACGACCATCCCGGAGGGCTGCGCGATCTGCTCGGCGAGTTCGCCACCCGGGGCATCAACCTGATGCTGCTCCAGTCCCGGCCGACCGGCGCCGGCATCGGCAACTACTGCTTCTGCATCGACGCCGAGGGGCATATCTCCGACCGGCGGATGGCCGAGGCCCTGATGGGGCTGAAGCGGATCTGTCTGCAGGTGCGTTTCCTCGGCTCGTACCCGCGGGCGGAGGCCGGCCCCGAGGACGTACGGCCGCCGTTGCTCGGGACGTCGGACGACGAGTTCGTCGCGGCGGCGGACTGGGTGGCGCGCTGCCAGGACGGGCGGTTCTGAGGAGCCAGGCCGGTCCTACCTGCATATCTTCGTTATCCACAGAAGTTATCCACAGGTGGGCTTCTCGACCTGGGGACAAGTCGACAGAGAAGCCCCACTCAGTCGACAAATCGGCCTACAGGACCCAAGAGCGCACACAGGTGCACGGGTCACACTTCGTCCACCTGTTTCCTTTGAACAATCCTTTGGAGCGAACACTTTCCACTCGAAAGTGCGGCTAAAAGACCTGTGCGCCGGGAATCCTGAGGTCCGGTTACCGTCACGGAGTGATCAATTCCGAAGTCCACAGATCTTTCTCACACCCTGTGGATAACTTCCCGCGGGTTGTGGATTCCTGTGGACGGGACGGGCCCCAAGTCCCGCCGACCGCAAGCGAATCGAGCCGTCCGACCTCGGGACGGACACACCACGCAATTGACCCATAACACACTGTAAGGAACTATTTCGGCGCGCCCTGCGAATAGTGAGTCGTGAGCCGTCACCCGGCACCGGTAGCCTTGACCGCGTGATTGACCTTCGCCTGCTTCGTGAGGACCCCGACCGTGTGCGCGCCTCTCAGCGCGCCCGTGGAGAGGACGTCGCGCTCGTCGACGCTCTCCTGTCTGCCGACGAGCGGCGCAGGTCCTCCGGCGTCCGCTTCGACGAGCTGCGCAACGAGCAGAAGTCGCTCGGCAAGCTGATCCCCAAGGCCGCTGCCGACGAGAAGGCCGACCTGCTCAAGCGGGCCGAACAGCTCAAGGCCGACGTCAAGGCCGCCGAGGCCGAGCGCGACGCCGCCGACACCGAGACCCAGGAGCTGCTGCTCCGGCTCGGCAACCTCGTCCACCCCGACGTTCCCGTCGGCGGCGAGGAGGACTTCGTCACCCTCGAGACGCACGGCGTGATCCGCGACTTCGGCGCCGAGGGCTTCGAGCCCAAGGACCACCTGGAGCTCGGCCAGCTGCTCGGCGCCATCGACACCGAGCGCGGCGCCAAGGTCTCCGGCTCCCGCTTCTACTTCCTCACCGGCGTCGGCGCCCTGCTGGAGCTGGCCCTGGTGAACGCCGCGCTGGCCCAGGCCACCGCCGCCGGCTTCACGCCGATGCTCACCCCGGCGCTGGTGCGCCCGCAGTCCATGGCCGGCACCGGCTTCCTCGGCCAGGCCGCGCAGGACGTCTACCACCTCGACAAGGACGACCTGTACCTGGTCGGCACGTCCGAGGTGCCGCTGGCGGCGTACCACATGGACGAGATCATCGACGCCGACCAGCTGCCCCTGCGCTACGCCGGCTTCTCGCCGTGCTTCCGCCGCGAGGCCGGCTCGCACGGCAAGGACACCCGCGGCATCTTCCGCGTGCACCAGTTCGACAAGGTCGAGATGTTCTCCTACGTCACCCCCGAGGAGTCGCAGGAGGAGCACAAGCGGCTGCTGGAGTGGGAGAAGCAGTGGCTGACCTCGCTCGAGCTGCCCTTCCGCGTGATCGACGTCGCCTCCGCCGACCTCGGCGCCTCGGCCTCCCGCAAGTTCGACTGCGAGGCGTGGATCCCGACCCAGGGCAAGTACCGCGAGCTGACCTCCACCTCGGACTGCACCGAGTTCCAGTCCCGCCGGCTGTCCATCCGCGTCCGCGAGGACAAGAAGGTCCGCCCGCTGGCCACGCTCAACGGCACGCTGTGCGCGGTACCGCGCACGATCGTGGCGATCCTCGAGAACCACCAGCTGGCCGACGGCTCCGTCCGGGTGCCCGAGGTGCTGCGCCCGTACCTGGGCGGCCGGGAGGTCCTGGAGCCGGTGGCCAAGTGAGTTTCCCCTACGGGCTCGTCGCCACCGACCTCGACGGAACGCTGCTGCGCTCCGACGAGTCGATCTCGCAGCGCACCCGTGACGCGCTCGCCGCGGCCACCGCGGCGGGCGCGGCCCACATCGTCGTCACCGGCCGCGCCGTCCCCTGGACCCGGCACATCCTCGACGACCTCGGCTACCGCGGCCTCGCGGTGTGCGGCCAGGGCGCGCAGGTGTACGACGCCGGGGAGCACCGCCTGCTGACCACGGTCACCCTGGACCGGCAGCTGGCCGGGGTGGCCCTGGCGAAGATCGAGGCGGAGGTCGGGCCGCTGTATCTGGCGGCCAGCCGTGACGGCCTGGACGGCGAGGTGCTGGTCGGCCCGGGTTACGCGCTCACGGGCTCGCTGCCCGCGACGCCGTTCGCGGACGCGTCCGATCTGTGGAGCGCCCCGCTGAACAAGATCTACATCCAGCATCCCGAGCTGTCGGACGACGAGCTGGCCGAGGCGGCCCGGCGTGCCGCGGGCGGCTTCGTCAGCGTCGCCATGGCCGGTGCGGGCATCGTCGAACTGCTGCCGCTCGGCCTGTCGAAGGCGACGGGCCTGTCGCTGGCGGCGCGCCGGCTGAAGCTGAAGGCGGCCGACACGATCGCCTTCGGCGATATGCCGAACGACGTGCCGATGTTCGCCTGGGCGGCGCGGGGTGTGGCCATGGCCAACGCCCACGAAGAGCTCAAGGCGGTCGCCGACGAGGTGACGTCGTCCAACGAGGAGGACGGCATCGCGGCCGTACTGGAACGGCTGCTGCCGTAGCAGGGTTCGCGGTGTCGGGGGTGCGGGTTCCGTCGCCGGGTGCGGGTTCCGTCGCCGGGTGCGGGTGAGTGGGTGGCTGGTCGCGCAGTTTCCCGCGACCGGCCCACCACCACCCGACAACGCGCCGCAACGACAACGGTGCCGACCACCACGGCCCCAAAGGCCGGCTGTGCCTACTCCTCGCCCGCCAGTGTGAGCGCCCGCAGTTTCTGCCCGGCGTACCAGGTGGCCAGCACGGTGACCGCGATCAGCAGTACCGTCGCCGTGGTCAGCCCGACGTCGGAGGTGACCAGGTCACCTCCGGCGACCTTGTGGGCCACGGCCAGGGACCACTGCTGGATGCTGAGCGTGCGGGCACCGGGCACCAGGGAGCCGAACAGCGCCTCCCAGACCAGGGCGTAGACCAGGCCGAAGACCACCGCGTGCCGGGAGACCGTGCCCAGCAGCAGGAACACGGCCGCGTAGGCGATGGAGGAGACCAGCGCGGCCACCGTGTAGGCGACGGCGAGCTGCTGGCCGTTGCCGTTGAGGATCAGGCCCGCGACGAGCGTCGGCACGGCGGAGAAGACCATCGTCACGGCGATCGCGACGATCAGCTTGGTGACGATGATCGTGGGCCGCTTGAGCGGCTTGGACAGCAGGTACACCACCGAGCCGTCGTCGATCTCGGGACCGATCGCGCCGGTGCCGGCGATGACGCCGATGATCGGCACCATCGTGGCGAGCGCGAACCCGCCGAGGACGTCGGACGCGGTCTGGTCGTCGGCGCCGGTGAGGGCGCGCACGGCGACGGAGATCACGATCAGCAGCAGCGGCAGCGCGCCGAGGATGAGGGCCCGGCGACGGCCGAGCAGGGCCCGATAGGTGAGCCGGGCGACAGTGGGGTCGTACATCTTCGGCCTCCTACGCCGCGACCAGGTAAGAGAAGACGGACTCGAGGGACTCGTCGGAGGGCGAGACCGTCAGCAGCCGGATGCCGTTCGCCTTGGCGACGCGCGGCAGCAGGGCGGTGAACCGGGCGAAGTCGACGGCCTGGATGCGCAGCGCGCCCTCGGCGTGGTCGACCTCGATACCGGAGGTGGACGGGTCGGAGATCAGCGCGGCCGCGAGGGCGCGGTCGTCGCTGGAACGCACCAGATAGCGGTGCGGCCGGTCGGTCATCAGGCGGCGGATCTTGCGGAAGTCACCGCTGGCCGCGTGGCGTCCCGCGACGATCACCTCGATGTGCCGGGCGAGCTGCTCGACCTCCTCGAGGATGTGCGAGGAGAACAGCACGGTGCGGCCCTCGTCGCCCATGCGCCTCAGCAGCTCCATCAGCTGCATCCGCTGGCGCGGGTCCATGCCGTTGAACGGCTCGTCCAACAGCAGCAGCGAGGGGTCGTGGACGAGGGCGCTGGCCATCTTCACGCGCTGCCGCATGCCCTTGGAGTACGTGGCGATCCTGCGGTCCTGGGCGTACTCCATCTCGACCGTCGCGAGGGCCCGCTGGGCCTCCTTGTCGCCGAGGCCGTGCAGTTCGGCGTTGGCGACGACGAACTCGCGGCCGGTGAGGAAGTCGTACATCGCCTCACGCTCGGGGACGATGCCGATGTGCCGGTAGATCTGCTCGTTGCGCCACACGGCCTGCCCGTCGAGGGTGACGGTGCCGGTGGAGGGGGCGAGGAAGCCGCCCATCATGTTGATCAGGGTGGACTTCCCGGCGCCGTTGGGGCCGAGCAGGCCGGTGACGCCGGGCCCGATGGTCATGGTGACGTCGTTGACGGCGACCACGTTGCCGAACCAGCGGGAGACGTGGTCGAGAGACAGAGTGCTCATGGGCGCAGCCCATTCCTTGGAAGGGTGGTGGCGGGCGACGGGTGGGCAGTCACAGTCCCACCTTCTTGTAGCGGCGGTTCAGCAGCCCGTAGCTCGCGGCGATCAGGCCGAGGGTGACGAGGAGGTAGATCGCCCCCTGGGCGTGGGAGGGTCCCTCGCCGCCGGGGAAGGCGGACGAGGCGCCGAGGAACGCCGACTGCACACCGTCGATCAGCGTCGTCGGCGAGAACAGGCCCAGCCAGGCGATCGCTCCGGTGCTGTTCTGCGCGTAGGCGATGCCCTGGACGACGGAGACGGCGCCGTAGGAGATGGTCAGGACGGCGATCACGGCGGCGATGCCGAAGCCGCGGCGCGGTGTGACGGAGGCGATGACCAGGCCGATCCCGGCGAAGAGCAGCGACAGCAGCGCCACGGAGACGAGTCCTTGTCCGAATCCCTCGGTCTGGTCGGCGAAGTCCAGCTTGGCGAGCAGCGCGCCGACGTAGAGCACGAGCAGCGGGGTGGCCGTGAGCAGGAACAGCGCCGAGGCGAGCGCGGCGAACTTCGCGCGCACGTAGTCGGCGGTCTCGATGGGCCGTGAGAAGTACAGCGGGACGGTCTTGAAGCGCAGGTCGCGCGAGACCGACTGGGGTGCCTGCGAGGCGACGTACAGGCTGATGACGGCCTGCATGATGATCGCGTAGCGGGTGTAGTCGACGGGCAGGTCCTTGGCCTTGGTGGCGACGGCGACCGCGACCATGATGGCGGCCGGCACGCACATCACCACGAACAGCAGCATCGGCAGCACCTTGGACTTGGCCGACCGGCCGAGGCCGTAGGCACCGCGCAGGGACTGTGTGTACAGCGAGCGGCGGGCGTAGGCGCGGCCGAGGCGCGGGCCGTCGTAGTTGCGGTAGCCGATGTCGTGGATGCGGGACTGGTCCCGGGGGGACGGCGCGAGGGGGTGCTCAACGGCCATGGCTCACGGCCTCCTTCCGGCGGTCGTCGCCGCGGCTGTCGTCGCCATGGGTGAAGACCTCCGAGATGTGGTGCCGGCGCTGCTCCATGCGCACCAGGCCGAGGCCGAGGTCGGCGACCACGTCCCGGATCAGGTCGTAGGTCTCCTCGCCCTGCGCGGTCAGCAGCAGGGTGTGGCCGGCGCCGGGCAGGCCGCTTCCGTCGTCGTGGGTGGTCACTCCGCGCGCGTGCAGCGCCTCGCGGACCGCGTGGGTGCCGTCGGGGTGCTCGTCGCTGTCGGTGACCTCGATCGCGAGGGTGGTCGTGGTCTGCGTGAAGTCGGTGGTGGAGCTGGAGCGCAGGAGCTTGCCGCCGTCGACGACGACGACGTGGTCGCAGGTGCGCTCCAACTCGCCCAGCAGGTGGGAGGTGACCAGGACGGAGATCCCGAAGTCGGTGTGCACGCGACGGATCAGGCCGAGCATCTCGTCGCGGCCGACCGGGTCGAGACCGTTGGTCGGCTCGTCGAGGAAGACCAGCTGCGGGTCGTGGACCAGGGCCTGGGCGAGCTTCACGCGCTGCTTCATGCCCGTGGAGTAGCCGCCGATGGGGCGGTAGCGCTCCTCGTACAGGCCGACGTGACGCAGGGTGTCCGCGGTGCGCTCGCGGGCCGCGGTGGGCGGCAGGCCGGACATGCGGGCCATGTGCACGACGAACTCGGTGGCCGAGACGTCGGGTGGCAGGCAGTCGTGCTCCGGCATGTAGCCCACGCGTTCGCGGATGGCGGCGCCCTTGGTGGCGACGTCGAGGCCGAGCACCTCGGCTCGGCCCTCGCTCGCAGGGGACAGACCCAGCAGGATCTTGATCAGGGTGGACTTGCCGGCGCCGTTGGCTCCGACGAGTCCGGTCACACCGGGTCCGATGTCCACGGACAGCCGGTCGAGCGCGGTCACCCTCGGGAACCGCTTGCTCAGGCTTTCGGTCGCGATCACAGTCACGCCGTGAACACTAGTGACGCAGGCCACGGAAATCGTCAGACCGCAGAGCCGTCCTGGTATCAGACTCCAGTCGTACGGGCCCGTAGGGGATGTGGTGCCTGAGAGCTACGGCCGCCCCTCCACCCCTGTGACCCGACACCCTGGCGCCTGGCTCTCCACACCTGTGGCCGGACACCTGGCGTACGGCCCCTCACCCCTGTGGCGGGAGGCCCGCCGCCCGCCCGGACACAGGGTCGGCCATCCCTCGACTCCCACCTATTGACTCCACGTCTAACAAGTGCCAGATTCGCTCAGGTCAAGTTACGGACACGTACCGCAGTCGAAGAGGACCGCTGGAGGCGTTGGGATGACGATCGCAGTGACCCGCGAGATCTCCGCTGAGCTGCGAGGTTTCCAGCGGGTGCAGCGCCTGGCCTACGAATGCGCCGAGGCGGTGGCGGCCCGGTTGCAACCGGGAGTGACCGAGCGCGAGGCGGCGCGGATGCAGCGCGAGTGGCTCCGGGACCGCGGGGTGCGCGACTGGTTCCACATGCCGTTCGCCTGGTTCGGTGACCGCACAGCGTTCGTGAACTTCCGTGTGCCGCTGCAGTTCTTCCCCACCGACCGGCACCTGGAGCCCGGGATGCCGTTCATCCTGGACATGGCCCCGGTGTACGAGGGGTACACCGCGGACATCGGCTACTCGGGCTCGCTCGGGCTGAACCCGGTGCAGAACAAGCTGATGGCGGACCTGGAGGCGCACCGCGAGCTGATCCTGCGCGAGGTGCGCGAGCGGCGGTCGCTGCGCGAGATCTACGAGGACGTGGACCGGCTCATGGTCCGCCAGGGATACGCCAACCGGCACCGCGCCTACCCCTTCGGCGTGATCGCGCACAAGGTGGACCGGGTGCGCGAACGCCGTTTCGCCCCGCGCCTGTTCGGGTTCGGCACGCAGTCCCTGAAGGGACTGCTCTCCGACGCGGTGCACGGTCACCGTGAGGGCTGGTCGCCGCTGTGGTCGCCGTACCGCTTCTCCGACCATCCGCCGCAGCCGGGCCTGTGGGCGGTCGAACCCCACCTGGGCTTTCGGGGTACGGGCGCGAAGTTCGAGGAGATCCTGGTCGTGACCGACTCGAGGGATCCCGCGGAGAGTGCCTTCTGGCTGGACGACGATCTGCCGCACGTGCGGCGCTGGGCGGAGGACAAGTGACGGTCATGGATGCTCGTGAGCGCCGGGTACGCGCCGGCGACGTGGAACTGTGCGTGGCCGAACTGGGTGATCCCGACCGGCCGACGGTGATCCTCGTGCACGGCTATCCGGACAGCAAGGAGGTCTGGTCCGAGGTGGCCGTCCGGCTCGCCGACCGCTTTCACGTCGTGCTGTACGACGTGCGCGGCCACGGCGGGTCCACCGCGCCGAAGCCGTTGCGCGGCGGTTTCACGCTGGAGAAGCTCACCGACGACTTCCTGGCGGTCGCCGACGCGGTCAGCCCCGGCCGGCCGGTGCACCTGGTGGGGCACGACTGGGGCTCGGTCCAGTCGTGGGAGTTCGTCACGGTCAAGCGCACCGAGGGGCGCATCGCCTCCTTCACCTCCATGTCCGGTCCGTCCCTGGACCACTTCGGCCACTGGATCAACAAGCGGCTCAGGCGCCCCACGCCCCGCCGGGCCGGTCAGCTCCTCGGACAGGGTGCCAAGTCCTGGTACGTCTACCTGCTGCACACGCCGAAGGTGCCCGAACTGGCCTGGCGCGGTCCGCTCGGCAAGGCCTGGCCCGGCATCCTGCGGCGCGTCGAGCGCACGCCCGACGGCGACTACCCCACCGCGTCGCTGCCCGCCGACGCGGCGCACGGCGCCTGGCTGTACCGCGACAACGTCCGCGCCCGGCTGCGCAGGCCACGCAAGGACGCGTACGCGCACGCGCCCGTGCAGCTCATCACGCCGGTGCAGGACGCGTTCCTGTCCGAGCGGCTCTACGACGATCTGGAGCTGTGGGTCCCGCAACTGACGCGCCGCACGCTGTCGGCCAAGCACTGGGTGCCGCGGACACGGCCCGACCAACTGTCCGCGTGGATCACCGAGTTCGTCACCTCCGTCGAGGACGGCCGGCGGCAGGTACAGGCCACCGGCCGCCACGCCGACCGCTTCGGCGGACAGCTCGTCCTCGTCACCGGAGCGGGCAGCGGTATCGGCCGGGCCACGGCGTTCGCGTTCGCCGAGGCCGGCGCGCGCGTGATCGCCGTCGACCGGGACGCCGAAGCGGCCGCGCGGACCGCCGAGATGTCGCGGCTGGTGGGCGCACCGGACGCCTGGGCGGAGGCAGTTGACGTCTCCGACGAGCAGGCGATGGAGAAGCTCGCGCAGAAGGTCGCCGTCGAGTACGGCGTCGTCGACGTGCTCGTGAACAACGCCGGAATCGGGCTGTCCGGTAGCTTCTTCGACACCACACCGGACGACTGGCGCAAGGTCCTCGACGTCAACTTGTGGGGCGTCATTCATGGTTGCCGTCTCTTCGGGCGGCAGATGGCCGAGCGCGGCCAGGGCGGTCACATCGTCAATGTCGCGTCCGCGGCCGCGTACCAGCCCTCCCGGGCACTGTCCGCGTACAGCACCTCCAAGGCGGCCGTGCTGATGCTCAGCGAGTGCCTGAGGGCCGAACTCGCCGAGCGGGCCGTCGGGGTGAGCGCGATCTGCCCGGGCTTCGTCAATACCAGCATCACGTCCACAGCTCGCTTCGCCGGTGTGGACGCGGAGGAGGAACGGCGACGGCAGAAGCGCACGGCGCGGCTGTACGGCGCTCGAAACTACCCGCCCGAGAAGGTTGCTGACGCTGTGTTGGACGCAGTGGTGCGCAACTCCGCCGTGGTGCCGGTGACCCCGGAGGCTCGCCTGTTCCACGCCATGTCACGTTTCACGCCGCGCGCGTTGAGGGCGCTGGCGCGAGTCGAGCCGCCGGCGTCATGACAACCTCACCTTGTTCTCATGGAGTTGGCCAACAGCCGCTCCGGCAGGTGCGGTTGTCCACAGAATGGCCAAGTTGCCTGTGGATAACCGCACTTGCTTGTGGATCAAACCCGTGCACGAAAAAAAATGTGCGTGATTCAGCTCTCTCGCGTCATGATGACGACATGAACAAAAACGACACGGACGACAGACGCGTCGTGCGGGTCTCGAAGTACCTGTCCAAGCATCTGAGGCACCGGCCGGACCGCATCGGCGTGGTGCTGGACGAGGGTGGCTGGGTCGAGATCGATGCGCTCCTCGCCGCGGCGGGCCGCCACGGCTTCCCGATCACCCGGGAGGAGCTGGAACACGTCGTCGCCGTCAACGACAAGCAGCGCTTCGCGATCGAGGGCGGCCGGATCCGCGCCAGCCAGGGCCACAGCGTCGACGTGGAGCTGGGCCTGCCGCCGGCCACCCCGCCGCCGTACCTCTACCACGGCACCGTCGCGCGTCATCTGGACGCGATCCGCGCCGAGGGGCTGCGGCCGATGAACCGCCATGACGTGCATCTCTCGGCCGACCGGGAGACCGCCGACCGCGTGGGCGCGCGCCGCGGCAGGCCCGTCGTGCTGTCGGTCGACGCCGGCGCCATGCACCGCGACGGCCATGTCTTCCACGTCAGCGCCAACGGGGTGTGGCTGACGCGGGCCGTACCGCCCCGCTACCTGCGCTTTCCCGAGGGGCACTGACATCCGTCGGCGCCTGCCACCATTGATCGTTTCACGTGAAACAGGGGTGTGCCCCTACCCTCGGGGGTTATGAGTCTGCGCCTGAGCACCGTGATCCTCCCCCACCGTCGCTGGCACGAAGGCGGCCGTTCGGCCTGGACGCGGGCGGAGGAGCTCGGCTTCCACACCGCGTACACCTACGACCACCTGTCCTGGCGCAGCTTCCGGGACGGCCCGTGGTTCGGTGCCGTCCCGACCCTGACGGCGGCCGCGTCGGTCACCGACCGGCTGCGCCTGGGGACGCTGGTGACCTCGCCGAACTTCCGGCACCCGGTGACCCTCGCCAAGGAACTGATCTCCCTGGACGACATCTCCGGTGGCCGGGTCACCCTGGGCATCGGCGCGGGCGGCAACGGCTTCGACGCCACCACACTGCTGCAGGAGGGCCAGGAGCCGTGGACGCCGCGGGAGCGAGCCGACCGGTTCGCCGAGTTCGTGCCACTCCTGGACCGGCTTCTCACCGAGGACGCGGTCACGTACGACGGGACCTTCTACTCGGCGCATGAGGCGCGCAACATCCCCGGCTGTGTGCAGCGGCCCCGGCTGCCCTTCGCGGTCGCCGCGACCGGACCGCGCGGGCTGAAGCTCGCCGCCCGTCACGGACAAGCCTGGGTGACCACCGGCGACCCGAAGCTGTACGAGAACGGCACCCCCGAGCAGTCGGTGCAGGCCCTGGGTGCCCAGATGCAGAAGCTGTCCGAGGCCTGCGCCGCCATCGGGCGGGACGTGGCCGGGATGGACAAGGTCCTGCTGACCGGTTTCACCCCGGACCGCAGCCGCCCGCTGGAGTCGCTGGACGCCTTCGTGGACTTCGCCGGCCGCCACCGGGAGCTGGGGTTCACCGAGATCGTCATCCACTGGCCGATCCCCGACTCGGTCTTCGCGGCGGACGAGAAGGTCTTCGAGGACATCGCCATGGAGGCGCTCGCACAGCTGGGATGACGCGGCGGCGGGCTTCCGCCGGGGCTGGGGAAGCCGCCAGGGTCGGTAGGGCCAGGGGGCCCGGCATGGGGCCCGGCATGGGGGAAACCCTCAGATGCCCTCAGATGTGCACAGTGCCGCACGGTCGTGCAGGCATATGCGGGACAATGGCCCGGTGACCTCAGCGACCCGACAGCCCGAGACCCCGGCCTCCGCTCTCCCGCCGCGGTTGATCGCCACCGACCTCGACGGCACCCTGCTGCGCGACGACAAGTCGGTGTCGCCGCGCACAGTCGCGGCCCTCGCCGCCGCCGAGGAGGCGGGAATCGAGGTCTTCTTCGTCACCGGCCGCCCGGCCCGCTGGATGGACGTGGTCAGCGACCACGTCCACGGTCACGGGCTGGCGATCTGCGGCAACGGCGCCGCCGTGGTCGACCTGCACGGCGGCCCCGGCGCCCACCGCTTCGTGAAGGTGCGCGAGCTGGCCCGGGAGAACGCGCTGGACGCCGTTCGGCTGCTGCGGGACGCGGCGCCGGGCACCGTGTACGCCATCGAGCAGACCTACGGCTTCAACCAGGAGCCGGACTACCCGAAGCTGCACATGGAGATCCCCGACCTCCTGCTGACCGCCGAGGAACTGCTCGGGCCGAACGGTCCGCTGCCCGACGAGCCGGTGCTCAAGATCCTCGCCTATCACCCCTCGATCGAGCCGGACGCCTTCCTCACTCTGGCCCGGCTGGCGATCGGTGAACGTGCCAACGTCACCCGGTCCAGCCCCAGCGCCCTGCTGGAGATCAGCGGTCCGGACGTCTCCAAGGCCAGCACCCTCGCCCTGTGCTGCGCCGAGCGCGGCATCTCGCACGAGGAGGTCGTCGCCTTCGGGGACATGCCCAACGACGTCGAGATGCTGACCTGGGCAGGTCGGTCCTACGCCATGGGCAACGCCCACCCGGACGTGATCGCCGCGGCCTCGGGACGGACGGTCGCCAACAACGACGACGGCGTGGCCGTGGTGATCGAGCGGCTGCTGGCCGAGCACGGCTGAGCTCGTCGACCCGGCCGTAACGGGCGAACACCGGCCGCGAGGGCCGCACGCCCGGCCAGGACGCAGACCGGCTGTGAGGTGCGGTGCCTTTCAGCCGGTGCCGGCCACCCCCGGCCAGGACGCAGACCGACTGTGAGGTGCGGTGCCTTTCAGCCGGTGCCGGCCACCCCCGGCCCCGTCGGTGTCAGCCGACCGGCACGCCGCGTTCCGCAAGCCAGGGCACCGGATCGAGCGCCGACCCCATTTCGGGCGTGATGCGCACCTCGAAGTGCAGATGCGGGCCGGTGGAGTTGCCGGACGTGCCGGACTGGCCGATCCACTCTCCCGCCAGCACCTGCTGCCCCGCGTCGACGCCGACGGCGGCCAGATGGCCGTACTGCGTGTAGTAGCCACCCGGGTGCTCGAGCACGATCTCGATGCCGAAGGCGCCGCCGCAGGACACCCGCACCACCCGCCCCGCGCCCACCGCCCGCACCGGCGTGCCGATCGGCACGGCGAAGTCCTGGCCGGTGTGCCGGTGCGCCCAGTGCGAACCGTCGCTGCCGAAACCCGCGGACAGCCGGTACGTCTCCACCGGCGCGACCCACGCGCGTGTGCCGTCGAGCGGCGGCTGTGGGAGGCGGACGGCACCGCGGCAGCTGCCCGCCGCGACGGACGCGTCGGCCTGTCCCTGCAGCCGGGTCCGGGCGTCCTCCAGTTTCGCCTCGATGCCCTTCTTCAGTTCGGCGAGTGCGGCGCTGCGCTGCTCCAGCGCCTGCCAGGTGGCGGCCGCCCTGGCCTCGTCGGCGCTCAGTCGGGCCTCGGCCCGCCGGTTCCGGTCGATCGCGCGGGTCACGGTCCCCTGGACCCGGGCGAAGGCGTGCTGTCCGCGCAACGCCTCCTCGGGACGGTCGGTCAGGAGGAGCCGCGCGGTCATCGGCAGCCCGCCGCCGGTGCGGTACTGGGCCCGCGCAATGCGGCCCAGGTCCTTGTGCAGCACCCCCAGCTGCTGCCGCTGCCGCTCCAGCAGTGCTTCTGCGCGCAGGGCCCGCAGGCGCTGGGCACCGGCCTCCCGGCGGCCCTGCTCGTACCGCTGGGTCGCCGCGGCCGCATCCTGATAGAGCCGCGCGACCTCGGCGCTGACACCGGCAGCGGCGTCGTCGCCGGGATCGCCGCCGTCCGGCGCGGGGGCGGCCGCGAGCACCGCCAGCGTGCTGAGCAGGACCGTGACGAGCAGCGGGCGACGGCGAAGTGAGCGCATGCCGGCGATCGTCGCGCGGCACGGGCCACGCAGCCCTGTCCGTGTCGTACGACTGGGGGAGCGGTGTGCTGCGGACGGGTGCGAACCGGGGTCTGTCGGCGTGTCGGGTGGCGGGCCCGTGCCGGGGCACCGTCCGGACCTGCCCCGGTGTCGTCAGTGGGCTGCCACCAGCAGCTCCGCCTCCGCCTCCCGGGCGGCCATCCGCCGCAGCGGCCCCTCCTCGGCGGCCAGTCGCGCATAGGTGCCGCGCTGCACTACACGGCCCTGATCGAGCACGATCACCTCGTCGACGGCCTCGAGACCGGCGAGCCGGTGCGTGACGAGCAGTGTCGTACGGCCCTCGGTGGCGGCCAGCAGGTCGGCGGTGAGGGCATCGGCGGTCGGCAGGTCCAGGTGCTCGGCGGGCTCGTCCAGGACGAGGACGGGGAAGTCGGCGAGCAGGACACGGGCCAGGGCCAGGCGCTGCCGCTGCCCGCCGGACAGCCGGGCGCCGTGCTCACCGATCAGCGTGTCGAGACCGTCGGGCAGGCTGTCCGCCCAGGTGAGCAGCCGGGCCAGGGCCAGCGCGCCCCGCAGGTCGGCCTCGGAGGCGTCCTTCCTCGCCAGCAGGAGGTTCTCGCGCACCGAGCTGTCGAAGAGGTGCGCGTCCTGGGCGCAGAGCCCGACGAAGCGGCGTACGTCGTCGCCGTCGAGGGCACGGGCGTCCGCACCGGCCAGGGTGTACGACCCGGCCGCAGGGTCCAGGAAGCGCAGCAGGACCTGCGCGAGGGTGGTCTTGCCGGACCCGGACGGGCCGACCACGGCGATCCGGCGTCCGGGAGACAGGGTGAGGTCGATTCCGGTGAGCGCGTCGCGGTCCTGGCCCGGGTAGCGGGCGGTCAGGCCCTTCACGACGACCGGGAACGGGGTGGCGGGGGCCGCGAGCGGACGCTCCGGCTCCTCGACCGGCGCGGGGGAGTCCAGTACGTCGTAGACGCGCTCGGCGCTCTGGCGCACCCGCTGCCGGTACTGCACGGCGAGCGGCAGGGACGTCACGGCCTCGAACGCGGCCAGCGGCGTCAGCACGACGACGGCCATCGCGACGCCGCTGAGCCGTCCGGCGGCGACCGCCTGGGCGCCGACCAGGGCGGAGGCGGCGACGGTCAGCCCGGACAGCAGCGCGGCGAGCCCGTCCCCGAGCGCGGTGGCACCGGCGGCGCGGGCGGCGATCCTGGTGAGCGACCGGTCGGCGCGGGCGGCCTCGGCGGTACGGGCCGGCAGGGCACCGGCGACGGTGAGTTCAGCGGTGCCGGTGAGCACGTCGGTGACCCGGGTGGCCAGCTCCCCGCGGGCGGGCGCGAGCCGGCGTTCGGCGTGGCGGGCGACGGCGCCGGTGAGCGCCGGAACGCCCACGCCGGCCGTGAGGAGACCGAGGGCGAGGACCGCGCCGGCCTCGGGCAGCAGCCAGGCGGTGAAGCCGACCGCGGCGGCCGACACGAGCGCGGCGGCCCCGGCGGGCAACAGCCAGCGCAGCCAGTAGTCCTGCAACGCGTCCACGTCACCGACGAGCCGGGCCAGCAGATCGCCCCGGCGCCGGGCGCGCAGTCCGGCGGGCGCCAGCCGCTCCAGGCGCCGGTAGACCGCGACCCGGGTGTCCGCGAGCATCCGCAGCACCGCGTCGTGCGACACCAGCCGCTCCCCGTAGCGGAACACCGCGCGGCCGATGCCGAAGGCGCGGGTCGCCGTCACGGCCACCATCAGATACAGCACGGGCGGCTGCTGCGAGGCCCGGGAGATCAGCCAGCCCGAGGTGGCCATGAGGCCGACGGCACTGCACAGCGCGAGACCGGCGAGCAGCAGCGCCAGCAGCAGCCGTCCGCGCCGGGCCCCGGACATCGCGCGGACGCGGGCGAGCACGCTCCCCCGACCGGCCCGCTGCTCTGCTGCCGGGTCGGTGGGGTGCGCCTCGGCAACCGCGTGCGGGGCGCCCTCCCCGCTTGCCGTGCTCGCGGCCGGTTCCGCGGCGGCCTCGGGCCGCACCGTACGATCCGTGTCCTCCAGCCTGACGACTCGGTCCGCGACCTTGAGCAGCGCCGGCCGGTGGACGACCAGCAGCACCGTGCGGCCCACGGCGAGGCGGCGTACGGCCGCGACGACCTCCGCCTCGGTCCGGCCGTCGAGGGCGGCCGTCGGCTCGTCCAGCAGCAGCACCGGCCGGTCGGCGAGGAAGGCGCGGGCCAGCGCGAGTCGCTGCCGCTGTCCGGCGGACAGCCCGGCCCCGTCCTCGCCCAGCAGGGTGCCGAGCCCATGGGGCAGCGCGTCCACGAAGTCCAGCGCCCCGGCGTCGGCAAGGGCCTGCCGTACGGCGGTGTCGTCGGCGTCGGGTCGGGCCAGGCGGACGTTGTCGGCGACCGTGCCGGCGAACAGCTGCGGCCGCTGCGGCACCCAGGCGATCTTCGACCGCCACTGCTCCAGATCGAGGTCGGCGAGGTCGGCTCCCCCGATCCGCACTCGCCCCCCGGTCGGTCGTACGAAGCCCAGCGCGACGTTGAGCAGCGTCGACTTGCCCGCTCCGCTCGGGCCGACCAGAGCGACCGTCTCCCCCGGTGCGACGGCGAAGGACATGTCCGTCACCGCGTCCGCGGAACGGCCGGGGTGGCGCACGGAGACGCCGTCGAAGGCGATGCCTCCGTCCGGCACGGCCCGCGTGCCCGACTCGGGCAGCGCAGTCTCCAGAACGGCGAAGATCTCCTCCGCCGCCGCCAGTCCCTCGGCGGCCGCGTGGTACTGGGCGCCCACCTGCCGCAGGGGCAGATACGCCTCAGGCGCGAGGACGAGGACGACCAGGCCGTCGTAGAGCGTCATCTCGCCGTGGACGAGCCGCATGCCGATCGTGACGGCGACCAGCGCCACGGACAGCGTCGACAGCAGTTCCAGGGCGAAGGAGGACAGGAAGGCGATCCGCAAGGTGCGCATGGTCGCCTGGCGGTACTCGCCGGTGATCCGCCGGATCGAGTCGGCCTGCGCCTTGGCCCGCCCGAACACCTTCAGCGTGGGCAGCCCGGCGACGACGTCGAGGAAGTGCCCGGACAGCCGGGACAGCAGCCGCCACTGCCGGTCCATCCGGGACTGGGTCGCCCAGCCGATCAGCATCATGAAGACGGGGATGAGCGGCAGGGTGGCGACGATGATGGCCGCCGACACCCAGTCCTCGGTGACGATCCGCGCCAGCACGGCCACGGGCACCGCCACCGCAAGTCCCAGCTGCGGCAGATAGCGCGAGAAGTAGTCGTCCAGCGCATCGATTCCGCGCGTGGCGAGCGTGACCAGCGATCCGGTCCGCTGGCCGCTCAGCCAGCCCGGCCCGAGCCGTGCGGCCCGCTCCAGCAGTCGGCCCCGCAGCTCCGACTTCACCGCAGCGCTCGCCCGGTGGGCGGCGAGTTCGGTGAGCCAGGAGACCAGGGCGCGGCCGCCGGCGACGGCCACCAACAGCAGCAGGGGCGTGCGCAGCGCCGATGCCGGCAGGCCGTGCTGGAACGCGCCGACGACCACCTCGGTGATGAGCATCGCCTGGGCGATGACCAGCACCGCCCCCAGGGCGCCCAGGACGACCACCGCCAGCAGGAAGCGGCGAGTGGCCCGGGCGTACCGGAGCAGACGCGGATCGATTGGTTTCACGTGAAACACACCTCAGTGCGCGGGTTCGGCGATGTGCTGGGTGCCGATCCGCTTGCGGAAGACCCAGTAGGTCCAGGCCTGGTAGAGCAGCACGACCGGCGTGGCGATCGCGGCGCACCAGGTCATGATCTTCAGGGTGTAGGGGCTCGACGAGGCGTTGGTGACCGTCAGGCTCCACTCCGGGTTCAGCGTGGACGGCATGACGTTCGGGAACAGCGTCAGGAACAGCATGGCCACTGCGGCCACGATGGTCACCCCGGAGAGGGCGAACGACCAGCCTTCCCGTCCTGCCTGATTGGCCACCAGGGCCGCGACCAGCGCCGCCACGGCGATCGCCAGGGCGATCAGGCTCTTGCCGTCACCGCTGTCGGCCTGCGTCCAGCCCAGGAAGGCCACCGCGAGGACGGCGGTGACCAGACCGACCTTGAGGGCCAGCTTCCGGGCGCGTTCCCGGATCTCGCCCACGGTCTTCAGCGCCGTGAACACCGCCCCGTGGAAGGTGAACAGGGTCAGCGTCACCAGGCCGCCGAGCAGGGCGTACGGGTTGAGCAGGTCACCGACCGTCCCGGCGTACTCCAGATTCTTGTCGATCTTCACGCCGTGGACGATGTTGCCGAAGGCCACGCCCCACAGGAACGCCGGGATGAGAGAGCTCCAGAAGATCGCCGTCTCCCAGTTGCGCTGCCAGGTCTCCTCGGGTCGCTTCGCGCGGTACTCGAAGGCGACACCGCGGACGATCAGGCAGACCAGGATGACCAGCAGTGGCAGGTAGAAACCGGAGAACAGGGTGGCGTACCACTCGGGGAAGGCGGCGAAGGTCGCTCCGCCCGCCGAGAGCAGCCACACCTCGTTGCCGTCCCAGACGGGGCCGATGGTGTTGATCAGCACCCGCTTCTCCACGCGGTTGCGGGCCAGCAGCTTGGTGAGGACGCCTACCCCGAAGTCGAAGCCCTCCAGGAAGAAGTAGCCGGTCCACAGGACGGCGATCAGGACGAACCAGACGTCGTGCAGTTCCATGTCTGTGCAGCTCCCTCGGCCTAGTACGAGAAGGCCATCGGCTTGTCGGCGTCCCTGGAGTCGCCGCCGATCTTGGTGGGCGGGTTCAGGTCGTCCTGCGTCAGCTCCGGCGGGCCGGCCTTGACGTACTTGACGAGCAGCTTCACCTCGATGACGGCGAGGATCGCGTACAGGGCACCGAAGACGGACATCGAGGTGATGACCTCGCCCTGGGAGACACCGGGGGAGACCGCGTCACGGGTCTGCAGGACGCCGTAGACGACCCACGGCTGGCGGCCCATCTCGGTGAAGATCCAGCCCCAGGAGTTGGCGATCAGCGGGAAGGCCAGGGTCCAGACCGCGATGCGCCAGAACCAGGTGGTGAGCTTCGGGCTGAGCGCCTTCTCCTTGAACAGGACCAGGTGCGGCACCTCGTCGTCACCGACCCGGAGATGCTGCGGCAGCAGGAACTTCTTGCGGGTCAGCCACAGGCCGGCGATGCCGAGGGCGAAGGACGCCATGCCGAAGCCGATCATCCAGCGGAAGCCCCAGAAGGTGACCGGGATGTTGGGCCGGTAGTCGCCGGGCCCGAACTTCTGCTGCTCGGCCTTGTTGACGTCGTTGATCCCGGGGACGTACGAGGTGAAGTCGTCGTTGGCCAGGAAGGACAGCAGGCCGGGGATCTCGATGGCCACGCTGTTGTGGCCCTTCTCCACGTCGCCGTAGGCGAACACGGAGAACGGGGCCGGCTTCTGCCCGTCCCACAGGGCCTCGGCGGCGGCCATCTTCATCGGCTGCTGCTTGAACATGACCTTGCCCAACGTGTCACCGCTGACCGCGGTGAGCAGGCCCGCGATCACCACGGTGATCAGGCCGAGCCGCAGCGAGGTCTTCATCTCGCGGATGTGCTTCTTGCGGGCCAGGTGGTACGCGGCGATGCCGACCATGAAGGCACCGCCGGTCAGGAAGGCCGCGGAGAGGGTGTGGAAGGCCTGGCTGAGCGCGGTGTTCTGGGTCAGCACGGCCCAGAAGTCCGTCAGCTCGGCGCGGCCCTTCGCCTTGTTGATCCGGTAGCCGACCGGGTGCTGCATCCAGGAGTTCGCGGCGAGGATGAAGTACGCCGACAGGATCGTGCCGATCGACACCATCCAGATGCAGGCCAGGTGGATCTTCTTGGGCAGCTTGTCCCAGCCGAAGATCCACAGGCCGATGAAGGTCGACTCGAAGAAGAAGGCGATCAAGGCCTCGAAGGCGAGGGGGGCGCCGAAGATGTCGCCGACGAAGCGGGAGTAGTCCGACCAGTTCATGCCGAACTGGAACTCCTGCACGATGCCGGTGACGACACCCATCGCGATGTTGATCAGGAAGAGCTTGCCCCAGAACTTGGTGGCCCTGAGGTACTTCTCCTTCTCCGTGCGCACCCAGGCGGTCTGCAACCCGGCCGTGAGCGCGGCGAGAGAGATCGTCAGCGGGACGAACAGGAAGTGGTAGACGGTGGTGATGCCGAACTGCCAGCGCGCCAGGGTCTCCGGCGCCAAAGCCAGGTCCACGTCGTCAGTCTCCTTACCTCGCCGTGGTACGGCAGCCGTTTGCCCCTGTTTGTCACAGACAACGCGGGAGCAACGGGACACGCTTGTGAATGCATTCACATTCACAAGCCATTATGACGCACCGATTTTCAGCTTTCGAAGGGGGGTCCCCCCTTGACCGCCGCGGCAGACTCTTGGCAGCGAGTTCAACATTGTGTTGAATTGCGCGCCATGCAGACGCACAGCAGCACGACTCAGATCCGGATCTCCTGGCCAGCGGGACACCTCACCGCGACCCTCGACGACACCGCCACCACGCAGGCCCTCGCCAAAGCCCTGCCCCTCGCCTCCGTCGCCCGCACCTGGGGCGAGGAGGTCTACTTCGACACCGGGGTCTCGGTTTCACGTGAAACCACGGCCCAGCAGGTCGTCGAGCCGGGCACCGTGGCCTTCTGGACGGACGGCGACGCGCTCGCCCTCCCCTACGGGCCGACGCCGATCTCGCGGGGCGACGAATGCCGCCTGGCCAGCCCGTGCAATGTGCTGGGGCGCCTGGACGGGGACGCCCGCGCCCTGGCCACGGTGCGCGACGGCGACCCCATCCGCGTGGAACTGATCGAGGGCTGACCCAGCCTCTCGGCGGACCCAGCCCTCGACCCGACACCGGACAGCTCACTCGAGCCGCGGCCGCACCCGCGGCGCCACCCGTGTTCTGCCCGACGGAGCCTTCGACTCCTGCGCTCGAAGCTCTTCGACTCCCGGAGCCCTAGAGCTCCTTGCGGAAGTTCTCCGCCACCTTCACGAAGATGTCGTTGGCCTCGGCCTCCCCGACCGTGACCCGCACCCCTTCGCCCGCGAAGGGCCGGACGACCACGCCGGCCTGCTCACACGCCTCCGCGAAGGCGAGCGTGCGCTCGCCCAGCCGCAGCCACACGAAGTTGGCCTGGGTCTCGGGCACCGTCCAGCCCTGCGCCCGCAGCGCGTCGACCACCCGTGTGCGCTCGCACACCAGCGAGCCGACCCGGCCGAGCAGCTCGTCCTCCGCCTGCAGCGAGGCGATCGCCGCGTCCTGGGCCAGCTGGCTCACGCCGAACGGCACCGCCGTCTTGCGCAGCGCCGCCGCGACCGGCTCATGGGCGATCGCGAACCCGACCCGCAGCCCCGCGAGGCCGTACGCCTTGGAGAACGTGCGCAGCACGCAGACGTTCGGCCGCTCCCGGTAGATCTCCACTCCGTCGGGCACCTCGGGGTCGCGGATGAACTCGCGGTACGCCTCGTCCAGCACCACGAGCACGTCGCTGGGCACCCGGTCCAGGAAGCGCTCCAGTTCGGCCCGCCGCACCACGGTGCCGGTGGGGTTGTTCGGGTTGCAGACGAAAATCAGCCGGGTCCGGTCGGTGATCGCGTCTGCCATGGCGTCCAGGTCATGGACGTCGCCCTCGGTCAGCGGCACCTGCACCGAGCGCGCGCCGCTGATCTGCGTGATGATCGGGTACGCCTCGAAGGAGCGCCAGGCGTAGATCACCTCGTCGCCGGGGCCGGAGGTCGCCTGGATCAGCTGCTGGGCCACGCCGACCGAGCCGGTGCCGGTCGCCACGTGGGAGAGCGGGACCCCGAAGCGCTCGGACAGCTCGTTCATCAGGCCCGTGCAGGCCATGTCCGGGTAGCGGTTGAAGTGGTGGGCAGCGGCGGTGACGCGCTCCATCACGCCGGGCAGCGGCGGATAGGGGTTCTCGTTGGAGGACAGCTTGTAGGCCACCGGGCCGTCCGCCGCGGCGGGCTTGCCCGGCTTGTAGGTGGGAATCCCCTCCAGCTCGGCGCGCAGCTTCGGGCTCGTCTCGCTCACCGCAGTCCTCCTCGCGACCACCGGCGGCCCGTCACCGCCGCCGGCTTCCAATACTGCTCACCTTATGAGGATTGGGCCGCGCTGCGTACCGGTCTGCAGGACCTCATGCGCCACACGTCCGGGCAGCGGCACCCCGCCGGTCCCGGGGGCATCACGGGCATCGTCGTACGAAGACGCACGAAGGGTCGGGCCGGGCGTACGCGGCGGGGGGCGCGCCGTACATATATCTATGCGCCGGTAGCTCGCGCCGTGGCGCGCATCCCTCGTCAAGGTGAGTTGAGACCTCTTCGAAACATCAGGTGCTTGGCAGGCCTATCCGCGCCGACGCATCATGTCCTGCGGGGAAAACGGTTAACTTCCTTGTTTTCGCAGGCACTTGGCGGCATCTCGCCATGCAGAAACGTGCCTGTCAACGCGTGCATATGCGTCCGCCCTACCCCGCGTCATGAGCCCTACTATCACCTCGCCATGACAGCAGCAGGGAAGCACCAGGTGAGCCGCGCGGAAACCTCACGCCGAGGCAGCCGGCCGGGCCGGGCGGGTATCAGAGACGTGGCCGCCGCCGCCGGAGTCTCCATCACAACCGTCTCCGACGCCCTGAACGGCAAGGGCCGGCTCCCGGACGCGACCCGGCGCCACGTCCGCGAGGTCGCCGACCGGCTGGGCTACCGCCCCTCCGCCGCCGCCCGCACCCTCCGTACCGGCAAGTCGGGCCTCATCGGCCTGACCGTGACGACGTACGGGGATGAACCTTTCACCTTCACCGAGTTCGCGTACTTCGCCGAGATGGCCCGCGCCGCCACCTCCGCCGCGCTCGCCCGGGGCTACGCGCTCGTCATCCTGCCCGCGACCTCCCGCCACGACGTGTGGTCCAACGTCGCACTGGACGGCACCGTCGTCATCGACCCCTCCGACGAGGACCCCGTCGTCACGGAACTGGTCCGTCAGGGTTTACCGGTGGTCTCCGACGGCCGCCCCGTCGGGTCCCTGCCCGTCACCGCCTGGGTCGACAACGACCACGAGGCCGCCGTCATGAACATCCTCGACCATCTCGCCGACGCCGGCGCCCGCCGCATCGGCCTGCTGACGGGGACCACGACCGACACGTACACCCACCTGTCGACCACCGCCTACCTGCGCTGGTGCGAGCGCGTCGGCCAGGACCCGGTCTACGAGGCCTACCCGGCGCACGACCCGTGCGCGGGCGCCGTCGCCGCAGACCGGCTCCTCGCCCGGCCCGACCGCCCCGACGCCGTCTACGGACTGTTCGACCCCAACGGCACCGACCTGCTCGCCGCCGCCCGCCGCTACGGGCTGCGCGTGCCCGAGGACCTGCTGCTGGTGTGCTGCAGCGAGTCCACCGTGTACGCCAGCACCGAGCCGCCCATCACCACCCTCTCGCTCAAGCCCCGCCGAATCGGCACGGCCGTGGTGCAGCTGCTCATCGACGCCATCGAAGGTGTGGAGTCGGACCAGCCGGTCGAGCAGGTGATACCGACCGAGCTGATCATCCGGACGTCCTCCCAGCGCCGCCCGCAGCGCACGACGGTCAGCCCGCCGCGCACTCCGGAGGGGGACGGGTAGCCGCGGGTGACCCGCCGTTGCGCGCCCAACCAGGGGGCGGATGGTCCCTCGGCGTGCGCGCTGGAGAGGGACGGGCGGCCCGCCGTGCTCCGGAAGGGGTCGGGCGGCCCGCCGTGCTCCGGAAGGGCATCGGTGGTCCGCCGCGTGCACCGGCCGGGGGGGCGAAGGGGCGGCGAGGCGGGTGTGCCGCCCCCGCAGCGTCGTGGAGGGCAAGGCGCCAGGTGGGGAAAGCCCTTCCCAAACGGGGCGAAAGCCGCGGTGAACAGGAGTCTTGTTCCGATTCACCACCCCTGGGTCATCACACGGCGCGATCCGCATTCCTATGATGGGCCCACGACACCGCGGGCCGCTGCGACCAGGCAGTCCGAAGCGGTGCAGATGCGGCGCGATGGTGGAGGGGTCGATGACTCAGGGGGCCGGTCAGGGACCCGAGGTGGAGCGGACGGCGACGTTGCGCGACTTCCGCGTGCCCGCGTACGTCCATGAGACCGGTCCGTTCGGCCACAGCGCCCACCCCGGCGAGGCCGTCCCGCCCGTCGAGGACCCGTTGCAGGTGCCCGAGGGTTACACGCCCACCGAGCGCGATCTGCCCGTCATCAACCGCGGTGACACCGTGCAGGTGACCGTCGACCCGGTGGCCGCGCCGGCCCCGTCCGCGACGCAGCCCGGCGCCGGCCCCGGTCCCCTCTTCGTCGTCGGCGACGTGCACGGTTATCTGGACGAGCTGATCGCCGCCCTGCAGGAGAAGGGGCTGATCGACGCGGCGGGCCAGTGGTGCGCCGGCACCGCCCGGCTGTGGTTCCTCGGCGACTTCACCGACCGCGGGCCCGACGGCATCGGCGTCATCGACCTGGTCATGCGGCTGTCCGCGGAGGCCGCGGC
Source organism: Streptomyces sp. NPDC036813 (assembly GCF_055609245.1). Taxonomy (NCBI): domain Bacteria; kingdom Bacillati; phylum Actinomycetota; class Actinomycetes; order Kitasatosporales; family Streptomycetaceae; genus Streptomyces; species Streptomyces sp. NPDC036813. Next base: position 223,346 of record NZ_JBVJPV010000007.1, on the reverse strand, counting down.
GGCCGGCGGCTACTGCAAGGCCCTCATGGGCAACCACGAGCTGCTGCTGCTCGGCGCCAAGCGGTTCGGCGACACGCCCGTCAACTCCGGCGCGGGCACCGCCACCTTCCAGGCGGCCTGGCTGCTCAACGGCGGCCAGAAGACCGACATGGACCGCCTGCAGGACCACCACCTGCAGTGGATGGCGCGCCTGGACGCGGTGGAGGAGGTCGACGGCTATCTGCTCGTGCACTCCGACACCACCGCCTACCTCGACTACGGCGACTCGATCGAGGCCGTCAACGACACCGTCCGCGAGACGCTGACCCGCAACGACGCCGACGAGTGCTGGGATCTGTTCCGCAAGTTCACCAAGCGCTTCTCCTTCCGCGACGAAGGCGGCGCCGACGCCGTGCGCTCGCTGCTCGATACGTACGGCGGCACCCGCATCGTTCACGGCCACAGCCCGATTCCGTACCTGCTGGGCGAGGTCGGCTCCGAGGACGGCGAGGACAGTGCCGGCCCGCTCGTCGAAGGCCCGCACGTCTACGCCGACGGGCTCGCCATCGCGATGGACGGCGGAGTGACGATGGCAGGGAAACTGCTGGTCCAGGAACTCCCACTGGGCGGCTGAGCGTTCCCGCGCGCCGCCCCGCCACGCATTCTCCCCCGTCGACCGACGGACGGCCCGGATCGGCTCAACACGCCGGGCCCATCGGCAATTTGTGGAAACCCCCTGTCACCGCGAGCCGTCGCCGCTCTACCATCGGCTTATCCGTAGCAGGCTCCCCTCCGTTTCTGCCCGACGGCTCGTCGTCATGCGAGCCCCAAGCCCTACGGAGCATCGGGGGATGCACATGAACAGCGTTCCGCAGCACCTGCTGAGCGAGGACCGTCAGGACTACGAACGGATCCTCGATGAGGCGCTGCGCTCCGCAGCCCACCGTCCCGAACTGTCCGCCGCCGGCCAACGACTCACCCTCGAACAGCTGCGCGCCATGGCGCTCAGCGCCACCTCCCTCATCGCCGCATCCGCCGCCACCGAGTACCAGCACTACGTCAAGGTCCGCGAGGAGCTGCGACAGCCGGCCCCGGCCGCCGCCCCGACGACCGAGCTGCACTCCGCGTCAGCCGACCCCGCCGACGCCCCGATGGGGCTCGCCGCCACCATGGGCGAGATGGCCGAGAGCACCGGCGCGGGCGCCGTCGCCGTGGTCGCCGTCCTCGCCCCCGTCCTTTCCGGCACCGCCGCCGCGATATTCCTGCTGGTGGGTTACGTCCTGAAGATGCTCGACCCCGAGCCGGCCTTCGCCCGGACCATGCTGACCGCCGGATGGGTGTTCGGCGCCCTGACCGCGGCCGCGATCCTCGTCGCCACCGTGGGGCTGCTGCTCACCGCCCTGCGCAACCGCCCCTCACTCGAGTCCCGCGCCCACGGTGAACCCCCGGAGGAGCTGACCCAGGCCCGCGACGCCTGGCACGAAGCCCTGCTGGAACGCGGCATCGTGCCGTTCCTGCGCGACGCCCTGACCGAGCCCGGTACGACCCCGGCGTACCCCGTGTCCCCGTCGGTGCCGTCCAGCCGCATCCCGCGCCTGGGCTACGACCGGCCGGGATTCACCAGCCCCGACGACGGACCCGCCGCCGGCCCGCGCCCCAGCTTCACAAGCCCCGACTTCAGCAGCCCCGATTTCGGCGGCCCGGAGCACCAGCCGGAGTGAGCGGATCGCGCACGCCGTCACGCACACCACCGGGGGCCGGGCCGAGGACCGGCACCGGCCGACGCCCGCGCGGGCCGGCGTCACCGACGCCGAGCTGGCCGAAGTCGTCGGCCGCATCGCGCTGAACACGCTGCCCAACTGCTCCTCGCTCAGTCCGACCTGGACTTCGCGGAGGTGGCCGCGTGAACCGGGCATGGCGCAGCGGCTCGATGGCGCAGCGGCTCGGTGGCGCTCGTGAGCGGCCACACCCTCCTCGACGCCGGCAGGCGTGCCGTGGGCAGCGCCGAGAACGCCGAGTTCGCGCTCGAGGGCGGCTTCGTCCCCATGAGGGTCCCCGGAGAGCCCACAACCCAGGTGGTCTCCGCCCCGGCCGTACGACTGCTCACCTACGGCTCCTGACAGCACGTCGCACGACGACGCTGAGCCGGATGAGCGGTACTCCGTGCATGCAGGGCACGGAGTACCGCCCGCGGTCCGCATCAGCGCGGGCCGGTGCGGGTCAGTGCGCGTCAGCCCGGGTGAGTCCGGGCGTCCGCGTCAGTCCGCGTCAGTCCGCGTCAGTCCGCGTCAGTCCGCGATCGGCAGATACACGCGGTTGCCCGCCGCCGCGAACTCCCGCGACTTCTCCGCCATCCCGGCCTCGATCTCGGCCTTGCTGCCGCCGTGCTCACGGCGGATGTCCTGCGAGATCTTCATCGAACAGAACTTCGGCCCGCACATCGAGCAGAAGTGGGCCGTCTTGGCCGGTTCCGCCGGCAGGGTCTCGTCGTGGAACTCCCGCGCGGTGTCCGGGTCCAGGGCGAGGTTGAACTGGTCCTCCCACCGGAACTCGAACCGGGCGTCGGACAGCGCGTCGTCCCACTCCTGCGCACCCGGGTGCCCCTTGGCGAGATCGGCCGCGTGGGCGGCGATCTTGTAGGTGATGACACCGGTCTTGACGTCGTCCCGGTTGGGCAGGCCCAGGTGCTCCTTGGGCGTGACGTAGCAGAGCATCGCCGTGCCCCACCAGGCGATCATCGCGGCGCCGATGCCGGAGGTGATGTGGTCGTACGCCGGCGCGACGTCGGTGGTCAGCGGGCCGAGCGTATAGAACGGAGCTTCATCGCAGATCTCCTGCTGAAGGTCGATGTTCTCCTTGATCTTGTGCATCGGGACGTGACCCGGGCCCTCGATCATGGTCTGTACGTTGAAACGCTTGGCGATCGTGTTGAGTTCCCCGAGCGTGCGGAGCTCTGCGAACTGCGCCTCGTCGTTGGCGTCCGCGATGGAGCCGGGCCGGAGGCCGTCACCGAGCGAGTACGTCACGTCGTACGCGGCGAGGATCTCGCAGAGCTCCTCGAAGTTCTCGTACAGGAACGATTCCTTGTGGTGCGCCAGGCACCACGCGGCCATGATCGAACCGCCGCGCGAGACAATGCCCGTCTTGCGGTTGGCGGTGAGCGGCACGTACGCCAGCCGCACGCCCGCGTGGACCGTCATGTAGTCCACGCCCTGCTCGGCCTGCTCGATGACCGTGTCCTTGTAGATCTCCCAGGTCAGCTCCTCGGCCCTGCCGTCGACCTTCTCCAGCGCCTGGTAGAGCGGCACCGTGCCGATGGGAACGGGGGAGTTGCGCAGTACCCACTCGCGGGTCGTGTGGATGTTGCGTCCCGTGGACAGGTCCATGACCGTGTCGGCGCCCCAGCGGGTCGCCCAGGTCATCTTCTCGACCTCCTCCTCGATGGAGGAAGTCACCGCGGAGTTGCCGATGTTGGCGTTGACCTTCACCAGGAACCGCTTGCCGATGATCATCGGCTCGATCTCCGGGTGGTTGACGTTGGCCGGCAGCACGGCCCGGCCCGCCGCGATCTCCTCGCGGACCACCTCGGGCGAGACGTTCTCCCTAAGCGCCACGAACTCCATCTCGGGCGTGATCTCGCCCCGGCGGGCGTACGCGAGCTGCGTGACCGCCTGGCCGTCACGGCCGCGACGGGGCTGGCGCGGACGTCCGGGGAAGACCGCGTCGAGGTTGCGCAGGCCGCCGCGGGGCGAGGTGTGCTTGATCCCGTCGTCCTCGGGACGGACGGGGCGGCCCGCGTACTCCTCGGTGTCGCCGCGGCCGATGATCCAGTTCTCCCGCAGGGGCGACAGGCCCCTGCGGACGTCGGTGTCGACGAGCGGATCGGTATACGGGCCGGACGTGTCGTACAGCGTGACCGCCTTCCCGTTGGTGAGGTGCACCTGACGGACCGGCACCCGCAGGTCGGGGCGCGAACCCTCGACGTATGCCTTGTGCCAGCCGATGGACTTCCCGGCCTCCTGAGCCGACTCGCTCTGAACGGAGGCAGGCGTGCGTGCGTCCTTGTTGGTCATGAGACCTACTCCCTACGCCGGCATTACCCGGTAACAGGTTCGGCGGTCGACGCAGCGGTCACCGTCTGCCGACATTTCGTGTGGAACACCACATGTTCCACGTGAAACATCGCGAAGACGGAGGTCAGCGCCCTCTCAGCCCGGTGCTCCGAGCTCCCGCGTGTGCAAAGGTGCCTCCACGCTAGCGTCAATTCAGGCGCGATGAACAGGGGGCCCCTCTCGTTCTTGCGATGATCGGGCGGTGACCACCACACACCAGCCCCCGTATCCGCCGCCCGAGCCGTCACGCGGCCAGGGCCCGACCGGCCACGGCCGGGGCGCCGAGGACGGACATGAGCACGGGCACGCGCCGGGGGCCGGGCACGGGCATCGGCACGCGTCCGGTGGGGGGCACGGGCATGGTTCCGCGCACGCTGCGGGAAGCGGGCACAGTGCCGCGCATTCCGCGGGAGGCGGGCACGGGCACTCGCACAGTCACGGGCCCGCCGCTCCCGTCTCCCGGCATCTGCGCAAGGTCATCGCGGCGATCCTCATCCCGTTCGCCGTGGCGGTGGTCGTCGGTCTCGGGGTGCTGTGGCCCGGCGGCGCCCCCTCCCACCAGCGCACCGGTGTCGGCTTCGACCGGCAGACCCAGCAGGCCACGGTCACCCAGGTGGTCGAGGTGAGCTGCAAGTCCGTCAACGCCTCCGGTGGCACCCCGACCGGTGAGACGTCCACCGCGCAGGGGTCCGCGGCCCAGCAACAGGCCAGCGGCGCCTGCAAGAAGGCCACTGTCCGGGTCGACTCGGGCAAGGACACGGGCCGGACGTTCACCGAGATCGTGCAGCCCGACCAGACGCGGCAGCTGCACCAGGGCGAGAAGGTCGTGGTCGCCTACGAGCCCTCGGCACCGAAGGACCTGCAGTACTCCGTCACGGACGTCGACCGGCGCTTCCCGATGGCCCTGCTGGCCGGCATCTTCGCGCTCGCCGTCATCGTCGTGGGGCGGATGCGCGGGGTGATGGCGCTCGTCGCGCTCGCCATCAGCTTCCTGGTGCTGAACTTCTTCATCCTGCCGGCGGTTCTGCAGGGCGAGAACCCGTTGGTCGTCGCCGTCGTGGGCTCCAGCGCGATCATGCTCATCGCCCTGTACCTGTGCCACGGACTGTCGGCCCGGACGTCCGTGGCGGTGCTCGGCACCCTGATCTCCCTGCTGCTGATCGGCGTCCTCGGTTCGCTGTTCATCGGCTGGGCCGCGCTGACGGGCAACACGGACGACAGCACCGGCCTGATCCATGGCCTGTACCCGTCCATCGACATGAGCGGTCTGCTGCTCGCCGGCGTCATCATCGGATCCCTCGGCGTGCTCGACGACGTGACGGTCACCCAGACCTCCGCCGTCTGGGAGCTGCACGAGGCCAACCCGTCGATGGGCTGGCGCGGGCTGTACCGGGCCGGCATCCGGATCGGTCGCGACCACATCGCGTCCGTCGTCAACACCCTTGTCCTCGCCTACGCCGGTGCCGCGTTGCCCTTGTTGCTGCTCTTCTCCATCGCGCAGAGCAGCGTGGGCACGGTCGCCAACAGCGAACTGGTCGCGGAGGAGATCGTGCGCACGCTGGTGGGATCGATCGGCCTGGTCGCCTCGGTGCCGGTCACCACGGCGCTCGCGGCCCTGGTGGTGGCCGCCGACCGTCAGGGGCCGGCGGCGACCGGCCAGAGCGCCGGCGGTGAGACCGGCACCGGCTCGATCCCGGTGCCCGCGGGCCGCGGCGGCCGGGGACGACGGCGCAAGCGCTGAAACGCCGGGCGCCGGGCGCCGGGCGCCGGCGTAGCCATACCCGCGACCGCGTAGCGCTGCTGTCGACGACGTCGCCGTACCGACGGCCGACGGCGTCGCCGTACCGACGGCCGACGCCACCGACTTGCAGAACCGTTCCTGCAGATCTCCGCCCCACAGCGGTGAACCGTTACGCCACCTTGGTGACGCAACGTATCAGCCCGCGCTCTGCTCCTCCGCGAGGATGCGGTCGAGCGCCTCCTCCAGATGGGCGTCGAAGTCGGCGAGCGCACCCTCCTGGCCAAGCGGCACCAGCTTGTCGGTGCGGTCCAGGAACGCCACGATCGGCGGTGCCGACGAACGGAACAGCGCCTGGTCGCCGCCGACCTGGAGCCGGATCAGCACCTCGCCCAGGGTGTCGGCTTCGACCGGTGCGATACGGACATCGCCCTCCCCGCACGGCCGCCCCACCCCGTCGAGCAGCAGCTCACGCCCGAACGCCCATGTCACCGGCGCGTCCCCGGGAAGGTGGAAGGTCAGCCGTACGGCATAGGGATCACAGGTCTCGTAGCGCAGTTCCACCGGGATGCGGAACGAGAGCTCCTCGGAGACGAGAAAGCTCATCATGACCTCTGCCTGTACTGCCTGCACGGACTCGCGCATTCGCCTACCCCGTCACTTGCCGTCGACTGGCCGGGAATGAACCCCTTGACACTGGAGGCATCTTGCTGAACGTGCACGCTAGATCACAAGGAGTGAGTTTTCAGATACTGATAGACAGTGCCAGCGAGCCCAGCAGGCGCCCGATCTCGTCCTGCAGTTTCCGCGCCGCGGACAGCAGCTGGTCGGCCTGGTGCGCGGGCAGCGAGATCGCCATCGTGGCGGCCGTGGTGCCCACCGTGATCGGCACCGCGGCGCACACCGTCCCCAGGGCGTACTCCTGCCGCTCGATCACCGGCTCCATCCGCCGCATCCGCTCCAGCCGCCGCAGCAGCGCATGGTTGTCGCACACCGTGTAGGGCGTGATGGCCTGCGCCGGGTAGCGGGCCAGGTGGTCGCGGCGGGCACCGTCGTCCAGCTGGGAGAGCAGACACTGCCCGATGGCGTGGGCATGCCCTGTCTCACGAAAGTCGGCCCACTCCTCGACCGCCGGATTGCCGGGCGTGTCCGAGACGCACATGACCTCGATCTCGCCCTCGCGGTACATGGCGTAGTACACGGGCACACCGATGGAATCGCGCCATTGCGCGAGGGTGTCCACGATCGTGCTGCGACGTTTCTGCTCCGCTCCACTGCTGCCCAGCCGTTCGGCCGACTCACCGAGGAAGAACAGGCCCTTCTCACGGCAGAGATAGCCCTCGTGCACCAGGGTGCGCAGCAGGTGGTAGGCGGTGGGCAGAGCCAGGCCGGTCTCCCGCGCCAGCTGTTTGGCGGGGGCGCCGTAGGGGTGTTCGGCGACGGCTTCCAGCAGACGCATCGCGCGCTGCACGGAGCTGATCAGAGTCGTCGCCGCAGGAGGCTGCTCGGCACCGGCCGTGGGGGCCGGCCGCTGCAGCGGGGGTGCGGTCGAGCAGGGCCGCGTGGGGGGTGCGTGCGACTCTGCGGGTGCGGTGTCAACCGTGGCCAAGGGTCACTCCCGAAGCGCGAGGGGGAGCCCGTGCGGGGAACACGGGTGCGGGGGTGTCCGCCATGCGCGGGGGATCGGCCCCGCGTCGGATTCCGGACTCTAACCGTCCGCCGCCGTGGACAGAATGGCTGTCCGGAAAACTTCCCTCCCCCGAGGGAACCGGTGATTCCCCTTGGCGATCACCGGCCGGGCCCCTACCAGTCGCTGCGCGAGGACGATCCGGCGGTGAACTTCCGCACGATGTAGATCAGGCCGCCCACCAGGGCCACGAAGACCAGCAGCTTGAAGAGCAGTCCGATCACAAAACCGACGACCGTGGCCAGCACGCTGCCGAACACGACGAGCGCGATGACCGGCACCGCGACCCACTTCACCCACCACGGCAGTCCCGCGACAATCTCTCGCATCGCCTTCGCCCTTTCCTCACCGGCCCGTTGACGGGTGCCGGACCCTTCCGGATGTCCTGCACTCGATGCTAGGGCCGGCGAGGGCGCCGGCGGGGGCCTCGCACCCCCGGTCCTCCCCTGACCCGTCCCCTAGGGAACCCCGAGGCCGGTCTCAGCCCTCCGGCGGGGAGAACACCACGAGAACGCGCAGGTCCTCGCTGATGTGGTGGAACTTGTGGGCGACCCCGGCGGGCACGTACACGACGCTGCCGCGCGCCACCTCGGTCGTCTCCAGACCGACGGTGATCGCGGCGCGGCCGCTGACGACGAAGTACACCTCGTCCTGGTTGTGCGGCTTTTGCGGGTCGTGCTCTCCCGCGTTGAGCGCGTACAGGCCGACGGACATGTTCCGCTCACGCAGGAACTGCAGATAGGCGCCTTCGTTGGCGGCGCGCTCCGCCTCCAGTTCGTCCAGCCGGAATGCCTTCATCGCCTTGTTCGCCCTCGCCTCTGCTCCTGGCCGTGTCCGTCTGCCACGATCAGACACATGAAGAATTTCGTAGTCAAGACGATCGCCAACGCGGGCGCCCTGCTGGTCGCCGTGTGGCTGCTTGACAAGATCACCCTGACCGGATCGAGCACCGGCAAGAAGGCCGGCACGCTGATCATCGTCGCCCTGGTCTTCGGCCTGGTCAACTTCCTGGTCAAGCCGCTCGTGAAGGTACTGACCTTCCCCCTGTTCATCCTCACGCTCGGGTTGTTCACCCTGATCGTCAACGCGCTCATGCTGCTGCTGACCTCGTGGGTGTGCGGCAAGCTCGACCTGAGCTTCCACGTCGAGGGCTTCTGGACGGCCGTCCTCGGCGGCCTGATCATCTCGATCGTGTCCTGGGCCCTGCACGTCGTACTGCCCGACGAGGACTGAGGCGCCATGACCTACCGCGTCTGCTTCGTCTGCACCGGCAACATCTGCCGCTCACCGATGGCCGAGTCGGTCTTCCGCGCCCGCGTGGAGGAGGCAGGTCTCGGAGATCTGGTCGAGGTCGACAGCGCGGGCACGGGCGGCTGGCACGAGGGCGACGGCGCGGACCCGCGCACGGTCGCCGTCCTCCGGGAATCCGGGTACGGCAGCGACCACACGGCGCGGCAGTTCCAGCCGTCCTGGTTCGCCCGGCTCGATCTCGTGATCGCGCTGGACGCCGGACACCTGAAGGCGCTGCGCCGCCTCGCGCCCACCGACCAGGACGCGGCGAAGGTACGGCTGCTGCGCTCCTACGACCCCGCGGCCGGGGACGACATGGACGTACCGGATCCCTACTACGGGGGCATGGAGGGCTTCGAGGAGTGCCTTGAGATGGTGGAGGCGGCGAGCGAGGGACTGCTCGCCGCGGTACGCGAGCAGATGGAGGGACGGGCGGCATGAGCGACGCGGGCGAGGGTCGGGACGACGGCACACGCGCGGTGCGCGAGGACCGGGGCGACGGCACACGCGCGGTGCGGGCAGGACTGCCCGAACCGGTCAAGCACGAACCGACACTGCCGGGCCCGGTCTTCGCGGCCCACTTCCATCTTCCGGGTGATCCCACGGGGCCGTACACCTACGGCCGTGACGAGAACCCCACGTGGACGCTGCTGGAGCGGGCCATCGGCGAGTTGGAGGCGCCGGGCGAGGACGGCGTGGAGTCGCTGGTGTTCGCCTCCGGGATGGCCGCGATCTCCGCGGTGCTGTTCTCCCAGCTGCGCGCCGGGGACGCGGTCGTGCTGCCCAGCGACGGCTACCAGGCACTGCCCCTCGTCCGCGCCCAGCTGGAGGCGTTCGGCGTCGAGGTGCGTACCGCGCCGACCGGGGGCGACGCGCAACTGGACGTGCTCGACGGCGCGCGGCTGCTGTGGATCGAGTCGCCGTCCAACCCCGGGCTCGACGTGTGCGACATCCGGCGGCTTGCCGAGGCGGCACACGCGCGTGGCGCCCTCGTCGCCGTCGACAACACGCTCGCCACGCCACTCGGGCAGCGTCCGCTGGAACTGGGCGCCGATTTCGCGGTGGCCAGCGGGACCAAGCAGCTCACCGGGCACGGCGACATCCTGCTCGGCTACGTCACCGGTCGCGCCGGCGAGGCGATGACCGCGGTGCGGCGCTGGCGCAAGATCGTCGGCGCGATCCCCGGGCCGATGGAAGCCTGGCTCGCGCATCGCTCCCTGGCCACGCTCCAACTGCGCGCCGACCGGCAGAACGCCACGGCCCTGAGGGTGGCCGAGGCGCTGCGGGAGCACCCTGACGTCACCGGGCTGCGGTATCCGGGGCTGCCCGACGACCCGTCGCACAAGGTGGCCTCCCAGCAGATGCGGCGCTTCGGGTGCGTCGTCTCCTTCACGCTGCCCACGCGCGCGCGTGCCGACCGTTTCCTGGACGCGCTGCGGCTGGTGGACGACGCCACCAGCTTCGGCGGGGTGCGCTCCACCGCGGAGCGGCGCGGCCGGTGGGGCGGCGACGCGGTGCCGGAGGGCTTCGTCCGGCTGTCGGTCGGTGCGGAGGACCCCGAGGACCTGGTGGCCGATCTGCTGCACGCGCTCGAGGAGTCCGCCGGCTGACCTGCGCGCGGCCGCCGGAGCGGTGCCCGGTTCCCCGCGACGGACGGTCCGAGCCTCCCCCCTCGTGGCTCGGACCGTCCGCGGTTCCGCAGTCCAAGAACCGCGCGAACCAGGCTAGTTGACTCCCTGTCAGTGTCCAATCACAGTAACGACAGAGACCTATCGACATATTTATAGTGGGGTGCGCGGCCGGGAACCCTGAACGGACGGCGAGAGGGGAAGGGCACGCCATGGATCTGGCCTTGCTGCGCACCTTCGTGACCGTGCACCGCGCCGGGTCCTTCACCCGGGCGGCTGCCCTGCTCGGCCTGTCCCAGCCGGCCGTGACCTCGCAGATCCGCACCCTGGAGCGGCAGCTCGGCCGCCCCCTGTTTCTGCGTCAAGCGCGCGGGGTGACTCCGACGACCATCGGCGACGAGCTGGCCCACAAGGCGGCGCCGCACCTGGACGCCTTGGTGGAGATCGCCGAGACGGGGGTCGACGAGGAGGCGTCGTTACGCAGTCTGCATCTGGCCGGGCCCCCGGAGTTCATCGCGGAGCGGGCCCTGCCGGCGCTGACGGAGCTGGCCGGTGACGACGGACAGGGACTGGCCCTGCGCGCGTCCTTCGGCACCGCCGAGGAGACGCTGGAAGGGCTGGCGGCCGGCCATCACGATCTGGCCATCAGCACCACCCGGCCCCGCGGCACCCTGCTCACCGCCACCGCGCTGTGCGACGAGGAGCACGTCCTGGTGGCCGCCCCGCACCGGGCCGCACAGGTCCGCCGAGACGAACTGCGCCGCGTGGGCGCACGAGCCCTGGAAAGCCTCCCCGTCGTGGAGGTCCACGAGTCGCTCCCGTTCGTCTCCCGCTACTGGGCCTCCGTCTTCGAGTCCCGCCCCGTGCCCTTTGGTGCGGTCATCGTCCCCGACCTGCGCGCGGTCCTCACCTGTACGGCGGCGGGGGCCGGGCTCGCCGTCCTGCCCCGCTATCTGTGTGCGGGCGCCCTGGAGCGTGGGGAGATCGTGGCGTTGCACCATCCGCCGGTGCCTCCGTTGCGGACCTACTTCCTGGTGGTACGCGCGGGAACGCTGGCCATGCCGCACATCGCGCGGGCTCATGAGCGGCTCCAGCGGGCCGCGGCTGACTGGGCCTGACCCCTCCCTCCGATTACGCATCACTGAGTGAGTTCGCTTGATGACGTTTCGCGATGTTTCACGTGAAACCAGCGGGGATGTTTCATGCGGAACGTGCCGGGCCACATTTCTCCCATGACCGTCCGACCCGTGGTCAAGCGCACCGCCCGCGCCGTCCTCCTGGACGGTGACGACCTCATTCTGATCAAGCGCACGAAGCCTGGCATGGATCCCTATTGGCTGACACCCGGCGGCGGGGTGGAGCCCGGGGATCCGACCGTCGTCGACGCTCTGCACCGCGAGGTGCACGAGGAGCTCGGCGCCAAGATCACCGACGTGGTGCCCTGCTTCGTGGACACCGTGGAGCACATCGGCGAGGACGGCGGTATGACTGGCGTGAAGGTGCAGCACTTCTTCGTCTGCCGCCTGGAATCCATGGACCTCTCCCAGCGGCACGGTCCCGAGGTGGACGAGCCGGCCGGCGAATACGAGATCGTCCGAGTGCCGTTCACCCGCGTCGGTATCGCCTCTGTGCACCTCGTTCCGCTGTCGCTGCGGCACTATCTGGACGGGAACATCGAGGGCGTCCGCGCCATGCACGCGCCCGACCTGGGTTGACGGGGTTCGCCGCCTGTTTCACGTGAAACGTCGCCCGTCTGTCCCGGAGCTGTCCGCCGGGCCACGACATGGCCAAAAGCACGTACGTGTGCCGTGAAACAGGTGGACGCAGGGGCCTGCCGTCGGACAGCCTGACCTGCGTGCCGACTGTTTCCCTCGCCGCTCTGCCCATCCGCCGTCTGACGCTTCGCGATCTCACCGCCTGCGCGGACCTGTCCGAGAACCGTGGCTGGCCCCGGGAGGAACACAAGTGGGGATTCCTCCTCACCGCGGGGACGGCTTACGGCATCGATGACCCCGACGGCGGCCTCGTCAGCGCCTGCGTCGTGACCGAGTACGGACCACGCGAGCGGCCCGCTCTCGGTGCCGTCGGGATGGTGCTGGTCGCCGCCCGCCACGCCCGTAAGGGTGTCGGGCGCCGGATGATGCGCCACGTCCTCGCGGAGATGGGCACCACGCCACTCACCCTGCACGCCACGCCGAACGGCCGCCCCCTCTATGAGGAGCTGGGCTTCAAGACCACGGGCCGGGCGGAGATGGTGGTCGGTCGCCTGACACCGGACGTCACGGTGGGCAGCGTGGTCACGCGGGCGGCCACGGCCGAGGACCTGCCGGCCATCCTCCGTCTCGACGAGGAGGTGTTCGGCGCCGACCGCACGCCCATCGTGACGCGACTGCCCGCCTTCGCCGACCAGCTGCGCGTCGCGGAGGACGGTGGCCGGATCACCGGCTATGCCGCCGCGTGGCCGAACATGGACACCCATGTCGTGGGCCCGCTCATCGCCCGGGACACCGCGACGGCGAAGGCGCTGATGGCCTCCCTCGCCGCGGGCACCGACCGTCCGTTGCGCACGGACATCGACGTCCGGCACGAGGAGCTGCTGTCCTGGGTCAAGGAGAACGGCATGGCGTCGGTCGCCTTCAACTCCGTCATGACGCACGGCATCACCGACCTGCCGGGTGACTGGAGCCGGCGGTTCGCCCCGGTGACGGTGGCGGCGGGCTGAACCACGCCGTAAGCGCACGACAACGCCGGTCCCCGTGGGGACCGGCGTTGTGCTGTAGGGGGTGCTGCCGCTCAGGCGAGCGCCTCGACGGCCGCGGTGGCGAAGGCGTGGTCCTGCTCGGGGGCACCGCCGCCGACGCCGATCGCGCCGATCAGGCGGCCGTCGCGGCGGACGGGCAGGCCACCCGCGATGAACAGCAGCGGCCGGTCGAGCGCGGTGGGCAGAGTGTGGAAGAGGCCGCCGGGCTGGACGGCGTCCACCAGGTCCGCGGTCGGGGCGTCGAGCTGAAGCGCGGTGTAGGCCTTGCGGGTGCTGGTCTCCCCCGAGATCAGTACGGCCCTGTCGTCCCGCCGGAAGGCGAGGAGGTGCCCGCCCGCGTCCAGCACGCTGATGCTCACGGTGACACCGGCCGTCTCGGCGGCCCGGCGGGCGGCGGCGACGAGGATCTCGGCGTCCTGCGTGGTCAGGGGGGTCACGGCGGTGGTGGTGCTCACGGGGGTCTCCTTGGGTGAGGGGTTGTGCGGTGGTGCGGGAGAGCGGTGCACGGGGCGCCGCTCCGGTGATGCACGAGGGCGTTGCTCAAGGAGCGGGTTCTGCCTGCGCCGGGACGGCCCTGGCCCGGCTCCGGCAGGATCCGCGTGGGTCAGTGGTGGACGACGGCCCGCTGCTCGACGGCCCCTGAGCCGGCGACCACCGTGCTGGGCGCTTCGCCCCGGCGCTCCAGGGCGGCCGAGAGCACGGCCAGGACGAGGGCGCCCGCGGCGAGGACGGCTCCCACCCAGTTGGGGGCGGTGTAGCCGAAGCCGGCCGAGATCACGAGTCCGCCGAGCCAGGCCGACAGGGCGTTGCCGAGGTTGAAGGCGCCGATGTTCACGGCCGAGGCCAGCGTGGGGGCGCCATGGGCCTGGTCGAGGACACGCTTCTGCAGCGGCGGGACGGTGGCGAAGCCCAGCGCGCCGATCAGGGTGATGGTGACGGCCGCGAGGACCTTGTTGTGCGCGGTGAGCGTGAAGAGTGCCAGGACGACGGCCAGGGCGCCCAGGGAGACGTACAGCATGGGCATCAGGGCGCGGTCGGCGAACTTGCCGCCGACGAGGTTGCCGCCGACCATGCCGAGGCCGAACAGCACCAGCAGCCAGGTGACGGAGCCGTCCGCGAACCCGGTGACGTGCGTCATCATCGGCGCGATGTAGGTGATGGCCGCAAAGACGCCGCCGAAGCCGAGGACGGTCATCGCCATCGCTAGCAGGACCTGGACGTTCTTGAACGCGGCCAGCTCGTGGCGCAGGTGCACGCCCTGTGGCTTGGGCATGTCGGGGACGAGCTTGGCGATGCCGAGCAGGCCGACGACGCCGAGGGCGGCGACGATGCCGAAGGTGACACGCCAGCCGATGTGCTGGCCGACCAGGGTTCCGAGCGGCACACCGACGACGTTGGCGACGGTCAGGCCGGTGAACATCATCGCGATGGCGCCGGCCTTCTTGTCGGGGGCGACCAGTTCGGCGGCGACCACCGACCCGATGCCGAAGAAGGCGCCGTGGGCGAGGGAGGCGACCACGCGGCCGATGAGCATGATCCCGAAGGCGGGAGCGAGGGCGGACAGCAGGTTGCCGGCGATGAACAGGGCCATCAGCAGCATCAGCATCCGCTTGCGGGGGATCATGGTGCCGAGGACCGTCATCAGCGGGGCGCCGAACATGACACCGAGCGCGTAACCGGTGACGAGGAAGCCGGCCGTCGGGATGGAGACCCCGAAGTCGCCCGCGACCTCGGGCAGCAAGCCCATGATCACGAACTCGGTCGTTCCGATTCCGAAGGCCCCGATCGCGAGGGCCAGTAGCGCGAGAGGCATGGAGGGGTACACCTTCCCAGACGATTGCAGATGCGCTTTGCGTGCGTCCACAATAGTTGCACACGCGGGATACTTGCAAGCGCGCTCTATTGCGCGGCTGCTCTATCCTGGTAACAGCCGCTCCGGGACGGAGGAAGAACACCGATGACAGCGACGGACCCCGCGCTCACCGCCCTCGCTCAGGGCTGGTGCGCACTCTCCCTGCTGCACGGCAGGATCGAGACGCACATCGAGCGCGCCCTGCAGGCTCGCCATGAGCTGAGTGTGCGCGAGTACTCGCTGCTCGACGTGCTCAGCCGGCAGCACGACGGCGACGGCGGACATCTGCAGATGAAGCAGGTCGCCGACGCGGTCGTCCTCAGCCAGAGCGCCACCACCCGCCTGGTCACCCGCCTCGAGGACCGCGGTCTGCTCGAGCGCTACCTGTGCCCCACCGACCGTCGCGGCATCTACACCAACGTCACCGAGGCCGGTCTGAAGCTCCTGGAGGAAGCCCGGCCCACCAATGACGCCGCACTGCGCGAGGCCCTCGACGAGGCGGCGAAGAACCCGGAGCTGGCCCCTCTGGTCCACGTCGTGGAAACGCTGAAGGCACCGGTGCCCGCCTAGGGAGCGGGCCATAGGGTGCGGGCATGGGAGATCTTGAGATACGGGCCGCCGGTCCCGACGACGTCCCGGCCATCGTGGCCATGCTCGCGGACGACCCGTTGGGTGCCCAGCGCGAGTCCCCCGACGACCTCGCGCCGTACCTGACCGCGTTCGAGAGCATCGCCGCGGACCCGAACCAGCACCTGGTCGTCGCAGCCCGCGAGGGTCGCATCGTCGGCACCCTTCAGCTGACGCTGATTCCCGGTCTGTCCCGGCGAGGGGCCACCCGGTCGATCATCGAAGCGGTGCGGATCCACGCCGACGAGCGTGGCAGCGGACTGGGCACCCAGCTCATCGAGTGGGCGGTGGAGGAATCCCGGCGCCTGGGCTGCCAGTTGGTGCAGCTGACCTCCGACAAGAGCCGCACCGACGCCCACCGGTTCTACGAACGGCTCGGGTTCGAGGGCTCACACCTCGGTTTCAAGCTGCCTCTGTGACCGACGTGGCGCGGGGGCCGTCCCATGGGTGTTTCACGTGAAACAACCCCCGCGTCCGGAACAGCAATGCGTCAGCCGATACCCCGCCACCCCTGCGGATCGACTGCCCCCGGCACTGCCGCGCTGTCGTCGTACGGCTGCCGCGTGAAGGCGAACGACCCGAGGTCCAGGTGGTCGATGGAGCCGTCGGGCCGCCGCACCGCCCGTAGGACCTCGCCGGCGTAGTAGCCCTCCAACCCCGTCCATGTGCCGTCACCGTTCGGCCGGAAGCGCGAACGCCGGCCGTTGCCCGTGAGGGGCTCCAGCGACGCCAGCCCGTCGGCCGTCAGCCGCAAGGCGACGCCCTGCGTACCCCAGTACCAGGGCCCCGCCAGGTCCAGCGCCACTGGATCGGCCTCCCGCAGCGGATGCCAGGGCTCGGGGATGCGCGGTTCCGCCTCGGCGACGATCCCCACGAGATCCGCGGCCACGGTGGCCACGAGCGGACCGGAGGTGCAGTTGGCGAGCACGACGGCGGCCACGTCGTCCTCCACGCTGAACTGCAGGCCGGCCAGGAACCCCGGAAGCGATCCGGAATGCCCGGTCAGCAGCCGCCCACCGTGGTGCCGGATCTCCAGGCCGAGTCCGTAGGCGTAGCCGTCGGCCACGTTCGCCGCCTCAGAGGGGGCCGCGGGTGTCCGCATCTCGCGCAGGGACTGCGCACAGAGCACCCGGTCGTCTCCCTTGGCCAGGAAGACGGCGAAGCGCGCCAGGTCACCCGTGGTGGACCACAGCTGTCCGGCAGGGGCCATGCGGCCCAGGTCCTCCGCGGGTTCGGGCAACATCACGTCCGCCCATGGGTGCACGGCCCAGCCTCCGGCATGCGGGGCACTGGGACGCACATCCGTGCGGTGAAGGTCCAGAGGTTCGAGGACTTCGCGCCGCAGCACGTCTTCCCATGACTCGCCCCGCACCTCCTCGACCAGGGCCCCGAGCAGCGTGAAACCGGGATTGGAGTAGTGGAACCGCTGCCCGACGGGGTGCCGGAAGGGCTGCTCCCCCAGAACATCGGCGAGTTCGGGCCGCAGCGTGCCCGGGGTGCGCTCCCACCATGGCGCCGGCGACTCGGCCGCCAGTCCGCCGGTGTGCGCGAGCAGATCACGGATCGTCACCTCGCCCGCGCCGGTGCCGGGCAGGTGCTTCTCCAGCGGGTCACCGAGGTCGAGCAGCCCCTCGTCCCGCAGCCGCAGGACCAGAACGGCCGTGAAGGTCTTGGTGATCGACCCGATCCTGTACTGCACGTTCTCGTCGGGCCCATGACCGTCGACCGACGTGCGCGCACCGTGCCAGACCGTGTGTCCGCCGCGGACGACGGCCGCGACGAGCGAGGGGGCCCTGCCGTCCGCCTGGGCCACGGCGATCCGGTGCAGCAACGCCCGCCGGGTGGCGGGCAGCAACTCTTCCTGAGATGTCGTCATGGGCCCAGTCCACCCGCCGCGACATCCCACGTCGAATCCATTTCAACGGCTGCGGCACCGCCCGGCGGGCTGTGGGGTCTCGCCGCTCGTGACCTGCCGATCTTGCGTGACCTGGGTGTTCTTGGCTGTCTCCTGGCCTTGGCGCCCATGATCAGTCTCAAATCCGAGGCATTTCCTCGTGAGGGCGAGGTCGAGATCAGGCGGCTTGCCCGTGCCGGCCGAGTACACCAGGCTGAGCCCCGAGCACCAGGACCGCCGGCGAGCCCCAGATCGCGCAGCGATGAGTTTCCCGGGGAGCGCTGGTCTACCCGCCGGACCCTCACGGACGGAAGGCTGCGCCATGCGGAAGCTGATCTACGGCATGAACCTGACCCTGGACGGCTACATCGCCGCGGTCGGCGACGACATCGGCTGGAGCGGACCGCCGAGTGACGAGCTGTTCCAGTGGTGGCTCGACCACGAGCAGGCGAGTGGCCTGTCGCTGTATGGGCGCAAGCTCTGGGAGACGATGAGCTCCTACTGGCCGACCGGCGACCAGCAGCCCGACGCAACCCCGGCGGAGATCGAGTTCGCGCGGAACTGGCGGGACACGCCGAAGGTGGTGTTCTCCTCGACGATCGACAAGGTCGACTGGAACACCCGCCTGGTCACCGGCGACGCGATCGCCGAGATCACCCGGCTCAAGGCCGAGGACGGTGGCCCGATGAACATCGGCGGCGCAACGCTCGCCGGGGCGGCCATGCGCGCCGGGCTGATCGACGAGTACGTGATCGCCGCCCATCCGGTCCTGGTGGGCGGCGGCACGCCGTTCTTCACCGCGCTGGACAGCTGGGTGAACCTCAGCCTGGTGGAGACCCGGACGTTTCCCGGCGGCGTGGTCCTGACCAGGTACGAGACGAGGCGCTGAGCAGCTTCCCGCTGTCTCGTGGCTTGGAATGCCATCGCCTGGCCATCGCTCGTGAGATGTGGCCACGACATCCGAGACCTGCGACATGGGCGCCTCAGGTCTGTGCCATGTCCACGAAGCGCGAGTAGTGGCCCTGGAAGGCGACCGTGATCGTCGCCGTCGGGCCGTTACGGTGCTTGGCCACGATCAGGTCGGCCTCGCCCGCGCGGGGCGACTCCTTCTCGTAGGCGTCCTCGCGGTGCAGCAGGATGACCATGTCGGCGTCCTGCTCGATGGAGCCGGACTCACGCAGGTCCGAGACCATCGGCTTCTTGTCGGTGCGCTGCTCGGGGCCACGGTTGAGCTGGGAGAGCGCGATCACGGGGAGCTCCAGCTCCTTGGCGAGCAGCTTGAGGTTACGAGACATGTCCGACACCTCCTGCTGACGGCTCTCGGCGCGCTTGGAGCCGCCGGACTGCATCAGCTGGAGGTAGTCGATGACGACCAGCCGGAGGTCGTTGCGCTGCTTCAGACGGCGGCACTTGGCGCGGATCTCCATCATCGACAGGTTCGGGGAGTCGTCGATGTAGAGCGGAGCGGCGGACACGTCGGGCATCCGGCGGGCCAGGCGCGTCCAGTCCTCGTCGGTCATCGTGCCGGAGCGCATGTGGTGCAGAGCGACACGGGCCTCCGCGGACAGCAGGCGCATCGCGATCTCGTTGCGCCCCATCTCGAGGGAGAAGATCACGCTCGGCAGGTTGTGCTTGATCGCCGCGGCGCGCGCGAAGTCCAGCGCGAGGGTGGACTTACCCATCGCAGGACGGGCCGCGATGACGATCATCTGGCCGGGGTGCAGACCGTTGGTGAGCGAGTCGAAGTCGGTGAAGCCCGTGGGCACACCGGTCATCTCGCCGCTGCGTGAGCCGATCGCCTCGATCTCGTCGAGGGCACCCTCCATGATGTCGCCGAGCGGCAGGTAGTCCTCGCTGGTGCGCTGCTCGGTGACGGCGTAGATCTCCGCCTGGGCGCGGTTGACGATCTCATCGACGTCGTCGTCGGCCGCGTATCCCATCTGCGTGATCCGCGTGCCGGCCTCGACCAGGCGGCGCAGGACCGCGCGTTCGTGCACGATCTCCGCGTAGTACTCGGCGTTGGCCGCCGTCGGTACCGTCTGGACGAGGGTGTGCAGATACGACGCGCCGCCGACCTTGTTGATCTCACCCCGCTTGGTGAGTTCGGCGGCGATGGTGATGGGGTCGGCCGGCTCGCCCCGGGCGTAGACGTCGAGGATCGCCTGGAAGATCGTTTCGTGCGCCGGCTTGTAGAAGTCGTGGCCCTTGAGGATCTCGACGACGTCGGCGATCGCGTCCTTCGACAACAGCATGCCGCCGAGGACCGACTGCTCGGCCTCCAGATCCTGGGGCGGTACCCGCTCGAAGGCCGAACCGGCGCCGTCCCAGCCGCCGCTGTCCCGCCCCCGGTCGTGCTGCTCCTCACGGGTGCGGACCCCGTCACCGCGCCGGCGGGAAGCGGGCAGACGATCACTCGGACCGCTGTCGGCCCACGGATCGTCCAAGGGCTCGGAAATACTCACCGAGCCACCTCCTCCCGTCCGCCGAGCGGACCTCGCCGTGCCCCTCTGTTCTAAGGGACGGCACTGACAAACCGAGAGGCCCAACTCCACTTGCAACGCGTCGGTTTTGTGGCGGTTCTGCACACGGGCGTACGGAGCGGGCGCCGGACCACGGTAGGCCCCACGGGGGCGTCAGCCAATCTGGTTATCCACAGGCCATGTGGACGACGGCCCCGATGCTGTGGAGAACTCGGCGAAACCTGTGCACGACCCGGTGGACAGCGCTGTGAACAAGCTCGCTCCGCCGCCAACGCAACGCCTCTGACCTGCGACTTCGACATCCACCGGCTGTGCAGAAGAAAAACTTCCCCGGTCGGCCCAAGATCACTTCGAACACTGCGCGAGAAGTCACTCACCGAACCGGTAAGTAAGGGTCTAAGGCCGATTGCATCTCTTACCTGTGGACGACTAGATTGGTGCTCATGACACAGGCTCCCGCGACCTCCAGGGCCACCCGCCGCCGCCACGACCGCGAGATCGTCGCCCTGGCCGTTCCGGCCTTCGGCGCCCTCGTCGCAGAGCCTCTCTTCGTCATGGCCGACAGCGCCATCGTGGGCCACCTCGGCACCGCCCAGCTCGCCGGACTCGGCGTCGCCTCCGCCCTGCTCACCACCGCCGTGAGCGTGTTCGTCTTCCTCGCCTACGCGACCACGGCCGCCGTCGCCCGCCGCGTCGGCGCCGGCGATCTCCCGGCCGCCATCCGCCAAGGCATGGACGGCATCTGGCTGGCGGTGCTGCTCGGCGCCGCCGTCATCGCCCTGGTCCTTCCGCTGGCTCCGGCGATCGTCGACCTCTTCGGCGCCTCGTCCACCGCGGCTCCGTACGCCATCACCTATCTTCGGATCTCCGCGCTCGGCATACCCGCCATGCTCGTCGTGCTCGCCGCGACCGGTGTCCTGCGCGGGCTGCAGGACACGAAGACACCGCTCTATGTCGCCGTCGGCGGCTTCGTCGCCAACGGCGCCCTGAACGCGGGCCTCGTCTACGGCGCCGGTCTCGGCATCGCGGGCTCGGCATGGGGAACCGTCATCGCGCAGTGCGCCATGGCCGCCGTCTATCTCACGGTGGTGATCCGCGGTGCCCGTCGGCACGGCGCCTCCCTGCGTCCCGACGCCGCGGGCATCCGCGCCTCCGCGCAGGCAGGCGTCCCCCTCCTGGTGCGCACGCTCTCCCTGCGCGCCATCCTGATGATCGCCACCGCTGTCGCCGCGCGTCTCGGTGACGCCGACATCGCCGCCCACCAGATCATCCTGTCGCTGTGGAGCCTGCTCGCCTTCGCCCTCGACGCCATCGCCATCGCAGGGCAAGCGATCATCGGCCGCTACCTGGGTGCGGGCGACAGCGACGGCGCCCGAGCCGCCTGCCGGCGCATGGTGGAGTGGGGCATCGCGGTCGGCGTCGCTCTCGGCGTTCTGGTGGTGCTCACCCGTCCGCTCTTCCTGCCGCTGTTCACCAGCGACTCCTCGGTGACCGACACCGCCCTGCCCGCACTGCTGATCGTGGCGCTCTCCCAGCCGGTCTCCGGCGTCGTGTTCGTCCTGGACGGCGTACTCATGGGAGCCGGCGACGGACCGTATCTGGCCTGGGCGATGCTGCTCACGCTGGCGGTCTTCGCCCCGGTCGCGCTCCTTGTCCCGACGCTGGGCGGAGGACTGACCGCGCTGTGGGCAGCGATGACGCTGATGATGGCCGTGCGGCTACTGACCCTCTGGCTGCGCGCCCGCTCGGGCCGCTGGCTGGTGACGGGCGCGACGCGCTGACCGTTTCACGTGAAACAGCGCCGTCTGAAGGCCACGGCGATCTATCAGCGCCGCCTGAAGGCCACGGCTATCCGTCAACGCCACGATCCGGCATGGCGAACCGCCGACACGACGATCCGTCGGCATCGATCCGTCGGCGCCATGGTCCGCCGGGACCGTTTCACGTGAAACACCCCTCCGCGTCCCCACCCCCTGGACCAGCTTCCCGGCACGCGAAAGGGGCCGCACCCCTCAGGGTGCGGCCCCTTTCACTGGCTCGAACGAGCGCAGCGATCACGCGGTGATCAGCCCGCGACGACCTCGATGTTGACCTTGGCGGCAACCTCGGGGTGCAGACGCACGGACGTCTCGTGGGCGCCCAGGGTCTTGATCGGCGAACCGAGCTCGATGCGGCGCTTGTCGACCTCGGGGCCACCGGAAGCCTTGATCGCGGAAGCGATGTCGGCCGGAGTGACGGAGCCGAAAAGACGACCGGCGTCGCCGGAGCGGACGGCCAGACGGACCTTCACACCCTCGAGCTGGGCCTTGATCTGGTTGGCCTGCTCGATGGTCTGGATCTCGTGGATCTTGCGAGCACGACGGATCTGCTCGACGTCCTTCTCGCCACCCTTGGTCCAGCGGATCGCGAAGTTCCGCGGGATCAGGTAGTTGCGAGCGTAACCGTCCTTGACGTCGACGACTTCGCCCGCGGCACCGAGGCCGGAGACCTCGTGGGTCAGGATGATCTTCATGATTCGGTCACCCTTCCCTTAGCGCGCGGTGGACGTGTAGGGCAGCAGCGCCATCTCACGGCTGTTCTTGACGGCCGTGGCGACGTCACGCTGGTGCTGCGTGCAGTTGCCGGTCACGCGGCGGGCACGGATCTTGCCGCGGTCGGAAATGAACTTCCGCAGCATGTTCGTGTCCTTGTAGTCCACGTACGTGACCTTGTCCTTGCAGAAAGCGCAGACCTTCTTCTTCGGCTTGCGCACAGGCGGCTTCGCCATGGTGATTCTCCTGTGTGATCAAGAAGTTTGGGTACGACCCACCCTCGACCGGGACCGGCCCCGAAGGACCGACCGAAGGCCTAGAAGGGGGGCTCGTCCGAGTAGCCGCCACCGCCGCCGGAGCCGCCGCCCCAGCCGCCGCCGCCCTGGTTGCCACCGGCGGGAGCGCCGGTCGCCCAGGGGTCGTCGGCAGGAGCGCCGCCGCCCTGCTGGCCGCCACCGCCGGGGCCGCCGCCCCAGCCGGCGCCGCCCTGCTGGCCGCCACCGCCGCCGTAACCGCCCTGGCCACCGCGGCCGGCGGTCTTGGTGACCTTGGCCGTGGCGTTGCGCAGGCTGGGGCCGACCTCGTCGACGTCCAGCTCGAAGACCGTGCGCTTGACACCCTCACGGTCTTCGTACGACCGCTGCTTCAGCCGGCCCTGCACGATGACGCGCATGCCTCGCTGGAGCGACTCGGCGACGTTCTCCGCCGCCTGGCGCCAGACCGAGCAGGTCAGGAACAGGCTCTCGCCGTCCTTCCACTCGTTGGTCTGACGGTCGAAGGTGCGGGGGGTGGACGCGACACGGAATTTCGCGACCGCCGCACCGGAAGGGGTGAAGCGCAGCTCGGGGTCGTCGACAAGATTGCCGATGACCGTGATGACGGTCTCGCCTGCCATGGGGGAACCTCTCGGCGGGTTTGCTGCTGGCTGCTTGTGGTGCTGCTCGGAATCCCGAGATCAGCTGAGCGGGAGGCTCAGTGGGTCTCGGGACGGAGGACCTTGGTCCGGAGGACCGACTCGTTCAGGTTCATCTGCCGGTCGAGCTCCTTGACGACCGCGGGCTCAGCCTGCAGGTCGATGACCGAGTAGATGCCCTCGGGCTTCTTCTTGATCTCGTACGCGAGACGACGACGGCCCCAGGTGTCGACCTTCTCGACCTTTCCGCCGCCATCACGGACGACAGAGAGGAAGTTCTCGATCAGCGGGGAGACAGCGCGCTCCTCGAGATCGGGGTCGAGGATGACCATCACCTCGTAGTGACGCATGTGGAACCCACCTCCTTTGGACTCAACGGCCACGGTCGTTCCGTGGCAGGAGGGTTGTGATGCGTACGCAACGGTATCGGCCGCCACTGACAATCGAGGGTCAGCCGGAGGAATCACCCCGGCCTGTCCCGACTGGGCCTGGGCAGACACCGGTGCAGACGGTACAGACTACCTGCACACCGGCTTCCGGTTGAAATCCGGCCGGGGAGGCCGTCAATCTGTACACATCGGGTGTGTATGGCGCTACGATGCGCCGTCTTCCGCAGGAGGTGCCCTATGGCACAGGTATTGCGACCCAAGACCCCCTCCGGCCTCTTGGCCACGGACGGAAAGTCCCATCCCCTCCAGGACACGCTGCTCGTCGTGACGCTGGTCCTCGGTCTCCTGGCCTTCATCACGGGCCTGGTCGCCGACGACCTGCACCTGCTCAGCTCCTGGGCCGGACTGGTGGGCATCCTCACCGGTGCCTACGGCCAGTGGGTCTCGGTGACCACGCGTGAGCGCTTCGGCATCATCGTGGGCCTGGGCGCATCCGGTGTCGGTTTCCTGCTCGGCATGGCGCACGGCGGCCTCTTCGGCGGCGTCTTCTGACGCCACCCCACTCTTCCTTCTCCAGCACCACGCAACTCACCCGGCCGCCGCGCGGCCGGGCGAGATGTCCCGTGCGCCCAGCAGGGGCGCTCCGCGGGCGCAGTAGGCTTCGGCACCAGAGCCGGAGCCCCTGACCCATGGGGACACACCAGCCCGAGGAGCGCCCCGAATGACCCTGACCCTGAGGACCATCAGTCGCGAGCAGCATCTGGCCTTCATCCAGACCCTGCCGGCGGCGAGCCACATGCAGGTCCCGGCGTGGGCGGACGTGAAGGCGGAGTGGCGCTCCGAGAGCCTCGGCTGGTTCGACGACCGCACCGGCGAGTTGGTCGGCGCGGGCCTGGTGCTCTACCGGCAGCTGCCGAAGATCAAGCGCTACCTCGCCTATCTGCCCGAGGGCCCGGTCATCAACTGGTTCGCGCCGAACCTGCAGGAGTGGATCGAGCCGATGCTCGCCCACCTGAAGCAGCAGGGCGCCTTCTCGGTGAAGATGGGCCCGCCGGTGGTCATCCGGCGCTGGAACGCCGAGACCATCAAGAAGGGCATCCAGGACCAGGACGTCAAACGCCTGCGCGACCTGGAGGCCGACTTCATCGAGCCGCGCGCCTTCGAGGTGGCCGACAAGCTGCGCCGGATGGGCTGGCAGCAGGGCGAGGACGGCGGCGCCGGTTTCGGTGACGTCCAGCCCCGCTACGTCTTCCAGGTGCCGCTGGCGAACCGTTCCCTGGAAGAGGTCCACAAGAACTTCAACCAGCTGTGGCGCCGCAACATCAAGAAGGCGGAGAAGGCCGGCGTGGAGGTCGTCCAGGGCGGCTACCACGACCTCGAGGAGTGGCAGCGGCTCTACGAGATCACGGCCGTGCGCGACCACTTCCGGCCGCGCCCGCTGTCGTACTTCCAGCGCATGTGGTCGGCCCTCAACAGCGAGGACCCCAACCGCATGCGGCTGTACTTCGCACGCCACAACGGTGTGAACCTGGCGGCGGCCACGATGCTGATCGTCGGCGGCCACGTCTGGTACTCCTACGGCGCCTCCGACAACATCGGCCGCGAGGTCCGGCCCTCGAACGCGATGCAGTGGCGGATGCTGCGCGATGCCTACGCGCTCGGTGCGACCGTCTACGACCTGCGCGGCATCTCCGACTCGCTGGACGAGTCCGACCACCTCTTCGGCCTGATCCAGTTCAAGGTCGGCACCGGCGGCCAGGCCGCCGAGTACCTCGGCGAGTGGGACTTCCCGCTGAACAAGCTGCTGCACAAGGCGCTCGACATCTACATGTCGCGCCGCTGACGCCCCGTTCAGTGCTTCGATACCTCTGACAGACCGCTGCGACACCTCTGACACCCCGCAACCACGAGAAAGGTTCCAGGTCCGGCCATGGCGCTCACGCTCTACGTCGACACCGCGCGCTGGCGGGCGCACCACAAGCACGTGCAGGAGCAGTTCCCGGGCCTGGTCCCGGTCTGCAAGGGCAACGGCTACGGATTTGGTCACGAGCGGCTGGCCGAGGAGGCCACACGCCTGGGTGCGGACCTGCTCGCCGTCGGCACGACGTACGAGGCCGCCCGGATCAAGGACTTCTTCAGCGGCGACCTGCTGGTGCTGACCCCGTACCGGCGCGGCGAGGAGCCGGTGCCGCTGCCCGACCGGGTGGTGCGGTCGGTCTCCTCCATCGACGGCGTGTACGGCCTGGTCGGCGCCCGGGTGGTCATCGAGGTGATGTCCTCGATGAAGCGGCACGGCATCAGCGAGCAGGACCTGCCGCAGCTGCACGCCGCCATAGAGAACGTGCGTCTGGAGGGCTTCGCCATCCACCTGCCGCTGGACCGCACCGACGGCTCGGACGCCGTCGAGGAGGTCATCGGCTGGATGGACCGGCTGCGCGCGGCCCGGCTGCCGCTGCACACGATGTTTGTCAGCCATCTCAAGGCCGACGAACTCCAGCGCCTGCAGCAGCAGTTCCCGCAGACCCGGTTCCGCGCCCGCATCGGTACACGGCTGTGGCTGGGCGACCACGAGGCCACCGAGTACCGCGGCGCGGTCCTGGACGTCACGCGCGTGTCCAAGGGCGACCGCTTCGGTTACCGGCAGCAGAAGGCGGCTTCCGACGGCTTCCTCGTCGTCGTGGCGGGGGGTACCTCGCACGGGGTAGGGCTGGAGGCCCCGAAGGCGATGCACGGCGTCATGCCGCGCGCCAAGGGCGTCGCACGCGCCGGCCTCGCCACGGTGAACCGGAACCTGTCTCCGTTCGTCTGGGACGGCAAGCAGCGCTGGTTCGCCGAGCCGCCGCACATGCAGGTGTCGATCCTGTTCGTGCCCGCCGAGGCGGCGGAGCCGAAGGTCGGTGACGAGCTGGTGGCCCATCTGCGGCACACCACGACGCAGTTCGACCGGCTCGTGGACCGCTGAGCCGACGGGACGAACGCCGAAGGCCGTACACGGGAGCGCCCGTGTACGGCCTTTGTCATACGTCCCCGGGAGAGCTGTTCGCTCAGAGCGAACCCCCGGCGGGGTCGCGGCCGTTGCCCCACTCCACCGTCGGGGTGTCGAAGTGGGCGGCATGCCGCGGGGGATGGGCGGCGGGCCCGAGGACGAACACGTCCTCGGCACCGTCGAGGACCCCGCCGGACGGGTCGTCGTCACCGGCGCGGCGCACCACGTCCCGCTCCGGCATGAGGATGTCGCGCACCACGACGGCGCACAGGTACAGCGTCCCCAGCAGGTGCACGCCGATCGCCCAGTGGTAGCCGTCGGTCGGCAGACCCTTGTGGGCGTCTCCGCTGGTGGTGTACGCGAGGTACATCCAGATACCGAGGAAGTACGCCACCTCGCACGCCTGCCAGATCAGGAAGTCCCGCCACTTCGGCCGGGCCAGCACGGCCAGCGGCACCAGCCACAGGACGTACTGCGGCGAGTAGACCTTGTTGGTGACGATGAACGCGGCGACGATCAGAAACGCGAGCTGGGCGAACCGGGGGCGGCGCGGGGCGGTGAAGGTGAGCACGGCGATGCCCAGGCAGCACAGCAGCATCAGCACCGTGGCGAGCGTGTTCACGGTGTCGGTGCTCAGCGGATGGCTGGAGTTCTGGGCCATGATCAGCCAGAAGGAGCCGAAGTCGACGCCCCGCTCCTGGCTGAACCGGTAGAACTTCGACCAGCCCTCGAACGCGAAGAGCATCACCGGCAGGTTCACCACGAGCCAGGACACGGCCGCGCCCGCCACCCCCTGACCGAAGGCACGCCACTTGCCCGCGCGCCAGCACAGCACCAGCAACGGGCCCAGCAGAAAGATCGGATAGAGCTTGGCGGCCGTGGCGAGCCCCAGCAGGACACCGAAGGCCACGGAACGGCCCCGGGACCACATCAGCATCGCGGCGGCCGTCAGGGCGACGGCGAGCAGGTCCCAGTTGATGGTGGCTGTCAGGAGGTAGGCGGGCGCCAGCGCGACGAGCAGGCCGTCCCAGGGCCGGCGGGCGTGAGTGCGGGAGACGCAGACGGCGATGACGGCCGCGCAGACCATCAGCATCCCGGCGTTGACCATCCAGTACCACTGTTCCTGGTGCTGAATGCTGCCGCTGCCAGGTGTCAGCCAGGCCGCCACCTCCATGAACACGCCGGTCAGCACCGGGTACTCGAGGTAGTCCATGTCCCCGGGCAGCTTGTCGAAGTACGGCACGAGCCCGTCGGCGAACCCGCGGCCCTGATACAGGTGCGGGATGTCGGAGTAGCAGGCGTGCGTGTACTGCGAGCTGGCTCCGAAGAACCAGGCGCCGTTGTAGCAGGGCGCCTTCTGCACCAGCCCGAGGGCGAACATGCCGATCGCCACCAGGGCGACGATCCGGACGGGCGTCCACCAGGAGGCCCCAGTCAGGGCGCGTCGTCCGAGGGGACCGCCGATCAGCTCACTGCCGGCCGCGGCGATCTTGTCGTCCCGGGTCGGCCGCACGGTGTCCGGCTCGTGCACGCTCGTCGGCGTCGATTCTGCACTGGGCATGGGGCACATCCTGCCGTACAAGGCTGGGAAAACGCCGAGGGCCGCCGCACCTGAGTCGGTGCGGCGGCCCCTGTTTCACGTGAAACGTCGGGATGTTTCACGTGAAACCCCGTGTCGGGTGGGTCGGTGGCTACCCGGCCGGGCCTCCGAAGAGCCCGCCTCCGCCACCGTTCTGGTTGCCCCGCGGGTTGCCCACGCTGTCCGACGGGGACGGCGAGGTCGACACACCGCCGTCCGTGCCGCCGGTGTCGGTGCCACCGCCGTTCGCGCCGCCGGTGGAGGGGTCACAGGTCCAGTCCCAGGGCTTGCAGGACCCGCTCGTCGACGGCGACGGACTCGGGTCGCTGTTACTGGGCGACGGCGTCGGCGACGGGCTCTCCGACTCCGATTCGGTCGCCGACGGAGTGGGCGTCGGCGAGGGCTGCTCGTTGATGATCTCGCCGATGGGCTCAGGTGCCGGGAACGGCACGGACGGCTCGCCCTTCAGCGCCTCCGCCATGTAGTCGTGCCAGATCTGCGCCGGGAAGGAGGCACCGTGGATCTTCTTCTGGCCACCGGTGCCGAACATCTTGAGAAACGTCCGGTTCTTGTTCGAGGCGTCGTCGTCGTACCGGAACATGGTGATCGCCGTGGACAACTGCGGGGTGTAGCCCACGAACCAGGCCGACTTGTTGCCGTCGGTGGTACCCGTCTTGCCGGCCACATCGCGGCCGGGGAGCTTGGCGGCGGTACCCGTGCCCTTGTCGACCACGGTCTTCAGCACGTCGGTGACGTTGTCCGCGACCTTCGAGGTGAAGACCTGCTTGGTCTTGGTCTGGTGCTGGAAGGTCAGACCGTCCTTGCTGACGACCTTCTCGACGGAGTACGGGTCGCGCTGCTTGCCGCTGGCGGCGAAGGTGCCGTACGCCCCGGCCATACGGATGGCACTGGGGTCGGAGGTGCCGATGGAGAAGGACGGGTAGTTGGTGCCGGCCAGACTGCTCTCCAGCAGGCCCGCGTCGACGGCGGCCTGCTTGACCTTGTCCAGGCCGACGTCCATGCCGAGCTGGACGAAGGGGGAGTTCACCGACTCCCGCATGGCCTCACGCAGGTCGATCAGGTACTTGGGCGGATCACCGTACGACTTGTCGCCGTCGTTGGTCTGCAGCCACTCCTGCCCCTTCTCGTTCGTCCAGACGTTGCCCTGATAGTCCTTGATCTTCAGCTTGTTCTTGCCGTTGTACAGACTCTTGGGCGAGACGATGGTGCGCTCGTCCTGGGCCTGGTCCGGTCCGAGGTCGGGGTTGCGCTTGCCCCACTGCATGGCCGCGGCCAGAACGAAGGGCTTGAACGTCGAACCCACCTGGGCGCCGGTGGCGTCGGCGTTGTTGGTGAAGTGCTTGGTCGCGTCCTCACCGCCGTAGATCGCCTTGATGGCACCGGTGCCCGGGTCCACGGACGCCCCGCCGAACTGGACGTGGGTGTCGTACTGCGGGCGCAGCTTCGGCTTGATGTTGGCCTTCTGCACCCTGGTGACGGAGGCCTCGAGCTCCTGGATCTTCTTCTTGTCGAAGGTGGTGTAGATCGACAGGCCGCCCTCACGCAGCTTCTGCTGGTCCACGTGCGTCTCGTCGCTGTGCGTGACCAGGTAGCTGTTCGCGAGGTCGACGAGGTAGCCGATCTGACCGCTCAGCCGGGTGTTCGAGCGCGGGTTCTGGACCGTGGGGAGGGTCCGGTACTTGTCCCGTTCCGCGGCGCTGAGATGGCCGTACTCGACCATCTTGTTCAGCGTGTCCTGCATCTGGTTGAAGGCACGCTTCCTGTTGGCGTCGGGGGTGGCCGCCGGGTCGATCGAGGTCGCACCGGCCGGGTCGTAGTAGGTGGCGCCCTTGAGCATCGCGGCCAGGAACGCGCACTCACCGGGCTTCAGGTCGACGGCGTCCTTGTTGAAGTAGGCCCGTGCGGCTGCCTGGATGCCGTAGGCGTTGCGCCCGTAGTAGGCGGAGTTCAGGTAGCCGGCCATGATGTCGTCCTTCTTGACGGTGGCCCCTACCTTGATCGAGACGAAGATCTCCTTGAACTTCCGCGTCAGGGTCTGCGACTGGTCGTTGAGCATCGCGTTCTTGACGTACTGCTGGGTGATGGTGGAGCCACCCTGCGTCTCACCGCCGCGCGCCATGTTCAGTACGGCCCGGGCGATGCCCTTGGGGTCGATGCCGCTGTCCGTGTAGAAGGTCTTGTTCTCCTGGGAGATCACGGCGAACTGCATCGCCTTGGGGATCTGCTCCAGGTTGATGATCTGGCGGTTGGTTTCACCGCCCGTGGCGACCATCTGGCTCTTGTCGGCCCAGTAGTAGACGTTGTTCTGCGAGGTCGCCGTCTTGGCCAGGTCCGGGACGCTCACCATGGCGTATCCGATGCCCGCCACGGCCACCAGGCTGCCGAGGAAGCAGAGGAACAGACCGGAGACGAGCTTCCAGGACGGCATCCAGCGGCGCCAGCCGTACTTGCCCGCGCGCGGGTAGTCGATGATCCGCTTCTTGCCGGGATCGACCGCGCGCCCGCGGCCCCGCCCCGGACCGGCGGGCGCGGGGCGGCGCCCGCCACGGCCCGGATCGGCCGCGCGGCGCCGGCTTCCGCCTCTCTGCGCCGCTCTGCGGGCCTCGGCGCGGCCGCCGTAGGGCCGCTCCTCGCCTTCCGAACCATAGGCGTCCGACCCGTAGGCGTCGGACGGAGACCCGGTGGCGCCTCGCGGTGCCGCCCGGCGGCCGGAGGGCGAACCGGACGTACCGCGTCGGCCCGCGGCACGTCCGCCTCCCTGCGGCTGTGGCGGTTTGCGACGGTGCTCGCTCATCGAACGATTACTCCTAGGGCAGGCGCACCCGTGCGCGCCTGGAAACGGCGGCTGGTTTCCGGTCCCCCCGAAGTACGGATGTGGTCGGTTCCGCATTCACCCGTACTGCACCGAGGACGACGACGCCCTCAGGCGTCACTCGGTTCCCGGTGGGCTGCATGGCGCACAGACTACGCACCGTCAAAACCTGCCGAGCCCCGAAGTTCACCCCAAATCAGGCAACTCAGTTGTGACGAATCAGTGATGTGATCCCGTTCACCGTCGCTCCTCTTGTCGCACCCGGATGGTCGTTCTATCGTCGTGATGTATCGAGTCGATACATCAGCTCGGCATAAAGACCGTCAACGGCGCCCGTCACACGGGTCGCGGCAGAGAGGAGGCGACGATGAGCCGGCGTTCCGGGATCCTCGAGTTCGCCGTACTCGGCCTGCTCCGCGAATCTCCGATGCACGGCTATGAGCTGCGCAAACGACTCAATACGTCACTGGGTGTGTTCCGTGCGTTCAGCTACGGGACGCTCTACCCCTGCCTCAAGACGCTGGTCGCCAACGGCTGGTTGACGGAGGAGACGGGGCCGGGCACCGAGGACGCCCTCGCCGCTCCGCTCGCAGGGCGCCGCGCCAAGATCGTCTACCGGTTGACGGCGGAAGGTAAGGAGCACTTCGAGGAGCTCCTGTCGCAGACGGGGCCCGACGCGTACGAGGACGAGACCTTCGCCGCTCGCTTCGCCTTCTTCGGGCAGACCTCGCGCGACGTCCGTATGCGCGTCCTCGAAGGCCGCCGCAGCCGGCTGGAGGAGCGGCTGGAGAAGATGCGCGCCTCACTCGCGCGCACCCGGGAGCGCCTCGACGACTACACCCTCGAGCTCCAGCGCCACGGGATGGAGTCCGTGGAGCGCGAAGTGCGCTGGCTGAACGAGCTCATCGAGAGCGAGCGGGCCGGAAGGGACATGCGTTCCGCCGGGGGAGCCGCTCAGCAGGACAGGACATCTGGAGCGTCGGGCGGCCTGCCCCGTACCGGGGACACCCCCCGGACGGATACGCCCGACGACACCGCCACGTGAGCGCCCACCTCGGGCCTCACTCGTACACACAGGGAGCAACCGGAATGGGTTCGGTTCGCGTAGCCATCGTCGGCGTGGGCAACTGCGCCGCCTCGCTGGTGCAGGGAGTCGAGTACTACAAGGACGCCGACCCGGCGTCCAAGGTGCCGGGCCTGATGCACGTCCAGTTCGGCGACTACCACGTCAAGGACGTCGAGTTCGTCGCCGCCTTCGACGTCGACGCCAAGAAGGTCGGCCTCGACCTCTCGGACGCCATCGGTGCATCCGAGAACAACACCATCAAGATCTGCGACGTGCCCACCACCGGTGTCACCGTCCAGCGCGGTCACACCCTCGACGGTCTCGGCAAGTACTACCGCCAGACCATCGAGGAGTCGGACGCCGAGCCCGTCGACGTCGTCCAGGTCCTCAAGGACAAGCAGGTCGACGTCCTGGTCTGCTACCTGCCCGTCGGTTCCGAGGACGCGGCGAAGTTCTACGCCCAGTGCGCCATCGACGCCAAGGTCGCCTTCGTCAACGCCCTGCCGGTCTTCATCGCCGGTACCAAGGAGTGGGCGGACAAGTTCACCGAGGCCGGCGTGCCGATCGTCGGTGACGACATCAAGTCCCAGGTCGGCGCCACCATCACGCACCGCG
Organism: Streptomyces sp. NPDC036813; assembly: GCF_055609245.1. Classification (NCBI taxonomy): domain Bacteria; kingdom Bacillati; phylum Actinomycetota; class Actinomycetes; order Kitasatosporales; family Streptomycetaceae; genus Streptomyces; species Streptomyces sp. NPDC036813. Next base: position 190,386 of record NZ_JBVJPV010000007.1, on the reverse strand, counting down.
TCATGGCGAAGCTGTTCGAGGACCGCGGTGTCATCCTGGACCGCACCATGCAGCTGAACGTCGGCGGCAACATGGACTTCAAGAACATGCTCGAGCGCGAGCGCCTGGAGTCCAAGAAGATCTCCAAGACGCAGGCCGTCACCTCCCAGATCCCCGACCGGGACCTCGGCGAGAAGAACGTCCACATCGGCCCGTCCGACTACGTCGCCTGGCTCGACGACCGCAAGTGGGCCTACGTCCGCCTCGAGGGCCGCGCCTTCGGTGACGTCCCGCTGAACCTGGAGTACAAGCTCGAGGTCTGGGACTCCCCGAACTCCGCCGGTGTCATCATCGACGCGCTGCGCGCCGCGAAGATCGCCAAGGACCGCGGCATCGGTGGCCCGATCCTGTCGGCGTCGTCCTACTTCATGAAGTCCCCGCCGGTGCAGTACTTCGACGACATCGCCCGCGAGAACGTCGAGAAGTTCATCCGCGGCGAGGTCGAGCGCTGACCGATGCGCCGATAGCTCCTGCCAGGGCCGGAAGGGTCCCTGGGGCACTGTGCCCCGGGGACCCTTCCGTGTGTGAGGCTGTGCCGCATGGCCGTCGTCCGTGATCTTCGCGTTCTGCTCCGCTTCAGGGACTTCCGGCGCCTGCTCGCGGTACGGCTGCTCTCCCAGGGCGCGGACGGGATCTACCAGGTCGGCCTCGCCACCTACGTCGTGTTCTCGCCGGAGAAGCAGACCTCGCCCGCGGCGATCGCTTCCGCCATGGCGATCCTGCTGCTGCCCTACTCCGTGGTCGGCCCCTTCGCCGGCGTCCTGCTGGACCGCTGGCGCCGCCGGCAGGTCCTCGTCCACGGCAACCTGCTGCGCGCCCTGATGGCTGCCGTGACGGCCACCCTGATGGTCGCTCACGTCCCCGACTGGCTCTTCTACGTCTCCGCGCTGTGCGTCACCGCCGTCAACCGGTTCGTGCTGGCGGGCCTGTCCGCCGCCCTGCCGCGCGTCGTCGACGCCGAGCGACTGGTGATGGCCAACTCCCTGTCGCCGACCGCCGGAACCCTCGCGGCGACCGCCGGCGGCGGACTGGCCTTCGCCGTACGGCTCCTGGCCGCGGGCTCCGACGCCGCGGTGGCCCTGCTGGCCGCCGCCCTGTACCTGTGCTCCGCGCTCGCCTCGCTGCGCCTGGCCGTGGGACTGCTGGGTCCCGACCGGGCGCTGGTACGGCCGCGGCTCACCAGGGCGGTCCAGGGCACCGCACGCGGGCTCGCGGCGGGCGCACGCCATCTGGCCGCGCCGCAACGCCGCGAGGCGGCCTGGTCGTTGGCTGCGGTGACCCTGATGCGGTTCTGCTACGGCGCCCTGACCGTCACCGTGCTGATGCTGTGCCGGTACGCGTGGACCTCCGACGCTGACCGGGGACTGGCGTTGCTGGGCCTGGCTGTCGGCGTCTCGGGCGCGGGCTTCTTCGCGGCGGCTGTCGTGTCCCCGTCCGCGGTGGGCCTGCTCGGTCCGGTGCGCTGGATCATGGTCTGTTCGGCCTGCGCGGCGGTGCTGGTACCGGCGCTGGGGCTGACGTTCACTCAGGGCCCCGGCCTGGTGGCGGCGTTCGTGCTGGGACTGGTGACCCAGGCGGCGAAGATCGCCACGGACACCGTGGTGCAGTCCACGGTCGACGACGCCTTCCGCGGCCGGATCTTCTCCCTCTACGACGTGCTGTACAACGTCGCGTTCGTGGGCGCGGCCGGCGTTGCCGCGCTGATGCTGCCGCCGGACGGGCGCTCGGTCCCGCTGGTGATCACTGTGTCCCTGGTCTATGGGGCGGTTGCCTTGACTATGACCCGTTTTAGGCGCCGGTAAGTGTCACATCCGAGCCACAGAGTGAACTCGGGAAAGCAAAGTGGCCACAAGGACCCAGTAATTTACGTGGGTCTTATCTCGCGCCCTGCGCACCCACGTTCGAGGGGGACCCCCAAAGTGACCACTCCGCCGCCCCACGGCCAGAACCCGTACGCCCAGACGCCTCCCCCGCCCGTGGGTCAGCAGCCTGGTCAGCCCGGCATCCCGCCGCAGGGCGCTCCCTACGCCCCCTTCCCGAACCAGGCCGCCCCGGGCGCTCCTGGCGCCCCGGTCCCGCCGCCGGTTCCGGCCGCTCCGGCGAAGAAGGGCGGGAAGAAGGTTCTGAAGGTGATCTCCGGCGTTGTCGTCGCGATCATCATCGCCCTGGTGAAGTTCGGCGGCGTCTTCGGCATCAGCTGGTTCATGAGCCGCAACGACGCGGAGTCGACGTCGGTCGGCGCCTGCATGCACAACAAGGGCACGGACACCGACGCGAAGCTGGAGGAAGTCGACTGCTCCTCGGCCGACGCGCAGTACAAGGTCGTGAAGAAGTTCGAGTTCTCCAGCGACGAGAACAAGTGCCAGGGTGTCGCCCCGGTCTGGTACGTCCAGTCGGGCGGCGCGCACGACGTGGTGCTGTGCCTGGACGAGGTCAAGAAGTAACGCGGCACGGACGAAGGGGCGGTGTTTCACGTGAAACACCGCCCCTTCGTCGTTCCCGGGGTCATGTTTCACGTGAAACATGACCCCGTTTCGTTCATTCAGCCCTGCGCCGACCACCAGTCCTTGAGGGCGGCCACTGCCTGGTCGTGTTCCATCGGGCCGTGCTCCAGACGGAGTTCCAGCATGTGCTTGTAGGCCTGGCCGATCAGTGGGCCGGGGCCGACACCCAGAATCTCCATGATCTGATTGCCGTCGAGGTCCGGGCGGATCGCGTCCAGCTCCTCCTGCTCCTGCAGCTGGGCGATGCGCTCCTCCAGGCCGTCGTAGGCGCGGGACAGCGCGGCCGCCTTGCGCTTGTTGCGGGTGGTGCAGTCGGAGCGCGTCAGCTTGTGGAGGCGGCTCAGGAGGGGGCCGGCGTCACGGACGTAGCGCCGCACCGCGGAGTCCGTCCACTCGCCGGTGCCGTAGCCGTGGAAGCGCAGGTGGAGCTCGACCAGCCGGGAGACATCCTTGACCAGCTCGTTGGAGTACTTCAGCGCCGTCAGCCGCTTCTTGGTCATCTTGGCGCCGACCACCTCGTGGTGGTGGAAGGAGACCCGGCCGTCCTTCTCGAAGCGGCGCGTCCGCGGCTTGCCGATGTCGTGCAGCAGCGCGGCCAGCCGGAGCGTCAGGTCGGCGCCGTCCTCCTCCAGCGCGATCGCCTGCTCCAGGACGATCAGCGTGTGGTCGTAGACGTCCTTGTGCCGGTGGTGCTCGTCGCTCTCCAGCCGCAGCGCCGGCAGCTCGGGCAGGACCCGCTCGGCGATCCCGCTGTCCACCAGCAGGGCCAGGCCCTTGCGCGGGTGGGCGGAGAGGATGAGCTTGTTCAGCTCGTCCCGCACCCGCTCCGCGGAGACGATCTCGATCCGCTCGGCCATCTCCGTCATCGCCGTCACAACCTCGGGCGCGACCTCGAAGTCGAGCTGGGCGGCGAAGCGCGCGGCCCGCATCATGCGCAGCGGGTCGTCGGAGAACGACGCCTCCGGGGTGCCCGGGGTGCGCAGGACGCGCGCCGCCAGATCCACCAGACCACCGTGCGGGTCGATGAACTCCTTCTCCGGCAGCGCGACGGCCATCGCGTTCACCGTGAAGTCACGGCGGACGAGGTCCTCCTCGATGGAGTCGCCGTACGACACCTCCGGCTTGCGGGAGGTGCGGTCGTAGGCCTCGGAGCGATACGTGGTGATCTCGATCTGGTAGCCGGACTTCTGCGCACCCACCGTGCCGAAAGCGATCCCGACCTCCCAGACGGCGTCCGCCCAGGGCCGCACGATCTTCAGGACGTCCTCGGGCCGGGCGTCGGTCGTGAAGTCCAGGTCGTTACCGAGCCGGCCGAGCAGCGCATCCCGCACCGAGCCGCCGACCAGAGCGAGCGAGAAGCCCGCCTGCTGGAAACGGCGGGCGAGGTCGTCGGCGACAGGGGCCACCCGCAGCAGTTCGCTCACCGCGCGCTGCTGCGCCTGGCTCAGGGCAGTGGGAGTGTCTTCATTGGCGTTCGGCACAACAGAACAGGGTACGTGCCCCGGCGGGCGGCGCAGAGAAGCGCTCCTCTATATAAGGATCCATGCTTATAGGGATCCATGTCGGGATCTGTGCCACGGGTGCGCCGCCCGCCGTCCCAGTCGAGTGAGCCCTCGCTGATCTTGTGGCCGCTGATCTTGTGGCGCAGACCGCGGCACTTCCACTCAGCGCGCATCGTTACCATGCGTGGACGCACATTCCGACGACCACTGACGACGACGAGGGACGGGCGAGCGCGTGGCCGAGGCGGCAGACATCCAGGGGACCAGTCCCTCACCTGCCCGCCGCTGGTTGCGGCGCACCGCCGCCCTGCTCATGGGAGTGCCCCTGCTGGCCGGCGCGCTGCAGCTGCCCGCCGCACCCTCCGCCCAGGCCGCACCGCATGCCGCGCCCGAGGCCTCGGGCTCGCGCTCGGTGTCCGTGGCCGTGGACTCGCTCACCCCCAGCGCCCTCTCCGACGGCGACACCCTGACGGTCTCCGGCACGGTGACGAACAACGGCCGGCAGGCGGTCACCGACGCCCATGTGGGGCTGCGGGTCGGTCCGGAGCTGTCCACCCGCTCCGAGATCGACGCCGCCGCCGAGCGCGGCGCCTATACGCCCGGCGCCGACGGCTCCGAGATCGGCGGCACGTACATCACCAAGTTCGCCAAGCTCACGCCCGGCGTCGCCGAGCACTTCAGCATCTCCGTACCGGTGGACAAGCTGGACCTCGGCAGTGACGGCGTCTACCAGCTCGGGGTCTCGCTGTCCGGCAAGACGGCCACGCAGTCGTGGGAACAGGTCCTGGGCATCCAGCGCACCTTCCTGCCGTGGCAGCCCGACGAAGCGGACACCAAGACGAAGACGACCGTCCTGTGGCCGGTGATGTCGTCGGTGCGGATGACGGCCGAGACGAGTCCCGGCGAGCAGCAGACGCCGGTCTTCCTCAACGACGACCTGGTCAAGGAGATCGCCCCGGGCGGCCGCCTGCAGCAGATGGTCGCGCTGGGCAAGAGCCTCGACGTCACCTGGGTGATCGACCCCGATCTGCTGTCGTCCGTGGACGCGATGGCGGGCAGCTACAAGGTCCGGGGCGCCGACGGCACCACGACCCCGGGCCGCAACCAGGCCGTAGCCAAGCAGTGGCTCGCCGAGCTGCAGCAGGCCGTCGCGGGCAAGGAGGTCGTCGCCCTGCCGTTCGGGGACCCGGACCTGGCTTCCCTCGCCCACAACGGCACCGGTGTGACCGGCTCGCTCAGCCAGCTGAAGGCGGCCACCGACGTCGCGACGCTCACGGTGCAGACCGTGCTCCACGTCACGCCCGCGACCGATTTCGCCTGGCCCGTGGCCGGTGCCGTCGACCCGTCGATCATGAAGGTCGCCACCTCCGCGGGAGCCGACAAGGTCATCGCGCGCAGCGACAGCTTCCGGGAGACCGCCGGGCTGCCCTACACCCCGTCCGCCGCCCGCCCCGTCGGCGGCGGCACCACGGCGGTCGTGGCCGACGCCCGGCTGTCCACGCAGTTCCAGGGCGACCTGACCACGGCCTCCGCCTCCTCACTCGCGGTGCAGGAGTTCCTCGCGCAGAGCCTCGCGCTGAACCAGCAGTCCGACAAGGAGCGCAGCATCGTGGTCGCCCCGCAGCGGATGCCGACCGCGAGCCAGGCGCAGGCGATGGCGGAAGCCGTGGCGGCACTCCAGGGCAGCACGTGGTCGCAGCCGCAGCAGCTGACGGCGGCCGCGAAGGCCAAGCCCGACCCGGACGCCACCACGACCATCCCCTCGGGGTCGGCGTACCCGTCGTCCCTGCGTCGCCAGGAGCTGCCGCGGTCGGCCTTCGCACAGATCGCGACCACGCAGGACAAGCTCGACAACTTCCAGGTGATCCTCACCGACCCGTCCCGGGTCGTGACCCCCTTCGGGCGGGCCATGAACCGCGAGATGTCCACGTCGTGGCGCGGCCGGGCCGGGGAGGCGAGGGCGTTCCGCCGGGGCGTGGAGGACTACCTGGACACGCTCGCCCACCAGGTGAAGCTGGTCGACAAGTCCGACACCAAGCTGTCCGGGCGCAGCGCCACCATCCCGGTGTCCGTGCAGAACAACCTGTTGCAGGGCTCCGACCACCTGGTGCTGCGCCTGACCTCGACCAACCCCACGCGCCTCAAGATCGGCGGCGGGGCCTTCGACGAGCAGCCGGTCACCGTCTCGGGCGGTCACAGCCAGACGGTGAAGTTCACTACGTCCGCGAACGTCAACGGCCAGACCACGGTGATCGCCCAGCTCTTCACGGAGGACGGCCGCAAGTACGGCTCCCCCGTCTACTTCGACGTGAAGGTCACCGAGATCACCGCCACGGTGATGCTGGTCATCGGTGGCGGCGTCCTGCTGCTCGTCCTGGCCGGCTTCCGGATGTACACCCAGCGCAAGCGGGCCGCGGCCCGTGCCGCCGCGGAGGCCGAACCGGCGCACAACGGCGAGGCCGCCGACGAGCCCGGCGAGACGGCAGCCGCCGAGGAGAACCCGGACGGCCCCCGGGACCGTCTCACGCAAGAGTCCGCCGCCCACCCGGGGGCAGACGGTACGCAGCCGAGTGACCCGACACCGGACACCGCAGCGGAAAACCCCGACCCGTCCGGGACGGGTGAGAGAGTGGACCGTTGAGGATGTCGTGGCCGGTGGGCCCGGGACGATGAGGTGGGGTAACCATGAACGCGCCGTACGACGGTGACCACGGCCAGGCCGTGGGCGGCTCGGGCCACCCCGAGGGCCCGCCGCCCGAGAACGGCCCGGTACCGCCGCAGCACCCCGCGGACATGTACCTCGAGGACGCCTACGACCAGGACCCCTACCGCGGGCAGGATCTCTCCGCGCAGGACCCGGTCGCCGAGGCGCTCTACGACCGTGCCGCGCACCCGCCGCCCCCGCCGGGCACCTTCCCGCCCGCACAGCAGCTGTACGCGCAGCCGCAGCAGTCGCCGTACGCCCCTGACCCGCATGTGTGGGCGCAGACGCCCGCGCCGGAGCCGGACGGCCCGACGCAGTACCTGCCGTTCGGCGACGATCCCCGCACCACCCAGTACGTCGGGGTGGACGACCTGGTCAGCCAGGCCGGCCAGGGACGCCATGAGCCGGACGCCTTCGCCCACCTCTTCCGCGACCAGCAGCAGAGCGCCGGCCACCCGTCCTACGAGCAGCAGCCGTCGGTCCCGGGCCCGGCGGCCGCGCCGGGCACCGCCCAGGGGCCCGCAGGCCCGCACCAGGCGCCGCCCGTGCCCAGCGCCGAGCAGACGCTCCACCTGGGCGCCACTCCCGCCGCGCAGCCCTTCGCCGCGGACGCCTCGGCCGACGTGGAGGCCACGGCGGCCGTGACCGCCGCGCCCGTCGCACCGGCGAAGAAGGGCGGCCGCGCCGCCGGTCTGCTGAAGTCGAGCGCCGTGATGGCCGCGGGCACGATGGTCTCCCGCCTGACCGGCTTCGTCCGCTCCGCGCTGATCGCGTCCGCTCTGGGCATCGGTGTCCTCGGTGACACCTTCCAGGTCGCCTACCAGCTGCCGACGATGATCTACATCCTGACCGTCGGCGGCGGTCTGAACTCCGTCTTCGTGCCGCAGCTGGTGCGCTCGATGAAGGAGGACGAGGACGGCGGCGAGTCCTACGCCAACCGGCTGCTGACCCTGGTCATGGTGGCGCTCGGCCTGCTCACGGTGGCGGCGGTCTTCGCGGCGCCCCTGCTGATCCGGCTGCTGTCGGACTCGGTCGCCTCCGACCCCGCCTCCAACGAGGTCGGGATCACCTTCGTGCGCTACTTCCTGCCCTCGATCTTCTTCATGGGCATCCATGTCGTGATGGGCCAGATCCTGAACGCGCGCGGCAAGTTCGGCGCGATGATGTGGACGCCGGTCCTGAACAACATCGTCATCATCGTGACGCTGGCCATGTTCATCTGGGTCTACGGCACCGCCGAGCACTCCGGCATGAAGGTCACCAACATCCCGCCCGAGGGCCAGCGGCTGCTCGGTGTGGGCGTTCTGCTCGGCCTGGTCGTCCAGGCGCTGGCGATGATCCCCTATCTGCGCGAGACCGGGTTCCGGCTGCGGCTGCGCTTCGACTGGCGCGGCCACGGACTGGGCAAGGCCGTCACCCTCGCCAAGTGGACCTTCCTCTTCGTCCTCGCCAACCAGGCCGGCGCGCTCGTCGTCTCCCAGCTGTCCACCTCGGCCGGCAAGGCCTCCCCGGTCGACGGCACCGGCTTCGCCGCCTACGCGAACGCCCAGCTGATCTGGGGTCTGCCGCAGGCCATCATCACGGTGTCGCTGATGGCGGCCCTGCTGCCGCGCATCTCCCGCTCGGCGGCCGAGGACGACACGGGCGCCGTCCGGGACGACATCTCGCAGGGCCTGCGCACCACGGCCGTCGCGATCGTGCCCATTGCCTTCGGGTTCCTCGCCCTCGGCATCCCGATGTGCACGCTGATCTTCGGCTCGTCGGGCACCAGCGAGGCCACCAACATGGGCTACATGCTGATGGCCTTCGGCCTCGGCCTGATCCCGTACTCCGTGCAGTACGTCGTCCTGCGCGCCTTCTACGCCTACGAAGACACCCGCACGCCCTTCTACAACACGGTCATCGTGGCGGCGGTCAACGCCGGCGCCTCGGCGCTGTGCTACTTCCTGCTCCCGGCCCGCTGGGCGGTGGTCGGCATGGCCGCCGCGTACGGCCTGGCCTACGCCATCGGTGTCGGCGTCGCCTGGTCCCGGCTCCGCAAGCGCCTCGGCGGTGACCTGGACGGAGCCCAGGTCCTGCGCACCTACGCGCGGCTGTGCATCGCCTCTGTCCCGGCCGCCGCGCTCAGCGGCGCCGCCTGCTACGGCATCGGGCACGTGCTCGGCCAGGGCGTGGCCGGCTCTTTCGCGGCCCTGCTGGCCGGCGGGGTCGTCCTCCTCGGCGTCTTCTACGCGGCCGCCCGCCGTATGCGCATCGAGGAACTGAACTCGCTCGTCGGTATGGTGCGCGGACGACTGGGCCGCTGAGAGGGGGTAGGCGCACAACCAACGGACGCCACCGTGTGTCGTGCATAGCGGCGGACTGTGGGCACAATTGGTTTCGGCGTCGGACGGCGCGCTCGTCGTCGCACGGCGCGCAAAGGATGGGGAGGCAGGAACGACGGTGGCGGAACGGAGCACGGCTGCCGTCGACGTGGCAGACAACAGCGACGACGAGTCGCTGACCGCACAGGCGGACCAGTCCACGGCCGACGGGGTGGCCCAGAACCGGGAGCGGGACACGGACATCGACGAGGCACAGGGGAGTGGCGGGACGGCGGAACGTCCCGGGAAGGTCTCACCGCCCGAGCTGCACAGCGGTCACAAACTGGCCAGACGCTACCGACTCGAGGAATGCGTCACCCGTCTGGACGGATTCAGCAGTTGGCGCGCGGTCGACGAGAAACTGCGCCGCGCCGTCGGCATCCATGTCCTGCCGGCCGACCACGCGCGGGCCCGCTCCGTGCTGGCGGCGGCCCGCTCCTCCGCGCTGCTCGGCGACCCCCGCTTCGTGCAGGTCCTGGACGCCGTCGAGGAGAACGACCTCGTCTACGTCGTCCATGAGTGGCTGCCCGACGCCACCGAACTGACCACGCTGCTGTCCGGCGGCCCGCTGGAGCCGCACGACGCCTACCAGATGGTCAGTCAGATCGCCGCCGCCATGGCCGCCGCCCACCGCGAGGGCCTCGCCCATCTGCGTCTGAACCCCAACGCCGTCCTGCGCACCTCCACCGGTCAGTGGCGCATCCGCGGCCTGGCCGTCAACGCCGCGCTGCGCGGAATCAGCTCCGACACCCCCCAGCGCACGGACACGGAGGCGATCGGCGCTCTGCTGTACGCGGCGCTCACCCAGCGCTGGCCGTACGAGAACGACGCCTACGGCCTGTCCGGGCTGCCCAAGGACGTCGGTCTCATCCCGCCCGACCAGGTACGGGCCGGGGTCCACCGCGGCCTGTCCGAGCTCGCCATGCGTGCCCTCGCCAACGACGGCGCCACCGCCTCCCGGCACGAGGCTCCCTGCACCACGCCGGAGGAGCTGGTCAAGGCGATCGGTGAGATGCCCCGCATCCGCCCGCCGGAGCCCGCGTTCACCGCGCCGCCCGAGTACCAGCGCACGACATACCAGCAGGGCGCCTACGGCCGCCCTTCGCCGCACCCTGGTGTGACGCAGCCGGTGCCCACCCCGCCGCCCCCGCTGCAGAGCCGTACCGGCAAGGCGCTGAAGTGGGCGGTGTCCGCCCTGCTGATCGCCGCGCTGGGCCTCGGCAGCTGGCAGCTCGCGGACGCCCTGATGGACCGCGGCGGCGCGTCCGACCAGACCGACCAGACACAGACCACGGACGGCAACGGCAAGGGCGACGACCAGACCCGACCGGCCAAGCCGATCGCCATCAAGCACGCCGAGGAGTACGTGGCGGAGGGTTCCCCCCAGGCCCCCGGCGACGTGGACAAGACCTACGACGGTGACAGCTCCTCGTACTGGCGCACCAAGCGCTACAACGAGGGCCCCGTCCTCGCTCCGTACAAGCCGGGTGTGGGCATCGTCTACGACCTCGGCGCGGAGCAGGACGTCCAGTCCGCGTCGATAGCGCTCCGGTATCCCGGTGACCACACCACCGTGCACCTGTACGCCACGGATTCACTGACGCCGTCCACGTCGGTCGACGGTATGAAGGAGATCGGCAAGGCCACCACGAGCGGCACCTCGCTCACCGTGAAGGCGTCGAAGACGGTGAAGACGCAGTACGTACTGCTGTGGATCACGGCAGTGCCGAACGCGCCCTCGGACGGCTACAGCAGCGCGGGCTGGAAGCAGGCCATCACCGACGTGACGTTCAAGGGCTGACATCTCACCGATGGGGGGAGGGGGTCGGATGGCGGGCGGCAGTGGATACGACGGTGTGAGCGATCAGGAGCTGCTCGACCGCCATGTCCAGGGAGACCCCGACGCCTTCGGTGAACTCGTGCGGCGCCATCGGGACCGGCTGTGGGCGGTTGCCCTGCGTACGCTCGGGGACCGCGAGGAGGCCGCCGACGCGGTGCAGGACGCCCTCGTGTCCGCCTACCGTGCCGCCCGCACCTTCCGCGGACAGTCGGCGGTCACGACGTGGCTGCACCGGATCACCGTGAACGCCTGCCTAGACCGCGCCCGCAAGGCGGCCTCCCGCAAGACCTCGCCCGTCGACGACACCGAGCGGCTGGAGCAGCTGCTGGAGCCGCACGAGTCCGCCTCGGCGCCCGCGGAACGCAACGACCTGCACCGCCAGCTCCTGGAGGCGCTCGGCACGCTCCCGGCCGACCAGCGGGCCGCCCTGGTCCTGGTCGACATGCAGGGGTACCCCGTCGCCGAGGCCGCCCGCATCCTCGATGTGCCGACCGGGACGGTGAAGAGTCGCTGCGCCCGGGGCAGAGCCAGACTGGTGCCGCTGCTCACCCATCTGCGGCCCGAGAACACCTCCGACAGCGGAAAACCGGACGCGGGACGGAACCGGATGCACGGGACATCCGTCCCACCGGCAGCGGAACCCGACGACCCGGGTTCCGGCGAAGCAGGACCGAGCGACTCAGCTGCTGTGAAGGGCGGAGGTGGGCGAGCGTGACATCCACGACGGACATGGCCGGGCACCCGGATGTCGCCGAGATCTCCGACCTCGCCGAGGGACTGCTCCCGCCGGCGCGGACCACGGACGTCCGGCGGCATTTGGAGTCGTGCGAGCTGTGCGCGGACGTGTACGCGTCGCTGGAGGAGATCCGCGGACTGCTCGGCACCCTGCCCGGCCCGCCGCGGATGCCGGCCGATGTCGCGGGTCGCATCGACGCCGCACTGGCCGCCGAAGCCCTGCTGAGCGCGACCACCCCGGACGAGCGCTCCGAGGAGGCGACCGCTTCTTCGGTCAGCGAGACCGACCCGCATGTTTCACGTGAAACAACGACCGTCTCCGACCGCCCCGCCGGTCACGCCCGCACCGCCACCACCGGCCCCGGCCGTAAGCAACGCACGCGCCGCAGCCGCCGTACGGTCGGGCTCATCGGCGCCGCCTGCGCGGCCGCCGCTGTCGGGCTCAGTGCTCTCCTGGTATCCACGCTGACAGGCGGCACCTCCGGAACGACGGCACAGCAGCATCAGTCCACCGCCGCGGACACCTTCTCCGAGGCCAAGCTGGGGCAGCAGGTCGACCACCTGGTCGCCCAGCAGCAGAAGTCCGCCGACGGCTCGCGCACGCCCCACAGCTTCGGCGCCGACTCCAGGACCGGCACCGAGCAGCCCAAGGTGTTCCGCTCCCAGCCCACCGTCCCCGACTGCGTCCGCAAGGGCCTGGGCCGCGACGATGCCGCCCTGGGCACCGAGACCGGCACCTTCCAGGGCAAGGACGCGCTGCTCGTGGTGGTGCCCGACGCCTCCGACGTGCACCGGGTCGACGCCTATCTCATGGACGCCACCTGCGTCGCTCATCCCTCGGCCGGTCCCGCCAAGGTTCTGCTCAAGAACTCGTACACCCGTCCCTGAGGACAGCCCGCCCGCGTGCACGGACACGGCGGGAATGCACGCCCCTTAGGATCCGTTGGGTGGGGTGAGAGTTCTGAACGGGCTCCACCGGCCGTACGACGCAGTCCAGAGACGAGGAATCAAGCCGTGAGCGACGTCCGTAACGTGATCATCATCGGCTCCGGGCCCGCCGGCTACACGGCGGCGCTGTACACCGCGCGCGCGTCGCTGAAGCCCCTGGTGTTCGAGGGCGCCGTGACCGCGGGCGGTGCCCTGATGAACACCACCGAGGTGGAGAACTTCCCGGGCTTCCGCGACGGCATCATGGGCCCCGAGCTCATGGACAACATGCGCGCCCAGGCCGAGCGCTTCGGTGCCGAGCTGATCCCGGACGACATCGTCTCCGTCGACCTGACCGGTGAGATCAAGACCGTCACGGACACCGCGGGCACCGTCCACAAGGCCAAGGCCGTCATCGTCACCACCGGCTCGCAGCACCGCAAGCTCGGCCTGCCGAACGAGGACGCGCTCTCCGGCCGCGGTGTCTCCTGGTGCGCCACCTGCGACGGCTTCTTCTTCAAGGACCAGGACATCGCCGTGATCGGTGGCGGTGACACCGCGATGGAGGAGGCCACCTTCCTCTCGCGGTTCGCCAAGTCCGTGACCATCGTCCACCGCCGCGACACCCTGCGTGCCTCCAAGGCCATGCAGGAGCGCGCCTTCGCCGACCCGAAGATCAAGTTCGTCTGGGACAGCGAGGTGGCCGAGATCCAGGGCGAGCAGAAGCTGTCCGGTCTGAAGCTGCGCAACCTCAAGACCGGTGAGTTCTCGGACCTGCCGGTGACCGGTCTGTTCATCGCGATCGGCCACGACCCGCGCACCGAGCTGTTCAAGGGCCAGCTGGACCTGGACGAGGAGGGTTACCTCAAGGTCGCCGCGCCCTCCACCCGGACGAACCTCACCGGTGTCTTCGGCGCCGGTGATGTGGTCGACCACACCTACCGCCAGGCGATCACCGCGGCCGGCACCGGCTGCTCCGCCGCCCTGGACGCCGAGCGCTTCCTCGCTGCCCTCGCCGACAACGAGCAGCAGGCCGAGCCCGAGAAGACCTCCGTCTGATCCCCCTTCCGCCCCACGCCCCGACCGATTAAGGAGAGCCCACCGTGGCCGACCTGAAGAACGTGACCGACGACTCCTTCGAGCAGGACGTCCTCAAGAGCGACAAGCCCGTCCTGGTGGACTTCTGGGCCGCCTGGTGCGGTCCGTGCCGCCAGATCGCTCCGTCCCTCGCGGCGATCGCGGCCGAGTACGGCGACAAGATCGAGGTCGTCAAGCTCAACATCGACGAGAACCCGGCGACGGCCGCCAAGTACGGCGTGATGTCCATCCCGACGCTGAACGTCTACCAGAACGGCGAGGTCGCCAAGACCATCGTCGGCGCCAAGCCGAAGGCCGCCATCGTGCGCGACCTCGAGGACTTCATCGGCTGACGTTTCACGTGAAACATCCAGGGGCCGGCCCTCAAGGGCCGGCCCCTTTCATGTCTCGTCAGGATCACAGCGGTCGCAGCGCCGGCTCCTTCTGCACCGCGCCCAGCAGCCGGTCCAGCGCCAGCTCCACGTCCTCTTTCCACGACAGCGTGGAGCGCAGCTCCAGCCGCAGCCGCGGATGCGCCGGATGCTGGCGGACCGTCTTGAAGCCCACGGCCAGCAGATGGTCCGCAGGGAGCATGCAGGCGGGTTCCTTCCAGCGGGCGTCCCCGAACGCCTCGATGGCCTTGAACCCGCGGCGCAGCAGATCCTTGGCGACCGTCTGGACCATCACCCGGCCGAGCCCCTGCCCCTGGTACCCCGGCAGGATGAAAGCGGTGATCAACTGCACGGCGTCCGGTGAGACCGGGCTGGTGGGAAAGGCCGTCGAGCGGGGAACGTAGGCGGGCGGCGCGTAGAGCACATAGCCCACCGGTTTGTCGTCCACGTAGACGACACGACCACAGGAGCCCCAGTCGAGCAGAACCGCGGAGATCCAGGCTTCCTTCTCCAGAGCCGGTGTGCCGGCCTTTACCGCGGCTTCACCGCTGACGGGATCGAGCTCCCAGAAGACGCACGAACGACAACGCTTGGGAAGGTCCTGAAGGTTGTCCAGCGTGAGCGGTACGAGCCGACGCCCCATGAAGGCTGTTCCTCGCTTTCTTCGCCCGCCGAACCACGGGCGGCTGTCAGAGCACTCCGTTCCCTGAGCAGGCTGCCGACGAATCCGCCGACCGCGCCCAGGCCCAGTCCCGCGCTCACCAGTCCGGTCCGGCTCATCGTTCGCACGGCTCCCTGCCTCCCACTCAAAGGTGCCTGGTAGGTGGATGCGCCATACCCCAACGCATCGTATCCACGATGCGATTCCATCGATACCGGCAGAAAGCAAAGAGCGGGCCGTGTTCCGGTACACACCGGACACGGCCCGCTCCTGCCGGACACTCAGGCGTCGGACTCCTCCGCGCCGTCGTCCTCCTGGAGACCCCTGGGCAGCACCGGACCCTCGCCCGGGGCGAGCGTGCCCAGGATCCGCTCGAGGTCTTCCACGGAGGCGAACTCGACAGTGATCTTGCCCTTCTTCTGGCCCAGGTCGACCTTCACCCGCGTCTCGAAGCGGTCCGAGAGCCGGCTCGCGAGATCGGACAGCGCCGGGGAGAGCCGGCCACCGGCCCGCGGACCCTTGGCACGCTGAGCCTTCTGCGGGCGCGACCCCATCAGGGTCACGATCTCCTCCACCGAACGGACCGAGAGCCCCTCGGCGACGATGCGGTGGGCCAGCCGGTCCTGATCCTCATGGTCGTCGACACCGAGCAGCGCCCGCGCATGACCGGCGGAGAGCACCCCCGCGGCCACCATGTTCTGCACCTTGGGCGACAGCTTCAGCAGACGCAGGGTGTTGGAGACCTGCGGACGGGAGCGGCCGATGCGGTCCGCCAGCTGGTCGTGCGTGCAGTTGAAGTCCTTGAGCAGCTGATCGTAGGCCGCCGCCTCTTCGATCGGGTTCAGTTGGGCCCGGTGCAGGTTCTCCAGCAGGGCGTCCAGGAGGAGCTTCTCGTCCTCCGTGGCCCGCACGATCGCCGGGATGGCGTCCAGTCCGGCTTCACGGCAGGCCCGCCAGCGGCGCTCGCCCATGATGAGTTCGTACTGGGCCGGGCCGACCTGCCGGACGACGACCGGCTGCAGGAGGCCGACCTCCTTGATGGAGGTGATGAGCTCGGCCAGGGCCTCCTCATCGAAGACCTTGCGGGGCTGTTCCGGGTTCGGCCGGATGGCGTCGAGAGGGATTTCCGCGAAGTGGGCTCCGAGGGGCGGCGCGGGCATCTCGGGAGCGGATGGCGTCGGCTCCTCGGTTTCACGTGAAACAGCGGGAAGCGTGGCCAGCTTGGCAGCGGCCACCCCTCGGTCGCCCGTCAGCACCGGGACCGACGCAGGGGATGCCGACGCGCCACCTCCCAGGGCCGTCGCGGCAGGTGTCCTCTCGGTCGGGGCAGCAGGAATCAGCGCACCGAGTCCGCGTCCCAGCCCCCTCCGTCGGTCGCTCACTGGATGCCCTCCACCATGTTCGGGTTGCTCTGGGCGCCGATGTGGGCGTGCGCAGCTTCGTAACTGACGCCGACGCCCTTCAGCGCGATCTCTCGTGCCGCCTCAAGATAGGACAGCGCACCGCTCGACCCAGGATCGTAGGTCAGAACCGTCTGCCCATAGCTCGGTGCCTCGGAGATACGGACCGAGCGAGGAATGCTCGTCCGCAGCACCTCGTCACCGAAGTGGGTGCGCACCTCTTCGGCGACCTGGGACGCCAGGCGCGTCCGGCCGTCGTACATGGTGAGCAGGATGGTCGACACGTGCAGCGTGGGGTTGAGGTGCCCCCGCACCAGATCGACATTGCGCAGCAGTTGGCCCAAGCCCTCCAGTGCGTAGTACTCGCACTGAATCGGGATCAGGACCTCCTGGCCTGCGACGAGCGCGTTGACCGTCAGCAGGCCGAGCGAGGGCGGGCAGTCGATGAGGATGTAGTCCAGCGGCTGCTCATAGGCCTGGATCGCCCGCTGCAGCCGGCTTTCGCGCGCCACGAGCGAGACCAGCTCGATTTCCGCACCGGCCAGATCGATGGTGGCGGGGGCGCAGAAAAGGCCCTCGACATCGGGGACCGGCTGTACGACTTCGGCGAGTGGCCTGCTGTCGACCAACACGTCGTAGATGGAAGGAACTTCGGCGTGGTGGTCGATGCCCAGCGCGGTGGACGCGTTGCCCTGCGGATCGAGGTCGATCACCAGCACCCGGCCGCCGTGCAGTGCCAGCGAGGCGGCAAGGTTGACGGTCGTCGTCGTCTTGCCGACGCCGCCCTTCTGGTTGGCGACCACGATCAAACGGGTCTGCTCCGGTCGCGGCAGACCTTCGCCGGCGCGGCCCAGAGCCTCCACCGCCAGTTGGGCAGCACGACCGATCGGGGTGTCGTCCATCGGGGGCGGTGTTTCACGTGAAACATCGTCCCCGATGGACTCAGTACGGGGACCGGGGACCGGATCGGTCATCGGTCCCGCGATGTTGGCGTCGGACCGCAAGGATTCACTCTCCTCGACTTCAGGCTCGCAATGAACAGAGCCTCGCATGTCTTCGGGGTCGTGAACCAGTGAGGTCTGGTCTTCTGTGGAGAAATCCACCTCTGTGGACAACTCCGTGCCCCTCAAGGGGGACCCTGTCTCGTCGACAGGGGGCTCATCGAGTGAACCGAGGGGCTTACGGTCGCGGGGTTCGGCCGCAGCGCGGCCCCGACTGATGATGCCGTGCAGCAGTGAGCGACGTTTCACGTGAAACACGATGCACAGCACGCCAGGCCGAACTGCCGCGACACTCCGTCAGGCGTACGAGGGGCAGCTTGTGTGGAGTACGTCTCGTCGTCGGAGGCGATCAACGCCGCCGGCGCGTCCGTCCCGTCCGTGCCGCCTTCGCACGCTTCGCCGCGAACCGCACGCCACCGGGGCTCTCACCGACCTCGACCCGCACCACGGTCGACAGGGGATCCACCACGCCCTCACCGACATGCAGGATCGACGTCTCCACCGCACCCAACTTGCTCAGTGCCGTGGCCGCGCTCTTCAGCTCCTCCTCCGCGGTGTCGCCCTTGAGCGCGAGCATCTCGCCGTAGGGACGCAGCAGCGGGATGCCCCAGGTGGCCAGCCGGTCCAGCGGGGCGACCGCACGGGCCGTGACGACATGGACGGGAGGCAGCTTGCCCATGACCTCCTCGGCGCGGCCGCGCACCACGGTCACATGGTCGAGCCCGAGCAGCTCCACGACCTCCGTCAGGAAGGTCGTACGACGCAGCAACGGCTCCAACAGAGTGATCTTGATGTCCTCGCGCACCAGCGCCAGCGGGATTCCTGGCAGACCCGCCCCGGAGCCCACGTCGCACACGGTCACACCCTCGGGGACGACCTCCGAGAGCACCGCACAGTTCAGCAGGTGCCGCTCCCACAGGCGCGGCACCTCCCGCGGCCCGATGAGCCCACGCTGCACACCGGCCTCGGCCAGGAGCTCGGCGTATCGGACCGCATCCGTGAAGCGATCACCGAACACGTCGCGCGCCTGCTCGGGCGCAGGGGGGAGCTCCGCTGCCTCCGTCACGGGGACCGTCCTTCCGTACCGCATCAGCGCCGGCGGCGCCTATCACCAGAACTACAGGCTGACAAAGTCCGGCCCCGCCTGCGCAACAGACGGGGCCGGAGTGACGTACGTACCGACGTCAGTTGGGCAGGACGACGACGAAGCGCTGCGGCTCTTCGCCCTCGGACTCGCTGCGGAGGCCGGCGGCCTTCACCGCGTCGTGGACGACCTTCCGCTCGAACGGGGTCATCGGCTTGAGCCGCTTGGCCTCACCGCTGCTCTTGACCTCGGCGGCGGCCTTGGCGCCGAGCTCCGACAGCTCGGAGCGCTTCTTGGCCCGGTAGCCGGCGACGTCCAGCATCAGCCGACTGCGGTCTCCGGTCTCCCGGTGCACGGCGAGCCGCGTCAGCTCCTGCAGTGCCTCGAGCACCTCGCCGTCACGGCCGACCAGCTTCTGCAGGTCGCGGCTGCCCGTATCGCTGACGATCGACACGGAGGCCCGGTCGCCCTCGACGTCCATGTCGATGTCGCCGTCGAGGTCGGCGATGTCCAGCAGACCCTCGAGGTAGTCCGCCGCGATCTCGCCCTCCTGCTCCAGGCGGGTGAGGGTGTCTGCACCCTCGGCAGCGGCGGAGGTGGTGCCTTCCGTCACGGGATGGGCTCCTTCTTACTTCTTGGACGGGGACTTGGGCCGCTGCGGACCCTTGCGCTGGCCGGACTGGGCCTTGCTGCGGGTACCGGAGCCCTGCTTCGGGGCGGCCTTGCCGGCGGCATCGGCGGGCTTGGTGTCCTCCGGCTCGTCGGACTTGCTCAGCGAGGGACCGGTGGACGAGGGCTCATCGCCCGCCTTCGTCGCGCCCGACTGGCGCTGGGCCTTGGACTGCCGCTTGGGCTGCTGCCGCTTGGGCTGGCCACCGGTGATGGTCGTGCCGTCCTCGGTCTCGACCACCGTCTGGCTCTCGCTGCGGATCACCGTGCCGTCGGTCTGGGCGGCCAGGCCGGCCTTGCTCAGGCCGTTGATGAACTTGCGCTCGAACTCGTTGCGGTCACGGCCCTTGGCGACGATGGCCTTGATGATGACCTTGTCCCGGCGCCGGGCGACCTTGCCGTGGTGCGTGACGTGCTTGTGCAGGCGCTCCAGGTAGGCGGCCTGGGCCTTGGAACCCGGGGTGGGGTTGTTGTGGATGACGTACATCTGCTGGCCCATGGTCCACACGTTGGTGGTCAGCCAGTAGACGAGGACACCGACCGGGAAGTTGATGCCGAAGACGGCGAACATGACCGGGAAGACGTACATCAGCATCTTCTGCTGCTGCATGAACGGCGTCTTCACCGTGGTGTCGACGTTCTTCGTCATCAGCTGGCGCTGCGTGTAGAACTGCGACGCCGACATCAGGACGATCATGATCGCGGTCACGACACGGACGTCGGTCAGCGTGGCGCCGAGCGAGGCGACCTTGTCGGCGCTGTCCGTGAACTTCGCGGCGAGCGGGGCACCGAAGATGTGTGCCTTACGGGCACTGGCGAGCAGCGGGTCGTTGATGACACCGATGGTCTTGCCCGTCGCGATGCCGTTGAGCACGTGGTACAGGGCGAAGAAGAACGGCGACTGAGCCAGGATGGGAAGGCACGAGGAGAGCGGGTTGGTACCCGTCTCCTTGTACAGCTTCATCATCTCTTCGGACTGACGCTGCTTGTCGTTCTTGTAGCGCTCCTGGATCTTCTTCATCTCCGGCTGGAGCGTCTGCATCGCGCGCGTCGACTTGATCTGCTTCACGAAGAGCGGGATCAGGCAGATGCGGATCAGGATCACCAGGGACACGATGGACAGGCCCCAGGCCCACCCGGTGTCGGCGCCGAAGATCGCGCCGTACATCTTGTGGAACTGGACGATGACCCAGGAGACGGGCCAGGTGATGAAACTGAAGAGGCTGGCAATCGTGTCCACTAATCATGCTCCTTGGGCATGGGGCGGGGTCTCTGCGGCCGGGCTCGAAGGGATCTCCCCGTCGGTGGCCGGTTCGGCGGCGGAGGGCCCGCCCCTGCGTGCACGCCAGGCGTCACGCAGCATTTCGTGCCACCGCGGGCGCTTGCGCGGCGGAACATGGTCCACACCGCCCGGCGACCACGGATTGCACCGCAGAATCCGCCAGGCTGTGAGCGCTGTTCCCTTGATCGCACCGTGCCGGTCGATCGCCGTGTAGCCGTAGTGGGAGCACGACGGGTAGTACCTGCACACCGGCCCGAGCAGCGGACTGATCGTCCACTGGTAGAGCTTGATCAGGGCCAGCAGTGGGTACTTCATCGCGCGCCCCCTCCCAGCAGCCGCTGAAGGGCGGCGTCCAGGTCTCGGGCCAGCTGTGCATGGTCGGCGTCACCCGCACCGGGCAGCGCTCGTACGACTACCAGGCTACCGGGGGGCAGCTGGGTGACCCGGTCGCGCATCAGATGGCGAAGCCTGCGCTTCACCGTGTTGCGCACGACCGCGCCGCCGATGGCCTTGCTCACGACGAAACCCGCACGCGGCGGGGGAGCGCTCTCCCCTGGCACGTGCGGGTCCGTGGCACCGCTGCGAAAATGGACGACGAGGGACGGGCGGGCTGCCCGGCGCCCTCGTCGTACCGCGGTCGCGAAGTCCTCGCGCCGCCTCAGCCGGTTTTCGGTGGGCAGCACGACGTCATGACCTGATCGGGATCAGGCGGACAGGCGGGCGCGACCCTTGCCACGGCGGGACGCGAGAATCGCGCGGCCGGCACGGGTGCGCATACGCAGCCGGAAGCCGTGGGTCTTCGCGCGACGACGGTTGTTCGGCTGGAAGGTGCGCTTGCTCACTCGGGGGCTCCAGAAAGAATCGGGGTTGGCGGGGTGCCGTCCTGGCTGTCACCGTGCGCCCACGAGTAGCTCGCGTTACGCCCGAGTGCACCGCTGTCCGATCACCGTGTTCGCGATCTGTGCCCATCGGAGGCAGGCGGCAGCAGCCATCGACAACTCGACCTGGTTACGGTACGCGGGACTACGCCATCCGGTCAAACCGACGGTCACCGGGAGACACTTGTCCACAGCCTGGGGACAACAACTTGAACCGTACCCGCCGCGCTGACTACCGTGGCTTGACTCCGATTCGTTCCCTTGTCCCCTCAACCACCCGATTCACATCCCGACCCGTCCCCGAACCACACGTTCGAGGGACTCTCTGAGAGAGCGTGCCCTGTGGCTGACGTACCTGCCGATCTTGCCGCAGTGTGGCCACGAGTGCTGGAACAGCTCCTCGGCGAGGGACGCGGTCAGGGGGTCGAGGGGAAGGACGAGCACTGGATCCGGCGCACCCAGCCGCTGGCGCTCGTCGCCGACACGGCCCTGCTCGCCGTACCGAACGAGTTCGCGAAGAACGTCCTCGAGGGGCGTCTCGCGCCGATCGTCAGCGAGACCCTCAGCCGCGAGTGCGGCCGGCCGATCCGGATCGCGATCACCGTCGACGACTCGGCGGGTGAGCCCGCGGCCCCTGCCGCACCGGCCGCTCCGCAGCAGTCGCGCTACGAGGAACCTCGGTACGAGGAATCGCGCTACGAGGAGCCCGAGCCGCCCGCCGCCCCGCAGTACGACCAGTACGAGGGCTACGGCCGGCACCGCGGCGAGCCCGGCGACCAGCTCCCCACGGCCCGCCCCGCCTACCCCTCCGAGTACCAGCGCCCCGAGCCCGGCGCCTGGCCGCGTCCCTCCCAGGACGACTACGGCTGGCAGCAGCAACGGCTCGGTTTTCCGGAGCGCGATCTGTACGGCTCCGGTGGACACGGCGCGAAGGACCCGTACGGCTCCGGGCCGGGCGGCAAGGACCCCTATGCGTCGGGTGGGCCTGCGAAGGACCCGTACGCCTCGGCGCCCGGCGGCAAGGATCCGTACGGCTCCGGGCCGAGCGGAAACGACCCCTACGCGTCCGGCGGCCCGGCGAAGGACCCGTACGCCTCTCCGTCGTCGGCGGACTACCGGCCGCCCGCCACGGAGCGGCCGTCCTACGACCAGCCCCGCGGTGAGTACGACCGCCGCGACGCCCACGACAACCGCGACACCCGTCCCCAGCGCGACTACGACCGTGACTACGACCAGCGCGACGGCGGCCGCCGTGAACTGCCCGAGCCGCCGGCCGGCTCCGGGCACGTGCACCGCGGCGGTCCCGTGGGCTCGAACCTGCCCACCACCGGGGCGCCCGGACCGCTGGCCGCGCAGCCCGCGCCGGCCTCCGGTCCCGGGGAGCCGACCGCGCGGCTGAACCCGAAGTACCTGTTCGACACGTTCGTCATCGGCGCCTCCAACCGGTTCGCGCACGCGGCCGCGGTGGCCGTGGCGGAGGCGCCGGCGAAGGCGTACAACCCGCTGTTCATCTACGGCGAGTCCGGCCTCGGCAAGACGCACCTGCTGCACGCCATCGGGCACTACGCGCGCAGCCTGTACCCGGGCACGCGCGTGCGGTACGTGAGCTCGGAGGAGTTCACCAACGAGTTCATCAACTCCATCCGCGACGGCAAGGGCGACAGCTTCCGCAAGCGGTACCGGGAGATGGACATCCTGCTCGTCGACGACATCCAGTTCCTCGCGGACAAGGAGTCGACGCAGGAGGAGTTCTTCCACACCTTCAACACGCTCCACAACGCCAACAAGCAGATCGTGCTGTCCTCCGACCGGCCGCCGAAGCAGCTGGTCACGCTGGAGGACCGGCTGCGCAACCGGTTCGAGTGGGGACTGATCACCGACGTCCAGCCGCCCGAGCTGGAGACGCGGATCGCGATCCTGCGCAAGAAGGCGGTGCAGGAGCAGCTGAACGCGCCGCCGGAGGTGCTGGAGTTCATCGCCTCCCGGATCTCGCGGAACATCCGTGAGCTGGAGGGCGCGCTGATCCGGGTGACGGCGTTCGCGTCGCTCAACCGGCAGCCGGTGGACCTGGGCCTGACGGAGATCGTCCTCAAGGACCTGATCCCGGGGGGCGAGGACTCGGCGCCGGAGATCACCTCCACGGCGATCATGAGCGCGACGGCGGACTACTTCGGGCTGACGGTCGAGGACCTGTGCGGCACGTCGCGTGGGCGCGCGCTGGTGACCGCCCGGCAGATCGCCATGTACCTGTGCCGTGAGCTGACGGATCTGTCGCTGCCGAAGATCGGTGCGCTGTTCGGCGGCCGGGACCACACGACGGTGATGCACGCGGACCGCAAGATCCGCAATCTGATGGCCGAGCGGCGCTCCATCTACAACCAGGTCACCGAGCTGACCAACCGCATCAAGAACGGCTGACGCCACCACGGCGGACGACCGTCCGAGGGCGCCTCCGGGTCTCCGGGGCGCCCTCAGTCGTGTCCAGGGGCGCCCTGCGGGTCTCCGAGGGGCGCACAGCGGGTCACTGCGGGCGCCCTCCAGGTCTCCGGGACTGGGCCCTCAGCCACGTCCGGGCGTGCCGCCCGGCTCCCGCCGGCCCCAGCACCCCCCCCCTCGACGCCCTCCGACGGCCTCCGATGACCTTCGGCGGACCTCCCCCGGGCCTTCGACGACCTCCGACCCGCTCCCCTCACCGTCGTACATCTGTCATCTCATGTTCGATTACCTGCCGGGTTACGGCCTCTCTCCACAGATTCGGGGACTTTTTCGCGTCCACATCCTGGGGACTGCCGAGTTGTCCAGATCGCGTCCACAGGGGAGCCTGGGGGAAAGTCATCGGCCCAGCTCACGTGCCTGTGGATCCGTGGACGAGGAAGATCCACAGGGTGTGGACAACTCGCCGGTCCACACCCTGTGCATGAAGTTGTCCACGGGTAACCCACAGGCTGAGGGCCGTTGTCCCCAGAGATCGCCCGCTTCTCCACATGTCTGTCCACTGTTCGGCAAGCCGACGCGCCTTCTCACCGCGTCGAGTGAAAGCCGTCACACGAAGCTGCCGGGTTGGGCTGTGGGAAACGTGGGTAAACCTGGGGACGCTTCTGGGGAGAACTCGCCCCGCCCTGTTGATGGTGTGTGCAGAACTTTCTGTTCTCCACAGAAGGCCCCGGTTGTCCACCGCCTCCACCCACAGGTCCGGTGGACAAAATTTGGGCTCTGACCTGCACAAACGAGGTTATCCACGGTATCCACAGGCCCTACTACTACCAACGACTAGAGAGAGCGAGGAATTCGTTTCGAAGCGGGGCCTGTGCACAACTCGCTGTCGGTTGACCGACTGCCCCTCGTCGCGACTTGACCCCGACGGGCACCTACTGTCAGTGCGGTGCGTCAGACTGGTCCCGGTGTCCTTCCCCTCGACGGGGCCCGTGACACCGCGACAGACGACGAAGGCGAAGCAGGGCGACAAGCGCCGGCAACAGCAGGAGGCGGCTTACCGTGAAGATCCGGGTGGAACGCGACGTACTCGCGGAGGCAGTGGCCTGGGCGGCCCGCAGCCTCCCGGCCCGTCCGCCGGCGCCTGTCCTCGCCGGCCTGCTGCTGAAGGCGGAGGACGGCCAGCTGAGCCTGTCCAGCTTCGACTACGAGGTCTCCGCTCGCGTGAGCGTCGAGGCCGAGGTCGAGGAGGAGGGCACGGTCCTGGTGTCCGGCCGTCTGCTCGCCGACATCTCCCGCGCGCTCCCCAACCGGCCCGTGGAGATTTCCACAGACGGTGTACGGGCGACGGTGGTCTGTGGGTCGTCCCGGTTCACCCTGCACACCCTGCCTGTGGAGGAGTACCCGGCGCTGCCGCAGATGCCGAACGCGACCGGCACGGTCCCCGGCGAGGTCTTCGCCGCCGCCGTCTCGCAGGTGGCCATCGCCGCCGGGCGTGACGACACGCTGCCGGTCCTCACCGGTGTGCGCATCGAGATCGAGGGCGACACGGTCACCCTGGCCTCCACCGACCGCTACCGCTTCGCGGTCCGCGAGTTCCTGTGGAAGCCGGAGAACCCGGACGTCTCCGCGGTCGCCCTGGTGCCCGCCAAGACCCTCCAGGACACCGCCAAGGCGCTCACCAGCGGCGACAGCGTGATCCTGGCGCTGTCCGGCTCGGGCGCCGGTGAGGGCCTGATCGGCTTCGAGGGCGCCGGCCGCCGCACCACGACCCGTCTGCTCGAGGGCGACCTGCCGAAGTACCGCACGCTGTTCCCGACGGAGTTCAACTCCGTCGCCGTGATCGAGACCGCCCCATTCGTGGAGGCCGTCAAGCGTGTGGCCCTGGTCGCCGAGCGCAACACCCCGGTGCGGCTGAGCTTCGAGCAGGGCGTGCTGATCCTGGAGGCCGGCTCCAGCGACGACGCACAGGCTGTGGAAAGGGTCGACGCCCAGCTGGAGGGCGACGACATCTCCATCGCCTTCAACCCGACCTTCCTGCTGGACGGCCTGAGCGCGATCGACTCGCCGGTGGCGCAGCTGTCGTTCACCACGTCCACCAAGCCCGCGCTGCTGAGCGGCAAGCCGGCCGTGGACGCCGAGGCGGACGACGCGTACAAGTACCTGATCATGCCGGTGCGCCTGAGCGGCTGATCCGCCCCGACTCCGGAGCGAAGGCGCGCGGTGGTCCACAGCCTGTGGACCACCGCCCACCGAAATCCCCAGGTGAGGGCCCACGTCTGAGCGCCTGTGCCCACAGCTGTGCGCGACCGTCCGGGATTAGGCTCGGACAGGGGTACGAGGGTGCCCCACGGGTGCCAAGGTGCCCCGCACGCCACACAGCGACCTTAAGGAACACCACTGATGGAGCTCGGTCTCGTCGGCCTCGGCAAGATGGGCGGCAACATGCGCGAGCGGATCCGCCGCGCCGGCCACACCGTCATCGGATACGACCGCAACCCCGACGTCGCGGATGTCCACAGCCTTCAGGAACTTGTGGGCAAGCTGTCCGGCCCGCGCGTGGTGTGGGTGATGGTCCCGGCGGGCGAGCCCACCCAGTCGACCATCGACCAGCTGGCCGAGCTGCTGCAGCCCGGTGACGTGGTGGTGGACGGCGGCAACTCCCGCTGGACCGACGACGAGAGGCACGCGCGGGAGCTGGCCGCCAAGGGCATCGGCTTCGTCGACTGCGGTGTCTCCGGCGGCGTCTGGGGCCTGGAGAACGGCTACGCCCTGATGTACGGCGGCGACGCCGAGAACGTCGCCAAGGTCCAGCCGGTCTTCGACGCGCTCAAGCCGGAGGGCGACTTCGGCGCGGTGCACGCCGGCAAGGTCGGCGCGGGCCACTTCGCGAAGATGGTCCACAACGGCATCGAGTACGCGATGATGCAGGCCTACGCCGAGGGCTGGGAGCTGCTGGAGAAGGTCGACTCCGTGGAGAACGTCCGCGAGGTCTTCCGCTCCTGGCAGGAGGGCACGGTCATCCGCTCGTGGCTGCTGGACCTCGCGGTGAACGCCCTCGACGAGGACGAGCACCTTCAGGGCCTGCGCGGTTACGCACAGGACTCCGGTGAGGGACGCTGGACTGTGGAGGCCGCGATCGACAACGCGGTGCCGCTGCCGGCGATCACCGCGTCGCTGTTCGCGCGGTTCGCCTCCCGCCAGGAGGACTCGCCGCAGATGAAGATGATCGCTGCGCTGCGCAATCAGTTCGGCGGCCACGCGGTCGAGAAGAAGTAGCGCGCCCAGGAAACACGCCTGGGAAAACGCGCCACGAGAAACGCGCGACGACACAGCGCGCCACGAGAAGCAGTACAGGCACTACCCGAAGGTTGGGGAGGTCGGCGAACGACCATGCACGTCACGCATCTGTCGCTGGCCGACTTCCGCTCCTATCCCCGGGCCGAGGTCCCGCTGGAGGCCGGCGTCACCGCGTTCGTCGGCCCCAACGGGCAGGGCAAGACCAACCTGGTGGAAGCGGTGGGCTACCTCGCCACCCTCGGCAGCCACCGCGTCGCCTCCGACGCCCCGCTCGTACGCATGGGCGCCGAGCGGGCCGTCGTACGCGCCCAGGTACGGCAGGGTGAGCGGCAGCAGCTGATCGAGCTGGAGCTGAACCCCGGCAAGGCCAACCGCGCCCGCATCAACCGGTCCTCGCAGGTGAAGCCCCGGGACATCCTCGGCATCGTGCGGACCGTGATGTTCGCGCCGGAGGACCTCGCCCTGGTCAAGGGCGATCCGGGGGAGCGGCGGCGGTTCCTGGACGAGCTGATCACCGCGCGCTCCCCGCGCATGGCGGGCGTGCGCTCCGACTACGAGCGCGTGCTGAAACAGCGCAACACCCTGCTCAAGACGGCCGCGCTGGCCCGCCGGCACGGCGGCCGCGCCATGGACCTGTCCACGCTCGACGTGTGGGACCAGCACCTCGCGCGCGCCGGCGCCGAACTGCTCGCCCAGCGCCTCGACCTGATCGCCGCGCTCCAGCCGCTGGCCGACAAGGCGTACGAGCAGCTGGCCCCGGGCGGCGGACCGATCGGTCTGGAGTACAAGCCGTCCGCGCCCGGCGAGGCACACGCGCGTGAGGATCTCTACGCACAGCTCATGGCGGCGCTCGCGGACGTCCGCAAGCAGGAGATCGAACGGGGCGTCACCCTCGTCGGCCCGCACCGCGACGACCTGATGCTCAAGCTCGGCCAGCTGCCCGCCAAGGGCTACGCCTCGCACGGCGAGTCCTGGTCCTACGCCCTCGCCCTGCGCCTGGCCTCCTACGACCTGCTGCGCGCCGAGGGCAACGAGCCGGTGCTCGTCCTCGACGACGTCTTCGCCGAGCTGGACGCCCGCCGCCGGGAGCGGTTGGCGGAACTGGTGGCGCCCGGCGAGCAGGTGCTCGTGACGGCGGCGGTCGACGACGACGTACCGCACGTGCTCAGCGGAGCGCGGTACGCGGTGGCGGACGGCGAGGTGACGCGCGTATGACCGCACAGCAGCCGGAGAACCAGCCGAAGAAGGCGCCGGAGCCTTCCGGTGTCGACCTCGCGCGCGTGGCGCTCCGGGCCGCGAAGGAGGCCGCGCGCGCGCGTGGCGACGCGGCGCAGCAGAAGAAGCAGGCGCGCCGTGGTGGCCTGCGCTCCGGAGCGCGCGCGGACGGACGCGACCCGATGGCGCTCGGTGCGGCCATCAACCGGCTGATCACCGAGCGGGGCTGGGAGACGCCGGCCGCGGTGGGCGGTGTCATGGGCCGCTGGCCGCAGATCGTCGGCGAGGACGTGGCCAAGCACTGCGTGCCGGAGAAGTACGACGAGGACGAGCGCGTGCTGGTGGTGCGCTGCGACTCCACGGCCTGGGCGACCAACCTCCGGCTGCTCGCGCCGACGCTGGTCGCGCGGCTCAACGAGGACCTGGGACACGGCGCGGTCCGCATGATCAAGGTGCTGGGCCCGGGCGGCCCCGTGCGCCGCTACGGCCCCCTGCGTGCCCCCGGCAGCGCCGGGCCGGGCGACACCTACGGCTGAGCGCGGCCGCAGACCGCGTCGGCGTGCCCGAGTGAGGGACGTCACACCGAATCCACACCTCTACGCGCGTGCGCGCCGGGTCGCGCGCGGTGCTGCCCACCCCCGCGTACGGAACGCACGCACGCGTGCACGGCAAGACACACAAAATCGCCGCATAAACGTACGAAACGGCACCTGACTCGCGAGTAGCAAAGGGTTGACAGCCCGAGGCGCTGAGTGCCGCTGTGAGCCTCTTGGAGCCCCCTTCCGTATATCGGGAGTCGGAAGAGGCCGGTTCAGGGCGCCACATCGGGACTCAGGTACCGGCAAACCCCCATCGATGTCAGTGCTACCGGTAGACTGGAAGCCGATCCCGCCCCAAACCCGGGGACCGTCCGGGAAACGCTGAGCAACGCTGATCAAGGCTTACCAACGCACCATGCCGCAGCCGCTCCGGCAACCCTCCTCCACAGGGGGACCCCCCAGGAGCCTGGCTTGTGCTGTGCCAGAAAGGGCGCTTCGTGGCCGATTCCGGCAACCCCAACGAGAACATCCCGTCCACCGACGCCGGCGCGGACAACGCGGCGAGCACCTCGAGCGGTGAGGTCACGGCCTCGTACGACGCCAGCGCCATCACCGTCCTCGAGGGTCTGGACGCGGTCCGCAAGCGACCCGGCATGTACATCGGCTCGACCGGCGAGCGCGGACTGCACCACCTCGTGTACGAGGTCGTCGACAACTCCGTCGACGAGGCGCTGGCCGGCCACGCGGACACGATCGACGTGACGATCCTCCCCGACGGCGGAGTGCGCGTCGTCGACAACGGCCGCGGCATCCCGGTGGGCATCGTGCCCTCCGAGGGCAAGCCCGCCGTCGAGGTCGTGCTGACGGTCCTGCACGCGGGCGGCAAGTTCGGCGGCGGCGGTTACGCGGTCTCCGGTGGTCTGCACGGCGTGGGCGTGTCCGTCGTGAACGCCCTGTCGAGCAAGGTCTCCGTCGAGGTCAGGACCGACGGGCACCGCTGGACGCAGGACTACAAGATGGGCGTCCCGACGGCGCCGCTGGCCCAGCACGAGGCGACGCAGGAGACCGGCACCTCGGTCACCTTCTGGGCCGACCCGGACATCTTCGAGACCACGGAGTACTCCTTCGAGACGCTGTCGCGGCGTTTCCAGGAGATGGCGTTCCTCAACAAGGGCCTGACGATCAAGCTCACCGACGAGCGCGAGTCGGCGAAGGCCACCGCCGGGGCGGACGAGGCGGGCGCCGACGAGAAGGACGAGGCGAAGACCGTCACGTACCACTACGAGGGCGGCATCGTCGACTTCGTGAAGTACCTCAACGCCCGCAAGGGCGAGGTGGTCCACCCCACCGTCATCGACCTGGAGGCCGAGGACAAGGACAAGAGCCTGTCCCTCGAGGTCGCGATGCAGTGGAACAGCGGCTACAGCGAGGGTGTGTACTCCTTCGCGAACATCATCCACACCCACGAGGGCGGTGCCCACGAAGAGGGCTTCCGCGCCGCGCTGACGTCCCTGATCAACAAGTACGCGCGCGACAAGAAGCTGCTGCGTGAGAAGGACGACAACCTCACCGGTGACGACATCCGCGAGGGCCTGACCGCGATCATCTCGGTCAAGCTGAGCGAGCCGCAGTTCGAGGGCCAGACCAAGACCAAGCTGGGCAACACGGAGGCGAAGACCTTCGTGCAGAAGGCGGTCTACGAGCACCTCACCGACTGGCTCGACCGCAACCCGAACGAGGCCGCGGACATCATCCGCAAGGGTATCCAGGCCGCCACCGCGCGCGTGGCCGCGCGCAAGGCCCGTGACCTGACCCGCCGCAAGGGCCTGCTGGAGACGGCGTCCCTGCCCGGCAAGCTCTCCGACTGCCAGTCGAACGACCCCACCAAGTGCGAGATCTTCATCGTCGAGGGTGACTCCGCCGGCGGCTCGGCCAAGTCCGGCCGCAACCCGGAGTACCAGGCGATCCTCCCGATCCGCGGCAAGATCCTCAACGTCGAGAAGGCGCGGATCGACAAGATCCTGCAGAACCAGGAGATCCAGGCGCTGATCTCCGCCTTCGGCACGGGTGTGCACGAGGACTTCGACATCGAGAAGCTCCGCTATCACAAGATCATCCTGATGGCGGACGCCGATGTCGACGGCCAGCACATCAACACGCTGCTGCTGACCTTCCTGTTCCGCTTCATGCGGCCGCTGGTCGAGGCCGGGCACGTGTTCCTGTCCCGCCCGCCGCTCTACAAGATCAAGTGGGGCAAGGACGACATCGAGTACGCCTACTCCGACCGCGAGCGCGACGCCCTGCTGGAGCTGGGCCGCCAGCGCGGCAAGCGCGTGCGCGAGGACTCGATCCAGCGCTTCAAGGGTCTCGGCGAGATGAACGCCGAGGAGCTGCGCGTGACCACCATGGACCAGGAGCACCGCGTCCTCGGCCAGGTCACCCTCGACGACGCCGCCCAGGCCGACGAGCTGTTCTCGGTCCTGATGGGCGAGGACGTCGAGGCACGCCGCCAGTTCATCCAGCGCAACGCCAAGGACGTCCGCTTCCTCGACATCTGAGTCGGTCTCAGCTGACCGCCGCAGAAAGGATCTTCACCAGCAATGGCCGACGAGAACACCCCCGTCACCCCCGAAGGTGACGGCGTCATCGCCCAGCGTGTCGAGCCCGTCGGGCTCGAGACGGAGATGCAGCGCTCCTACCTCGACTACGCGATGTCCGTCATCGTCTCGCGTGCGCTGCCCGACGTCCGGGACGGCCTCAAGCCCGTCCACCGCCGCGTGCTGTACGCGATGTACGACGGCGGCTACCGCCCCGAGCGCGGCTTCTACAAGTGCGCCCGCGTCGTCGGCGACGTCATGGGCAACTACCACCCGCACGGTGACTCCTCGATCTACGACGCCCTGGTGCGCCTCGCCCAGCCGTGGTCGATGCGGATGCCGCTGGTGGACTCCAACGGCAACTTCGGCTCCCCGGGCAACGACCCGGCCGCGGCGATGCGCTACACCGAGTGCAAGATGGCGCCGCTGTCGATGGAGATGGTCCGCGACATCGATGAGGAGACCGTCGACTTCACGGACAACTACGACGGCCGTTCCCAGGAACCGACCGTCCTGCCCTCCCGCTTCCCGAACCTGCTGATCAACGGCTCGGCCGGGATCGCGGTCGGCATGGCGACCAACATCCCGCCGCACAACCTGCGCGAGGTCGCCGCCGGCGCCCAGTGGTACCTGGAGAACCCCGAGGCCTCGCACGAGGAGCTGCTGGACGCGCTGATCGAGCGCATCAAGGGCCCCGACTTCCCGACCGGCGCGCTCGTCGTGGGCCGCAAGGGCATCGAGGAGGCCTACCGCACCGGCCGCGGTTCGATCACCATGCGCGCGGTGATCGAGGTCGAGGAGATTCAGAACCGGCAGTGCCTGGTGGTCACCGAGCTGCCGTACCAGGTGAACCCGGACAACCTTGCGCAGAAGATCGCCGACCTGGTGAAGGACGGCAAGATCGGCGGCATCGCCGACGTCCGCGACGAGACGTCCTCGCGCACCGGCCAGCGCCTGGTCATCGTGCTGAAGCGGGACGCGGTCGCCAAGGTCGTCCTGAACAACCTGTACAAGCACACCGACCTGCAGACGAACTTCGGCGCGAACATGCTCGCGCTGGTCGACGGCGTACCGCGCACGCTGTCGCTGGACGCGTTCATCCGCCACTGGGTGACGCACCAGATCGAGGTCATCGTCCGCCGTACGCGCTTCCGGCTGCGCAAGGCGGAGGAGCGCGCGCACATCCTGCGCGGTCTGCTCAAGGCGCTCGACGCGATCGACGAGGTCATCGCGCTGATCCGGCGCAGTGACACCGTCGACGTCGCCCGCCACGGCCTGATGGACCTCCTGGAGATCGACGAGATCCAGGCGAACGCGATCCTCGAGATGCAGCTGCGGCGCCTGGCGGCACTGGAGCGGCAGAAGATCGTCCAGGAGCACGACGAGCTACAGGCGAAGATCACCGAGTACAACGCGATCCTCGCCTCGCCGGTCCGTCAGCGCGGCATCGTCAGCGAGGAACTGGCCGCGATCGTCGAGAAGTACGGCGACGACCGCAAGACGAAGCTGATCCCCTACGAGGGCGACATGTCCATCGAGGACCTGATCGCCGAAGAGGACATCGTCGTCACGGTCACCCGCGGCGGCTACATCAAGCGGACCAAGACCGACGACTACCGGGCGCAGAGGCGCGGCGGCAAGGGCGTGCGGGGCACGAAGCTGAAGGAAGACGACATCGTCGACCACTTCTTCGTCTCCACCACACACCACTGGCTGCTGTTCTTCACGAACAAGGGCCGCGTCTACCGCATCAAGGGCTACGAGCTGCCCGAGGCCGGCCGGGACGCGCGCGGTCAGCACGTGGCGAACCTGCTGGCCTTCCAGCCGGACGAGGCGATCGCCGAGATCCTCGCCATCCGCGACTACGAGGCGGTGCCGTACCTGGTGCTGGCCACCAAGTCCGGCCTGGTGAAGAAGACGCCGCTGAAGGACTACGACTCCCCGCGCTCGGGCGGTGTCATCGCCATCAACCTCCGTGAGCGCGAGGAGGGCGGCGACGACGAGCTGATCGGCGCGGAGCTGGTCTCGGCCGACGACGACCTGCTGCTGATCAGCAAGAAGGCGCAGTCGATCAGGTTCACCGCGTCGGACGACACACTGCGTCCGATGGGCCGTGCCACCTCGGGCGTCAAGGGCATGAGTTTCCGTGACGGGGACGAACTGCTCTCGATGAATGTGGTGCGACCCGGTACGTTCGTGTTCACTGCCACTGACGGTGGGTACGCGAAGCGGACCCGCGTCGACGAGTACCGCGTCCAGGGCCGCGGCGGCCTCGGCATCAAGGCCGCCAAGATCGTGGAGGACCGCGGTTCGCTGGTCGGCGCGCTGGTGGTCGAGGAGACCGACGAGATCCTCGCCATCACCCTCTCGGGCGGTGTGATTCGTACGCGAGTCAACGAGATCAGGGAGACGGGCCGTGACACCATGGGCGTCCAACTGATCAATCTGGGCAAGCGCGATGCCGTGGTCGGCATCGCCCGTAACGCCGAGGCGGGGCGCGAGGCGGAGGAAGTCGACGGCGACGTGGCCGTGGACGAGACCGCCGAGGACGCCGTGACCACCGGCACGGACGAGGGTGAGTCGCCCTCGGCCGAGTAGCACGAGGAGTGAGCATCGTGAGCGGAGCCACGGGCGCCGGACCGACCGGTACCAGTACGGGAACGGACGGCGGCGGCCGTGGCTCCGCCGCGCATGTCTCACCTGCGAACGACCCGCAGACCACCAACCTCCAGGCGATCAAGGCGCCCGCCAAGGGCGCGCCCTCTTCCGACACCCAGGGATCCCAGGGGGGAACCGTGACGGACACCCGAGGTCAGCAGCCGGCCTCGCCGCTGCCCGACGAGCGGCAGGGGCAGCAGAGCGGCGACCCCTACCACCCGCCGCAGGCCTACCAGTCGGACGCCGTACGGCGCCCGCGCACCGGAGTCCGCACGACGCCCCGGGTGCGCAAGGCACGGCTGCGGGTGGCCAAGGCCGACCCCTGGTCGGTGATGAAGGTCAGCTTCCTGCTCTCCATCGCGCTCGGCATCTGCACGGTCGTGGCCGCCGCGGTGCTGTGGATGGTGATGGACGCGATGGGCGTGTTCTCCACGGTCGGCGGCACGATCTCCGAGGCGACCGGCTCCAACGAGTCGAACGGCTTCGACCTGCAGTCCTTCCTGTCCCTCCCCCATGTGTTGATGTTCGCGACGATCATCGCGGTCATCGACGTGGTCCTCGCGACGGCGCTCGCGACCCTCGGCGCGTTCATCTACAACCTCTCCGCGGGCTTCGTCGGCGGCGTCGAGCTGACGCTCGCCGAGGACGAGTGAGCAGGTCCCGGACAACCGATTTTGGGACTGCGCCCCTCGTGCGCTAATCTTCAGGAGTCAGCGCGCGGGACATACACCGCAGAGCGCGGCGGGGCTATAGCTCAGTTGGTTAGAGCGCATCCCTGATAAGGATGAGGCCACAGGTTCAAATCCTGTTAGCCCCACCGGACACGAGGACCCCCAGTCGTATCGGCTGGGGGTCTTCGACATTCACGGCCGACACCAGCCGATAAGTTCCAGAAGCTCGGTGAGCATGCCCACCGTCTTCAGCACTCGCCGCAGACGAGGAACCCCGGTCCGGGTAGGATCGGGGGTCTTCTGCATGGCAGGTCACATGGGGTGTCACCTGGGGGGCGTGTGGTCGCGATAGGTGTTTTCTTCGGCTTGCTCACCGCTGTCGTCGTCGCCTTGGTCGTCGTGTTGCTGCGGCGGCGCAACGGCGGTACGCAGAACGCGGAGGGGCTGCGCATCGAGCAGGACCGCCGGCTCCAGGCCCACAGCGACCGGGTGTCGTTCAACGCCATCACGCTGCACGGCCAGGCGCCGAACATGACCGACCAGTACCGGCACCACTGACGTCCCGGTCCGGGGGGTACACGCGGCGAGGCCCGGCGGCTCTTGCGAGCGGCCGGGCCGGTGCTGCGCGTGCGGTTGTACGCGAATCGCCGTCACGTCAAAGGTGCTGGTAGGAGCACGGCGTGGGCGCCGTGCGCGGCGCTGTCAGCGCTGCAGGGGGATCATGGGGCGCTGCTGTGCGGGGATGGCGGCCCGTTCCGGGGTGTCGGCGCTGTCGCAGTGTTCGTCGGTCGTCGCCGTGTCGTCGAGCGGCCGGTGGCGGCAGCTGGGGGACTTGCCGTGGGCCTCGGCCCGGATGCGCTGCTTCATCGTCGGGGGAAGGGACCGGGCGTGGAGCCAGGACCAGGTGGACAGTGGCGGTGCCGCCGCCTCGGGGGCGGTCGCCGCGTCGTCGCTGCTGCTGTTGCGCGGCGCCTCGCTCTGCGGTACCGCCGCGGCGGCGGTCGTGGTGACGAGTCCGAGCGCCGTGAACAGCGCGAGGAAGGCGGTCACGATGACCGTCCACAGCTGCTTGACCTGGTTCTGAGTCATGATCCCCTCACTTTCGGGTTGGGCGATTTGCGTACTTTCCTCATGATGTGTATGCGGATCGCGAAGTGGTGGACCGACGCCCGTGGCGCGTCGATGTTCCGATGAACACCACTCGGATGGACGTACCGACCGCGTGTGGCCCGGTGCGGGGCCTCGACGAGCGCCGCGGTGGGAACGGTGGTAGGGGCGGGACGGGACGGCGGAACGGCGGGGCGACGGGCCGCAAAGAGGGCCGCATCGGCGGGCCGCATCGGACTGGCGAGATCCGCTTCCATCGCGCCGCTTCGTATGGCCAGTTGGTGCCCCGACGCAGGTCACCGATCGGTATCGGCCGGTGTGTATAGTCGGGCGCCAGAGGTCCCTTACGTCAACGAAAGACGAGGTTGCGCGGTGAAGAAGCTGCTCCTGGTCGCACTGGCCGCCATCGGCGGGCTCCTCGTGTACCGCCAGATTCAGGCGGATCGCGCTGAGCAGGACCTGTGGACGGAGGCGACCGACTCCGTGCCCACGGGTTCCTGACCACCCCGACACCGAATTCAGCAGACCCCGGCCGCCCGAGCGGTCGGGGTTTTGTGCTGTCGGGGGCGGCCGGAATTGCGCGATACCCCGGATGCGCACGGGACTGCCGGGGCAGGATGGGCACGGTCCGGTTGCGGAACGGTGAGAGGGCGCGTATGGGAGGGCGTACGGGGGCTGCGCTGCTGGTCCTGGGCATAGGGCTGGCGACGGCCCCACCCGTTCAGGCGGCGACCGGCACTCCGGTACCGGGCTCCTACGCCTACGACCCCGGCGCCCGTACCGTCGCCGCCGCGCAGGGCACCGGGGAGGCCGCCGGCATGGCGCCGGGGCACAGCTACCGCTCCACCCTGACCGGCAAGGGCCCGGTCTACTTCAGGATCGACCTGGACGGCACGTCGAACGCGTACGTCTCCGCCACAGCCGTCCCACCGGCAAGCGCCGAGGTCTCCGCCTCCGACGGCCTGAAGGTGTCCGTCCAGGACGCCGACGGGCGCTCCTGCTCCTATGACACGGAGTTGTTCGGCGCGTCCCGCAGCCCGCGTCCCGTGACGGCCTGGGGCGCACGGGAGACCGGCACCTCCGGCCGGTCGGCGTGCCGCGGCGCCGGGGCCTACTACGTCGTCGTGGAGCGTGCCGGCCGGTCCGCCGCCACGGCGTCCTCGCCGCAGCCGTGGGCGCTGGAGCTGACCGCCGCCACCGAGCCGCCCCTCGCCCGGCCCGGCCCCACCAGCGCCCCCGAGGCCTGGAACTCGGCGTCCGCCGCACCCCCGTCGGGAACCCCGGCGAGCCGCCCGGCCGGCGCCGGCTTCGCCACGGCGCCGCTCGTCGCCGAGGGCGTCTGGCAGACCGCCGTACGCCCCGGGCAGACCCTCTACTACAAGGTGCCCGTGGACTGGGGGCAGCGGCTGTCCGCCACCGCCGAGCTGGGCAGCACCGCCGAGCGGGGCGGCTACACCGTCGGCGCCCTGGAGCTGGCGCTGTTCAACCCGGTGCGCGGGCATGTCACGGACGTCGGCGTGGGCTACGACGGCGCGCAGAAGTCGGCGGCCCTGCCGCCCGTGCCCCCGGTCGCCTACCGCAACCGGTACTCCGTGCGGGACGCGGTCGGCGCGATGCGGTTCGCCGGGTCGTACTACCTGGTGGTGCACCTGGCGGCGCGCGTGGCCGACCGGCTCGGCCCGGGAGCGCTGCCGCTGACGCTGCGGGTGCGCGTGGACGGGGAGCCGCAGGCGGGGCCGGACTACGCGGGCCGGCCGTCACCGGGGGACGTCTTCGGGGCCACGGGCGGGGCCGGGGGCGGCGGTACGTCAGGTGACACCGTGCTCAGGGCCGTCGCCGTGGGCGGCATCGGCAGCGGCACCCTGCTGCTGGCGGTGCTCGGCGGCTGGACGGTGCTGGCGCGGCGCCGGGCCGGTCAGACGCGGGCCAGCGCCCAGAACCCGACGGCGTAGCAGACGAGGGCGAGCAGCAGCATCGGTACGGCGACCCGAGCGGGCGGCCCGGGGCGCCGGCGGCGCCGAGACGGGGCCGCGGTGTCCACAGCCCTGTGGGACGTCCGCGGTTCCTGTGTGGTGTACGACGCGGTGGCGGGGTCGGCGCGGTACCGGACGACGGGCAGGACGTGGGTGGGCGTGTCGACGGTGGGCGCGTCGACGTGCTGCTTCCCTGAGACGGCGTGCGCCCCTGAGGCTGCCTGCGCGTCTGGGGCGGCCTGCTCCCATGAGACGGGCTGTCCCCGGGACAGCGTCTGTTCCCGGGACATGGCCTGCTCCTGGGAGACGGTCTGCTCCCGGAACACGGCGCGCGCGGCATTCGGCGGTACGACGGTCACGTCCCGCGGATCGACGAGCGGGCGGCCCTCGAGCGAACGGCCGTCGAGCGGGCGGCCCTCGAGCGGGCCGTGCGGTCCGAACCCCGGTGGCAGGGGGCCGACTTGGTCGAAGATCTCGATCAGCTCGTCGTCGGGCCCCGGCTCCGGCAGGAGCTCGACGGCCGCCGCCAGCGCCTTGCGCGCCCCCGTCGCCGTGCGGAAACGTGCCTGCGGGTCGGGCTGCAGCAGCGCGGCCACGACCTGCCAGAGCGGCTCGGGAACGCCCTTGGGCGCGCCGGGGGTGCCGTGGTCGGTGAAGTACTCCACGAGCGCCTTGGCGTCCGGCTTGGCGCCCTCCAGCAGATACAGCGCCACCAGACCGACGGCGAACAGATCGGCCGGGAAGTCCGGCTCGGCGCCCAGCAGCTGCTCGGGCGCGAGGTAACCGGGCGTCCCCACCACGAGGTTCGTCTCGGTCAGCCGCGGCTCGCCCAGCCGCATCGCGATGCCGAAGTCCGACAGGCGCAGCCGGGGCCGGCCGGTGCCGGTGGCTTCCAGCAGGATGTTGGCCGGCTTGACGTCCCGGTGGACGACCCCCTCGGCGTGCACCGCGGCCAGACCCGACAGCAGCTGGTCGAGCAGCGTGCAGACGAAGGCCGGGGGGAGGGGGCCGTAGTCGCCGACGAGATGGACCAGTGAGCCGCCCGTGACCAGGTCCATGGTGAACAGGACCTGGTCGTCGTCGGCTGCCCAGCTGGTGGGCGCCAGCACGTGCGGATGATCGATCCGCAGCGCCTGCTCCCGCACGAACCGCAGCAGCGCGTGCGCGTCGCGCTGCTGGAGCACCTTGGCGGCCGCGTAGCGGCGACGACGGTGGTCCCAGACCCGCCATACGGCGCCGACGCCGCCGCGTCCGATCGGATCGACCAGCTCGTACCGCCCGGCGAAGACCTCACCCATCGCTGCGCGCCGCTCCTCCCCCTCGGGTCACCCCCGTTGCATCCCCCGCGAGCGGCCGCAGAACACCCTCGGCGACCGCCCGGCGCACTCTCTCCGTGACCGGCCGCCGAACCCCCTCGGCGAGCGGCGGGCAGGGTCAGTTCTGGTGGGACTGGTAGTGCGCGACCGCGTCGGAGGTGCGGCCGGCGCCGTAGACCCGGAGGAATTCGGCCAGTTCCGGATGGGTCGTGGACAGGGAGTCCGCGGCCTCGATGATGTCCCCGGCGGCGGCCACGGAACGCAGCAGCGACTGGATCTCGCGGACCACCCGCTTGACCGTCGGCGCGCCCGAAGTGCTCGTCGTCTGCGTGGTGTTGTTGAGCACCGAGCCCCCCTGCGACTTCTTGATCTCCTCCATGCGCTCGGTCGCCTCGGCGGCGCTGACGCTGCCGTCCGCCACCTGCGCCGCCAGCTCCTGCAGCAGCTGCACCCGCTGGACGACCGCCGGATTGCCGATCTTCGCCCGCTGGCCGCTCATCAGCTGGGACAACATCGGCGCCGACAGCCCCAGCACCCCCGCGAGCCGGGCCTGGTTCAGACCCAGGTCCTCTATGAGCCTACGGAAGAGCGCCCCCAACGGCTCCCCGTACCAGTTCCGCTGCAGTTCCCGCGCTCTGGCGGTGGCTTCCTGCTGTGCGGCGTCCATTGCGTCTCCCCATCGCTTCCCCAAAACGGCGGTTCGCTGCCGCGAACCACGCCGAGCATCTTACGGAGCGTGGTCGACTACGGGGACCCCCAATCTTTTTGCGAGATCCCCGGGTGGACCCGGTACTCTGGTCTGCGGCGCCCACCGGATCGCGGTTCTTCCGGCCGGACGCTTCTCTTCGGGGCCTTAGCTCAGTTGGTAGAGCGCCGTCTTTGCATGGCGGATGTCAGGGGTTCGACTCCCCTAGGCTCCACGTGGAAGTGCCCCCCGACCTGCGGTAACGCAGATCGGGGGGCACTTTTTCGTGCCGCCGTCGGGCGGGACGGAGCGCGGCCGGGGCAGCACTGCGGGGCAGGTGACCCCGTTCCGTAAGTCGCCTGCCCCGCAGTGCTGTTCCGTCGTGCGGTGTCTCAGCCCTCGTCGTCGTGACGGGCCGCTTCCTCGGCCTCCTTGGCCTGGACCTCCGGGTCGAGCGCGCTGTCGCCGCTGCCGTCGACCGAGGTCAGACGGCCCGACTCGGGCACCTCGGTCGCGGCGGGCGGCTCGACCAGCCAGTCCGGGTTGGCCTGCTTGTCCCACCACTTCCAGGCCGCGAACGCCCCGCCCGCCACGGCACCGGCCACCGCCAGCACCTTCGCGATCCGGCCGGCCCGTGCCCGGCGCTGGTGCTTGCGGGCCAGCTTCTGGATCTCCTTGGGCGAGACCTGGCCGCGCAGCGCGGCCAGCGCGGCGGCGCCCCGGGCGGCGGCCTCGTCGCGGACGGGTCCGGCCGCGGCGACCGCCTGCTCGATCATCGGCCGGGAGTACTCGGCGGCCTGCCGGGCGGCCTTGCGGGTGCGTACGGCGGCCTCCTGGGCCGCCTGGTCCACCCTCGGCGGCACATGCGTCATGGCCTGCACGCGGGCCTGCTCGATTCGGGGCGCCAGATGGACGCCGTACTGGGCGCGGGCCTGCTCGGCGGCCAGCGTCACCTTGGGCGCGAGCCGTACGCGTGCCTCGTGCGCGTAGTGCGCGGCCCTCTCCTTGGCGGTGTCGGCGTAGGGCGCCACCACTTCCGCGGCGTGCAGCACGCTGTCCTTCGCCGAACCGGTCGCGGCGCGCACGCTGTCGATGCGGGTCACGGGTTCCTCCTCCTCGGTGGCGTACGGTAAATCGACTTTCCACCCTTTTGCGGATCATGCCTGCCCGTGGGCTTTCCGGCATGCGGGGACGCGCATCCGGGTGCCGAAGAACGCGATCGCGGGCGAATAGCGGACGAACAGGGGTCAACGGAGCTTGTCGTCGACAATGCCACGGATCGGCCCGGCGCGCTCCCGTCCCGCAGGACTCGGCCGCCGGCAGGCCGTGGACCAGTGGCCGAAATCCCTGCTTCCGCTCAGGAAGGCGACGCGCGGGACGGACCGTGCGAGGATCGGGGAGTCACAGAAAGACAACGGAAGGCACATCGTGGCTGAGCAGCTCTACGCCACCCTGAAGACCAACCACGGCGACATCGAGATCCGGCTTTTCAAGGACCAGGCGCCGGCCACGGTCAGGAACTTCGTCGAGCTCGCCACCGGCGAGCGTGAGTGGGTCCACCCGGAGACCGGCCAGAAGACCAAGGCCAGGCTCTACGACGGGACGGTCTTCCACCGGGTGATCAGCGGCTTCATGATCCAGGGCGGCGATCCGCTGGGCAACGGCACCGGTGGCCCGGGTTACCAGTTCGCGGACGAGTTCCACCCCGACCTGCGCTTCGACCGCCCCTACCTGCTGGCCATGGCCAACGCCGGCCCGGGCACCAACGGCTCGCAGTTCTTCATCACCGTCGCCCCGACGGCGTGGCTGACCCGCAAGCACACCATCTTCGGCGAGGTCACCGACCAGGCCGGCCAGAAGGTGGTCGACGCGATCGCCGGGGCCCAGACCAACCCGCGCACCGACCGTCCGCTCCAGGACGTCGTCATCGAGTCGGTCGTCGTGGAGTCCCGCGAGGGCTGAGTGAGGCTCCGGCAGGAGGACGCGCCGGACGTCCGGCAGCTCCCGAAGGGAACCAATCGCCCTGCTCGTCCGTAAGGATGAGCAGGGCGGTTCCTTTTGTACCCGAGTTGCACCGGACGCGTACCCGAAGACCGAGGGGATCTCATGGACCAGGCGCCGAGCAGCCCGCA
This sequence comes from Streptomyces sp. NPDC036813, assembly GCF_055609245.1. Taxonomy (NCBI): domain Bacteria; kingdom Bacillati; phylum Actinomycetota; class Actinomycetes; order Kitasatosporales; family Streptomycetaceae; genus Streptomyces; species Streptomyces sp. NPDC036813. The sequence continues at coordinate 148,702 of NZ_JBVJPV010000007.1, read as the reverse complement.
GGACGCGCGCAGCAGCCTGCCCACCTGCTACCGCCACCCCGACCGCGAGACCGGCATCCGCTGCACCCGCTGCGAGCGGCCGATCTGCCCGGAGTGCATGGTCGACGCCTCGGTCGGTTTCCAGTGCCCCGACTGCGTCCGCGGCTCCTCCGGCCGCGAGGGCCGCGCGGCCACGGCGGCGAGCCGCCCCCGGACGCTCGCGGGCGGCACGGTCGCCGCGGACCCCCGTCTGGTCACCAAGATCCTGATCGGGCTCTGCCTCGCCGCCTTCCTCGTGCAGCAGGTCGTCGGTGCCGCCTTCGAGGAGCGCTTCTTCCTTCTCGGACAGGCCGCTGTTCCGTCGCTCGGCGCGGTGGAGGGCGTCGCCGAAGGGCAGTGGTACCGGCTGCTGACCGCGATGTTCCTGCACGGCAGCTATGTCCACCTGCTGTTCAACATGCTCAGCCTGTGGTGGATCGGCGGCCCGCTGGAGGCGGCCCTCGGCCGGGCCCGCTATCTCGCCCTGTACTTCGTCTCGGGGCTGGCCGGCAGCGCGCTCAGCTATCTGCTCGCCGCGCCCAACGTGCCTTCCCTCGGCGCCTCGGGAGCGATCTTCGGGCTGTTCGGCGCCACGGCCGTGCTGATGCGCCGCCTGAACTACGACATGCGGCCGGTGATCGCGCTGCTGGCGATCAATCTGGTCATCACCTTCGGGGTCAGCGGCATCGCCTGGCAGGCCCACATCGGCGGCCTGGTCGCCGGTGTCTTCGTCGGGTACGCCATGGTGCACGCGCCCCGGGAGCGGCGGGCGCTGGTGCAGTACGGCAGCTGTGCGGTGGTGCTCGCCGTCGTCGTTGTGATGACCCTGTTGAGAACGTCTCAGCTCACCTGAGCGACTGGTTGTCCACAACTAGTGCCCGATCTTGTGCACAGCGTGCCAGAACAGCTGTGCCCCCTGTCACTGACCCAGGTTTGCGCAGGTCAGGCAGGGGGCGAACAGATGTGCGGCAAGTGGTGTGTCAGTCGTACCAGCGTCAAGCCGCGAGGGGTTATCCACAGATCGTCGTTTCTTTTCCCCAGGCCGGGTGTGGATAAATGCACGACCTGTGGATAACTCAGCGGATAGCCGTGGGCAGAGCTGAGTTCACCGGCTCGTGGCCGTCACTTCCACTGTGTGGAGACGCCGAATCCGGCGGCGATGAAGCCGAAACCGACCACGATGTTCCAGTTGTCCAGGCTGTCGATCGGCAGCGAGCCGTCCGTCACGTAGAAGACGACGATCCAGGCCAGACCGATCAGGAACATCGCCAGCATGACCGGTGCGACCCAGCCCCGGGTGCCCAGCTTGATGGTCGTTGCCTGCTTCGCCGGAGGCGGCGTGAAGTCGGCCTTCTTGCGGATACGTGACTTCGGCACGAGGGTCTCTCCTGTCGATGCGCTGCGTGGCCGCGCAGGGAACGGGTCGGGCTCGGGGCAGCGTAACTGGGGACACTGAGTGCTCCCCCGGGCGTCCGTTAGCGTAGTGCTTCCGCGGCGCCGAAGGAGATAAGGGTACGTTGAGCAATTCTGCCGACTCTCCCCCGACGGGATCCAGCCCTGCCCGCGGGCCCCGTTTCCGGCCCGTGCGGGTGCTCACGATCGCCGTCTTCGCCCTGGCCGGACTCCTTTTCATCACGAGTTTCAACACGGCCAAGGGCACCAATATCCGGACGGACACGTCCTTGCTGAAGTTGTCCGACCTCATCCAGGAGCGCAGCCGCAAGAACAAGGAGCTGGACGACGCCAACGCGGCGCTGCGCGGTGACGTGGAGGCGCTGGCCGAGCGGGACGACGGCAGCACCAAGGCCCAGGACGACAAGCTCGCGGGGCTGGAGAAGAGTGCGGGCACCCAGAAGGTCACCGGTAAGGCGATCACCGTCACGCTGAACGACGCCCCGCCGAACGCCACCGCCAAGCTGCCCGGTTATCCCGAGCCGCAGCCGGACTACCTGGTGATCCACCAGCAGGATCTGCAGGCGGTGGTGAACGCCCTGTGGCAGGGCGGCGCCAAGGGCATCAAGGTGATGGACCAGCGGCTGATCTCCACCAGCGCCGTGCGGTGCGTGGGCAACACCCTGATCCTCCAGGGCCGCGTCTATTCACCGCCGTACAAGATCACCGCGGTCGGGGACCCCGACAAGCTGCAGAAGGCGCTCGCCGAGTCGCCGGCGATCCAGAACTACATGGTCTATGTGAACGTCTACGGCCTCGGCTGGAAGGTCGCCGAGGACGGAACGGTGACGCTGCCGGGCTACTCGGGCACCGTGGACCTCCACTACGCCAAGCCCGTGGAGCCGTAGGGGCTCTCCTGCCTCGGTTTCACGTGAAACCGAGGCACCTCCGGCACGCCTCGCGCAGGTACCTTGCGGACGCACGGGATCCGGGGCCGCCGCGCCGTTAGTCTGGTTCCGGTACGGCGTGAGTCTGGTGCCGTGGGGAAACGGAAGGGACGGCATGTACGGCTGGATCTGGCGGCATCTGCCGGGCAACGCGTGGGTGCGGGCGCTGATCTCGATCGTGCTCGTCGTAGCCGTGGTCTATCTCCTGTTCCAGTACGTCTTCCCGTGGGCCGAACCGCTGCTTCCCTTCAACGATGTGACGGTGGACAACCAGTGAGCGCGCGCATTCTCGTCGTCGACAACTACGACAGCTTCGTCTTCAACCTGGTGCAGTACCTCTACCAGCTGGGCGCCGAGTGCGAGGTGCTGCGCAACGACGAGGTGGCGACCTCCCACGCCCAGGACGGCTTCGACGGTGTGCTGCTGTCGCCGGGCCCGGGCAAGCCCGAGGAGGCCGGCGTCTGCATCGAGATGGTCCGGCACTGCGCCGCGACCGGTGTCCCCGTCTTCGGCGTCTGCCTGGGCATGCAGTCGATGCAGGTGGCGTACGGCGGTGTCGTGGACCGGGCGCCCGAGCTGCTGCACGGCAAGACCTCGCTGGTCGAGCACGAGGGCCGAGGCGTCTTCGCCGGGCTGCCCTCCCCGTTCACCGCGACCCGCTACCACTCGCTCGCGGCCGAGCCGCCGACGGTGCCGGCCGAGCTGGAGGTCACGGCCCGCACCCAGGACGGGATCATCATGGGCCTGCGCCACCGCGAACTTCCCGTGGAGGGCGTGCAGTTCCACCCGGAGTCGGTGCTGACCGAGCACGGGCACCGGATGCTGGCCAACTGGCTGGCGGACTGCGGCGACGAGGGCGCGGTGGCGAGGTCGGCGGGGCTCGCCCCGGTGGTGGGCAGGGCCACGGCGTGACCGCGCTGCGCCCCGAGCGCAAGGACTCGTACGGCTCCGCGCCGCACGAGCCCTACGGCACGTCGCCGTACGGGGCGCAGGACGGGGCGTACGGGGACGAGCCGTACGGAAACGAGGGATACGGAGCCGAGACGTACCCGTCCGGGGCGTACGAGCCCGAGGTGCCTGGGCCCGAGGCGTACGAGACGTACGGGTCCGGGGCGTACGAACCCTCCGGGGTGCCCTTCGACGACGAGACGGTGGCGCTGCGGGTGGCGCAGCAGCCGGGACGTGGGCGCGAGCGGGGCTCCATACCGGCGTCTGAGGGCCCATCTGCCTCTGGAGCCACCGGAGTCACACCCGGCGGGCGCGCGGCCCGCAGGAAGGCCGCCAAGCGGCGCCGCGGGGGCCGGCACGGCTCCGCCGCGACCGGGCAGGACGCTCCGCAGGACGAGCAGAGCCCCGCTCCCCGCTCCCGCGTCGAGGCCCGCCGGCTCGCCCGGGCCCGCAAACCCAGCCCTGGTGTCATCGCGAGCCGGGTGATCGGGGAGCTGTTCATCACGACCGGCGTGCTGATGCTGCTCTTCGTCACCTACCAGCTGTGGTGGACCAACGTGCGCGCCCACGCGCAGGCCGGACAGGAGGCGAACAGCCTCCAGCAGGACTGGGCGGACGGCAAACGCAGCCCGGGTGTCTTCGAACCGGGACAGGGCTTCGCCATCCTGCACATCCCCAAGCTGGACGTGGTCGTGCCGATCGCCGAGGGCGTCAGCACCAAGCGGGTGCTCGACAAGGGCATGGTCGGCCACTACGGCGAGGAGCCGCTGAAGACGGCGATGCCGGGGGACAGGACCGGCAACTTCGGACTGGCCGGCCACCGCAACACGCACGGGGAGCCGTTCCGCTACATCAACCGGCTCCAGCCCGGCGACGAGGTCGTCGTTGAGACGCAGGACACCTACTACGTGTACAAGATGACGTCGACGCTGCCGGTGACGTCGCCGAGCAACACCAAGGTGCTCGACCCCGTACCGCCGGGCTCGGGCTTCACCGCACCCGGCCGCTACATCACCCTCACGACATGCACGCCGGAGTTCACGAGCAAGTACCGGCTGATCGTCTGGGGCAAGATGGTCGAGGAACGGCCGCGCAGCAAGGGCAAGCCGGATGCGCTCGTCAGTTAGGGCTAGGGACAGTGGCAGCGACCGCAGAGGACACCGGGACGTCGTCCCCTCGACCGGCGGGGCGTCGCCGGGGCACCGGCCGGATCGCCATGGCGGTGAGCGTCTTCGGTGAACTCCTCATCACGGCGGGCCTGGTGCTCGGCCTGTTCGTCGTCTACTCGCTGTGGTGGACCAACGTCGTGGCCGACCGTGCGGCCGGCCGGCAGGCCGACAAGGTCCGCGAGCACTGGGCGCAGAAGGACACCGGGCCCGGGGCGCTCGACACCAAGGACGGCATCGGCTTCCTGCACGTGCCCGCGATGAAGAACGGCGAGGTGCTGGTCGAGAAGGGCACCACCACGGACGTCCTCAACGACGGCGTGGCCGGTTACTACATCGACCCGGTCAAGGCGACGCTGCCGACGACCGGCAAGGACGGCAACTTCACCCTCGCCGCGCACCGCGACGGGCACGGCGCGAAGTTCCACAACATCGACAAGCTGAAGAAGGGCGACCCGATCGTCTTCGAGACGAAGGACAAGTGGTTCGTCTACAAGGTGTACGCCGTCCTTCCCGAGACGTCGAAGTACAACGTCGATGTCCTCGGCCAGGTCCCCAAGGAGTCCGGCAAGACCAGGCCGGGCCACTACATCACCCTGACGACCTGCACCCCCGTCTACACCTCCCGCTACCGCTACGTGGTGTGGGGCGAACTGGTCCGCGTCGACAAGGTCGACAGCGACCGCACCCCGCCGAAGGAACTGGCCGGCTGACCGTACGAACGAAGCCCCGGTCCCCCCGAAAGGGGGCCGGGGCTTTCGCCGTTCTGCGTACGGCCGGTTCCTGGCGCGGGCTAGCCCGTGGTGCCGCCGAAGAACTGGGTGCCGCCGTTGTCGTTGCCGCCGTTGTTGCCTCCGCCGCCGATGGTGATCAGGTCGACCGTCTGGCCCTTGTTCACCGTGCTGCCCTGGGGCGGGTTGGAGCCGACGACGATGGCGTTGTCGTCGTTCGAGCCCTGGATGTTGCCGACCTGGAGACCGGCGTCCTTCAGTGCCTTCTTGGCGTCCTTCAGGCGCTGGCTCTGCACCGGCGGGACCTGCGTCTGCTGGTTCTCCGGGGCCTTGCCGACGACGATCTGGACCGTGGAGCCCTTGCTGATCTCCTGGCCGGCCTGCGGGGTGGTCGAGATGACCTTGCCGACCTGGTTCGGGTCCTGGGTCTCCTGCTCGGTGCAGTTGCCGGTGAGGTTGTTGGCCTGCATCTGGGCCTTGGCGGCGTCACAGGACTGGCCCGCGACGTCCGGGACGGTCGCCTTCTCCTCGGCCTTGGCGACCGTGAGGGTGATCGTCGTGCCCTTCTCGACCTCGTCACCCAGACCGGGGTCCTGCCGGAGGACGGTGCCCGGATCCTCCGCCGAGACCTCGGTCTTCTTCTCGACCTTGAACTGGTACTGGTCGCCCTCCAGCAGGGCCTTCGCGTCGTCGAAGCTCTTGCCGAGCACGCTGGGCACGGCCACCTTCGGTGCGCCCGTCGAGACCACGATGTTGACCGTGGTGTTCTTGTCCACCTCGGTCTTGGCCGCCGGGTCCTGCGAGCAGATGTTGCCCTTGGCCTGGTCCGCGCAGGGCTTCTCGGTGGCGGCCAGCTTGAGGTCCGAGTTCTCGGCGATCTTCTGAGCCTGTGCCTGCGACATGCCGATGAACTGCGGTACCGGCACCTGGTCGTTCCCGACGCCCTTGCCGTTGAAGATGTACTTGCCGATCAGTATCGCGCCGACGAGGACCAGGATCGCCGCGACGACCAGCAGGATCGTGGACGTGTTGGACTTCTTCTGACGGCGCCGGTCCGGGCGGTCGTCGTAGCCGTAGCCACCGTCGTCCGGGTTCATGGGCGGCAGCATCGTCGTCGCCCCGCCGGGGCCGCCGTCGGAGCGCAGGGCCGTCGTCGGCTGCTCGTCGGGGTAGCCGCCGTAGGCCACCGAGCCCATGGCCGCGGTGGCGCCGACGGGCTGGCCGTCGAGACAGGCCTCGATGTCGGCGCGCATCTCGTCGGCCGACTGGTACCGGTAGTTCGGGTCCTTGACCAGCGCCTTCAGGACGATCGCGTCCATCTCCGGCGTGATCTCGGGGTCGAACACCGACGGGGCCTGCGGCTCTTCCCGCACGTGCTGGTAGGCCACGGCCACGGGCGAGTCGCCGACGAACGGCGGCCGTACCGTGAGCAGCTCGTACAGCAGGCAGCCCGTCGAGTACAGGTCCGAGCGGGCGTCGACCTGCTCGCCCTTGGCCTGCTCCGGCGACAGGTACTGCGCGGTGCCGATGACGGCCGCGGTCTGCGTCATCGTCATGCCGGAATCGCCCATGGCGCGGGCGATGCCGAAGTCCATCACCTTGACCTGGCCGGTGCGCGTCAGCATGACGTTGGCCGGCTTGATGTCGCGGTGGACGATGCCGGCCCGGTGCGAGTACTCCAGGGCCTGGAGGATGCCGATGGTCATCTCCAGCGTCCGCTCCGGCAGCAGCTTGCGGCCGGAGTGGAGCAGCTCACGGAGCGTGGAGCCGTCGACGTACTCCATGACGATGTACGGGATCGAGACCCCGTCGATGTAGTCCTCGCCCGTGTCGTAGACCGCGACGATCGCGGGATGGTTGAGCGAGGCGGCCGACTGGGCCTCCCGGCGGAAACGGGCCTGGAAGGACGGGTCGCGCGCGAGGTCCGCGCGCAGCGTCTTCACCGCCACCGTGCGGCCGAGCCGGGTGTCCTGCGCGAGGTAGACCTCCGCCATGCCACCACGGCCGAGCACCTGGCCCAGCTCGTACCGGCCGCCGAGGCGACGCGGCTCTTCCATAGCTACCTACCAGCCCTCTCCATCGGTCCCGACCGGCACGCCCGTGCGGCCGGAGGCTGTCGTCCGGGCCTACCGTACCCGGATCGGTTTGTGTGACCTGGCCAAGCCCGTCACCCGATACAGGACCGGTATCGCAACGTGCGGCAATGTGCAGACGACGTGATCCGGTTCACTTCTTGCTGTTGATGACCGCCTCCATCACGCTCTTCGCGATGGGGGCGGCGAGACCGCCACCGGAGATGTCGTCCCGGTTCGCGTTCTCGTCCTCGACGACCACGGCGACGGCGACCGGCGAGCTGCCGTCGGGGAGCTTGGCGTAGGAGATGAACCAGGCGTAGGGGTTCTCGCTGTTCTCCACACCGTGCTGGGCGGTACCGGTCTTGCCGCCGACGGTGACGCCGCCGATCTGCGCGTTCTTACCGGTGCCGTCCTTGACGACGGTCTCCATCATCGACTGCAGGACCTGTGCGTTCTTCGGCGACAGCGGCCGGCTCAGCTCCTGCGGGTCGGTCTGCTCGATCGGGTCGAGGTTCGACGTCTGGAGCTGGTCGACCATGTACGGCTTCATCAGCTTGCCGTCGTTGGCGACCGCGGAGGCGACCATGGCCATCTGCAGCGGGGTGGCCGCGGTGTTGAACTGGCCGATGGAGGACAGCGCGGTCTGCGACTTGTTCATGTCGTCGGAGAAGACCGAGGCGCTGGAGCGCACCGGCGTGAACTGCTCCGCGTCGAAGCCGAACTTCTTCGCCTCGGCCAGCATCTTGTCGTTGCCGAGGTCGGCGCCGATCTTGCCGAAGACGCTGTTGCAGGAGACCCGCAGGGCCTCGCGCATGGTGGCGTTCTCGCAGGGGATGTTGCCCTCGTTCTTCAACGGGGTCGTGGTGCCCGGCATGATCCACGGCAGCGGCGAGTTGGTCTTGGTGTCCGCGTCCGGGTAGAGCCCGTTCTCCAGTGCGGCCGCCGCGGTGACCACCTTGAACGTGGAGCCCGGCGGGTAGGTCTCGCGCAGCGCCCGGTTCAGCATCGGGTCGGCGGGGTTTTCCTTCTTCTGCAGCTTCTGCCAGGCCTTGGCGTCGTCGTCGGAGTTGCCGGCGAAGGCCGACGGGTCGTACGACGGGTAGGAGGCGAGCGCGAGGATCTTGCCGGTGGCCGGGTCGAGCGCGACGACGGCGCCCTTGCCGCCCTGCTTCTTCAGGCCGTTGAACGCGGCCTTCTGCGCGGCGGCGTTGAGGGTGGTGACGACGTTGCCGCCCTGCTTCTCCTTGCCGGTGACCATGTCGAGCGTGTTGCGGAAGAACAGCCGGTCGTCAGTGCCGGTGAGGATGCCGTCCTCGAGGGACTCCAGCTGGTTGGCGCCGAAGGCCTGCGAGGCGTACCCGGTGACCGGCGCCCACATGGGCCCGTTCTTGTAGGTGCGCTTGTACTTCAGGTCGTTCAGCCCGCTGGTGCTGGTCTTCGCCGACCCGGTGATCGCCTCCCCGCCGCCGACGATGATGTCGCCGCGCGGGGTGGAGTAGCGGGCGATGGTGACGCGGCGGTTCTCCTTGTCGGTGGCCAGGGAGTCGGCCTTGACGTACTGCAGCCAGTTGTCCCGGATCAGCAGGGTGAGGACCAGGAGGCCGCAGAAGATCGCGATGCGGCGCAGAGGCTTGTTCACGGACGGACCACCTGGGTCATCTCGGCGTCGGGGTTGCTGGCGGGCGCGGGGGCCGGGCGGCGCGCGGTGTCGCTGATCCGGATCAGAATCCCGATCAGGGCCCAGTTGGCGATGACGGAGGAACCGCCGTACGCCAGGAAGGGCATCGTCATACCGGTCAGCGGGATGAGGCCCATCACACCGCCGGCCACGACGAACACCTGCAGCGCGAACGCGCCGGACAGGCCGATGGCGAGCAGCTTGCCGAACGGGTCGCGGGCGGCGAGGGCGGTGCGCACGCCGCGCTCCACGATCAGGCCGTAGATCAGCAGCAGCGCCATCAGGCCGGCCAGGCCCAGCTCCTCGCCGAAGGTGGCGAGGATGAAGTCGGAGTTGGCGGCGAACCGGATCAGGTCGCTGTGGCCCTGGCCGAGGCCGGAGCCGAGGGTGCCGCCGGAGCCGAACGCCCACAGTGCCTGCATCGCCTGCTCGGAGTGGCCGGCGACGCCCTGCCGGGAGAGCGTGTACTCCTTCATCGGGTCGAGCCAGGCCTGGACACGCTGCTGGACGTGCGGCTCGAAGCTCGCGACGCCGACCGCGCCGACACCGGACATCAGCAGACCGAAGACGATCCAGCTGGTCCGCTCGGTGGCGACGTACAGCATGATCACGAACATGCCGAAGAACAGCAGGGAGGTACCGAGGTCGGTCTCGAAGACCAGGATGAGGATCGAGATGAACCAGACCACCAGGATCGGGCCGAGGTCACGGCCGCGCGGCAGGTACAGGCCCATGAAGCGGCGGCTGGCGAGCGCGAGCGCGTCCCTCTTCACCATCAGATAGCCGGCGAAGAACACCGCCAGCACGATCTTGGCGAACTCACCGGGCTGGATGGAGAAGCCGGCCACGGAGATCCAGATCTTCGCGCCGTAGATGTTCTGCCCGAGACCCGGAACCAGCGGCAGCAGCAGCAGGAACAGCGCGCCGACCATGGAGATGTAGGTGTAGCGCTGCAGGACGCGGTGGTCCTTGAGGAAGATCAGCACGACGATGAACAGCGCGATGCCCAATGCCGTGTACAGCAGCTGCCGTGGCGCCGCGGTGCCGGCCTGCTTGATGGACTGCAGAAGCTTCGACTGGTCCAGCCGCCAGATGACCACCAGGCCGAGGCCGTTGAGCAGCGTGGCCAGCGGCAGCAGCAGCGGATCCGCGTACGGCGCGAACTTGCGGACGACGAGATGGGCGACGCCGGCCAGCAGGCCGAGGCCCAGGCCGTAGCTCAGCAGACCGGCGGGCACCTCGTCGTTGATCGCGAGCCCGACGTTGGCGTAGGCGAACACCGGGATGACGACGGCGAACACCAGCAGCGCGAGCTCGGTGTTGCGCCGGCTCGGCGCGCCGATGGCGCCGATCGTGGACGTGTGGTGCGACGACGTGTTGGTAGTACTGCTCATCGTGTGACAGGGCCTCTCACGGCTTGCCTACTGCTTACCGCACAGCGAGACGACCTTCTGCTCTTCCTCCGAGAGGCTGGGGCCGGGGCTGGGATGGGCGGTGGGGGTCGGTGAGGTGGACGGGGTCTTCGTGCCCGGTTTTCCTGTGGCCGAAGGGGTTGGTGTGACCTTGGACGTGAAGGAGGCGGGAGTGGTTCCCCCCGTGGTGCCCCCGGCCTCGCCCTGGCCCGTCTTCGCGTTGTGCTCGTTCTCGGCCGCGTTGCGCTCGGCCTGCTTCTTGCAGGCGGAGGCCTGCACGGCGAGCTCGTCGACCTTCTTCCGGGCGCCGGCGAGGTCGCCTTCCGCGATCGTGTTCTTGACCTGCTTCTGCTGGTAGGGCGGCAGGTACTTGAGTTCGATCTCGGGGTGGTCCGTCTCCACCTTCGACAGCGACACCCACGCCAGGTCCTGGCTGATGCCGCGGTACAGCGCGACGTGCTCGTCCTTGGCGCCGACGTAGTACTGGGTCTGGGTCCAGCGCCAGCCGCCGTACAGGCCGCCGCCGATGACGGCCAGCGCCAGCACCGAGTACAGCGATCTCTTGATCCACCTGCGGCTCTTGCGCGGCTTGGCGAAGTCGTCCTCGTCCCAGTCGCCGAAGCTGCCGGCCGGGATGAAGCCGGTGGTGTCGCCCGAGCCGGGCGGGCCGAACTCACCGCCGCCACCACCGGGCGCGGCGTGCCGGCCCAGACCGGAGGCGCGGCCGGCGGGCGTCTGCATGATGCCGTTGTCGTGGTGGTGGTGCTGGTTCTCGGCGACCGCGCCGACCACGACCGGCGTGTCGGACAGCTGCCCGGCGAGCGTGTCACCGGTGTCCAGGTCCAGGACGTCGGCGACGATCACGGTGATGTTGTCGGGGCCGCCGCCGCGCAGCGCCAGCTCGATCAGCTGCTGCACGGTCTCCTGCGGGCCCTGGTAGCTGGCGAGGGTGTCCTCCATCGTCTGGTGGGAGACGACTCCGGACAGCCCGTCGGAGCAGATCAGATAGCGGTCACCGGCGCGCACCTCGCGGATCGACAGGTCCGGCTCGACGTGGTCGCCGCTGCCGAGGGCGCGCATCAGCAGCGAGCGCTGCGGGTGGGTGGTGGCCTCTTCCTCGGTGATCCGGCCCTCGTCGACCAGGCGCTGCACCCAGGTGTGGTCCTGCGTGATCTGGGTGAGGACGCCGTCGCGCAGCAGGTACGCGCGGGAGTCGCCGACGTGCACCAGGCCGAGGCGCTGGCCCGTCCACAGCAGGGCGGTGAGCGTGGTGCCCATGCCCTCCAGCGAGGGGTCCTCCTCGACCATCTGCCGCAGCTGGTCGTTGGCGCGCTGCACGGCAGCGCCGAGCGCGGTGAGGATGTCGGAGCCGGGGATGTCGTCGTCGAGGGCGACGATGGTGGAGATCACCTCGGAGGAGGCGACCTCACCGGCCGCCTGGCCGCCCATGCCGTCGGCGATCGCGAGCAGCCGCGGACCCGCGTACCCGGAGTCCTCGTTGCCCTCGCGGATCATGCCTTTGTGCGATCCGGCGGCGAAGCGCAGTGACAGACTCATGCCCACCTCGCCCGTCGGCTCCGCATGCAGCCGGTCGTGTCGAGCCACACTGCCCACCCTCCGGTCGGGAGCGCGCCGGGGTCCGGGGTGTGAACCGCCGCTGCGTGCTCGCTCCGCTCGCGCTCATTCATGACGTAGCACTACTTCCGCAGCTCGATGACGGTCTTGCCGATGCGGATCGGCGCGCCCAGCGGGATCGGCGTCGGGGTCGTCAGCCGCGTCCGGTCGAGGTACGTGCCGTTGGTGGAGCCCAGGTCCTCGACGATCCACTGACCGTTCTGGTCCGGGTAGATCCTGGCATGGCGGCTGGAGGCGTAGTCGTCGTCCAGCACGATCGTCGAGTCGTGCGCCCGGCCCAGGGTGATGGTCTGGCCCTGCAGCGCGACGGTGGTGCCGGTGAGCGTGCCCTCGGTCACGACGAGTTTGGTGGGGGCGTTACGGCGCTGGCGGCCGCCGCTCTGTTGCTGGCGCTGCTGCGGCGGCGCCTGGCGCTGGGCCTGCTGCGGTCGGCCGGCGTCCCGCCGGGCGGCGCGCTGCGTGACGCGCGTTCCGAACAGGTCGCTGCGGATGACCTGCACGGCCACGATCACGAACAGCCACAGGACGGCCAGGAAACCCAGCCGCATGACCGTGAGGGTCAGCTCTGACATTGCCCCCGCTTCACCCTTCGGCTTGCCTATAGATAACGGTGGTGCTGCCCACGACGATCCGCGAGCCGTCGCGGAGCGTAGCGCGGGTGGTGTGCTGCCCGTCCACCACGATGCCGTTGGTGGATCCGAGATCCTGGATCGTCGAGGGCGTTCCGGTCCGGATCTCGCAGTGCCTGCGGCTCACGCCGGGGTCGTCGATCCGCACGTCGGCGTCGGTGCTGCGACCCAGCACCAGCGTCGGGCGGGAGATCTGATGGCGGGTGCCGTTGATCTCGATCCAGTAGCGGGTGCGTCCGCCGGCCGCCGGCGCGGTGGCCTGCGGCCGCTGGGGGCTCGCCGGCTGCGGGTAGCCGTACCCGCCGGGGCGGCCGCCGGGCGGCGGGGCGGACGGCATGGGGGGCGCTCCGGCGGGCGCGCCGGGCGCGGCCGGCCGGCCGGGCTGCGGGTAGCCGTAGCCGCCCTGCTGCTGCCCGCCGGCCGCGGGCGCACCGGGCGCCTGCTGGCTGGAGGACGAGGCGAGCGTGCGGCTGCGCACCCGGTACAGACCGGTGTCGAGATCGTCGGCCTTCTCCAGGTGGACCTTGATCGGGCCCATGAAGGTGTAGCGCTGCTGCTTGGCGTAGTCGCGCACCATCCCGGCGAGTTCGTCGCCGAGCTGCCCGGAGTAGGGGCTCAGCCGCTCGTAGTCCGGCGTGCTGAGCTCGACGATGAAGTCGTTGGGGACCACCGTGCGGTCGCGGTTCCAGATGGTCGCGTTGTTGTCGCACTCACGCTGGAGCGCACCGGCGATCTCCACGGGCTGGACCTCGGACTTGAAGACCTTGGCGAAGGTGCCGTTGACCAGACCTTCGAGACGCTGCTCGAACTTCTTCAGGACTCCCATGGGGCACCTCCTCCGTCGATCCTGCCGTCCTGCTGCCCGCGGTGCGGGTACTGCCCTACCTGGTACTGCTTACTGATCGTATCCACGCGCCGGTCGATCGGCTGGTTCCCCCTGTCGGCCCGGTCGACTGGGTGTCGACACCTCGGTGCGTCCCTGATGCCTCGTACCCCTTGCGGGGTACTTCTGCCCAGGATCGTAGAGGCGGCCGCAAACCAGTGTCCCGCACCCGGCTGTGCGCTCCCTCCGCCTGAAGGGGGGACGGCCGTGACCGGTACGAGGTTGATACGTGGCGGGGGTGAGGCCGAGACGTGAGGGGCGCGGGGCGGTTCGGGGGGCGCGGGCGTGCGGCGGGCGGTTTCGCGGAGCGCGGGGTGCGGGGCGCTGCTCCGGGATGCGGCACCGGACGCGCAGTTCAGGGGGATGCGGACACCGGGCCGCGCTGCTCGCGGGGTGGGGCGGGGGCCGGCGGGAAGGGATGTGAATCCACCCCGGGCGACGTGCTAATGTTCTGGGTGTCGGAAGGCGACGGGCCGAAAGGAACGGAGCCGGAGGACACACCCAATGCGCGGGTGGCGGAATAGGCAGACGCGCTGGATTCAGGTTCCAGTGCCCGCAAGGGCGTGGGGGTTCAACTCCCCCCTCGCGCACAACAGGCAAGAGGCCGGTCGTTAAACGACCGGCCTCTTGTCGTGTTTACGGCTGTGGGTGGCCGTGTATCCGGCCGTGGGTCCTGTGAGGAAGGTCTCAGCGGCTGTCCAGGATCTGGTGCAGGACGTAACGGGCGTTGGCGGAGATCACCGGGTTGGTGTGCCGGTAGTACGGCAGTTGGATCGCCGCCATGGACAGGGCCCAGCCGCGCCCCCGTGCCCAGGTGGCGTCGTCGGTGTCGGCACCGTCGCGGAAGACGCGGCGGGTGGCGGGCGTGAGCAGGTTCCACGCCGGGATGAGATCGACGGCCGGGTCGCCCACGCCGGCCGTGCCGAAGTCGAGGACGCCGGTCAGCCGGCCGCCGGCGCCCAGCAGATTGCTCGGCATGAGGTCGGAGTGGGTCCAGCACGGGGCTGCCGTCCAGTCCGGCGCCTGAAGCGCGGTGTCCCAGGCGGCGAGGAGCGCGTCCGCGTCGAAGGGCTCGTCCGTACGGCGCAGTTCCTCGATCGCCGCGCGGGTCTCGGCGTCGACCGTGCGCAGGGGGGCGCCCCGGTAGGCAGGGGGGCCGTCGACGAGGGTGGGCCGGGCGGAGCGGTTGGGGTGGGCGGAGCGGTGCGGCTGGTCGTAGCGGTGCGGCTGGTCGTAGCGGTGCGGCTGGTCGGACGGGCTGGACTGGTGGGGCCCCTTGGGCTGGTGGGGCTCGTCGTCCTGGCTGGGCTGGGGGGACGGGCGGGCCTGGCCGGGCGGGCCCGCCTGGCCGGCGTGGGTGGAGTGGCCGGCTCGGCGCAGGGTGGTGACGAAGGTCGCCAGGTCGCGGGCCAGGTCGTCGGACGCCTCGCCTTCGCGGAGGACCTCGCCGTCCAGCCAGCGGTGGATCGCCCACCGGTGCGGGTAGCCCTCGGCGGGCTCGCCCAGGGCGACGACCTCGGGGATCGGCACCGGCAGCAGCGGGGCGAGCCGCGGCAGCCAGCGTGCCTCGTCGTCGAGGTCCTCGGCGCCGCCCTCGAGCAGCGGCAACCGGACGGTCAGCTCGTTGCCCAGGCGGTAGATCGCGTTCACCGTCCCCCCGGAGGCGAGGCGGGTGACGGGCAGGTGAGCCCACGGGGGGAACTGGGCGCGCAGGAGGCGGCGGACGAGGGCGGGGTCGGTGCGGGCCTCACCCTCGTGCATCGGGGGTGGCGGCTTCTGGAGCGTCGTCTTGCCGGAGGTCGTCATCGCCCCCATCTCTACACCGGCGGGCCGCCTCCGGGCACCGGAATTTCGCCACGGCCTGGTACCCGGAAAAGGGAACCGGGTATTTCGTCAACCCGCAGAACTCGGCCAATGGCCGAAAAGAGCTGGCCACACTAAGGGAGCGTAAACAGTTTCCTGGTTTCGTTGACATGTTCGTGCGCCGCCCCACATGATCTACGGCGGTATCGACCACGAAGGCCCAGGGGGAAGAAATGTCTTCGCAGTACCACGCTGGAATCGAGGAACTCTGCGATTCGCTCTCCGCGAAAAGCTACGACCTGCTTTCCGGAGACAAGGTCGCGGAACTTCTGCGCCGGCGTTCCGAAAACGCGCTGGACGATCTGGAGGACTTCCGCGACAGCTGGAACCGGATGCCGCTCGACGGCTACATGGCCGACGGCGGCCGCTACCGGCGTCGCCGGCACGCCACGCTGAGCGCCCCGAAGGGGGCCGCCGAGTACCGGGTCGAGGAGCACCGGCCGCACTACCAGACGGTGGACTTCAACAACCTCAACGGTGGCGTCGCCCGCCACTACGAGCCGTTCGAGGACGCCGCCCTGAAGGGCTCGACCATGGACAGCCTGGTCACCCTGGGCTGCGACATCTTCGGCCGGCTCGCGCCGTACTCCGCCTGGCACATCGAGGCCCACCAGTTCCGCATCGAGGTCGACGGGGAGGAGATCGGCAAGCCCACGCCGGAGGGAGTCCACCGGGACGGGGTCACCTTCGTGCTGATGGCCATGATCGGCCGGTCCAACGCGGGCGGCGGCGAGAGCACCATCTTCAACCTGGAGCAGGAGCCGCTGGAGAAGTTCACCCTCACCGACCCGCTGGACCTCGCGCTGGTCAACGACGAGCGCGTGTTCCACGGGGTGTCGCCGATCCAGCAGCTCGAGGCGGGCCGGCCCGCCTCCCGTGACGTGCTGGTGATCACCTACCGTCACAAGGCCGCCTGACGTCGGTGCTCGGGGCGCCCGCGGTCCTGCCGCGGGCGCCCTCATCTCCGTCCTGCCGGTCCGGCACCTCTCCGGTGCCGTTTTGGTGCCGGTCGAGTGAGAAAACGGGAACATGGGTCAGATCGTCGCCGTTGCTGTCATCACCGTGCTGGCTGTCATCAGCCCCGGCGCGGACTTCGCGATGACCGTCCGCAACAGTTATCTCTACGGTCGCCGTGCGGGAATCCTCGCGGCGGTCGGAATTTCACTCGGCGTCCTCGTCCACGTCACTTACACCATGGTCGGAGTGGGACTGCTCGTCTCCCGGACGCCGCTGCTTTTCACGGTGATGAAACTGGTCGGTGCGGCCTATCTGGTGTTCATCGGGTACAAGACGTTTGTCGCCAAGGCCCAGTTGCACATCGATCTGTCGGCGGACGGCACATTGTCCCCGGCCGGGGCGCTGCGGACCGGATTCCTGACGAACGCGCTGAATCCGAAGACCATGCTGTTCGTGCTCAGCACCTACACGCAGGTCGTCAGCGCCGACACCCCGGTCGCCCAGCAGATCGGATACGGCTTGTTCATGTCGGTGGCGCACCTGGTGTGGTTCGCCCTGGTCGCGCTGCTCTTCTCGCAGCAGGACCTGCGTGCCCGGCTGCTGCGACGGCAGGCCGTCCTGAACAAGGTGATCGGGAGCGTGCTGGTCGGACTCGGGGTGGTGCTGGCGCTGACGCCGTCGGTTTCGTGAGGGGTGACGCCGTCGGTTTCGTGAGGGTGACGTCGTCGGTTTTCCTGAGGGTGACGCCGTGCCGCCCTGGCCGTCGGTCCGGTGAGGGTGGGCCGTTGCTTCGGGCGGCCGCGGTCGGCGTGCGTGGGGGGCGTCAGTCCTGGGCGATCGGCTCGAGGCGGGGCTCGGCGATCGAGCGGTAGTCCTTCGTCGACAGGGCCAGGGAGCGGTCGAGGCGGGCGGCGTTGAAGAAGAACTCCGGGTGCGCCAGCAGCGCCGGGTCGACGATCAGCTCCAGCCGCTCGTCGAAGGAGAACGGCAGGATCGTCCCGCTCTGCGACCCGGCCAGTTCCTCGGCGATCTCGGGCGAGGCGAAGGAGGCGTACGTGCCGCCGTACAGCGCCTTGATCGCGGTCAGGTCCACACGCTTGTCGCCGGGGACGACGGCCAGGACGAAGCGCTTCTCCTTCTTGCCGATCTTCACCATCACGATGATGCACTTGGCGGCCCGGTCGAGGTCGTGGCCGCGCAGCCGGCTGACCGCCTCGGTGGCGCCCTCGCTCTCGTGCTCGATCACCCGGTAGTCGGCTCCGTGCTCGTCGAGCAGGGCGATCAGCTTGTCGTAGGTGTCGTGCGAGGCCATGGGTTCCCCTCGGGCAAACGGCGGCTGCGTCGGGCGAGTTGACCATAACGTCCGCGGGGTGGCCGAGTTGTCCACAACCGCCGAGTCCTCCCCAGGTCTGACGTGATTCGGCCACCGGCTGTACGGTCGGCACGCGTTGGTGGTTCGCGCGGCTGTGATTCGGTCGGTTGATGTTCGGGGGAGGCGGTCGCGGTGACCGAGACCGGTGCGGTGGTGTCCGAGGTGTCGGGTGGGCCGGAGGCGTCCACGCAGGCTGAGGGGACGGCGACGGCCGCCGTGCGGCGACTTCCCCGGGTGCGGGGTTTCGCCGAGTGGCCGGGGGCCGGCTCGCCGAAGGAGGAGGGCAAGGCGCTGCGCCGCCGGGTGCCGCGCCGGGCACACGCCGAGCTGGATCCCGACACCGGCCGCCCGGACGCGGTGAGCGCGGTGGAGGAGTCCAACCAGGGCCGGCTGCCCGAGCTGACGCCGATCCGGGTCGGCCGGATGGCGGCCACACCGTTCGCGTTCCTGCGCGGATCCGCCGGGCTGATGGCGTACGACCTCGCGCGGACACCGCTGACCCGGATCACCGCGCAGATCTGCGGGGACGCGCACGCGGCGAACTTCGGTCTGTACGGCGACGCGCGCGGCGGGCTGGTCATCGACCTGAACGACTTCGACGAGACCGTGCCGGGTCCCTGGGAGTGGGACCTGAAGCGGCTCGCCGTGTCGCTGGTGCTCGCGGGGCGCGAGGCCGGCGCCGACGAGGACGTCTGCCGTCAGGCCGCGTTCGACGCGGTGGGTGCCTACCGGCGCACCATGCGGCTGCTGGCGAAGCTGCCGGTGCTGGACGCGTGGAACGCCATCGCCGACGAGGAACTGGTCTCCCACACCGACGCCCACGATCTGCTCGGCACGCTGGAGCGCGTCTCGGAGAAGGCGAGGGCCAACACCAGCGGCCGTTTCGCGGCGAAGTCGACGGAGCCGGCCGAGGACGGCGGCCGCCGGTTCGTGCCCGCGCCGCCGGTGCTGCGGGCGATACCCGACGCCGAGGCGGCGGCGGTGGCCGCGTCGCTGGAGTCCTACCTCTCCACCCTTTCCGAGGACCGTCTGCCGCTGCTGGCCCGGCACGCGGTGCACGACGTCGCCTTCCGCGTCGTCGGTACGGGCAGCGTGGGCACGCGGTCGTACGTCGTGCTGCTCCTGGACCACCGGGGTGAACCGCTGGTGCTCCAGGTGAAGGAGGCCCGGCCGTCCGCGCTGGTGCCCCACCTGGCCGCCGCCGGCTTCGAGGTGCCGGACGTGGACCACGAGGGCCGCCGGGTGGTGCTGGGGCAGAAGCGCATGCAGGTCGTCAGCGACATCCTGCTGGGCTGGACGACGGTGGAGGGCCGCCCCTTCCAGGTCCGGCAGTTCCGCAACCGCAAGGGCAGCGTCGACCCGGCCGCCCTCGCCGCCGACCAGGTCGACGACTACGGCCGGATGACCGGCGCGTTGCTGGCCCGCGCCCACTCGCACAGCGCCGACCCGCGCCTGATCGCCGGCTACTGCGGCAAGAACGAGGAACTGGACGAGGCGATCGCCACGTTCGCCCTCGCCTATGCCGACCGCACGGAGGCCGACCACGCGGACCTGGCGACGGCGATCAGGACGGGGAGGATCGCGGCGGAGACGGGGGTGTGAGGCGCGCCGAGGTTGGGGGAGGAACGCCACGACGACGGTGCCCGTGGCGTGTGTGACGGTGACCACAGCGTGGAGAAGCCGGTCATAAGCGGCACCAAAACCCTCGTCATCGGCGCAGGCCCGGCGCAGCGCATACGCTGGCCGGGTGACGACCCCGGAAGCTGAGCAGCCGCGGCCCGAGGAGCGGCTTGAGCGGGCCGTGCGGGCCGCCGAGCAGGCGCTGATCGAGTACGAGATCGCGGTGGAGACGTTCCGTGTGGAGGTCGAGAACTTCTCCCGCCTCCACCACCAGCGGCTCGGCCCGATGTACGCCCGTATCGAGGAGCTGGATGCCCGGATCGCCGAGGCCCGGGCAGAGCGGACCGGCGACCCCGAGGACCAGCGCCGCGCGCGGGAGCTGCGGGCCCGGCTGGAGCCGATCCCCGGGGTCGAGGACCTGATGGACGGCTGGATGGACGACGGCGGCCTGTTCCCGGAGGCGGCCGCGATGCTCACCGAGCAGCAGGTCCGGCCGCCGCAGCGGGTGCGGCCCGGCGAGGAGGCTCGCCGGCTCTACCGGGACCTGGCCCGCAAGGCTCACCCCGACCTGGCCCAGGAAGAGGCAGAGCGGGTGCGGCGTGAGGAGTTCATCACCCGGGTCAACGCCGCCTACGCCCGTGGCGATGAGACCGAGCTGCGGGAGCTGGCCGCGGAGTGGGCGGCCGGCCCGGTGCCGCCGGAGCGCCGGCCCAGCCCCAGCGAGGAGCTGTACGCCCGCCTGGAGTGGCTCTCCCAGCGCAAGGAGCTGCTCACGGTGCTCCAGCGGGAGCTGGAGGAGAGCGCGATCGGCTCCATGCTGCGCCTCGCCCCGGACGACCCCGACCAGCTGCTCGTGGAGATCGCCGGGCAGTTGCAGACCGACATCGCCGCCCGTGAGACGGAACTGGCGGCGCTGGTCGGGCAGCAGCCGTAGGACCGTCGGCCGCGTCCGGTAGCGTCGGGTGCATGAGTTTTGGAGCTGGTGTTCCCACGGTCGAGGTCAAGGACGTCAAGGACGGCGACTTCCTGCTGGACGTCCGTGAGCACGACGAATGGCAGGCGGGCCACGCCGAGGGCGCCCTGCACATCCCGATCAGCGAGTTCGTGGCCCGCTACGGCGAGCTGACCGAGGCCGCGCCGCAGGACGGCCGCGTCCACGTCATCTGCCGCTCGGGCGCCCGGTCCGCGCAGGTCACGATGTACCTGGCCCAGCAGGGCATCGACGCGGTGAACGTCGACGGAGGCATGCAGGTGTGGGCTGCCACCGGCCGCGCCGTGATCACCGACGAGGGCAAGCCCGGCCACGTTCTGTAGCAGCCGGGCTGTCGCCCGCACGTCCTCCGCGGGGGCCTTGGCCCGCGACGCCGCCGTCCGCGGGGGCCTTGGCCCGCGACGGCGTCCTCCGCTGAGGCGCCGTCCGTGGCACTCGTCGTCCGGTAGGCGGCGGTGCAGGGCGGGACCTCAAAGGCCTGCTGCCGCTGGCTCAGCGGTCGAAGTCCAGCTCCACCCGTTCCGTCACCGGATGCGACTGGCACGCCAGGACGTAGCCGGCCTCCGTCTCCTCCGGCTCCAGCGCGAAGTTGCGGTCCATGCGGACCTCACCGGAGACCAGGAAGGCCCGGCACGTGCCGCACACGCCGCCCTTGCAGGCGTAGGGCGCGTCGGGCCGGTTCCGCAGCACCGTCTCCAGCAGCGTCTCGCCCTCCTGGACCGGCCAGGTGCCGCCGCGTCCGTCGAGGCGGGCGGTGACCGCGCTGTGCGCCGGGGCGCCGGAGGCCGGCGTGGGGGAGGCCGCGTCCACGTGGAAGATCTCCTCGTGGATACGGGTCCGGGCCACGCCCAGGTCGCGCAGTGCCCGCTCCGCCTGCTGCACCAGCCCGAACGGCCCGCACAGGAACCACCCCGCGACCTCACCGACGGGCAGCAGCGCCGGCAGCAGCCCGGTCAGCCGCTCCTGGTCGAGCCGTCCGGACGGCAGCCCCGCCTGCTGCTCCTCCCTGGACAGCACGGTCACCAGCTGCAGCCGGTCCGGGTAGCGGTCCTTCAGATCGGCGACCTCTTCGAGGAACATCGTCGAGGCGGACGTCCGGTCGCTGCGTACCAGGCAGAAGCGGGCCTGCGGCTCGCGCGCCAGCAGGGTGGCCGCGATCGACAGCACCGGGGTGATGCCACTGCCGCCGACGACCGCCGCGTACAGCCCGGGCGCCGGGTCGAGGGTGAAGCGCCCCGCCGGGGTCATCACCTCCACCTCGTCCCCGACGTTGATCTCCTTCAGCGCGTAAGTGGAGAACGCCCCGCCCTCCACCAGCCGCACGCCGATCCGCAGCATGCGCGGGCCCGGCCCGTCCGGCGCGGGCGCCGGGGAGCGGATGGAGTACGTCCGGCGTATCTCGGTGCCGTCGGCCATCCGGCGCAGGGCGAGGTGCTGCCCCGCCGCGTGCCGGAACTCCTCGCGCAGTTCCTCGGGGACGGCGAAGGTCAGCGCGACGGAGTCGTCGGTGAGCCGGTCGACCTCGGCCACGGGGAGCCGGTGGAAGCGGGCCATCACAACTCCTTGAAGTGGTCGAAGGGTTCGCGGCAGGCGAGGCAGCGACGCAGCGCCTTGCAGGCGGTGGAGGAGAAACGGCTGAGCAGCTCGGTGTCGGCGCAGCCGCAGTGGGGGCAGCGGACCGGGTCCGCTTCCTCGCCCCCATGGGTGCGTGTCGGGCCCAGCGTGACGGTGACCGGCCCGCCCTCCCGCTGTACGCGCGGGGGCGCGATGCCGAACTCCCGCAGTTTGCGGCGCCCTTCGTCACTGATGTCGTCCGTGGACCAGGCCGGCGAGAGCACGGTGCGGACGGTGACCTCGCGCACGCCGTGCGCGTGCAGCGCCCGCTCTATGTCGGTGCTCATGGTCTCCAGCGCCGGACAGCCCGTGTACGTCGGCGTCAGCTCGACCTCGACCGCGTCCGCGCCGCGCATCCGTACCGCCCGCACGACCCCCAGCTCCTCCAGGGTGAGCACGGGCAGTTCGGGATCGGGCACCGCACCGGCGATCTTGAGCAGTTCCGCCTCGAGCGGGGTGGTCGTCACCATGACGCCCCCGGGTGGCTGCGGTGCAGGTGCTGCATCTCGGCGAGCATCCGGCCGAACGACTCGGTGTGCAGCCCCTCCCGGCCCGCTCCGGCCGTCCACGCCCCGGACTGCGGGCCTTCGGGCAGGGTCAGGGTCGCGCGGGCGAGCACGTCCCTGACCGAGGCGAGCCAGCTCTCGCGCAGTCCTTCACGGTCCACGCCGTCCAGGCCCTCGACCGGCTGGAACATCTCGCCGGTGAACCGCCACAGCGCCTCGCAAGCGCGCTGCATGCGGGTGTGGCTCTCCTCGGTGCCGTCGCCGAGGCGCAGTGTCCACTGCTCGGCGTGGTCGCGGTGGTAGGCGGTCTCCTTCACGGCCTTCGCGGCGAGCGGGGCGAACGGGCCGTCCCCGGTGGCCAGTTGGCCGTACAGCAGGTGCTGGTAGGTGGAGAAGTACAGCTGCCGGGCGATGGTGTGCGCGAAGTCGCCACCCGGCTGCTCCACCAGCTGGAGGTTGGTGAAGGCGCGCTCCTCGCGCAGATAGGCCAGCTCGTCCTCGTCGCCGACCATCGACAGCAGCACCCGGGCCTGGCCGAGCAGGTCGAGGGCGATGTTGGCGAGGGCGACCTCCTCCTCCAGCACGGGGGCGTGCCCCATCCACTCCCCGAGGCGGTGGGAGAGCACCAGTGCGTCGTCACCCAGCGCGAGGGCCGCCGTGGCGGGAACCGTCGTGGTCACAGGTGCTTCACCCCGTCCGGGATCTCGTAGAACGTCGGATGCCGGTACGGCTTGTCGGCCGCCGGCTCGAAGAACGGGTCCTTCTCGTCGGGCGAGGACGCGGTGATCGCCGCGGAGGGAACCACCCAGATGGACACGCCCTCACCGCGCCGGGTGTACAGATCACGGGCGTTGCGCAGGGCAAGCTCCGCGTCGGGCGCGTGCAGGCTGCCGGCGTGGGTGTGGGAGAGGCCGCGGCGCGAGCGCACGAAGACCTCCCACAGCGGCCAGTCGGTGTTCGTCATGCCTGCTCCACTCCCCTGATGCCGGTGTGCGTCCCGGCGCTGGTGCCGGTGCCGGTGTGCTTCGCCGCGTGGGCCGCGGCCGCCTCGCGCACCCACGCGCCCTCCTCGTGGGCCCGTCGGCGCTGGGTGATGCGCTGTTCGTTGCACGGGCCGTTGCCCTTGAGGACGTCCCGGAACTCCGACCAGTCGATCGCCCCGACGTCGTAGTGACCCCGCTCCTCGTTCCACGTCAGCTCCGGGTCGGGGAGCGTCAGACCGAGGCTCTCGGCCTGCGGGACGCAGATGTCGACGAAGCGCTGGCGCAGCTCGTCGTTGGAGTGGCGCTTGATCTTCCAGGCCATCGACTGGGCCGAGTGCGCCGACTCGTCGTCGGGCGGCCCGAACATCATCAGCGACGGCCACCACCAGCGGTTCACCGCGTCCTGCGCCATCGCGTGCTGTTCCGGGGTGCCCTTGCTCAGGGTGTGCAGCAGCTCGTAGCCCTGGCGCTGGTGGAAGGACTCCTCCTTGCAGATACGGACCATCGCACGGGCGTACGGTCCGTAGGAGCAGCGGCACAGCGGGACCTGGTTGGTGATCGCGGCGCCGTCCACCAGCCAGCCGATCGCGCCGACGTCCGCCCAGGTCAGCGTCGGGTAGTTGAAGATCGAGGAGTACTTCTGGCGGCCGGAGTGCAGCTTGTCGAGCAGCTCGTCGCGGCCGGTGCCGAGCGTCTCGGCAGCGCTGTACAGGTAGAGCCCGTGGCCGGCCTCGTCCTGGACCTTGGCCATCAGGATCGCCTTGCGGCGCAGCGAGGGTGCGCGCGTGATCCAGTTGGCTTCCGGCTGCATGCCGATGATCTCGGAGTGCGCGTGCTGCGCGATCTGGCGGACCAGCGTCGCGCGGTAGGCGTCCGGCATCCAGTCGCGCGGCTCGATGCGCTCGTCGGCGGCCACGGCGGCGTCAAAGGCACGCTCGTATGCGGCCTCGGCGTCGTCCTGGGCGCCGGGCGCCGTGGTGCGGCTCGTGTCGTGCGCGGCTGCTGTCGCCATGTGGTCCCCCTCGACCTTGGGTGCTGACCCGGCATGCTCCCGACCGATCGTTCGGTCCGTGCGATTCCATGGTGGGACGGGCGTCGTAAGGTGTCAACCGCTGTGGACAACCTGCGGCCGACCCTGTGGAAAACCTGGTGCGAGGGCGCGCCGGGCGCGGAAGGGCGGAGCGGCCGACGCTCGGGTCCTGCGACCGCGCCGTGCCGGTGGGGACCGCCGTGCGGGGTGGGGCTGTGCGGGGCCGCTGGGGCTGAGTACCGTTCCGTGCGGGCGTCGCGCGGCCGTATCCCCGCAGGCGCCGGGTCAGGGGCCGCGGGCGGGCGCAGCAGGGCCGGACATCAGGACATCGAAAGACGGGGCGGAATGGACACGTACGGCGGAAACGACGCGTACGGCGGCGGGAGCGCGCCGCCGGGATCGGACGACCGCCCGGCGGACCGGGAGCGGCCGCCCGTGCCGGAGGCGCCACAGGCCCGCGACGCGCAGACGCCCGACGCCCGGACGACCGAGGCGCCCCCCGCACCCCCGCGCACCGGCGTGGCCGCGCTCTCCCCCCGCTACCAGGTGGGGGCCGCGCTGGCACTCGCCGTCGTCGCGGTGGTGGTGTGTGTGCAGATAGGCATGGTGTTCCTGCACGTGGCGCCCGCCAACACGGTCAGCCGCAAGCACGGCACAGCGGTCGACGAGTGGATCTACCCGGAGTTCGAGCAGAACTGGAAGCTGTTCGCGCCGAACCCGCTGCAGCAGAACATCGCCGTCGAGGTCCGCGCCGAGATCCGCACCCCGGGTGGCGAGCTGCGCACCACCGGCTGGTACGGGCTGTCCGCGCAGGACGGCCGGGCCATCGAGCACAACCCGCTGCCCAGCCACACCCAGCAGAACGAGCTGCGGCGCGCCTGGGACTTCTTCACCGCCAGCCACACCGCCGACAACCGCCCCGTGGGGCTGCGCGGCACGCTGGCCGAGGCGTATCTGCGCCGTATCGCGATGCTGCGCCTGGACCGGGCGGGCGCGGCGGGTGCCGGCGGAACCGTCGAGCGCGTGCAGTTCCGCTCCCGTACGACCGCCGTGGCCCCGCCCCGGTGGAGCAGTGAGAAGGTCTCCCAGAGGCCGATGTTCCGGGTGCTGCCCTGGTGGACGGTGGCGCAGGACGACACCCCCGGAGGTGCCCGGTGAACCGCATCGCTCTGTCGGTCTCCGGCGGGATCGCCCGCGTCACCGAGGCCGCCCACGGCCCCTGCCAGACCGCGCTGATCCGGATCGGCTTCGCCTCGACCTGGCTGCTGTTCCTGTTGCGGGAGTTCCCCCACCGCGCCGAGCTGTACGGCCCCGACGGCCCGTGGAGCTGGGACATGGCCCAGCAGCTGATCGGCACCAACGGCGCGTTCACCGTGCTCATGTGGTCCGACAGCCGGATGTGGTTCGAGATCGTCTACGCCCTCGCCGTGGTCGCCTCCGTGCTGCTGGCTCTCGGCTGGCGCACCCGGACCATGTCCCTGCTGTTCATGGTCGGCGTGCTGTCGCTGCAGAACCGAAGCGTCTTCATGGGCGACGGCGGCGACAACGTGCTGCACCTGATGTCGATCTACCTCGTGTTCACCCGCTGCGGCCAGGTGTGGTCGCTGGACGCATGCCGGGAGCGGCGGGCGGAGCAGGCACACGCGCGTGGTGAGCGCATGACGGACCGTGTGGGGCCCGCGCTGTGGGCGGTGCTCGGCGTGGTGCTGGTCATGGCGACTGCGGGCGGCCGGTTCGGTTCCCAGGAGTGGGAGATACCGGCCCTGCTATGGGCGGCATGGCTGGCACACGGCCTGCGGTGGCTCGTCGGGGGGCGCTCGCGCGGCGGTGAACCGCGCGTCCTGCTCGACGTGATCGCCAGCCTGCTGCACAACGGCGCCCTCGTGGTGATCATGGCAGAGGCCTGTCTGATCTACGCCACGGCCGGTTGGTACAAGATCCAGGGCTCGCGCTGGCAGGACGGCACCGCCGTCTACTACCCGCTCCACCTGGACTACTTCACGCCCTGGCCGTGGCTCGCCGATCTGATGTCCTCCAGCGGCACCATGATGCTGATCGTGACCTACGGGACCGTGATCGTGCAGGTCGCTTTCCCGTTCACCCTGTTCAACCGGCGGGTGAAGAACGTGCTGCTGGCCGCCATGATGACCGAGCACGCCGTGATCGCCGTCGTCCTCGGGCTGCCATTCTTCTCGCTCGCGATGATCGTCGCGGACTCCGTCTTCCTGCCCACGTCGTTCCTGCGCCGCCTGGGGAAGCTCGCGGCACGCGCGCGTGACCGTGTGTTCGTACGAGGGGCGAGGGCCGAGCTTCCCCGGCCGCGCACCCCGGAGGCCGCGGAGCAGCCACACGTAGGCTCTACGGCATGACCGATCCGCTGGCCGACTGGCGGCGCCTGGCCGACTCGGCGGTGCTGCTCGACGGCTTCCACGCCCTCAAGCACGCCGTGCGCTTCGGCGCCGAGGTCCCGGTGGCGGTCACCGCCGACCGCGGTGCCGCGCTCGCGCTCGCCGACGAGCTGGCCCCGGACGTGCGGCAGACGCTGCGGGAGCTGCTGACCGAGGTGCCGGAAGCGACCTACGCCTCGCTGGTGCCGCGTCCGCATCCCACGGGCGTGGCCGCGCTGGCCGTGCGGCCGGCGCGGGAGGCGCAGTTGCGGACGCTGGCGCGCCTGCCCCGGCGGGCACCGGTCGTCGTGCTGGACAACCCGCGCAACCTGGGCAACGCCGGGGCCGTGATCCGGCTGGCCGCCGGTTTCGGGGCGACCGGCGTGGTCACCACCGGCGCCCTGGACCCCTGGCATCCCACGGTGGTGCGCGGCGGCGCCGGGCTGCACTTCGCGACTGCCGTGGAGCGGGTGGACGTCGAGGAGCTGCCGCCCGGTCCGGTGTTCGCGCTGGACCCCGAGGGCGAGGACATCCGGGGCGTGAAACTCCCCGACGACGCCGTCCTTGCCTTCGGCTCCGAGCGCAGCGGGCTGTCCGCCGCCCTGCGCGCGCGTGCGGACCATCTGCTGGCGCTGCCGATGCGCCCCCAGGTCTCCAGCTACAACCTGGCCACCAGCGTGGCCATGACGCTGTACCACTGGAGCGTCACCGGGGGCGCGCCCCGCTAGGCGTGCGCCCCCGTCAGGGCCATCCGGTGGGGGTGTACCCCGTCCCCGGGGCACACCCGCCGGGCCTACGCCTCCCGGCGCACCTCGACCACGCGGAAGCGGTTCGCGACGAACGCCCCGTCGGTCAGCGCGGCGTTGGCCGCAGGGTTGCCGCCCGAGCCGTGGAAGTCGGAGAAGGCGGCCGTCTGGTTCACGTACACCCCGCCGGTGAGGTTGAAGGACAGCTGTGCGGCCTCCTCCAGGCAGACCTCCTCGATCTGCTGCGCGACCTCGCTGTCGGTGGTGTACGCCCCGACGGTCATCGCGCCCTTCTCGTGGACCGTGCGCCGCAGCAGCTCCACGGCGTCGGTGAGCGAGTCGACGGCGACGGCGAAGGAGACCGGCCCGAAGCACTCGCTCATGTAGGCGGCCTCGTCGTCCGGCTTGGCACCGTCCAGCTTGACGATCACCGGGGTGCGCACGACCGCGCCGGGGAACTCCGGGTTGGTGATCTCACGGGAGGCGAGGGCGACCTCGCCGAGCCCGGCCGCGGCCTCCAGGCGGGCCTTGACGTCGGGGTTGACGATCGCGCCGAGCAGGGCGTTCGCCCGGGCGTCGTCGCCGAGCAGGCCGTCCACCGCCTGCGCGAGGTCGGCGACCACCTCGTCGTAGGACTTGGGGCCCGCGTCGGTGTGGATGCCCTCGCGCGGGATGAGCAGGTTCTGCGGGGTGGTGCACATCTGGCCGCTGTACAGGGACAGCGAGAACGCCAGGTTGGCGAGCATCCCCTTGTAGTTGTCCGTGGACTGGACGATCACCGTGTTGACGCCGGCCTTCTCGGTGTAGACCTGCGCCTGGCGGGCGTGGGCCTCCAGCCAGTCACCGAAGGACGTCGAGCCGGTGTAGTCGATGATCCGGATCTCCGGGCGCGTGGCGAGCGTCTTGGCGATGCCCTCGCCGGGCCGCTCGGCGGCCAGCGCCACCAGGTTGGCGTCGAAGCCGGCCTCGGTGAGCACCTGGCGCGCGATCTGCACGGTGAGCGCCAGCGGCAGCACCGCGCGCGGGTGCGGCTTGACCAGCACGGCGTTGCCGGTGGCCAGGGACGCGAACAGGCCCGGGTAGCCGTTCCAGGTCGGGAAGGTGTTGCAGCCGATGACCAGGCCGATGCCGCGCGGGACCGGCGTGAACTCCTTGGTCAGGGCCAGCGGGTCGCGCTTGCCCTGCGGCTTGGACCACTCGGCGGCCTCGGGCGTGCGCGTCTGCTCCGCGTACGCGTAGGCCACGGCCTCCAGACCGCGGTCCTGGGCGTGCGGGCCGCCCGCCTGGAACGCCATCATGAACGCCTGGCCGGAGGTGTGCATGACCGCGTGCGCGAACTCGTGCGTCCGGTCACTGATCCGCTTGAGGATCTCCACGCAGACCGCCGCGCGCAGCTGCGGGCCCGCGTCCCGCCAGGCACGCTGCCCGGCCTTCATCGCGGGCAGCAGCACGTCGAGGTCCGCGTGCGGGTACGTCACACCCAGCTCGATGCCGTACGGGGAGACCTCGCCGCCGACCCAGTCGTCGGTGCCGGGCTGGTCGAGGTCGAGGCGGCTGCCCAGCAGGTCGTCGAAGGCGGCCTTGCCCGCCGCCGCGTCCAGGCTGCCGTGCTCCTCGCCGTAGGCCTTGGGGTGCTCGGGGTGCGGGGACCAGTACGCGCGCGTGCGGATGGCCTCGAGCGCCTGGTCGAGGGTGGGCCGGTGCCTGGCGATCAGGTCGTGCGCGGTCAGTTCGGCGGCCATGCGGGACCAACTCCTGTCTCGAGAACTCTTCGTCGAGTTCATGACCTGGGCGAAACCATGGGCGGGAACAGCAGGACAGAGTTAGAGTAACCGAACGATCGGTCGGGACAAGGGGGCCTGCCGCATCTGTGGAAAACCCCGTGCGGGAGGATCGCGCACATGACAGCACTCGACCTCAGCAGCCCCGTGGCCGTCGTCGGCACCGGCACCATGGGCCAGGGCATCGCCCAGGTCGCGCTGGTCGCGGGCCACCCCGTGCGGCTGTACGACGCCGCGCCGGGACGCGCTCGTCAAGCGGCCGAAGCGATCGGCGCCCGCCTCGACCGGCTCGTCGAGAAGGACCGCCTCACCGCCGCCGCACGCGACGCGGCCCGCGCCCGGCTCACGCCCGCCGACACCCTCGCCGACCTGGCCGACTGCGCGCTCGTCGTCGAAGCGGTGCTGGAGCGGCTGGACGTCAAACAGCAGTTGTTCCGGGACCTGGAGGACATCGTCGGCGAGGACTGCCTGCTCGCCACCAACACCTCCTCCCTGTCGGTCACCGCGATCGGCGGCGCCCTGCGCCAGCCCGGCCGGTTCGTCGGCCTGCACTTCTTCAACCCGGCGCCGCTGCTTCCGCTGGTCGAGGTCGTCTCCGGGTACGCCACCGACGTCACCTCCGCCACGCGCGCGTACGAGACCGCCCGGGCCTGGGGGAAGACGCCGGTCGCCTGCGCCGACACCCCCGGCTTCATCGTCAACCGCATCGCGCGGCCCTTCTACGCCGAGGCGTTCGCCGTCCTGGAGTGCCAGGGCGCCGACCCGGCCACCATCGA
Organism: Streptomyces sp. NPDC036813; assembly: GCF_055609245.1. Lineage (NCBI taxonomy): Bacteria > Bacillati > Actinomycetota > Actinomycetes > Kitasatosporales > Streptomycetaceae > Streptomyces > Streptomyces sp. NPDC036813. The sequence goes on along the minus strand of NZ_JBVJPV010000007.1, from coordinate 118,562 downwards.
CGCCGTCCTGCGCGAGTCCGGCGGCTTCAAGATGGGCGCTTTCGAACTGACCGACCTGATCGGCCAGGACGTCAACGAGTCGGTCACGCAGTCGGTCTGGCAGTCCTTCTTCCATGACGTGCGCTTCACCCCCTCCCTCGCCCAGCGCCGCCTGGTGGAGTCCGGCCGGCTCGGCCGCAAGAGCGGCCAGGGCTGGTACGACTACCGGGAGGGCGCCGAGCGGCCCGAGCCGCACACCGCCGAGCCGCACAAGGCGCCCGCCTACGTCGTCGCCGAGGGCGACCTGGGCCCGGCCTCCGAGCTGCTCGCGCTGATCCGCGAGGCGGGCATCCAGGTCCGTGAGGAGGACGAGGACAACGGCACGCGCCTGGTGCTGCCGAGCGGTGGCCAGCTAGCCCTCGCCGACGGCCAGACCTCCGTGGAGTTCCGCGACGTCGTCTACTTCGACCTCGCCCTGGACTACCGCAGGGCCGGCCGCATCGCCCTGTCCGCCTCCCAGGACACCTCCGCCCAGACCCTCGCCGAGGCGACCGGGCTCTTCCAGGCGCTCGGCAAGAAGGTCAGCCTCATCGGCGACGTCCCCGGCCTGATCGTCGCCCGCACGGTCGCGCGGATCGTCGACCTCGCGCACGACGCCGTCGCCAAGGGCGTGGCCACCGAGGAGGACATCGACACCGCGATGCGCCTGGGCGTCAACTACCCGCTCGGTCCCTTCGAATGGAGCCGCCGGGTGGGCGCCACCTGGGTGCACGACCTGCTGGAGGAGCTGAGTCTGCGCGAGCCGTCGGGCCGTTATGCGCCCTCCCTCGCGCTGTACCGCCACGCGCACGCCGCCGACTCGCGGGAGGGCACTCCATGACCACCGCCAAGCGCGACACGTACACCCCGGAGACGCTGCTGTCCGTGGCCGTGCGCGTCTTCAACGAGCGCGGCTACGACGGCACCTCCATGGAGCACCTGTCCAAAGCGGCCGGCATCTCCAAGTCGTCGATCTACCACCACGTCGCCGGCAAGGAGGAGCTGCTGCGGCGCGCGGTGAGCCGGGCGCTGGACGGGCTGTTCGCGATCCTCGACGAGGAGCACGCGTGCGTGGGGCTCCCCGCGGACCGGCTGGAGTACGTCGTGCGGCGCATGGTCGAGGTGCTCATCGCCGAACTGCCGTACGTGACGCTGCTGCTGCGGGTGCGCGGCAACACCGCCACCGAGCGATGGGCGCTGGAGCGGCGCCGCGAGTTCGACCACCGGGTCGCCGAACTGCTCAAGGCGGCGGCCGCGGACGGGGACGTGCGCGGCGACGTGGAGGTGCGGCTCGCGACCCGGCTGGTCTTCGGGATGATCAACTCCATCGTGGAGTGGTACCGGCCCGACGGCCGCGGCATGAGCGAACGGGAAGTCGCCGAGGCCGTCGTCGTGCTGGTCTTCGGAGGGCTGCGGCAGGCCTGACCGCTGGGAGCGGTGACAGGTCACCTGAGTCACGCGCCCCGACCGCAGGGCGCGGTGCCAGGTCACCTGAGTACGCGCGCGTGCGGGGGTGAGTAGGCGACCGGATGCGGCGGTCTCCCGGTGGTGATGTGGTGGGCCGCATGTCCGACGACGACCTGCGGCCGCACACCCCCCACCCGACGTGGTGGCGGGCGCCTTTGGTGGCATCCCTGTGCGGCCTGCCGTTCCTGGTGCTGGAGTACCGCTGGTTCCGGTCCGAGGACGGCATCGGCGCTCTCGGCGGGATCTTCTACTGGTCGGCCGGCCTGCTCGCGCTCTCCTGGATGCCCCCGCACCGCCGGTCCCTGCGCACGCCGCGCATGCTGGCCGCCGGCGCGGGGCTCGGGTGCGTGCTGCTGCCGATGCTGTTCGCGCTGATGCTGGGTGCGGCCATGGCGGGTGGCTGACGGCTCGGTACCGGTGCTCAGCCCTGCGGCTCGAGGTCCTCCTCCTCGAACACCAGCAGCGTGCGCGTGCTGAGCACCTCGGGGATCGCCTGGAGCCGGGTGAGCACCACCTCGCGCAGCGCCCGGTTGTCCGGGGTGTGCACCAGCAGCAGGACGTCGAAGTCGCCGCCCACCAAGGCGATGTGGGACGCGCCGGGCAGCTGCCGCAGCTGCTCGCGCACCGTCCGCCAGGAGTTCTGCACGATCTTCAGCGTGATGTACGCGGACGTGCCCTGCCCGGCCCGCTCGTGATCGACGCGGGCGCCGAACCCGCGGATGACGCCGTCCTCGACGAGACGGTTGATGCGCGCGTAGGCGTTGGCGCGCGAGACGTGGACCCGCTCGGCGACCGACCGTATCGAGGCGCGGCCGTCGGTCTGGAGCATCTTCAGGATGTCGTGGTCGATGGCGTCCAGCGGCCGCGCGAGAGGCACGGGAGCGCCGCCGGCCGCGCTCGCCGGGGCCGGCGGGGTCGCCGCGGAGCCCGCGGGATCGGCCATTTGTTCAGATGCCATGTCCCCCCACCTTCCTGCCGTGGACGTACTGCGTTCATCCCAAGCTGTGGAGAACCGTTTGTCCACAGCCTGAGGCCACCCGTAGCCAAAATGTGCCGACGACCGAACAATCGGTAGGTGAGGCGCATCACAGAGGCTGCGCCTACAGCCGCCCCCACGAGGAGGTGCCGTCATGACGGTCATGGAGCAGCGAGGCGCGTACAAGCCCTCGCCGCCGCCGGCCTGGCAGCCCCGCACGGACCCCGCGCCGCTGCTGCCCGACACCGAGCCCTACCGGGTCCTCGGCACCGAGGCCGCCGCCAAGGCCGACCCCGCGCTGCTGCGCCGCCTGTACGCGCACCTGGTGCGCGGCCGCCGCTACAACGCCCAGGCCACCGCCCTCACCAAGCAGGGCAGGCTCGCCGTCTACCCCTCCAGCACCGGCCAGGAGGCCTGCGAGGTCGCCGCCGCACTCGTGCTGCAGGAGCAGGACTGGCTCTTCCCCAGCTACCGCGACACGCTCGCCGCCGTCGCCCGCGGCGTCGACCCCGTCGAGGCTCTCACCCTGCTGCGCGGCGACTGGCACACCGGCTACGACCCCTACGAGCACCGCGTCGCCCCGCTGTGCACCCCGCTGGCCACCCAGCTCCCGCACGCCGTCGGTCTCGCGCACGCCGCCCGCCTCAAGGGCGACGACGTGGTCGCCCTTGCCCTGGTCGGCGACGGCGGCACCAGCGAGGGCGACTTCCACGAAGCGCTGAACTTCGCCGCCGTCTGGCAGGCCCCGGTCGTCTTCCTGGTGCAGAACAACGGCTTCGCCATCTCCGTCCCGCTCGCCAAGCAGACCGCCGCGCCCTCCCTGGCCCACAAGGCCGTCGGCTACGGCATGCCCGGCCGCCTCGTCGACGGCAACGACGCCGCCGCCCTGCACGAGGTCCTCACCGACGCCGTGCGGCACGCGCGTGCCGGCGGCGGCCCCACCCTCGTCGAGGCGATCACCTACCGCGTGGACGCGCACACCAACGCCGACGACGCCACCCGCTACCGCGGCGACGGCGAGGTCGACGCCTGGCGCGCGCACGACCCGATCCAGCTGCTGGAGCACGAGCTGACCGAGCGCGGACTCCTCGACGAGGCCGGCATCGAGGCCGCCCGCCAGGACGCCGAGGCCATGGCCGCCGACCTCCGCGAGCGCATGAACCGCGACCCGCAGCTCGACCCCGCCGACCTCTTCGACCACGTCTTCGCCGAGCCCACACCCCAACTGCGCGAGCAGCGTGCACTGCTGGAGGCCGAGCTGGCGGCCGAGCACGAGGCCGGCCAGGAAGGGACGCACCGATGACGACCGTCGCCGTCAAGCCCGCCACCATGGCGCAGGCCCTCACGCGCGCGTTGCGCGATGCGCTGGCGGCCGACCCCGCCGTGCACGTCATGGGCGAGGACGTCGGCACCCTCGGCGGCGTCTTCCGCGTCACCGACGGCCTGGCCAAGGAGTTCGGCGAGGACCGCGTCACCGACACCCCGCTCGCGGAGGCCGGCATCCTCGGCACCGCCGTCGGCATGGCCATGTACGGCCTGCGCCCGGTCGTCGAGATGCAGTTCGACGCCTTCGCCTACCCCGCGTTCGAGCAGCTCATCAGCCACGTCGCCCGCATGCGCAACCGCACCCGCGGCAAGATGCCCCTGCCGATCACCATCCGCGTCCCCTACGGCGGCGGCATCGGCGGCGTCGAGCACCACAGCGACTCCTCCGAGGCGTACTACATGGCGACTCCGGGGCTCCATGTCGTCACGCCCGCGACCGTCGCCGACGCCTACGGGCTGCTGCGCGCGGCCATCGCCTCCGACGACCCCGTGGTCTTCCTCGAACCCAAGCGGCTGTACTGGTCGAAGGACTCCTGGAACGCCGAGGAGCCCACACCCGTGGAGCCGATAGGGCGCGCGGTGGTGCGCCGCCCCGGCAGCAGCGCCACGCTGATCACCTACGGCCCGTCGGTGCCCGTCTGCCTGGAGGCCGCCGAGTCCGCCGCCGCCGAGGGCTGGGACCTCGAGGTCGTCGACCTGCGCTCTCTGGTGCCGTTCGACGACGAGACCGTGTGCGCGTCCGTACGGCGCACCGGGCGCGCGGTCGTCGTCCACGAGTCGGGCGGCTTCGGCGGCCCGGGCGGGGAGATCGCGGCCCGCATCACCGAGCGCTGCTTCCACCACCTGGAGGCGCCGGTGCTGCGCGTGGCCGGTTTCGACATCCCCTACCCGCCGCCCATGCTGGAGCGGCACCATCTTCCCGGCGTCGACCGGATCCTGGACGCCGTGGCGCGTCTGCAGTGGGAGGCCGAGGGCTGATGGCACAGGTGCTGGAGTTCAAGCTTCCCGACCTCGGGGAGGGGCTCACCGAGGCGGAGATCGTGCGCTGGCTGGTCGAGGTCGGTGACGTCGTCGCCGTCGACCAGCCCGTCGTCGAGGTGGAGACCGCCAAGGCGATGGTCGAGGTGCCCTGCCCCTACGGCGGTGTGGTCACCGCCCGCTTCGGCGAGGAGGGGCAGGAACTGCCCGTCGGGGCGCCCTTGCTGACGGTGGCCGTCGGCGCGCCCGCCTCCGGCGGTGAGAGCGGAGACGTGCACACGGGGGCCGCCCGGTCCACCACCGCCGAGGGTGCGCGGGCGGGCGCCGGCACCGCCGAAGGGTCGGGCAACGTCCTCGTCGGCTACGGCACCGGCGCGCCCCCCGCCCGTCGCCGCCGGGTACGGCCGACCGGGCTCACCGGGCCGGGCACGCCGGGCGGCGCGTCCGCGCCGGGGCGTGGCACTGCGGGGCCCGACCGGTCGTCCGGGACGGCCCGGCCCGAGCCGGGCCTGGCGGGCTTCCGGGAGCCGGGGATCGTCCAGCCCGACACCCCTCACAACGAGGGCGCCGCCGATCGGCCGCACCCCGAGGGCCCCGTGCCCGTCATCTCCCCGCTGGTGCGACGGCTCGCCCGCGACAACGGCCTGGACCTGCGGGAACTGCACGGCTCCGGACCCGACGGGCTGATCCTGCGCGCGGACGTCGAGTACGCGCTGCGCGCCGCTGTGGCGCAGCCGAGCCGACCGGCCGCCGAGCCGTCCCCACGGGGGACGAGCGTGTCCGCCGGCGCTCCGGCAGGGGCCGCCCCCGCTTCCCGGGCCTCGTCCGCGCCCGTCGGTGGCATCCGCACGCCTCTCAAGGGTGTCCGCGGAGCCGTCGCCGACAAGCTGTCCCGCAGCCGCCGGGAGATCCCCGACGCGACCTGCTGGGTCGACGCCGACGCGACCGAGCTGATGCGTGCCCGCGCCGCGATGAACGCCGCCGGCGGCCCGAAGATCTCCCTGATCGCCCTGCTGGCCCGCATCTGCACCGCCGCCCTCGCCCGGTTCCCCGAACTGAACTCCACCGTCGACACCGAGGCCAGGGAGGTCGTCCAGCTCGACCAGGTGCACCTCGGGTTCGCCGCGCAGACCGAGCGAGGGCTGGTCGTGCCCGTCGTCCGGGACGCGCACGCCCGTGACGCCGAGTCGCTCACCGCGGAGTTCGCCCGGCTGACCGAGTCGGCCCGGACCGGGACGCTCACGCCCGCCGAGCTGACCGGCGGCACCTTCACGCTGAACAACTACGGCGTGTTCGGTGTCGACGGCTCCACACCGATCATCAACCACCCCGAGGCGGCCATGCTCGGCGTCGGCCGCATCGTGCCCAAACCGTGGGTCCACGACGGTGAACTTGCGGTCCGCCAGGTCGTGCAGCTCTCGCTCACCTTCGACCACCGGGTGTGCGACGGCGGCACAGCGGGCGGCTTCCTGCGGTACGTCGCCGACTGCGTGGAACAGCCGGCGGTGCTGCTGCGCACCCTGTGAGGACGGTGCGGTCGGCGTGCCGTGGTGCCCTGTGAGGGCGGTGCGGTCGGCGTGCCGTGGTGCTCTGTGAGGGCGGTGCGGTCGGCGTGCCGTGGTGCGCGGCCGGGGCGCCGTGGGCCCGGCACCACGGCTGCACCTCCGGCGTTCGCCGTGTCCACGGTGGCGCTCCCGCGTTCCCTGTGATCGCCGTGGCGCGCATACTCGGGGGGTGACCGCCTACGAGTCCCCCGGCCCCGGCGACGGCTCTGCCCCGGACAGCTACGACGCCGTCGTGCTGGCCGGTGGTGCCGCCCGGCGGCTCGGCGGCGCCGACAAACCCGGCGTGCGCGTGGGCGGGCGGCCACTGCTCGACCGCGTCCTCGCGGCCTGCGCCGGCGCCCGCACCACCGTCGTGGTCGCCGACCCCCGGCCCACCGCCCGCCCGGTCGCCTGGGCCCGTGAGGAACCGCCCGGCGGCGGCCCGCTCGCCGCCCTCGGCGCCGGACTGCGGCACACCACGGCCGACCGGGTCCTGCTCCTCTCCGCCGACCTGCCCTTCCTCGACCGGCACAGCGTCGCCCGGCTGCTCGCCGCCCTCCGGGAGACCCACACCGACGGCGTGCTGCTCAGCGACCCCGACGGCCGGGACCAGCCGCTCGTCGCCGCCTACCGCGCCGGCAGCCTGCGCCGCGCGCTCACCCGTCTCGGCGCCGACCACGGCGGCCTCGGCGGCCTGCCCCTGCGGCGGCTCACGGCCCTCCTCGACCTCACTCGCATCACCGACCCGGTCGCGTCCTTCGACTGCGACACCTGGGACGACATCGCCACCGCCAGAGCACGCATCAGGGAGCATGGGCACGTGTTGGATGAATGGATCTCCACGGTCAAGGACGAGCTGGGCATCGACCTCGACGTCGACACCGGCGTCCTGCTCGACCTCGCCCGCGACGCGGCCCACGGCGTGGCCCGGCCCGCGGCCCCGCTGACCACCTTCCTCGTCGGCTACGCGGCCGCCCGCGCCGGAGGCGGCCCGGAGGCCGTCGCCGATGCCGCTCACAAGGCCGCGGCCCTCGCCCAGCGCTGGGCCGGAGAGGGAGACGACAAGCCCGACGTGGCCCCCGACGCCACGCCCGACACCCGCCCGGACGCCGGATGACGGGCGGGGGTGTCCGGGACGAGCGGGACGCCGACGACCTCGACGTCGACGAGGCGCTCGCCCTGGTGAAGGACCAGCCCCCGCCCGACCGGCCCCGCCCGGCCCGGGCCGGCCACGGCTCCGGCGGCGGCGACCACGTTCCCGCACCCGCCTCCCGGCCCGATCCACCCGAGCGGCACGGCCACGGCGACCCGCACGCCCGTCACAAGGCCACTTCCTGGCCCGATGCCCGGGCGATCGCCGCCCGCGCCGGACGGCGGCGCGACTCGCGCGCCGTGACCGTCTCCGTACCGCTGGCGGACGCCCTCGGTCTCAGCCTGGCCACACCGCTCACCGCCCTCACCGACCTCCCGTCCTTCGACACCTCGGCGATGGACGGCTGGGCGGTCGCCGGGCCGGGGCCCTGGGACGTCCGCGAGACCGGCGTGCTCGCGGGGCACGGCGAACCCGCACCGCTCGTGGACGGCGAGGCCGTCCGCATCGCCACCGGCGCACGCGTCCCCGCGGACACCACGGCCGTGCTCCGCAGCGAACACGGCCGTATCGACGACAAGGGCCGGCTGCACGCCACCCGGGAGATGGGCACCGGCCAGGACATCCGCCCCCGCGGCCAGGAGTGCCGCAGCGGCGATCAGTTGCTGCCCGCCGGTGCGCTCGTCACCCCGGCGGTCCTCGGGCTGGCCGCCGCCGCCGGATACGACACCCTCACCGCCGTACGCCGGCCGCGTGTCGACCTGCTCGTCCTCGGGGACGAACTGCTCACCCAAGGGCTGCCGCACGACGGGCTGATCCGCGACGCCCTCGGCCCGCTGCTGCCGCCGTGGCTGCGCGCGCTCGGCGCCGACGTCACCACCGTCCGACGCCTCGGGGACGATGCCGAGGCCCTCCACACCGCCGTCACCACGTCGGACGCCGACCTGATCGTCACCACCGGCGGTACCGCCGCGGGCCCCGTCGACCACGTCCACCCAACGCTGCGCCGCATCGGCGCCGAGCTGCTGGTCGACGGCGTCAAGGTGCGTCCCGGGCACCCGATGCTGCTCGCTCGTCTCCAGGACGGCAGGCACCTCGTCGGGCTCCCCGGAAACCCGCTCGCCGCGGTGTCCGGCCTGCTCACGCTCGCCCAGCCGCTGGTGCGCGCCCTCGCGGCCCATCCGGTGCCCGAGGGGTACACGCTGCCGCTGCGGGACGCGGTGCACGGCCACCCGTACGACACGCGACTCGTCCCCGTCGTGCTGCGCGGGGATCAGGCCGTGCCGCTGCACTACAACGGCCCGGCCATGCTGCGCGGTATCGCGGCGGCGGACGCCCTCGCCGTCGTTCCGCCGGGAGGCGCTCAGCAGGGCCAGGAGACCGAGATGCTGGACCTGCCGTGGGCGACCGCGGGCATCGGCGTCTGTTTCACGTGAAACAGTGCTGTGCGGGCTGTTTCACGTGAAACGACGGGTTGCCAGTGACACGGCGGACTGCCGCACGGAGTCTCAGCCCTCCCCCGGCACCGGCACCGCCCGGCTGACCGTGATCACCCGGTCGCCGGCGCGCAGTTCGGTCAGCCGGGGGTCGGTGTAGTCCAGCATCTGTTTCCCGCGGACAACCGCCACCACCAGGTCGGCGCAGGCGCGCGGCGTCTTTCCGACCTCCTCCGCGGTCACCGCCCGCTCGGCGAGGTCCAGTCCGCTGCCCAGGGTCATCAGGTCCTCCAGCGTCCGGGCCACGGACGGGCTCACCATGGACACCCCGAGCAAGCGCCCGGCCGAACTGGACGTGGTGATCACCGTGTCGGCCCCCGACTGCTTGAGCAGCGGCGCGTTCTCGTCCTCCCGTACCGCGGCAACGATGGTGGCGCGCCGGTTGAGCTGGCGGGCGGTGAGCGTCACAAGGGTGGCAGTGTCGTCGCGTTGCGGGGCGACGATGACCCGGCCGGCCCGCTGCACCTCCGCCTTGAGCAGCGTCTCGGACCGGGTGGCGTCGCCGGTGACGGAGACCAGCCCGTCGTCGGAGGCCGCGTTCGCCACCTTGCGCTGGGCGTCCACGACGACGATCCGGTCCCTGGGAATGCCCTGCCCGACGAGCGTCTGCACGGCGTGGCGGCCCTTGGTGCCGTATCCGATGACCACCACGTGGTCCCGGGTGCGGGCACGCCAGCGGTGGATGCGGACCTGCTGACGGGTGCGCTCGGTGAGGACCTCGAGGGTGGTGCCGACCAGGATGATCAGGAACAGCACACGCAGGGGCGTGATGACGAGGATGTTCACGAGCCGGGCGGTGTCGCCGACCGGGGTGATGTCGCCGTAGCCGGTCGTGGAGAGAGTGACGGTGGCGTAGTAGGCCGCGTCCAGCAGGTCCACGGAGTTGTCCGCGCTGTCGCGGTAGCCGTCGTGATCGACGTAGACGATCAGCGTGGTGACGACGAGGACCAGCAGGCCCATGGCGAGGCGGCGCAGGACCTGCTGCAGCGGGGGCGTGGCCGTCTGGGTCGGCATGGCGATGGTCCGGCCGGCCTCGGCATCGTCGCGGGCCTCGGTACGGGAGCGGTACCAGACGGACCGCAGCAGCGACGACGTCCGCGCCCCCCGCGTCGGTCGGTGCTCGGCCTTCATCGTGTGCCCCCTGACATGCGTGTGCCCCCTGCCTCGTTGATCCGTTCGGACGGCACCATGGTTGCGGACGGGACCATGCCCGTCAGGATCCAACACGAACCGGGAGGGCCCATCGTGCGCGACCACACCGTTGTCGTCGGGTTCGGCACCAAGGGACGGTCCGCGATCCGGACCGTGTGCGCGACAGGGCTGAAGAAGGAGCGGGTCGTCGTGATCGACCCGTCGGCGAAGGTGGTCGACGCCGCGACTGCCGAGGGCTACACGGGCGTGGTCGGTGACGGCACCCGCAGTGACGTGCTGCGCCGGGCGGAGGTGCAGCGGGCGGGGCGGATCATCATCGCGACCCAGCGCGACGACACGGCCGTCCTGGTGGCGCTGACGGCCCGCCAGCTCAATCCGGAGGCGACGATCGTGGCCGCGGTGCGCGAGGAGGAGAACGCGCCGCTGCTGAAGCAGTCGGGCGCCGACGAGGTCGTCACCAGCGCGGGTGCGGCGGGCCGGCTGCTGGGCCTGTCCGTCCTCAGCCCCGCGGCGGGGCTGGTCATGGAGGACCTCATCCAGCAGGGCAGCGGGCTCGACCTGGTGGAGCGGCCGGTCACCAGGGCGGAGGCGGGCCACAGCCCGCGCGAGACGGCCGACCTGGTGGTGAGCGTCGTCCGCGGGCACCGGGTGCTCGATTACGACGATCCGGCAGTCGGGGTACTGCAGTTGACGGACCGGGTCATCACGATCGTGCGCGTCCCGGAGCCGCGGGAGGGCCCCGGCCCGGCTTGGGCCTGATCTCGCCCGCAGGGGCCAAGGGCGAGCAGCAACGGCGCCGTCCGCAGGCGGAACCGCCCAGGGGCAGCCTCGCCCGCGTGCTGGAGAGCGCAGGAGTAGCGTCGCCCTCATGCATGCGATCACGATTCCCGAACCTGGTGGTCCCGAGGCACTGGTGTGGGACGAGGTCCCCGACCCGGTGCCCGGCGAGGGCGAGGTCCTGGTCGAGGTGGTGGCCAGCGCCGTCAACCGGGCCGACATCCTGCAGCGGCAGGGCTTCTACGAACCGCCGCCGGGCGCGTCGCCGTACCCCGGCCTGGAGTGCTCCGGACGCATCGTCGCCCTCGGTCCCGGAGTGTCCGGCTGGAGCGTCGGCGAGGAGGTCTGTGCGCTGCTGTCGGGCGGTGGCTACGCCGAGAAGGTCGCCGTACCGGCCGGGCAGTTGCTGCCGGTGCCGCAGGGCCTGGACCTCCGGCAGGCGGCCGCGCTGCCCGAGGTCGTCTGCACGGTCTGGTCGAACGTCTTCATGGTCGCCCATCTGCGCCCCGGAGAGACGCTGCTGGTGCACGGCGGCTCCAGCGGCATCGGCACGATGGCGATCCAGCTCGCCAAGGCGCTCGGCGCGAAGGTCGCGGTGACGGCGGGTACCAAGGAGAAGCTGGAGTACTGCGCCGAGCTGGGCGCGGACATCCTCGTCAACTACCGCGAGCAGGACTTCGTGGAGGAGGTCCGGGAGGCCACCGACGGGGCCGGCGCGGACGTCATCCTCGACAACATGGGCGCCAAGTACCTCGACCGCAACGTCCGTGCGCTCGCCGTCAACGGCCGCCTCGCGATCATCGGGATGCAGGGGGGCGTCAGGGGCGAGCTGAACATCGGCGCCCTGCTGAGCAAGCGCGGCGCGATCAGCGCGACCTCGCTGCGGGCCCGCCCGCTGGGCGAGAAGGCAGCCATCGTCGCGGCCGTACGCGAGCATGTGTGGCCGTTGCTGGCCGAAGGGCATGTGCGACCCGTCGTCGACCGCGAGCTGCCGATGAGCGACGCGGCGGCCGCCCACCGGGTCGTGGAGGACAGCGGGCACATCGGCAAGGTGCTGCTGATCGCCCCCTGAGAAGGACCTAGGTCTGGCTCCCGTCGCCGGGTTGGTCCGCGGGCTCGGCGTCGGGGCCCTGGGCACGGACGCGCTGGACGTGTTCCAGGGAGTCCCGCAGGTCGGTCAGCCAGTCGTCGGTGTGCCGCCGAACCAGCCGTACGCACCAGGCGAGCGCGTCGCTGCGGCTGCGGGCGACGCCGGCTGCGACCAGGGTGTCGAGCACCTGCCGCTCAGGCTGCCGCAGCCGGGTCATCACCGGCGCGGCGACCTGGGTGAACATCACCCGCTCACCGCCGCACTCGACGCCCCACGACACCTTCTTGCGGAACCGGTGCTCGGCTTCCCGCGCCACGCCGATCCGCTCCTCGCGGGTCCGCTCCCGGAACTCCTGCACCCGGCTCTGCACCGCCGCCTCACGCTCCACGGCCGAAGCGCCGTCGGGCAGCCGGGGCTGCGGTATCTCACCGATGACGGTGATCTCCTCGCGATCGACCGTCACCTCCACCAGCCCGACGAAGAGATCGTCCGGCAACCGGCCGGCGAACCAGCCGCGCAACCGCTCCTGCTGATCCGGTGTAATCATGTAATTCACATTACTCACGTACGGCGGCACGACAAGGGGCGGAACCGCAGGATCTGACGGCTTCCGGGCCCAGCGGCGGAGGCTTCAGAGGCCCCCTCCGCCAAGCCGCGGACCGAGGGATCCAGCGGCCCCTGGTCCAGTGGCGGAATCGAAGGATCTAGCGGCCCCCGATCCAGGGGCGGAGCAGGCCGGGTTCGCGGCGCAGCCGCAGGGCGAGCAGCCCAAGGGCCAGCCCCAGGCCGATGAGGACAAGACCGCTGCCGAGCGGCAGGATCCGCAGTACCGGATCGACGGGGCCCTCCGCCCGTACCGCCGACTGCCGCGCGGGCACCAGGGCGGACGCCGACGGGATCAGCCCGGCCTCCTGTGACGTCTCCTGCGGCACGGCCATGTCGTCGTCGACGCCCTGCCCACCGTCCTCGTTCTCCCCCGTCCCCGCGCCCTGTGCGCTCTCCCGCAGCGGGTCGTGGGCGCGCCCCGGCCGCTCCCGCCCTTCCCCGGCCCGGCTTCCGGCCCGGCGGGTCTCGTCGGCGGAGGCGGAGGCGGAAGCAGACGGGTCCGTGGACGCGGAGGGGCCGGGCCGCGCGGAGAAGGGGGCAGAGGAGGAATGCGTGGGCCGCTCGGCGGGTGCGGAGAAGTCCGGTCGCGTGGGGGAGTGGGAGTGATGGGAGGGGTGCGAGGAGGAGTGCGAGGAGGCGGGGCCGTGGGCGTCGTCGTCCGAGGAGCCGGACGACGAGGTGGCGGCGGAGCCGTCCGCGCCGTCGGCCTCGCCGGAGTCCCCGGAGTCCCCGGAGTCCCCGGCGTCGCCGGAGGCCCGGGAGGGATCCGTCTCGCGCGCAGGCTCACGCGCGGAGGAGCCGACGAACGGCAGCGGGCCCGCGAAGGAGGGCCTGAGCACCGAGAGCGTGCCGGCGGACTCCGGCACGGCCGCAGAGGCGGGTGTGGCCGCCCCGCCCGCCAGTGCGCTCGCCGCGACCCCCGCGAGAACCCCGCACACCCTTGTCGCGCGTGTCGCGCGCCGCCATGGAGTCACGTCGGTGACCCCCTCCCGGGAACAGGCCGCCAAGATCGATGGAACAAGCCTGGCACGAGCGGACAGACCCGGCATTCCGGATTGCCCCGTCGGGCGGAAAGGGTGGATCTACCTCCGTAGGGGGCACCACCGTGGTGAGGTACAGGGGTGCGAGAGAATGACGGTATGGAGATGCCGAGGAACGATAGGTCGCCGGAGAACGCCCAGAAGATCCTGGTCGTGGGCCAGGACGGCATGGCGCTCGGCGGTGTCGACTCAGACGACGAGCCCCGCGAGACTCCGGTGACGGAGCAGGTCGAGCAGCCCGCGAAGGTCATGCGCATCGGGAGCATGATCAAGCAGCTGCTCGAAGAGGTGCGCGTGGCTCCTCTGGACGAGGCGAGCCGGGCCCGGCTGAAAGAGATCCACGCCAGTTCGGTGAAGGAGCTGGAGGACGGTCTGGCCCCGGAGCTGGTGGAGGAACTGGAGCGGCTCTCCCTGCCGTTCACCGACGACGTGACCCCCTCCGACGCGGAACTGCGCATCGCGCAGGCCCAGTTGGTCGGCTGGCTGGAGGGGCTCTTCCACGGGATCCAGACGACCCTGTTCGCCCAGCAGATGGCGGCGCGGGCCCAGCTGGAGCAGATGCGCCGCGCCCTCCCGCCGGGCGCGATGCACGACGGCCAGGACGACCTGCGTGCGGCCGGCCGCACGGGCGGCCCGTACCTGTAAGCGCGCCCGACGCGGTTCGACGGCCACCATCCGCCGATGTGACGAAGGGGGCCCGGCGTTCACCGCCGGGCCCCCTTCGTATGTGCGTTCAGCGCCGTTACTACGCCGGGTTGCCCGTGGAGACGTTCAGCTGCACCTCGACGTCCTTCGGGTCGACGTCCGTGCCCGGCGCGGGGAACTGCAGCATGACAGTGCCGTCGCCGTAGGTGTTCTCGTCGACCTTCTTGATGTCGAGCTTCCAGCCGGCGGCCTGCGCGCAGGCCCGCACCGAGTCGATGTTCTTGTACCGGAAGTCGGGGAGCTGGATCTTGGTCTCGTCGTTCCACGACTTCTGCGGCTCCGTGCACTCGTCCTTCTTGACCGTGCGCGTGAGGTCCGGGCCCAGGTAGCCGGCCGCCTTGGATGCGGATGCGGACGCCGTGGGGGTGGTCCCGCCGTCCTTGCCCTGGTTGTCGTCGTTGCCCTTGTTGGCCAGCAGGGCGATGAGGAGGCCGCCGACGGCGAGCAGGGCGACGACGACCGAGCCGATGATCACCGGCTTGTTGCTCCTGCCGCCTCCGCTCGACGGGGTCGTGGTCTGCGGCGTGATGTTGTACGGCGGCGGCGTCGACGCGGCCGGCGGCTGCGCCGCGTACGGCGTCGGGTAGCCGCCCTGCTGCGGGTAGCCGTACGCCGGGGCAGGCGTGGCCGGCGACGGGGTGCCGTACGGGTTCGGGACCGGCGTGGGGTTCGGTGCCGGGGTCGGCTGGTACGGCGTCTGGACGCTGCCGTGCGGGGCCGGCGCGCTCTGGTCGAGCGGCGGGAACACTGCGGAACCCACGCCCGAGCCGCTCTGCGTCTGGGTGCCGGGGACGATGCTCGGCGGGGCCGCCTGGCAGGACGCCGCCACCCGCAGGCACTCGTCGCGCATGGCCTCGGCCGTCGGGAACCGCTCGTTCGGGTTCTTCTTCAGCGCCCGGGTGATCAGCGCGTCCACGGCCGGCGGCAGGGCGCGGTTGATCGAGGAGGCCAGCGGCGGTTCCTCCTGCACGTGCGCGTACGCGATCGCGAGCGGCGAATCCGCGTCGAACGGCAGCCGCCCGGTGACCAGCTGGAACAGCATGATGCCGACCGAGTACAGGTCGCTGCGCGCGTCCACGCCGCGGCCCAGGGCCTGCTCGGGCGAGAGGTACTGCGGGGTGCCGACGACCATGCCGGTCTGCGTCATCGAGGTGACACCGGACTGCATCGCGCGCGCGATGCCGAAGTCCATCACCTTGACGACGCCGCGCTTGGTCATCATCACGTTGCCGGGCTTGATGTCGCGGTGGACCAGCCCCATTTCGTGGCTGATCTCCAGCGCCGCGAGCACATCCGCGGTGATCTTCAGCGCCTTGTCGGCGGGCATCGCGCCGAGCTGCCGGATGTCGTCGGCGAGCACCGAGCCGAGCGGGCGTCCCTCGACGTACTCCATGACGATGTACGGCATCGTCGCGCCGCCCAGATCGTCCTCGCCGGTGTCGAAGACCGAGACGATGTTGGTGTGCGTGAGCTTCGCCACGGCCTGGGCCTCACGGCGGAAGCGCTCACGGAAGGCCTGTTCGCGGCCCAGCTCGGTGTGCAGTGTCTTGATCGCGACCTGCCGGTCGAGCACGGCGTCGTAGGCAAGGTGCACCGAGGCCATGCCGCCCTCGCCGAGCAGATCGCGCAGCTGGTACCGGCCGTTCGCGAGCGCCTGCCCCGTATAGCGACCCTGCGCGCCGTCCTGGCTCATCTCGCGTCCCCCACAGCCCTTTCGGCGCCGACGATCTTGGATGTTCGTTGATCCACTGTGCTATTCCCGGCCAAGTCTGCCCGAGGGCACTGACACGTCAAGCTCGGTGCCCGTTCCGTGACCGTACGCGAAAGAAGCGTCGCGGAAGCGTTACAGGCGCCGTACGGCCGGTACACAGAATTTGCACGAGCGGAGGGATGCGGGGTTTGATGGCCGGTCCGTCTCGTACCGGTCAGCACGCCCATCCGGGACCGGCGCCTTGCGCCGAGGCTGTAGCGTGGCCGACGGAGACCGTAACAACACCGCGCGCACCGCGGGCAGAAACGACGGCGAGGACTGATGGCACAGCAGCAGCGCGCTCAGGGCCCGTCCGACCCCGAGGCGACTGGCGGCGGTATGTCGGACGCGCCGGAGAACTGGGGCAACGGCGGGCTTGTCGGCGACGGCCGGTACCGGCTGACGCACCGGCTCGGCCGGGGTGGCATGGCCGAGGTGTTCGCGGCCGAGGACGTACGCCTCGGGCGCACCGTCGCGGTCAAGCTGCTGCGCGCCGACCTGGCCGAGGACCCGGTGTCCAAGGCCCGCTTCACGCGTGAGGCCCAGTCGGTGGCCGGCCTCAACCACCACGCCATCGTGGCCGTGTACGACTCCGGCGAGGACGTCGTCGGCGGCCAGAGCGTGCCGTACATCGTCATGGAGCTGGTCGAGGGACGTACGATCCGCGACCTGCTGCTCAACGCCGAGGCGCCGGGCCCCGAGCAGGCGCTCATCATCGTCTCCGGGGTGCTGGAGGCGCTGGCCTACTCGCACCAGCACGGCATCGTGCACCGCGACATCAAGCCGGCCAACGTCATCATCACTGACAACGGTGCCGTGAAGGTGATGGACTTCGGCATCGCCCGCGCCCTGCACGGCGCGTCGACGACGATGACGCAGACCGGCATGGTGATGGGCACCCCGCAGTACCTGTCGCCGGAGCAGGCGCTCGGCAAGGCCGTCGACCACCGCTCCGACCTGTACGCGGTGGGCTGCCTGCTGTACGAACTGCTCTCGCTGCGGCCGCCGTTCACCGGCGAGACCCCGCTGTCGGTGGTCTACCAGCACGTGCAGGACATCCCCACGCCGCCGTCCGAGGCGTCCGACGGCTGCCCGCCGGAGCTGGACGGCCTGGTGATGCGGTCGCTGGCCAAGGAGCCCGACGACCGCTTCCAGACGGCCGAGGAGATGCGCGGCCTGGTCCAGTACGCGCTGCAGATGCTGTACGACCAGGGCGGCCACACCGGCACCTGGAACACCGGCCCGGTGGCCGTGCACGACGGCCGGCACACCCCGGCGGGCGGTTTCGCGCACACGGCGGTCATGGCGCACCCCGGCGACCACGGCCCCGGTACCGCGCAGATCCCGCAGCCGATCCTGCCCACCGGGTACGGCAACGGCGACGACGGCGGTTTCGAGGGGCACGGCAACAAGGGCAGCGGCCGCGGCAAGCTGTGGGTCCTCGCGGTCCTCGCGGTGATCGCGATCGCGGCGGGTGTGGCGCTGGCCGTCAAGGGCACCGGCACCAACGGCGGCAACCCGGACACCACCCCGTCGCCGAGCGTCTCCCGGTCCCAGACGCAGGAGAGCCCCAGCCCGTCGCCGAGCGACGAGACGACCGACGACGGCTCGGGCGGGACGTCGGACGACAACACCGGGTCGGGTTCCGGCTCGTGGAACCAGCCGTCATACACCCCGTCGTACACGCCGTCGCAGCAGAACAGCAACCCGCCCTCCAACGAGCCGACCGACACCAACACCCAGTCCTCGAACCCGACGGACGGCGGCACGAGCAACGGCGGCACCACGGACGGCGGCACCACCGACGGCGGCACGACGGACGGCGGAAGCACGACGGACGGCGGGACGACGAACAACGGCGGCACCACGGACGGCGGCACGACGAACAACGGCGGGACGACGACCGGCAGCGGTACGACGACCGGCGTGACCGTCGGGGGCAGCGGCACCACCCCCTGACGCCCCGTCGTCTTCCCCACGCGCGCGTGAAGCCCCCTCGGGGCACCACGCGCGCGTGGTGTTTCCAGGGGAGGTGACGCCGCGTGCTGTTCCACGGGGCATCACGCGCGCGGCGTGGGGCGGGACGCGGTCGTGGATCACTGTGTGAACGCGTCGCACACCGCGTCGTAGCGCCGCGTCCACCACACCACCAGCGCGGACGCCGCCGGGAACTGCGGGTCCGCACGCCGGTC
Source organism: Streptomyces sp. NPDC036813 (assembly GCF_055609245.1). Lineage (NCBI taxonomy): Bacteria > Bacillati > Actinomycetota > Actinomycetes > Kitasatosporales > Streptomycetaceae > Streptomyces > Streptomyces sp. NPDC036813. The sequence continues at coordinate 100,355 of NZ_JBVJPV010000007.1, read as the reverse complement.
GTCGCGCTCGTAGTGCCAGCGCAGCATCCAGAAGTCGTTCAGCCGCTCCCACCACACCCGGTGTACGGCCGCCCCCAGCTCCAAGGGCGTGGCCCCGGTGGCGCGCCGGTACGCGCGTGCGTAGGCACGCACCTTGGGCAGATCGAGGGTTCCCCCCGGCTGGACGAAGAAGATCACGGCGGCGCGTACGGCCTCCTCGGCGCGCGGCTGCACGCCGAGGCGGTCCCAGTCGACGATCGCGGCGGGCGCCTTGTCGCGGTAGAGCAGGTTGAACGGGTGGAAGTCGCCGTGCACCCAGCCCACCGGACCGCCGCGCGGAGGGCGCCGGTCGGCGTGCCGTTGCAGCAGCTCGCGGCGTTCCAGCAGGCGGTGGCGGGCCAGCTCGTCGAAGGAGTCGGCGGGGCGGTGGCGGCGCACGCGCGCGAGGAGCTCGTCGATGAGCGTGAAGGTGGCCGCCGGGTCGGCGCTCTCCACGGGGTGGGGGCTCGCGGAGGGCCGAGTGCGCCCCTTGGGGGGCATCACGCGCTCCAGGCAGGCGTGCACGGCGCCCAGGAGGGCACCCAGGCGGGCGGACTCGGCCCGGGTGAGCTGGCCGCCATGGCGGTGGCGGCCGTCGATCCAGGGGTGCAGGGCGTAGGCGTGCCCGCCGATCACGGCGACGGTCCGGCCGTCGCGGCCGGCCAGCGGCGGGACCACGGGGACCCCGAGGTCGGCCAGGCGCTGGGTGGCGCGGTGCCGGCGCTCGATCGCGGCCGGATCGGCGGTGTCGGGGTCGGAGTGGTGCTTGAGGAAGTAGCGGCCGCGGGTGGTGCACAGGTGGTAGCCGCGGTTCAGCAGGCCCTGGGCGACCGGCTCGCAGGCGAGCGCGGAACCGGCGGCGTAGCGACTCAACAGGGCGCGTAACGGGGGCGCTGGAGGCGCGGGGGGTGGTACACACGGGCGCGACACGCGCCCGATGCTAGGGCAGGAACCGGGGCCGTGAGCTGGGCGTTGTCACAGACAGTCATTTACGGTCGCAGGGTGTGCAGGAAGTGGTCCAGTGGAGTGAGGGAGGCGAGGCTGAAAGGTGTCACCGCATCGAAAAGGGCGTAAGGCCACCGCCGGTCCGGAATAAGTTCCGTATAAACCAGCCGGGCGGGCGAGGTCCGTGCTTCCGCCGGGGGCCTAATGCCGCCATTCATCCGGCTCCACACGCCGGGGCGCCGACACCCGCAGGCTCTTCCCGAGCCAGGGGTGGCCGGGATAACGTGCCCCCTGTTCCGGCCCCCTGCACGGCCGTGACCAGCGGCATCCCCGAAAGCCAGGCGAAGTACTCGGATCTCCTATCAAAAATACTTGGAAATCCGAGTAAAAACGCAGGTCAGGAGGGGTTTCACAGAAATGTGGAGCACTGGGTAACGTGATTGTTGCAGGGCGCTCGCCGGGGCACCTGTCACGCCTGTTCCCGGCCGAGTGGCACCCACCCCGTGCCCGGTGGTCGGATCAGGTGAGCCTCCCCCAAGCTCTCGACGAGCAGGGGGGACCCCCAGGCCAACCGGCAACCCCGGGGGCCGGACCGACGGAGGAGCACACGTGACCGTGGAGAGCACTGCCCCGCGCAAGCCGCGACGCAGCGCCGCAAGCAAGGCCGGGACCGACGGCAGCACGACGGCCGGAACCACCGGCGGCAAGACGGCCGGAACCACCGGTACCAAGCGCGCCACCCGCACCACCCGCGCCGCGAAGAGCGCCGAGCCCGAGCTCGTACAGCTGCTCACGCCCGAGGGCAAGCGGGTCAAGAACGCCGAGTACGACGCCTACGTCGCCGGCATCACCCCCGAGGAGCTGCGCGGCCTCTACCGCGACATGGTGCTCACCCGCCGCTTCGACGCCGAGGCCACCTCCCTGCAGCGCCAGGGCGAGCTGGGTCTTTGGGCCTCGCTGCTCGGCCAGGAGGCCGCCCAGATCGGGTCCGGCCGCGCCACCCGCGAGGACGACTACGTCTTCCCGACCTACCGCGAGCACGGCGTCGCCTGGTGCCGCGGCGTCGACCCGACCAACCTCCTCGGCATGTTCCGCGGCGTGAACAACGGCGGCTGGGACCCCAACGGCAACAACTTCCACCTCTACACGATCGTCATCGGCTCCCAGGCGCTGCACGCCACCGGCTACGCCATGGGCATCGCCAAGGACGGCGCCGACAGCGCGGTCATCGCGTACTTCGGTGACGGCGCCTCCAGCCAGGGCGACGTGAGCGAGGCGTTCAACTTCGCCGCCGTCTACAACGCGCCGGTCGTGTTCTTCTGCCAGAACAACCAGTGGGCGATCTCCGAGTCCAACGAGAAGCAGACCCGCGTCCCCCTCTACCAGCGCGCCCAGGGCTTCGGCTTCCCGGGCGTGCGCGTCGACGGCAACGACGTGCTGGCCTCCCTCGCCGTCACCCGGTGGGCGCTGGAGCGCGCCCGGCGCGGCGAGGGCCCGGCGCTGATCGAGGCGTGGACCTACCGCATGGGCGCCCACACCACCTCCGACGACCCCTCCCGCTACCGCGGTGACGAGGAACGGCTCGCCTGGGAGGCCAAGGACCCGATCCTTCGCCTTCGCCGCTACCTGGAGGCCTCAAACCACGCGGACGAGGGATTCTTCGCGGAACTCGAGGCCGAGAGCGAAGCGTTGGGCAAACGAGTGCGCGAAGCGGTCCGCGCCATGGTGGACCCGGACCACTTCGCCATCTTCGAGAACGTGTACGCGGACGGGCACGCGCTCGTCGACGAGGAACGCGCCCAGTTCGCCGCCTACCAGGCGTCGTTCACGGACGCAGAGGGGGTCTGACATGGCAGCGGAGAAGATGGCCCTGGCCAAGGCGATCACCGAGTCGCTGCGCCGCGCCCTGGAAGCCGACCCCAAGGTCCTCATCATGGGTGAGGACGTCGGCAAGCTCGGCGGCGTCTTCCGGGTGACGGACGGCCTGCAGAAGGACTTCGGCGACGACCGTGTCATCGACACCCCGCTCGCCGAGTCCGGCATCGTCGGCACGGCCATCGGCCTGGCCCTGCGCGGCTACCGCCCGGTCGTGGAGATCCAGTTCGACGGCTTCGTCTTCCCGGCGTACGACCAGATCGTCACCCAGCTGGCGAAGATGCACGCCCGCTCGCTGGGCAAGGTCAAGCTCCCGGTCGTCATCCGCATCCCCTATGGCGGCGGCATCGGCGCCGTGGAGCACCACTCCGAGTCCCCCGAGGCGCTCTTCGCGCACGTGGCGGGCCTGAAGGTGGTCTCCCCGTCCAACGCCTCCGACGCGTACTGGATGATGCAGCAGGCCATCCAGAGCGACGACCCGGTGATCTTCTTCGAGCCGAAGCGGCGCTACTGGGACAAGGGCGAGGTCAACACCGAGGCGATCCCCGGCCCGCTGCACAAGGCGCAGGTGGTCCGCCCGGGCACCGACCTGACCCTCGCCGCGTACGGCCCGATGGTGAAGCTCTGCCAGGAGGTCGCCGCCGCGGCCGCCGAGGAGGGCCGCAACCTCGAGGTCCTGGACCTGCGCTCGGTCTCCCCGCTGGACTTCGACTCCATCCAGGCATCGGTGGAGAAGACCCGCCGCCTGGTCGTCGTCCACGAGGCGCCGGTGTTCTTCGGTTCCGGTGCGGAGATCGCCGCCCGGATCACGGAGCGCTGCTTCTACCACCTGGAGGCGCCGGTGCTGCGCGTGGGCGGTTACCACGCCCCGTACCCGCCGGCCCGCCTGGAGGAGGAGTATCTGCCGGACCTGGACCGGGTGCTCGACGCCGTCGACCGTGCCCTGGCGTACTGAGGAGAGGGTCGTGACGACGATGACTGAAGGGTCCGTACGCGAGTTCAAGATGCCCGACGTGGGCGAGGGACTCACCGAGGCCGAGATCCTCAAGTGGTACGTGCAGCCGGGCGACACGGTCACCGACGGCCAGGTGGTGTGCGAGGTCGAGACCGCCAAGGCGGCCGTCGAACTGCCCATCCCCTACGACGGTGTGGTCCGCGAGCTGCGCTTCCCCGAGGGCACCACGGTCGACGTGGGAACGGCGATCATCACGGTCGACGTGGCGGGCGGCGCACCGGTCGAGCAGGCACCGCAGCCCGAGGCCCCGGGGGCCGAGGCTCCGAAGGCGGAGGAACCGCAGGGCGCGCAGCCCGTCGGCTCGGGCCGCCAGCCGGTCCTGGTCGGCTACGGCGTGGCGACCTCGTCCACGAAGCGCCGCGCGCGCAAGGCCCCGGCCGCCGCGCTGGAGCCCGCCGCGGCGGCGGTCCAGGCGGAGCTGAACGGCCACGGCCGGACGGACGCCGCCGCCGCGGAGATCGTGGACCGGCCGCGCCCGCTGGCCAAGCCGCCGGTGCGCAAGCTCGCCAAAGACCTCGGCGTCGACCTCGCGACGGTCACCCCGAGCGGCCCGGACGGTGTCATCACCCGCGAGGACGTCCACGCGGCGGCGGCCCCGCAGCAGGTCACGGAGCCGGCCACGGAACCGGCGCCCGAGCCGAGGGTGGTCGCCCCGGCGGCCCCGGTGTCTTACGACACCGGCCGCGAGACCCGCATCCCCATCAAGGGTGTCCGCAAGGCGACGGCCGCGGCCATGGTCGGCTCGGCGTTCACGGCGCCGCACGTCACGGAGTTCGTGACGATCGACGTGACCCGCACGATGAAGCTGGTCGAGGAGCTGAAGCAGGACAAGGAGTTCGCCGGCCGCCGTGTGAACCCCCTTCTGCTGATCGCCAAGGCGCTGCTGATCGCCATCCGCCGCAACCCGGACATCAACGCGTCCTGGGACGAGGCGGCCCAGGAGATCGTGGTCAAGCACTACGTCAACCTCGGCATCGCGGCGGCCACCCCGCGCGGCCTGATCGTCCCCAACATCAAGGACGCTCACGCCAAGACGCTGCCGGAGCTGTCCGACGCGCTGTCCGACCTGGTGTCGACGGCCCGCGAGGGCAAGACGTCCCCGGCGGCGATGCAGGGCGGCACGGTGACGATCACCAACGTCGGCGTCTTCGGCGTCGACACCGGCACGCCGATCCTCAACCCCGGCGAGTCGGCGATCCTCGCGGTCGGCGCGATCAAGCTCCAGCCGTGGGTCCACAAGGGCAAGGTCAAGCCACGCCAGGTCACCACCCTGGCCCTCAGCTTCGACCACCGCCTGGTGGACGGCGAGTTGGGCTCCAAGGTCCTGTCCGACGTGGCAGCGATCCTGGAACAGCCGAAGCGGCTGATCAGCTGGGCGTAAGAGCCACCGCCCATGGGTAGGGCGGAAGCGAGGAAGGGCGGTCGCAACTTCGTCTTGCGATCGCCCTTCCTTCTCTCGGCCCCGGTCCGGCCGGCGCTCAGCCCTGGTTGAGCACGTACACCGGCGCCCCGTCCTCCGCGCCGCCGCGGGAGCGGATGCAGGCGTGCTGTCGGAGCAGGCGCAGGCACTCGTTGACGCGGCGGACGGACAGCCCCGTGCGGGCCGCGATCGATTCGAGGGGCTCGCGCAGCTCGCCCTTCTCCACGAGGACCGGGGCGATCACCACGGCCACCGCCCAGACGTCCTCCGTGACGGACAGACGCTGCCGCCAGTCGGCCAGCAGAGAAGCCGTGGTGGCGTGCGGCAGGGGAGCGTCGCTCGGCGGCGTGGGACGGGAGAGCACCAAGAGGTCGAGCCGGTCGGCGATGCGTTCCATGGCCCGCGCCATGGCCTGCTGCGCGGCGAGGGCGGCCTGCTCCGTGGCCAGAGTGGCCTGCTGGGTGGCCAGGATCTCCTTCCGTACGGCCAGCGATTCGCGCTGTGCGGACGCAAGCTGCTCGTCCACCTGAAGGTTGTGTGCCTCCAGCCGGACGATGGCCTCGGCGACCTGCTCGGGCATGGCGTAGGCGATGGGGGCGCCGGGCTCGGTGGGCTGCACCTCCGCCTCTTCGAGGGTGCAGGAGCCCTCCCGCTGGACCCTCTCGATCACCTCGGCTGCCCACTGCTTGAAGGGGGCGCACGCGGGCTTGGTGCAGGCGTTGACAAGGAGGATGAGACCCTGCAGAGAGATGATGTTCAGGTCTCGCCGCCACTCCCTGCCTGCAGGAATGCTGAGACCGTAAGCTCCGGTTACGGTCTCGAGAATCTCTCGGTGCCCATCGGGCACGTGGTCCGCGAGCGCTTGGCGCGAGTTGGTGTGCCCGAGTTCCTTGCACACGTCCACCGCCGGGAACCAGTGGCTCCCGTCCGGCATGGTCAGCCTCCGTACGTGGGCTCCGGTCGCCGCGTAGACGAAGTCGCTGATGTCGATGGCCTCGTGCCGCTCCGTGCGGTCGGGGCGCTTGCTGGGTTCGTTCATGTGAACCACCTCCGCCGCGGAACGTAGGGCGCAGGAAATCGAATATGCCAGCCCGGGCGATGATGTTCACGATTGCGAGTGAAGCGAAGCCGGAAGTGCCTGCGGTGGCGCCAAACCATCCCTCCCGGAAACGCAGTTGGCAGCACAACGGGCCCGCCGCTGGGGAGCGGCGGGCCCGTCGGGTGTGCGATGTGCCGGGTGTCAGGCCTTCGAGAAGCCGTAGTTCAGGAGCTTCGTGGCGTCCTGCGCGCGGACCGTGGCGTTCGTCGAGGCCAGGACCGTGCCGATGACGGTCTTGCCGCCCCGGGTCGCGGCGAAGACCAGGCAGTAGCCGGCCTCCTTGCCGGAGCCGGTCTTGACGCCGATGGTGCCGCTGTAGCTGCTCAGCAGCGTGTTGGTGTTGGTCCACGTGCCCATCGTGCGGGTGCTGCCCGTCTTGGTGATGGTCTTCGCGGTGTAGGACTTCGTCTTCACGATCGCGCGGAAGTTGGCGTTCTTCATCGCGCTGCTGGCGATCTTCGTCAGGTCGCGCGGCGTCGAGTAGTTGCCGCCGTTGCCGATGCCGTCGAAGGAGTCGAAGTGGGTGTTCTTCAGGCCGAGGCTCTTGGCGTTGGCGTTCATCTTGCCGATGAAGGACTTCACGCGCGCGTCGCGGGTTGTGCCGGTGCCGAACTTGTCGGCCAGCGCGTAGGCGGCGTCGCAGCCGGAGGGCAGCATCAGCCCGTAGAGCAGCTGGCGGACGGTGACCTTGTCGCCGACGATCAGGTGGGCCTGCGAGGCGTTCTTGGAGACGACGTAGTCGCTGTACGCCTTCTGGATGGTGACCTTGGCGTCCAGGTTGAGGTTCGGCTGCGAGAGCACGACCTTCGCGGTCATGATCTTCGTGGTGGAACCGGTGGAACGCCGGGTGTCCGCTGCCTTGTTGTACAGGTCCTTGCCGGTGCCGTTGTTCATCACGTAGCCGCCCTTGGCCACGATGGACGGCGTCGTGACGGCCTGCGCGGGGGCCGCGGTGAGGGCGCCGGTGGTGAGCAGGGCGCCGGCGGTCACGGTGACCGCGGCGGCACGACGGAGCCGGATGCCCTTGATGCCGGAAATGGCGGTAATCAACTGAGATACCCCGATTATGTGTGAATGCCCCTTAGGGAGCGGCCTGTTGAGGGGAAAGCAGGTGAGGCCGCACAGGTATGACGCGTACCTGGCGCACATGGTTGTACACGGTTCGGGGGCAGTTCGGTTCGTCACCCTCCCGGGGCGGTGGAAGGGGGGAACGGCGGGGGAGGGGTGCACCCCCGGTCCGGATGCTGGAACGGGGTGCCGCTTGCGTACGTGATGTATCTATCCTGTCGGCATGCCATCCGCCCCGTCCGCACCCGTGAAGCAACCGCCCGCCGCCGACCGCGTCTACGCCCACGTCAAGCAGGGCGTCCTGGACCGCCGCTACGAAGGCGGCACCCTCCTCACCGAGGGGGAACTCGCCGAGGCCGTCGGAGTCTCCCGCACCCCGGTGCGCGAGGCGCTGCTGCGGCTCGAGGTGGAGGGGCTGATCAGGCTCTACCCGAAGAAGGGAGCCCTCGTCCTGCCGGTCTCCGCCCAGGAGATCGCCGACGTCGTCGAGACGCGTTTGCTGGTCGAGGAGCACGCGGCCCGCAAGGCCGTGCCCGCCCCGCCGGGACTCATCGAGCGGCTCGAGCAGCTGCTCGCGAAGCAGAAGGCGCAGGCCGCCGCCGGCGACCTCGCCGCCGCGGCCGTCACCGACCGCTGCTTCCACGCCGAGATCGTGCGCAGCGGCGGCAACGAGATCCTTTCGCGCCTGTACGACCAGCTGCGCGACCGGCAGCTGCGGATGGGCGTCGCCGTCATGCACTCCCACCCCGACCGGATCGCCAAGACCCTCGCCGAGCACGAGGAGATCCTCGCCGCGCTGCGCTCCGGCGACGCTGAGCAGGCCGTGGGTGTCGTGCACCGGCACGTGGGCTGGTTCTCCCACCTGGCCCGGGGGGAGGTCCGATGAGTTCCCCGACCTCCGCCCCCGCCCTGCCGGGTGACCCGCCGGGCGGACGGCGCGCGATCGCCGTCTGGTCCATCGGCGTCGCCGTCTACTTCGTCGCCGTCATCTTCCGTACGTCCCTGGGGGTGGCCGGCCTCGACGCCGTCGAGCGCTTCCACGTGGGCGCCTCCGCGCTGTCGACCTTCTCCATCCTCCAACTGCTCGTCTACGCCGGCATGCAGATACCCGTCGGCCTGCTCGTGGACCGGCTCGGCACCAAGAAGGTGCTGGGCCTCGGGGTCGTGCTGTTCACGATCGGGCAGCTCGGCTTCGCCTTCCTGCCGTCGTACGGCATGGCGCTCGCCTCGCGGGCGCTGCTGGGCTGCGGCGACGCGATGACGTTCATCAGCGTGCTGCGGCTCGGCGGGCGCTGGTTCCCCGCCCGGCGCGGACCGATGGTCGCGCAGCTCGCCGGTCTGGTGGGCATGGCCGGCAACCTCGTCTCCACGCTGGTGCTGGCGCGGCTGCTGCACGGCGTCGGCTGGAGCGCCGCGTTCGGCGGCAGCGCGATCGCCGGTGTCGTCGTGTTCGTCCTGCTGCTGCTCTTCCTCAAGGACCACCCGGAGGGATGCGAGCCGGAGCCGCCGACGCACCAGGGGCCGGCCTATGTGCGCCGGCAGATCGCCGCGTCCTGGCGGGAGCCGGGGACCCGGCTGGGGCTGTGGGTGCACTTCACGACACAGTTCCCGGCGATGGTGTTCCTGCTGCTGTGGGGGCTGCCGTTCCTCGTCGAGGACCAGGGGCTCAGCCGCGCCACGGCCGGCGAACTGCTCACCCTCGTCGTGCTGTCCAACATGGTCATCGGATTGGTCTACGGCCAGATCGTCGCCCGGCACCACGAGGCGCGGCTGCCGCTGGCGCTGGGCACCGTCGGGACGACGGCGCTGTTGTGGGCGGCCACGCTCGCCTACCCCGGCGCACACGCCCCGATGTGGCTGCTGATCACACTGTGCGCGGTGCTCGGGGCGTGCGGTCCGGCGTCGATGATCGGCTTCGACTTCGCACGGCCCGCGAATCCGCCGGAGCGGCAAGGGACGGCGTCCGGGATCACGAACATGGGCGGTTTCGTGGCCTCCATGACGACCCTGTTCGCGGTGGGCGTGCTGCTGGACGCCACCGGGGACGACTACACCGTGGCGTTCTCGGCCGTGTTCGTGCTCCAGGCGCTCGGTGTCTCGCAGATCCTGCGGCTGCGCAGGCGCGCGGCGCGCAGGGAGCGGGAGCGGTTGGTGGCGAGCCGGGTGGAGACGGTGCACGTGCCGGCGTGAGGTTCGGCCCAACCGCTCTCGCGTCACCGCCGCATGGTGTCAAGGAGTCACAGCCTCACGGCTTCACGGCGTCACCGCGAAGTTGCGCAGGATCTCCGCCGCCAGGTCCAGGTCGCCCTCCGTCTTGATGCGGTCCGACGCCGAGTCCGGGTTCACGCGGCCGCAGGCCACACGGACGTAGGTCTCCCAGTCGAGGGTGATGGTGGCGGCGGGGCCGAGGGCGGGGGTGCTCTCCAGGCTGCCGCGGCCCTGGATGTCGACGCGGATCGTGCGCAGGAACTCGACCGGGCCGTGCACGTCGAAGACGACCGCCGAGCTGCGCGGTGCCTGGGCGCGCTCGGCGACGACCTGCGGCAGCGCGTCCAGCAGCACGTCACGGGCGATGTGCGCGCCCGGGGAGTCCAGGTTGCCGGGGCGGCCGAGGGCCGTGCGCAGGTCCTGTTCGTGCACCCACACGTCGAAGGCGTGCCGCCGCATCGACTCCTCCAGCGTGAGCTCGGCGCCGAGGGGGCCGCGCACCTTGGTGCCGGGGTCGCGGGAGTCGTTGCGCAGCTGACGGTTGCGCCGGATGACCGTGTACTCCAGCTCGGCGGTCATCTCCGGCGCCGTGTGGTGGCGGCGGACGTCGACCTGCATCTCCATGTAGCGCTGGTGGTCGTTGGTGACGTGGAACAGGTCGCGCGGGAGGGTGTGGATGGGGCGCGGGTCGCCGAGCATCTCGCAGTCCAGGCCGATGACGTGCGACACGATGTCGCGCACCGACCAGCCCGGGCAGGGGGTACGACGGTTCCAGTCGGCGTCCGCCAGCGGCTGCACCAGCTCGGATATCGCCTCGATGGAGTGGGTCCAGGCATCGGCGTAGGGCTGGAGAGTGGGATGCAGACTCACGGAAACGGGACCCCTCGGCGGTCGGTACACGGGCAGGTGGTGGTGGCGGTGCCAGTGGGAGGCGGCTGCACTCGGCGGTGTCTGGAATGGCTAAGTTACGCTGCTCCGAGGCACCCCGGCAGTGCTTTCTCGTGACGATCGTAGGCCGTGTGGCCGCCCGCGCGGGCGGCCCGTTTGCCAGGACGGTGGTAGTGTGCGCGCCTCTTTGATCCAGATCGCCGTGAACGAGGGCGAATCGGTGGCGGAACGGCGGCTGCGGGCCGCCTCCTTGGTGCGGGAACAGGCCGGTTCCGCGGACCTCGTCGTCCTGCCGGAGCTGTGGACGTGCGGGGCCTTCGCCTACGAGGAGTTCGGCACCGAGGCCGAGCGGCTCGAGGGACCGACCTTCGAGGCGATGGCCAAGGCCGCGAGTGACGCGGGTGTGTGGCTGCACGCCGGCTCCATCCCCGAGCGTGACCCCGACGGTCTCCTCTACAACACCTCCCTCTTCTTCTCCCCCTCCGGCGACCTCGCCGCCGCCTACCGCAAGATCCACCGCTTCGGCTTCGACAAGGGCGAGGCGGTGCTCATGGGCGCGGGGCGTGAGCTGGTGACGGTTCGTCTGCCGTGGACGACGCTCGGTGTGGCCACCTGTTACGACCTCCGTTTCCCCGAACTTTTCCGCGGTCTCGTCGACGCGGGCGCCGAGACCCTGGTGATCCCGGCGGGCTGGCCGGAGCGCCGCCGGGGGCACTGGACGCTGCTGGCTCAGGCGCGGGCGGTGGAGAACCAGGCGTTCGTGCTCGCCTGTGGAACGGCCGGGACGCATGCGGGAGTTCCGCAGGCGGGTCACTCGATCGTGGTGGATCCGTGGGGCGAGGTCCTCGCCGAGGCGGGTGCCGGGGAGGAGGTCCTCACGGTGGAGTTCGACCCGGCGAAAGTCGCCACGACCCGCGAGCAGTTCCCGGCGCTGAAGGACCGGGTGCTGGGACTGGAGCCGCCGCGGCGCTAGCCACGCGGCGGCAGGGCGGCAGGGCGGCAGGGCGGCAGGGCGGCACGGCGGCACGGCGGCACGGCGGCACGGCGGCACGGCGGCACGGCGGCACGGCGGCAGGGCGGCAGGGCGGCAGGGCGGCAGGGCGGCAGGGCGGCAGGGCGGCAGGGCGGCAGGGCGGCAGGGCGGCAGGGCGGCAGGGCGGCACGGCGGCAGGGCGGCAGGGCGGCACGGCGGCACGGCGGCTCCGCCTCCGGCACCGGCCAACCGCCGGGGTACGGCGCCGGCACCTGGCCCGGCCCGGGCACCGGCCCACCACCGGTGCGGCGCCGACACGCAGCCCCGGCCCCGGCACGACAGCCCTGGGGCACGGCAGGCGCCGAAGCACGGCCCGGGCACGGCAGGTGCCGAAGCACGGCCCCGAGGCCCGCATGGCAGCCCTTGGCCCGGCATGACACCCCCGGAGCACGGCCCCGAGGCCCGGCATGGCAGCCCTTGGCCCGGCAGGGCCCTCCGGAGCACGGCCCCGGCACGGCAGGCCCCCCGGAGCACGGTCCGGCCCAACACGGACCACCCCCCCCGCCCGCCCCCCTCGCGCGGTGCGCGGCGTCTCAGTCGTCCTCCCGTTCCTTCTCGGCCAGGTGGATCACGCACACCGCGACCGCGATGAGCAGCGCCGGGTCCGCGTCGTCGCGGATGACGTCGATGCCGTAGGTGTCGCGGACGGTGAGCCAGCGGCGGGAGATCACGGCCAGCAGTTCGCCGTCGTACTCCACGGCGAACTCCCGGTCCAGGATCTTGCCGCTGACGTCCAGCTCCGTGCCGTCGGCCAGGGTCACCCGGTAGTGGTTGCGCAGCAGGGACAGCCGTCGGCGTTTGATCGTCGCCAGGGGTTCGCCGGCCCGCTCGATCACCATCGTGTCGCGCAGGGCGAACATCTTCTGGTGGATGTCGATCAGGACCCGCCCCTGGGTGTCCTTCAGTTCCCAGGTGTCCCGCAGGCGCATGGCCTTGCCGTCGACGAGGAAGACCTTGCTGCCACGGTCGTCCTCGATCCAGTAGTCGTCACCGATGCCGAGGAGCCGGTCGTACACGAGGAATCTCATGCTCTGAGCGCTTCCCCGACGGCCCCCGAGAAACGCCGCCGGTAGGCCGACGGGCTGAGTCCGGTCTCGCGCCGCAGCCGCGCCCGCAGGTTGGCGGCGGTGCCGAGTCCGCTGCGGGCGGCGACCACGTCCAGTCGTTCCTCGCCGCGTTCGATCAGCCGCCGGGCCAGGGTGACGCGCTCGGCCGTGAGCCAGGCCAGCGGTGTCGTGCCGAGCTGGCTGCGGAAGCGGCGGTGCAGCGTGGCGGGGCTGACACGCGCGCGTGCCGCGAGATCGGCGACCGTGAGCGGCTCGCCGATCCGTTCCTGCGCCCAGGCCAGCACCGGTGCGAGGGACACGTCCGGCACCGCGGGCACGGGACGTTCCACGAACTGGCGCTGTCCCCCGTCGCGGTGGGCGGCGAACACCAGGCGCCGGGAGACGTGGTTGGCGATCTCCGCGCCGTGGTCGCGCCGGACGACGTGCAGGCCGAGATCGAGGGCCGACGCGCTGCCGGAGGCGGTGAGGATGTCGCCGTCGTCCACGAACAGCACGTCCGGTTCGAGCCGTACCTCGGGGAAGCGGGCCCGGAACGACTGCGCCCACATCCAGTGGCACGCCGCGCGGCGGCCGTCGAGCAGTCCGGCCTCCGCGATCGTGAACGCGCCGGAGCAGAAGCCGATGAGCCGGGTGCCCCGCGCGTGCGCGCGGCGCACCGCGTCCAGCACGCGCGGGGAGCGCGGGGTGTCGGTGTCCGGACGGTTCGGCACGATCAGCGTGTCCGCCTCCTCGGCGGCCTCCAGCCCCGCGACACCGGTGAGGGTGAAGAACCCGTCCCGCATCCGGATCGCCGGCCCGTCCGCGCACAGGCCGAAGTCGTACAGCTCTCGGCCCAGTTCCGGGCGGCGCAGGCCGAACACCTCGATGGCGCAGCTCATCTCGAAGGGGTTGGAGTTCTCGTCCACGATCAGGACGACACGGTGCGAGGATCCTTGCGGCATGTGCGATTCCTAGCACTCGCGCGCCCCGCCCGGCCGGCCGCAGGATGACGCCATGAGCAGCGAACCGATCTCCCTGGCCACCGCCCTAGCCTCCTTCACCGAGCAGTGGAGCCCGCGCATCGTCACCACCGTCAACGACTACGACGTCCGCGTCGCCAAGGTGGAGGGCGAGCACGTCTGGCACGTCCACGATCACACCGACGAGTTCTTCCTGGTCCTGTCCGGCGAGCTGCACATCGGCCTGCGCGAGCCGTCCGGGGAACGCACGGTGGTCCTGCCACAGGGCTCGCTCTTCACGGTCCCGCGCGGCACGGAACACAAGCCGTACGCCCCCGGGCCGGCGGAGATCCTGCTCCTCGAACCCTCGGGCACCCTCACGGTCGGCGACCGCCACGACGAGGTACCGGCCCATGTGGACGCGACGACGGGGCACGCGCTGAGCTGACTGTCACAGGCGGGTGGCACCCTTGATCCATGAGCCACGCCGCATCCCGTCGCGCCCGAGTCCGTGCTCCCGAGCTGATCGGCAAGGGTGGCTGGCTGAACACCGGTGGGCGGCAGTACAGCCTCGCCGACCTGCGCGGACGTATCGTCGTTCTCGACTTCTGGACCTTTTGCTGCATCAACTGCCTGCACGTCCTCGACGAGCTGCGGGAGCTCGAGGCCAAGCATCAGGACACCGTCGTCGTGATCGGGGTGCATTCGCCGAAGTTCGTGCACGAGGCCGAGCACGGGGCCGTCGTGGACGCCGTCGAGCGGTACGGCGTGGAGCATCCCGTGCTGGACGACCCCGAGCTCGCGACCTGGAAGCAGTACGCGGTGCGGGCGTGGCCGACGCTCGTGGTGATCGACCCGGAGGGGTACGTCGTCGCGCAGCACGCCGGTGAGGGGCATGTGCACGCCATTGAGCGGCTGGTGACGGAGCTGGAGGCCGAGCACGCGGCCAAGGGCACCCTGCGGCGCGGTGAGGGGCCGTACGTGCCGCCGGAGCCGGAGCCGACCACTCTGCGCTTCCCGGGCAAGGCGCTGCTGCTGCCGTCCGGGAACCTCCTGGTCAGCGACACCACCCGGCACCAGCTTGTGGAGCTCGAGGCCGACGGGGAGAGCGTGGTGCGGCGGATCGGGTCCGGTGTGCGCGGCTTCACCGACGGCGGGCCCGACCGCGCCGCCTTCAACGAGCCGCAGGGGCTCGCGCTCCTCGACGACGAAGCCGTGGTCGTCGCCGACACCGTCAATCACGCCCTGCGCCGCTACGACCCCGTGAGCGGGGAGGTCACCACGCTCGCCGGGACCGGGCGGCAGTGGATGCAGGGCGCGCCCACCGAGGGCCCCGCGCGTGAGGTCGATCTGTCGTCGCCGTGGGACGTGGCCTGGTGGCAGGGCCGGGTGTGGATCGCCATGGCCGGGGTGCACCAGCTGTGGGCCTACGACCCGGCGACGGGGTCGGTGGCCGTCACCGCCGGCACGACCAACGAGGGGCTGGTCGACGGGCCCGGCAGCGAAGCCTGGTTCGCGCAGCCCTCCGGGCTGGCGGCCACACCCGAGCGGCTGTGGCTGGCCGACTCGGAGACGAGCGCCCTGCGCTGGGTGGAGCCCGACGGCAGCGTGCACACGGCCGTCGGCACCGGTCTGTTCGACTTCGGCCACCGCGACGGCGCCGCCGGCCAGGCGCTGCTGCAGCACCCGCTGGGCGTCACCGCGCTGCCCGACGGCTCGGTCGCCGTGTGCGACACCTACAACCACGCGCTGCGCCGCTACGACCCCGCGACCGGCGAGGTCACGACGCTGGCCACGGATCTGCGGGAGCCGAGTGACGCGGTCCTGGCCGGCGACGACATCGTGGTCGTGGAGTCCGCCCGGCACCGGCTGACCCGGCTGCGGCTGCCCGAGGAAGCGGTCCGGGTGGAGGCCGTGGCCCACCGCACCCGGCGCCAGGCCACCGAGGTCGCGCCCGGCGCCCTCCGACTGGACGTCATCTTCCAGGCGCCGCCCGGTCAGAAGCTGGACACGCGGTACGGCCCGTCCACCCGGCTGCTGGTCTCCGCCACCCCGCCGGAGCTGCTGCTGGAGGGCGAGGGCGCGGGCACCGACCTGTCCCGCACCCTCGCCCTCGATCCCGCCGTCGAGCAGGGGGTCCTGCACGTCTCCGCGATGGCCGCGTCCTGCGACGACGACCCGGCCAACGCCTACCCCGCCTGCCATGTCCACCAACAGGACTGGGGCGTCCCGGTCCGCCTCACCGAGGGCGGCGCGGACCGGCTGCCGCTGGTGCTCGCCGGGATGGACGAGCAGACGCGGTAGGCGCGTACGGGTCGGGCGTCGAAGCCGTCCCCCTCAGGCGCCGCCGAAGCCGTACGGGTGGGACGCCGAAGCTGTCCCGCTCAGACGCCGAAGCCGTCGCTGTAGCCGTCGCGCGTGTGGTGGTGCCGTTCCTCCTCGACGACCGTGGTCGTCGTCGGCGGCACCATGACGCGCCGGCGGCGCGCGATGCTGCTGAAGGTCGACACACCGATCAGTCCGACGATCATCAGGATGATGCCGACCAGGTCGAGGTTGACCCCCTGCATGTGCCAGTCGGTCGCGAACGTGAGAATGGCTCCCACGGCGATGAGGATGATGCATCCGCCGAGGCCCATGAGTGTCGCCTCCCTGTCCGGTCCGGTCTCTCCGGCCCGGACAGTCGGGTACCCCGGTTGTCAACCCCCATGCGGGGGACGGGCGTTCCTAACTCCCGAGGAACGCCACCAGCGCGTTGGCCAGCAGATACGGGTCGTCGGCGCCGCACAACTCCCGTGCGCTGTGCATGGAGAGGATCGCCACGCCGATGTCGACGGTGCGGATGCCGTGCCGGGCGGCGGTGATGGGGCCGATGGTGGTGCCGCACGGCATGGAGTTGTTGGAAACGAACGACTGGAACGGCACCCCGGCCTTCTCGCAGGCGGCGGCGAACACGGCGCGGCCCGAACCGTCCGTGGCGTAGCGGTTGTTGACGTTGACCTTGAGGAGGGGGCCACCGTTGACACGCGGGTGGTGCGTGGGGTCGTGGCGTTCCGCGTAGTTGGGGTGCACCGCGTGACCCGTGTCGGAGGAGAGGCAGACGGTGCCGGCGAAGGCGCGCGCCCGGTCCTCGTACGACCCGCCGCGCGCGAACACCGAGCGCTCCAGCACCGATCCGAGCAGCGGACCGTCGGCCCCGGTGTCGGACTGGGAGCCGTTCTCCTCGTGGTCGAAGGCGGCCAGGACGGGGATGTAGGGCAGGTCGCGTGCGGCGACGGCGGTGAGCGCCGCGACGGCCGCGTGCACCGACAGCAGGTTGTCCATGCGCGGGCCGGCCACCAGCTCCCGGTCGCGGCCGAGGTAGGCGGGCGGTTCCACGGAGTGGGTCATCAGGTCCCAGCCGGTGACCGAGCCGCCCGGAAGGCCGGCCTCCTGCTCCAGGAAGGAGATCAGGTCACCCTCGCGGACGTCGTCGCCCAGGCCCCAGATCGGCTGCGAATGCCGCTGCTTGTCGAGCTTGAGGCCCTCGGTGCCCACCGATCGGTCGAGGTGGATCGCGAGCTGCGGCACGCGCAGCAGGGGGCGGTCGACGTTCACCAGGCGGGTGCTGCCGTCGCGCAGGGTGAGCCGGCCGGCCAGGCCCAGGTCGCGGTCGAGCCAGGAGTTCAGCAGGGGGCCGCCGTAGATCTCCACCGCGACCTGCCGCCAGCCGTGGGCGCCCGCGTCGGGCAGCGGCTTCACGCGCAGGTTGGGGGAGTCGGTGTGCGCGCCGACGATGCGGAACGGCGTGTGGGGTGCGGCGCCCTCCGGCACGTACCAGGCGACGATGGCGCCGCCGCGCGTCACGTACTTGCCGCCGCTCGTCCCGTCCCAGGCGTCCGTCTCGTCGACCTGGCGGAAGCCGGCCTTCTCCAGCCGCTCGGCGGCGTTCGCCACGGCGTGGTACGGCGACGGGCTCGCCGCGAGGAAGGTCATCAGGTCGTCGGTGTGGCCGCGGTCGAAGGGTGTGGCGGCGGCGGCCGGGCGTGAGGGTTCGCTCATGGGTTCACCTTAACGACGGACGAGGGCCCGCTCCCGGTCAAGCGGGAGCAGGCCCTCGTGAGGACTGTGTGGAGGGGATTCCGCTGGCACAGCGGGCCCCCGCCGGGTGTCGGCCGGTTGCTAGAACGCGGCCTCGTCCAGCTCCATCAGGTCCAGGTCGACGCCCTCGGCGACCTTGCGGGCGCAGGTGACGCCGGGCAGGACGTTGGCGGCGAAGAACTTCGCGGCGGCGATCTTGCCGGTGTAGAACGCCTTGTCCTTGGCGGAGGCCGTGGCCAGCTTCTCGGCGGCGATCGCGGCGCCCTTGAGCAGCAGGTAGCCGACGACGACGTCACCGGAGGCCATGAGCAGGCGGGTGGTGTTCAGGCCCACCTTGTAGATGTTCTTGGTGTCCTGCTCGGTGGCGGCGAGGTCGGTCAGCATCAGGCCGACGATCGCCTCCAGCTCCACGGCGGCCTTGGCCAGGTGCTCGCGGGCGCCGGCCAGCTCCTCGCCGCCGGTGCCGAGCGCGAGGAACTTCTTGATGTCCTCGGCGAGGGAGTTCAGCGCGGCGCCCTGGTTGCGGACGATCTTGCGGAAGAAGAAGTCCTGGCCCTGGATCGCGGTGGTGCCCTCGTACAGGGTGTCGATCTTGGAGTCCCGGATGTACTGCTCGATCGGGTACTCCTGCAGGAAGCCGGAGCCGCCGAAGGTCTGCAGCGACTGGGCGAGCTGCTCGTAGCCCTTCTCGGAGCCGTAACCCTTGACGATCGGCAGGAGCAGGTCGTTCAGCGCGATCTCCGCGGAGGCGTCCTCGCCGTTCGCCTCCTTGATCTGGATCGCGTCCTGGATCGAGGCGGTGTAGAGGACGAGGGCGCGCATGCCCTCGGCGTACGCCTTCTGCGTGATCAGCGAGCGGCGCACGTCGGGGTGGTGGGTGATGGTGACCTTGGGCGCGGTCTTGTCCATGAAGTTGGCCAGGTCCGGGCCCTGGACGCGCTCCTTGGCGTACTCCAGCGCGTTGAGGTAGCCGGTGGAGAGCGTGGAGATCGCCTTCGTGCCGACCATCATGCGGGCGAACTCGATGATGCGGAACATCTGACGGATGCCGTCGTGCTTGTCGCCGATCAGCCAGCCCTTGGCGGGGTGCTGGTCGCCGAAGGTCATCTCGCACGTGTTGGACGCCTTGAGGCCCATCTTGTGCTCGACGTTGGTGGCGTAGACGCCGTTGCGCTCGCCCAGCTCGCCGGTCTCGAAGTCGAAGAGGTACTTCGGGACGAGGAAAAGGGACAGGCCCTTGGTGCCGGGGCCGGCGCCCTCGGGGCGGGCGAGCACGTAGTGGAGGATGTTCTCCGACATGTCGTGCTCACCGGAGGTGATGAAGCGCTTCACGCCCTCGATGTGCCAGGAGCCGTCCTCCTGCTGCACGGCCTTGGTGCGGCCGGCGCCCACGTCCGAGCCGGCGTCCGGCTCGGTGAGGACCATGGTGGAGCCCCACTGCTTCTCGACCGCGATCTTGGCGATGTGCTTCTGGACCTCGTTGCCCTCCTCGAAGAGGATGCCGGCGAACGCGGGGCCCGAGGAGTACATCCACACGGCCGGGTTGGCGCCCAGGATCAGCTCGGCGTACGCCCAGATCAGGGAGCGCGGCGAGGTGGTGCCGCCGATCTCCTCGGGCAGGCCGAGGCGCCAGTACTCGGAGTCCATGAACGCCTGGTAGCTGTTCTTGAAGGACGCCGGGACGGGCGCGGTGTTGGTCTCCGGGTCGAAGACCGGAGGGTTGCGGTCGGCGTCGGCGAAGGACGCGGCCAGCTCGTTCTCGGAGAGGCGGGTCAGCTCCTCCAGGACGCTCTTGGCGGTGTCGAGATCCATCTCCTCGAACGGGCCGGTGCCGTACACCTTGTCGCGCCCCAGTACTTCGAAGAGGTTGAACTCGATGTCGCGGAGATTCGACTTGTAGTGCCCCATGGTGACGGCTCCGTTGAGGATTCGGCGAGGCACTGGACTCCTCGCGCCTTTACACGTACCAGCAAGTAGCTACGATGATGCTACCCGTCGGTAATATCTCGCAACCCCGATCCGGGTATCTGTGACCCACCCCTCGCCATGGTGTCAGTACGCTTACGGTCATGTACGGCTACGACCAGAACGGCGCCCAGCAGCAGTACGCCCCGCCGCAGCAGCCGATGGCGGGCGGATACGGGCAGCAGCCGCCGCTGTACCCCGAGCCGTCGCCGCCGTCCCTCGCCGACGCCGTGCGCGCCTTCACCACCGGGCAGATGTCGCCGGAGGACTTCCAGCAGATCTTCGCCACGTCGAAGGTGTACTGCCCGCGCGGTGACACCCCCGGCTTCCTGGCGCTGCACAACACGCAGCAGCCGGTGATCCCGATGTTCACCTCGCTCAAGGAACTGCGCCGCTACGCGGGCAAGGAGTCCAAGTACTTCGTGATCACCGGCGCCGAGGTGATCGACCTGCTGCCGACCGGCTACGGCTTCGTCCTGGACATGGAGGGCGAGCACCGCATGGTCTTCGACGCGAAGGCGGTCGAACAGATGGTCGACTTCGCGATGCGCCGCATGTACGGCTGACGTTCCCCCCGGGGGCCGGGCGGGAGCAGCGATGGACGCCTGCTGAACGGCTTCCTCCGCTCGCCGGGGCGCCCAGGGGCGGTGGGACCGCGGCCGGTGCCGTGCTCCGAGGGGTGCGGCGCCGGGCTGCTGTGCCGATCTGGCCGCCGACAGCCGTCACCCCGGTCGCCGAAGCCGGGCGGCGAGACGCGGGGGCGGGTCGGCTGACGGCCGTCCAGCGCGGCACGGCCGCGCTTCCCGGCCGCGTGTGACGGCTGCGCTTCCTGGCTGGGCGGGACGGCGCCTGTTTTGATCGGGTGGACCCGCGCGGTACCGCCGCCGTACCCCCGACCCCGTGGCGCGTCCAGGAGGCGGTCGCCTGCGCCGCGAGGCGACGGCCGCGCATCCCGGCTGCGCGGGACGGCTGCGCTTTCCGGCTGGGCGGGACGGCGCCTGCCTCGGCCGGGTGGGCCCGCGCGGTGTCGCCGCCGCACTCCCCGGCCGCGTGGCGCGGTCGCACTTCCACGCGGCACCCCGGCTGCCTTGGCTCGCCGGCCGCGCGCCACCGCCGTCGTACCCCGGCCCCGTGGCGCGTCCAGGAGGGGGTCGCCTGCGCCGCGAGGCGCGCGGGCGGGCCGGTCCGAGTGCCGGTGGGGCGGCCGTGGTGTGGGGGGAGCCGATGACGATGCGTTCTCGGTCGCCGCGTCTGCGCTGGTGGGCGGCGTGTTCCGTGGTGGTCGGGGCCGGTCTGTCGGCTCTCGGGTCCGGCGGTTCGGTGCCGCGGATGCGGGGGCGGGGCGCGCCCGCGTCGCCTCACCCGTCGCCGCCTCGATCCGGACGGGCCCGTCCAGTCCCGCACCCCGGATCATGCGGGCGCGCAGCCGCGCAGGGCGTGCGTACGACCGTGAGGGCCGGCATCCCGCTCCGCGGCCGTCCCTACCCGGCGGGTGGCCGTCGGCCGCCTTCGCCATGCCGTGGCCGCCCGGCGGCAGTCCGCCGGCCGGAGCGCCTGGCCGACCGGCTCGAGTGGCGCGGCCGGCTCGAGGGGCGCGACCGGCTCGAGTGGCGCGGCCGGGTGAGTGCCGCGGAGTACGTGGGGCCCCCGTCGGGTCGGGAATCCGCAGGTCCCGCAGCTGGGCGAGGCGCGGCGGGGCGGTCGGGCGGAGGCGGAAGCCGGCCTTGGGGTGGCGGGATGTCGGTTTCCGGTGCCGTGACGGTGAGCCTCGGGCTCCGGGAGGCCGTAGTCCGGGAATGAGTTCCGGACTTTCGTGGTTCCGGGTGGCAGGAAGTTCAACGCTCAACTAAAGTGGGCGTACCAAGGAGGTACCGACCATGCCTGCAGTGACCGTCGAGAACCCGCTGATGCTCCCCCGCGTGACCGCTCCCGCCGATGCCGTGGCGCGGCCCGTGCTCGCGGTCACCACCGCGCCGGGCGGATTCGAGGGCGAGGGCTTCCCGGTGCGCCGGGCGTTCGCCGGGATCAACTACCGCCACCTCGACCCGTTCATCATGATGGACCAGATGGGCGAGGTGGAGTACGCGCCGGGTGAGCCCAAGGGCACCCCCTGGCACCCCCACCGTGGTTTCGAGACCGTCACCTACATCATCGACGGGATCTTCGACCACCAGGACTCCCAGGGCGGTGGCGGCACCATCACCAACGGCGACACCCAGTGGATGACGGCCGGCTCCGGCCTGTTGCACATCGAGGCGCCGCCGGAGCACCTGGTCGTCTCGGGCGGCCTCTTCCACGGCCTGCAGCTGTGGGTGAACCTCCCGGCCAAGGACAAGATGATGGCGCCGCGCTACCAGGACATCCGCGCGGGCTCCGTCCAGCTGCTCACCTCGCCCGACGGCGGCGCGCTGCTGCGTGTCATCGCCGGTGAGCTGGACGGGCACGCCGGTCCGGGCGTCACGCACACGCCGATCACCATGGTCCACGCCACGCTCGCGCCGGGCGCCGAGATCACCCTGCCCTGGCGGCAGGAGTTCAACGGCCTGGCGTACGTGCTGGCCGGACGCGGCAGCGTGGGCGCCGAGCGGCGGCCGATCCACATGGGGCAGACCGCCGTCTTCGGCGCCGGGTCCTCGCTGACCGTCCGCGCGGACGACAAGCAGGACGGGCACACGCCGGACCTGGAGGTCGTGCTGCTCGGCGGCCGGCCGATCCGCGAACCCATGGTCCACTACGGCCCGTTCGTGATGAACACCAAGGACGAACTCATGCAGGCCTTCGAGGACTTCCAGAAGGGCCGCCTGGGCACCGTCCCGGCCGTGCACGGCATGACCGAGGAAGGCCCGCAGGGCTGACATCCCGTGAGCCCGGGCTCCGCCGGCGGACACCGCCGCGAGCCCGGGCTCCGACGGCTGACGCCCCGTGAGCCGGGGCCCCGATGCCTGACACCCCGGCATTCTGACGCCCTGTCACCCGGGCGGGCCGTCCCGGAGGGACAGCACGCCCGGCACATGGTGCGCTGAAGGGGTGCAGCTGCTCCCCGACTCCGCTCGCCGTCTCGCCGCGTGGTGCGCGCTCGCCCTGCTCGTCGCGGGTGTCGGCTGGGTCGGCGTACGGCTGTGCTCGGAACTGAGGACGGCCGTGACGCCGGTGCTGCTGGCGCTGCTCGGCACCGCGCTGCTCGGACCGCTGCACCGGCGGCTGGTGAAGGCGCACGTCAACCGGTCGCTGGCCGCCGGTCTCACTTGTGTCGCCGTGGTCGCCGTGGTCGGTGGCGCTGTGTACATCGTGGTCGCCGCGCTGATCGACACCGGTGACCAGATCGTCTCCTCCCTCAAGGAGGCCGCCCAGGGCGTCGCCGACCACTTCGGGGCGGCCGGCACGTCGCTGGACGACCTCGCCTCCAACGGCCGCCGGCTGCTCGGCAAGTTCGGCGGGACCGCCGCGCACAACGTGATCAGCGGGGTCAGCGTGGTCGGCGAGTCCATCGCCATGGCCGTCCTCGCCCTGCTGCTCGTCTTCTTCTTCCTGCGCGACTCCGACAAGGCCGCCGGCCTGGTGCGGGCGCTGGCTCCGCGCGGTGGCGCCGACACCCTGGAGGCGGTGGCCCGGCGGGCCTACCGCGCCGTCGAGGGCTTCATGCGCGGCACCACCCTCATCGCCCTGATCGACGCCCTGTGCATCACCGTCGGCCTGCTGATCCTGCGTGTGCCCGGCGCCGTCGGCCTCGGCGCGCTGGTGTTCGTCGGGGCGTACATCCCCTACCTCGGGGCGTTCATCTCCGGCGCGGTCGCCGTGCTCGTCGCGCTCGCCGACCGCGGGTTCGTGATCGCGCTGTGGGCGCTCGGGGTGGTGCTCGCCGTGCAGGTGCTGGAGGGGCATGTGCTGCAACCGGCGATCCAGAGCCGGACCGTGCAGATGCACCCGGCGACCGTCATGCTCGCGATCACCGCGGGCGCCTCGGTGGCCGGGATCCTCGGCATGCTGCTCGCCGTACCGCTCACCGCTGCCGCCTTCGGCGTCGTCCAGGAACTGCGGGAACGCGGAGGCGAAACCGCGGATGCGGCGTGAGGCCCGTGGGAGCGCGGGTGCGGATGCGGCCTGAGGTGCGGGGGCGCACACTGATCGGGTGAGCGGAACGCGCACGAGACGGAACCGGGGCGCGGTCGGCACCGGACGCGCGACCTCGCAGCCGCTGGCCCTCGCGGCCATGATGTGCGCCGTGGCGATGACCTTCATCGACCAGACGATCGTGTCGATCGCCGCCCCCGACATCGTCTCCGAACTCCATCTGACCAGCTCCGGCATGCAGTGGGTGGTCAACGCCTACCTGCTCGCCCTCGCGGCGTTCTTCGCGCTCGGCGGCCGCCTCGCCGACCTGTTCGGGCCGCGCCGCGTCGTCGTCGCCGGCTCCCTGGTCTTCGTCGTCTCCTCGGTGCTGTGCGGTTGTGTGCCCACCGGCGGCTCCCCGCTGGCCTGGCTCGTCGTCTTCCGGGCCACCCAGGGGTTCGGCGCCGCGCTGCTGTTCCCGGCCGCGCTCGCCGTGGTCGTGGCGGTCTTCCCGGTCGAGCGGCGGGGCCGCGCCCTCGCCCTGTTCTTCGGCCTCACGGGCGCCCTGACCGCCCTCGGCCCGCTGCTGGGCGGCTGGCTGACGGACTGGACCTGGCGGGCGATCTTCTGGGTCAACGTGCCCGTCGCGATCGTGGCGCTCGCCCTCACCTGGCTCGCCCGCATCCCCACCCAGCGCCGTGACGAGCCGCTCGACGTGCCCGGCGCGGTCCTGATCGCCGTCGGCATGGGCCTGAGCGTCCTCGGCTTCCAGCAGGCGGCGACCTGGGGCTGGGACTCCGCGGCGACCTGGGGCTGCATCGTGGGCGGCCTCGCCGTCCTCGGCGTCTTCTGCCGCTACGAGCTGGGCGTGCGGCACCCGCTGGTCAACCTCGCGGTGTTCCGCGACCGCGCGTTCACCGTCGACGTGCTGGTGCTGTTCTTCGCGATGCTGGCGTTCGTCCCGCTGTTCTTCTTCGCCTCGGTCTACGCCCAGATCTCGCTCAGCGCCTCCCCCAACCAGGCCGCGCTCTACCTGCTGTACTTCTTCGCCGGGTTCGCCCTCGCCTCCCAGTGGGGCGGGCGGATCCTGGACAAGCGGGGGGCGCGTCCCGCGATGAAGGCGGGCTGTGTGATCGGCGCGGTCGGGTTCGCGCTGTGGGCCGGGAAGCTGACCGACCTGTCCATGCACGACCAGTGGCCCTACGCCGCGCTCGCGGGCGCCGGCATCGGCTTCATCCTCGCGCCGGCCTCCACGGACGCCGTCAACCGCGCGATCGGCGCCTCGTACGGCGAGGTCACCGGGGTCACGCAGACCGTGCGCAACTTCGCCGCGAGCGTCGGCCTCGCCGTCTACGGCACCCTGCTCACCCACGCCATGACCGACCACGTCACGGACACGCTGCGCGGGCGCGGGATGCCGCCGGACGCGGCGCGCTCTGCGGCGGGGGACGTGGCCGAGGCGGTCACCGGCAACCCGGACGCCACCACGCCCACCGGCGGCGGCCCGCTCGCTTCGACCATGCGCACCGCGATGTCCGCGATCCGCGGCGACTTCGCCGAGGCCAACCAGTGGGTGTTCTACGGCATGGCGATCGCCCTCGGCATCGGCTACCTCTGCGCCCTGCGCCACCCGGGCGGCCGCGCCGGCCCGGAGACCGACCCGGAAGACCCGGACCAGCGGCACAGCGCGACCGGCGCCGCCGGCACCGAACAACAGGCGTCCGGGCAGCGCGCCCAGTAGCCACGTCCGGCTCTCCAGTTCCAGCTCTCTGAGGGACGGCCAAGGGGGACGACGGCGAAGTACGCCTAGCTCTCCAGGCCGTCGAGGTGCTCGTCGAGGCGTGCCTCGCCGTCCTCGCTCTTCTCGCCCCGCTCGAAGCCGTTCCCGCTCTTGTCACGCGGCTCGAAGCCGTTCCCGCTCTTGTCACCCGGCTTGAAGCCGTTCCCGCTCTTGTCACCCGGCTCGTAGCCGTTCCCGCTCTTCTCGCCCAGCTCGCACCAGATGCTCTTGCCCTCGCCGCGCGGGGCCACGCCCCAGTCGTCGGCGAGCAGCTCCATCAGGACCAGGCCGCGCCCGGAGGAGGCCAGCTCGCCGGGACGGCGCCGGTGGGGCAGGTCGTCGCTGGTATCGGTGACCTCCACCCGGATGCGGCGCTCGCCCGGGGCGCCGCCGACCTCGGCGACGAGCAGCGCGTCGGCGTCGGTGTGCACGAGGACGTTGGTGAGCATCTCGGAGACCAGCAGGACGGCGGAGTCGACCTGGTCCGGGGAGGGCCAGTCGTGCAGCAGCTCGCGCAGCTGCTGCCGGGCCGTGGCGACCCGCTCGGGTTCGGCCTGCGCGACGGTCAGCACCGAGCGCCGCACCGGCGTCCGTACGGCGGGGGAGCCGTCCTCGCCCGCCGGGTGCCGGCCGAGCAGCACCAGGGCGATGTCGTCCTCGCGGCGATCGGTGAGCGGGCCGGTGGTGTGGTGCGAGGAAGGGCCGTGGACCGCCTGGACCAGGGCGTCGGCGAGCGCGTCGAGGTTCCCGTCGTGGGACTCCATGATCGAGCGGACCCGGGCCCAGCCGGAGTCCAGGTCGTGGCCGCCGGTCTCGATCAGACCGTCGGTGCACAGCAGCAGCGTCTCGCCGGGCATCAGCGTGAGCCGGGTGGTCGGATAGTCGCTGTCCGGGTCGATACCGAGGGGGAGGCCGCCGGCCGTGGGCCGGTGCAGCACCGTTCCGTCGGGCATGCGGACCGCCGGGTCCAGATGCCCGGCCCGCGCGGAGAGCACGACCCCGGACGCCGGGTCGACCTCGACGTACAGACAGGTCGCGAAGCGCAGCTCGCCGGGGTCGTCGGTGTGGGTGATGCCGTGGAAGAAGCGGGAGGCGCGGGAGAGGACCGCGTCGGGGCGGTGGCCCTCGGCGGCGTAGGCGCGCAGGGCCGTGCGCAGCTGGCCCATCAGCCCGGCCGCCCGTACGTCGTGGCCCTGGACGTCGCCGATGACCAGGGCGAACCGGTTGCCCGGCAGCGGGATCATGTCGTACCAGTCGCCGCCGACCTGGAGTCCGCCGCCGGTCGGGACGTACCGGGCGGCGATGCTCATGCCGGGGATCTTCGGGCCCAGTACCGGCAGCATCGAGCGTTGCAGTCCGTCGGTCAGCTCCCGCTCGGTCTCGGCCGCGCCGGCCCGGGACAGGGCCTGGGCGAGCATCCGCGCCACCGTCGTCAGCACGGACCGCTCGTCGGGCGTGAAGGCGACCGGATAGGTGAACGCGGCCATCCAGGCGCCCATCGTGCGCCCGGAGACCGTCAGCGGCAGGAATGCCCACGACTGCCGGTTGAAGCGCTGGGCGAGCGGCCAGGTGAGCGGGTAGCGCGCCTTGTACTCCTCCGGCGAGGACAGGTAGACCGCGCGGCCGGTGCGCACCACCTCGGCGGCCGGATAGTCCGTGCTCAGCGCCATCTGGGCGAAGGGTCCCTCGTCGCCCTGCTGCTGTCCGTGGTGGCCGATGATGGTCAGCCGGTCGGCCTCGGCGCCGAACACCGCGAGCCCGTCCGGCGAGAATCCCGGCATCGACAGCCCGGCCGCCACCCGCAGCACCTCGGCCGTGGAGCGGGCCTCGGCCAGCGCGCGGCCCGCGTCCAGCAGGAACGCCTCCCGGGAGCGCCGCCAGTCGCCGGTCACCGCGCTGCGGCCCGCCGGGGTACCGGGCGCCGGCTCGGTGACCTCCTGGAGGGTGCCGATCAGTTCGTACGCCTTCTTCTCCCGGTCGAAGGCCGGCTTGGAGCGGGAGCGCACCACGCGCAGGACGCGGCCCGTCTCGTCCATGATCCGGATGCGCACCTCGGCGAGGGTGCCCTCGGCGACCGCCAGCTGGACGACGCCGGTGATCTCGTTCCAGTCCACGGGGTGCAGCCGGGCGCGCACCTGGGCCTCGGTGAGCACGGCCGGCTCGGCGGGCAGCCCGAGCAGCCGCGCCGCCTCCGCGTCCACGGTGACCTGCCCGGCTGCGGTGTCCCAGTGCCACAGGCCGGTCGCGAGGGCGGCGAGGACCTCCTCCACGGCGGGCAGGGGCTCACCAGTACGCATTGCCCCACTTTAAGAAGATCTGTTCGCATCATGCCACCGAAGCAGGTGGGCGCAGCGGCCGACGGCTCCCCTCGGCGCCTCACGCGGCACGGGCGACGGCCCCTTCGCGGCGGCCCGGGCGGTAATGGTGGGGAGGCGATCCCGGGGCGGCCGGTACCCTTGAAAAGTCCGGGCACCGGGCCCCGGAGATCCCCGATCCGCGAAGACTGGATGAACGACGATGCATCGGTACAGGTCCCACACCTGCGGCGAGCTCCGCGCCTCTGACGTCGGCACCGACGTCCGGCTGAGTGGCTGGCTGCACAATCGGCGCGACCTGGGCGGCATCCTCTTCATCGATCTGCGCGACCACTACGGCATCACGCAGCTGGTCGCCCGCCCCGGCACGCCCGCGTACGAGGCGCTGGACTCGATCTCCAAGGAGTCCACGGTCCGCGTCGACGGCCGCGTTGTTTCACGTGGAACCGAGAACGTGAACCCCGACCTGCCCACCGGTGAGATCGAGGTGGAGGTCGCCGAGGTCGAGCTGCTCGGCGCGGCGCAGCCGCTGCCCTTCACCATCAACGCCGAGGACGGGGTCAACGAGGAGCGGCGCCTGGAGTACCGCTTCCTCGACCTGCGCCGCGAGCGCATGCACCGCAACATCATGCTGCGGACGGCGGTGATCTCCGCGATCCGTCACAAGATGGCGGCGATGGGCTTCAACGAGATGGCCACCCCCATCCTCACGGCCACCTCCCCCGAGGGCGCCCGCGACTTCGTGGTCCCCTCCCGGCTGCACCCGGGCAAGTTCTACGCCCTGCCGCAGGCGCCGCAGCAGTTCAAGCAGCTGCTGATGATCTCCGGCTTCGACCGCTACTTCCAGATCGCGCCCTGCTTCCGCGACGAGGACGCCCGCGCCGACCGCTCGCCGGGCGAGTTCTACCAGCTCGACGTCGAGATGAGCTTCGTCGAGCAGGAGGACGTCTTCCAGCCGATCGAGAAGCTCATGACCGACCTCTTCGAGGAGTTCGGCGGCGGCCGTCACGTCACCTCGCCCTTCCCGCGGATCCCGTTCCGTGAGGCGATGCTGAAGTACGGCTCCGACAAGCCCGACCTGCGCGCCAAGCTGGAGCTGGTCGACCTCACGGACGTCTTCGAGAACAGCGAGTTCAAGGCGTTCGCCGGCAAGCACGTGCGCGCGCTGCCCGTCCCGGCGGTCCAGGACCAGCCGCGCAAGTTCTTCGACCAGCTCGGCGACTTCGCGGTCTCCCAGGGCGCGAAGGGCCTGGCCTGGGTCCGCGTCGGCGAGGACGGCCAGCTGTCCGGCCCGATCGCGAAGTTCCTCACCGAGGAGAACGTCAAGGTCCTCACCGAGCGCCTCGGCCTCGAGGCCGGGCACGCCGTCTTCTTCGGCGCGGGTGAGTTCGACGAGGTCTCCAAGATCATGGGCGCGGTCCGCGTCGAGGCCGCCAAGCGGGCCGGCCAGTTCGAGGAGAACGTCTTCCGGTTCTGCTGGATCGTCGACTTCCCGATGTTCGAGAAGGACGAGGACACCGGCAAGATCGACTTCTCGCACAACCCGTTCTCGATGCCGCAGGGCGGCATGGACGCGCTGGAGAACCAGGACCCGCTGGACATCCTGGCCTGGCAGTACGACATCGTCTGCAACGGCGTGGAGCTGTCCTCCGGCGCGATCCGCAACCACGAGCCGGAGATCATGCTCAAGGCGTTCGAGATCGCCGGTTACGACCGTGAGGTGACCGAGCGCGAGTTCGCGGGCATGCTCCGCGCGTTCCGCTTCGGCGCCCCGCCGCACGGCGGCATCGCCCCCGGCGTCGACCGCATCGTCATGCTGCTCGCGGACGAGCCGAACATCCGCGAGACCATCGCCTTCCCGCTCAACGGCAACGCCCAGGACCTGATGATGGGCGCGCCGACGGAGCTGGAGGCGGCCCGCCTGAAGGAACTGCACCTGACGGTGAACAAGCCGCAGCCGAAGTAAGCGGCACACAGGCGACCAAGGCGCCCGGGACCTCGTCGGTCCCGGGCGCCTCTTGGTGTCACCAGGCAGGTGTCACTTGGCGACGAACTGCGTCAGGATCGCCTGGACCTCGTAGATGTCGACGCCCTTGGTGAACGTCTTCTCGATCGGGGCGGCCGTGCCGGAGACCCAGATCTTCAGCTCGGCGTCCAGATCGAAGGTGCCGGCGGTCTCCACCGCGAAGTGCGTGATGCTGCGGTAGGGGACGGAGTGGTACTCCACCTTCTTGCCGGTGATGCCCTGCTTGTCGATCAGGATCAGCCGCCGGTCGGTGAACAGGATGGTGTCGCGGATCAGCAGGTACGCGGCGTGCACCTGCTCGCCCTGGCCCAGCAGCCGGGCGTAGTCCTGCTGGGCCTCGCCCGAGTCGATGGTGTGCGCGTTGCCGAACAGTGCCATGTGGTCCCCCCACGTAGGTGATCTTCGTCGGTGATCTCCGGCAATCTATCCGTCCGCGCCCTCGGCGTCATCGGGTGAGGCGCCGTCCTCCAGCAGGCGTTCGGCGATGTCGTCGGACCAGTGCTGCGCCCAGGCGCGCAGCGCGGCGATCTCCTGCGCCGGCAGGCCGTACGCCGTGAAGGCGCCGTCCGGGTACCAGTCGGTGCCGGTGAGACGGGACTGGAGGGTGGGCAGGTCGAAGGGGTCGTGGGCGTGGCGGCGGCCCAGTTCCTCCAGGTCGGGGAAGCCGAAGCGGGCTGCGGCGGCCCGCGCATCGATCAGGTCCACGGCGGCGCCCCGGTCGTACAGGGCCCGGATCTTGGTGCCGACCGCGTCCTCCAGGGACAGCGCGGGACCGGCCTCGCTGAGCACGGGCGGATGCCAGAACGCCTCTTTGTGCAGGGCCAGGGCGCATTCCTCGCCCGTCGGCGGGTCGGTGACGGTGAGCTGCGCCGACAGCGGGGTCACTGAGACGGTGCGCACCTGACGGCCGCGCGCCTCCAGGGCCGTACGGACGTCACCCGCGATCCGGTCCATCGGGTCGGGGCTCTGCGTCGCGAGGTCGACGTTGGCGTGCGGGCGGGTCAGCAGACCGTGCGCCTGAAGGGCGTATCCGCCGGCCAGGACCAGCCCGTGCGGGGTGCCGGCGGTGACGACATCCGCGAGGAGGCGGTGGTGGGGTGCGGAGAGGTTCACGAAAGTCCCATGCTGTCAGACGCCGGGGCCGGGGCGGTGCCGGGCGCGCCGGTGCGGACAGCGGACCGCCCCCGGGAGCGGGGCTCCTCGGGGGCGGTCCGTCTGTCCCTACGGCGTCACGCGGTGGGCTTCTCCTCCAGGCGCGGGAAGAGGACCGCCCCCTTGGTGACCGTGGCACCGGCGGGCAGGCGGCCCCAGTCGGCGGCCTCCTGGACCCGCTGCTCGGCCAGGGCGCCCAGGACGGGCTCCGCGCCGAGGGAGTCCCACAGCTTCTGCGAGGTCTCCGGCATGACCGGGTTCAGCAGCACCGCCACCGCGCGCAGCGCCTCGGCGGCCGTGTAGAGGATCGTCGCCAGACGGGCCTGGCCCTCCGGAGAGTCGTCCTTGGCGACCTTCCAGGGCTCCTGCTCGGTGATGTAGCCGTTGACCTGCTTGACGAAGTCGAAGACCGCCAGGATGCCGCCCTGGAAGTCCAGCTCGTCACCGATCTTGCGGTCCGCCTCGGCGACCGCCTTGGCCAGGCCGTCGTGGATCGCCTTCTCGGCGTCGCCGTCGGCCGTGGACGCGGGCAGCTCGCCGCCGAAGTACTTGCCGACCATGGCCGCCACCCGGGAGGCGAGGTTGCCGTAGTCGTTGGCCAGCTCGGAGGTGTACCGGGCGGAGAAGTCCTCCCAGGAGAACGAGCCGTCCTGGCCGAACGCGATCGCGCGCAGGAAGTACCAGCGGTAGGCGTCCACGCCGAAGTGCGAGGTGAGGTCCTGCGGCTTGATGCCGGTCAGGTTCGACTTCGACATCTTCTCGCCGCCGACCATCAGCCAGCCGTTCGCGGCGATCTTCTTCGGCAGCGGCAGGCCCTGCGCCATCAGCATGGCCGGCCAGATCACCGCGTGGAAGCGGAGGATGTCCTTGCCGACGAGGTGCACGTCGGCCGGGAAGGTCGCCTCGAACTTCTCCGGGTTCTCGTTGTAGCCGACCGCCGTGGCGTAGTTCAGCAGCGCGTCGACCCAGACGTAGATGACGTGCTTGGCGTCCCACGGGATCGGGATGCCCCAGTCGAACGTCGAGCGGGAGATCGACAGGTCCTGCAGGCCCTGGCGGACGAAGTTCAGCACCTCGTTGCGCGCGGACTCGGGCTGGATGAAGTCGGGGTTCGCCTCGTAGTGGGCGAGGAGCTTGTCGGTGTACTCGCTCAGCTTGAAGAAGTAGTTCTCCTCGCTGAGGATCTCCACCGGCTTCTTGTGGATCGGGCAGAGCTTCTGACCCGCGTACTCGCCCTCGCCGTCGAGCAGCTCGCCGGGGAGCTTGTACTCCTCGCAGCCCACGCAGTACGGGCCCTCGTAGCCGCCCTTGTAGATCTCGTCCTTGTCGTACAGGTCCTGCACGAACTCCTGGACGCGGTCGGTGTGCCGCTTCTGCGTGGTGCGGATGAAGTCGTCGTTCGCGATCTCCAGGTGCTCCCAGAGAGGCTTCCAGGCCTCGGTGACGAGCTTGTCGCACCATTCCTGGGGGGTGACGCCGTTGGCGTCGGCCGTGCGCATGATCTTCTGACCGTGCTCGTCCGTGCCGGTGAGGTACCACACCTTCTCGCCGCGCTGACGGTGCCAGCGCGTGAGCACGTCCCCTGCAACGGTCGTGTAGGCGTGGCCCAGGTGAGGAGCGTCGTTGACGTAGTAGATGGGCGTGGAGACGTAGTACGCCTTCCCCGCCTGCTTCTCGGATCCAGTGGCCGCCATGGTCGAAATCCTACTGGGCCGGTGAAGATCGACTCACACGCGTTTCGGGGGGTGGACGGCCGTGGTCCGGCGTCCACCCCCCGCGTGTGGGGTCCTTCCGGCGTGCTTACGGGCGCCAGGTCGCCAGTACGCCTTCGTAGAGCTCCTTGTCCGTGAGCTCGCGGGGAGCGGGGCCGGCGTGGAAGAAGGACGTGTTGTCCGTCTTCAGCTTGCGGAGGTAGTCGAACGCCTTGTTGTCGTGCTCACCGAAAGCGACGAAGGAGAAGAAGAGGGCGGGGTGGTTCTTCGCCGCCTCCGTGAGGGACTGGGTCGCGGGAGTCTTCGCGTCGGGGGCGCCGTCGGTCTGGAAGACGACGAGGGCGGGGGCGCCGGGGTCCTGCGACTTCTGGTGCAGGTCGATCACCTGCTGGACCGCGGCGTGGTAGCTGGTGCGGCCCATGCGGCCGAGGCCGGCGTGCAGCTCGTCGATCTTGTTCTCGTGGTCGGTGAGGGTGAGCTCGCCGGTGCCGTCCACCTCCGTGGAGAAGAAGACGACCGGGACCGTGGCCTCGGGGTCGAGGTGCGCGGCGAGGGCGAGGGTCTGCTCGGCGAGGGCCTGGGCGGAGCCGTCCTTGTAGTACGGGCGCATGCTCGCGGAGCGGTCGAGGACGAGGTAGACCTTGGCACGGGCGCCAGTGAGGTTCTGCTTCTTGAGGGCGGCGGTGGCGGCTTTGTAGGCGGTCGCCAGGGCGGTGGCCTTGAGACGGGCGAGGGGTACGGCGGGGCCTTCGGCGGGCGGGGTGTTGTCCTGCGGGGTGTTGTCCTGCGGGGTGTTGTCCTGCGGTGCGTTGTCCTGCGGTGCGTTGTCCTGCGGGGTGTCCGTCGGCTTTTCGGCCTCGGCTTCGCCTTCGGCCGTCTCGTTCCCACCCGCACCACCCGTGCGGGATTCGTTGTCGGGTGCGGGTGGCCCCTGGGGGGCGTCCTCGCCGTCGGCGGCCGCGGGTTCCGGAGCAGCAGCCGGCTCCGCCGGCTCGTCCTCGGACGTCGTCGCCTCGTGGGCGACCGGGGCGGACTCGTCCTCCCTGGCCGCGGGCTGCTCATGGTCGGTGGTCGCTTCCGGGGCGGCGCCCTCGGGCTGCTCTTGTGCCGTCGGCTCCGAGACCGCCGCTTCGGGTGCCTGCTCCGCGGCCGTCGGCTCCGCCTCCGTGACGGGCTCTGCATCCTGCGCCGGTTCCGCCTCCTGCGCCGGCTCCGGGGCGGTGGCCTGGGGCTTCTGCTCGGTCCGCTCCGGCTCCGGGTCCGGCTGCGGCTCGGCCGCGGTCGGCTCCTCCGCGGGCTCCGGCTCTGCCTTCGTCGCGGTCGGCTCGGCCGTGCGCTCCGGCTCGGGCTCCGTCGCAGCGGGCTCGTCCGTGGGCGTCGGCTCCGCCGCGGTGGCCTCCTCCGCGGGCGTCGGCTCCGCCGAAGCGGGCTCGTCCGTGGGGTCCGGCTCCGCCGCGGTGGGTTCCTCCGTTGGCTCCGGCTCTGCCTTCGTCGCGGTCGGCTCCGCCGTGCGCTCCGGCTCGGGCTCCGCCGCAGCGGGCTCGTCCGTGGGTTCCGGCTCCCTCGCCGTCGGCTTCTCCGTGGGCTCCGGCTTCCTCGCCGTCGGCTTCTCCGTGGGATCCGGTTCCGCCGTCGTCGGCTTCTTCGTGGGGTCCGCCATGGGGTGGTCGGCCTTCGTCGGGGCCGGCGTCGGGGCCGTCGTGTCTGCCGGGCGGGACGGGTTGGGGACCGTGACGTGGTCGAAGGCTGCTGCCACCAGGTCGTGGGTCTCGCGGAGCTCCGGGCGGGGTTCCGGGATGCGGGGAGCGGCGTCCGGGGTCGCCGGGGCCGCGGGTGTCGGCGGCTGTGCGGGCACCGCCACCGGGGTCGCCTCGGCCGCCGCCGGGGTCTCTGCGGACGCCGTCGGCTCCACCTGCTCCGACGGCTTCTCCGCCGCCGTCACCTGGTGCTCCGCCGTCGGTTCCGCACTCTCTGCCTCGGCCGTGCGTCCCTTGCGTGATCGGCCGAACGCGTTCCGCAGGAGAGTGAGAATGCCCATGTGCGCAACCCTTCGCGTGAGTTGATGCCCGTAGATCCCTGGCCAGGACGGACACGTAAGGTTAGCGGCCCCGAGCGGTGATCTTGGGGAGGGGTGAGCAGGGTGGAAACCCCGGTGTCAACACCCCGAAGGCCCCGGCGGGTTCACCCTCCGTTCATCCGGTCGCAGCGCTTCCGCATGCGCACGCCCCTACCGTCACGATCACACCAAGGGCACGCAAGGGGAGAGTAAAGTGCGCAAGCTGCTGCCGCTCATAGGGACACCGTCCGTTGTGCATCCGGGTGGGCGGTCGGCCCTGACCTGCCGGTTCCGGTGCGGTGACGCCTGCTTCCACGAGGTGCCCAACACCAGCACCAACGCCTACGTAGGTGACGTCATCGTCGGCGCCCTCAGCCGCCGCAGCGCTCTGCGTGCCGCCGCCGTCGTCACCGTGGCTGCCGCGGCCGGGAGCGTCACCGTCGCCGCCCCGCCGCCGGCCGCCGCCGCCACCCCGTCACCGGCTTCCCGCGGCCGCGCCGCGCGCGGGCTGCGTTTCACGCCCGTCGCGCCCAACACCGCCGACCAGGTCACCGTCCCCGACGGCTACCGGCAGAACGTGGTGATCCGCTGGGGCGAGCCCATCCTGCGCGGTGCGCCCGCCTTCGACCCGGAGCGGCAGACCGCGGCCGCGCAGGCCGGGCAGTTCGGGTACAACAACGACTTCCTCGCCCTGCTGCCACTGCCCGGTGAGCGGCACCGGCAGCTCCTCGTCGCCAATCACGAGTACACCGACGAGGTGCTCATGTTCCGGGGCTACGACCCCGAGAACCCGACCCGGCAGCAGGCCGAGGTCGCCTGGGCCGCGCACGGTCTGTCGGCCGTCGTCGTGGAGGAGGACCGCCGCAGCGGGAAGCTGACCGCCGTCCCGCGGCATCCGCTCAACCGGCGCGTCACCGCCACCACCCCCTTCCGGCTCACCGGGCCCGCCGCGGGCTCCGACCTGCTGAAGACCTCCGCCGACCCCACCGGCCGCAGGGTCCTCGGCACGCTCAACAACTGCTCCGGCGGCACCACGCCGTGGGGAACCACCCTGCACGGCGAGGAGAACTTCAACCAGTACTTCGCGCACGGCAGCCGGAGCACCGACAAGCGGTACGGGATCGGCACCGGCGCCACCGAGCGCAAGTGGGAACGCTTCGACCAGCGCTTCGACCTGGCGCAGGAGCCCAACGAGGTGCACCGGTTCGGGTATGTGGTCGAGTTCGATCCGTACGACCCCTCCTCCACGCCGCGCAAGCACACCGCGCTCGGGCGGTTCAAGCACGAGGCCGCGACCGTGCGGCTCACCGAGGACGGGCGGCCCGTCGTGTACTCGGGTGACGACGAGCGGTTCGACTACTTCTACAAGTTCGTCGGCAGCAAGCGGATGCGGCACGGCAGCTCCCGGGCCGTGCGCGAGCACAACCTGTCGCTGCTCGACGAGGGCACGCTGTACGTCGCCCGGCTGACCGGCGACTCCCCGGCCGCCGAGTTCGACGGCAGCGGCAAGCTCCCCTCGGACGGGGAGTTCGACGGCGGTGGGCAGTGGATCCCGCTGGCCACCGCCGCCGCCGACGGTGCCGTGTCGCACGTGGAGGGGATGAGTGCCGAGGAGGTGTTCGTCTTCACGCGGCTCGCGGGTGACAAGGTGGGCGCGACGAAGATGGACCGCCCCGAGGACATCCAGCCCTCCCCGCACACCGGCAAGGTGTACGTCGTCCTCACCAACAACTCCAACCGGGGGAAGAGCGGTTACGCCCCGGCCGACGAGGCCAACCCGCGCAACGGCAACAAGCACGGACACATCCTGGAGCTGACCGAGCGGCACGGCCGGGCCGACGCCACCACCTTCGCCTGGTCCCTGTTCCTCGTCGCCGGTGACCCGAACGACGCGTCCACCTACTTCGCCGGGTTCCCCAAGGACCGGGTCAGCCCCATCTCCTGCCCGGACAACGTGGCCTTCGACCCGCACGGCAACCTGTGGATCTCCACCGACGGCAACCAGCTCGGCTCGCACGACGGCCTGTTCGGCGTGGCGACGCGGGGGGAGCGGCGCGGTGAGCTGAAGCAGTTCCTGACCGTGCCGACCGGCGCCGAGACCTGCGGCCCGCTCGTGCAGGACCGGCGGGTGCTGGTCGCCGTACAGCATCCCGGTGAGGTCGACGGGGCGTCGGTGGAGAAGCCGGCCAGCACCTGGCCCGACGGCCCGGGGAAGATCGTCCGTCCGGCGGTCGTCGCGGTGTGGCGGGCCGACGGCGAGGACATCGGCGTCTGACCCGCACCCACCCGGCAGCCCACGCCGCCCCTCACGCCTGCGAGAACGCGAGCGCGGCGGCAGTGCTTTCCAGCCACTCCCGGTACGCCGGGGACTGGCGCGCCGCCTCCCAGTACGCCTCCCGCAGCGTCGGGCACACGCCGTCCAGTTCCGTCTCCGTCCGGGCCGCGAGCAGCAGCCGTACGCCGAGCGGGTCGCCCCGCAGCCGGCGTACGGCCGACTCCGGCCGGGACAGGGACGTCGGCTGGCAGACGGTGACGACCTCGCCGGTGGCCACCAGCGAGGCGGCCGTGTGGTAGTCGCCGTGCAGGATGCGGGGGCTCAGCCCGGCCAGCCGCAGCATGCGGTGGACGGCGTCCCATTCGCCGTCCACCGTGGGGTCGACCATCCAGCGGTCCCCGGCGAGGTCGGCGAGGTCGACGACCGGTTTCGCGGCGGCCGGGTGGTCGGCCGGCAGCGACACGAACTGCGGTTCCCGATCGATCAGGACGCGGGTGCGCAGCCCGTCGGGAACGCGCAGCGGGCAGCCCTCGACCTCGTGCACGAACGCCACGTCGAGCTGGCCGTCGGCGACCATGCGCAGCAGGGCGTTGGGGGAGACGTCCATGTGCAGGCTGGGTTCCTGACAGCGTTGCCGCAGCCGGCGCAGCCAGCCGGGCAGGGCGCGGCTGGCGGTGGAGCCGATGCGCAGGTGCGGTCCGCCCGCGGCGGCGGCGCGGGCCTCGGCGACCAGCGAGCGAAGGTCGGCGACCAGTGGGCGGGCCCGGCTGAGCACCAGCCGGCCGAGCGGGGTGGGGCGGCAGCCGGTGCGGGTGCGCAGGAACAGCGCGCCGCCCAGCTCCAGTTCGATCCGGCGCAGCTGGCCGCTCAACGAGGGCTGGGACACGCCGAGATGGCGGGCGGCCCGGTGCAGGCTGCCGGTGTCCGCGATGGCGCACAGCGCGCGGAGGTGCCTCACCTCGAGCTCCATGCCCCCGGAGAGTAAAGCGGAAGCCACGGTTTCACCAGGGGTTCAACTACCGGCGTAAAAGGGCTGGTTGGGCGGGGATAGGGCCGGGCTATCGCCGGTTGCCATCATCACAGGCGCCGCGCAGGCGCCGACACTCTCGGGTGGCAAGTGACTCGACCCCCACCCCAGGAGTCATCGATGCGTATGCGTATGCCCCTGTCCGCCGTCACGGCGGCCGCCGCGCTCGCTCTCGGCCTCGCCGCGCCCGGCCTGGCCTCGGCCTCTGCGGTACCGGCCCCGCAGCAGTACCAGGGCTACACCGGCTCGGCGGCCGAGGCCAGGGCGAACCAGGCCTTCTTCGACGCCGTCGTGAAGTCCGTCGCCGCCAAGCGGGCCGCGAACCCGAGCAGCACCGCCGCCGTCACCGTGGTCTACGACCCGTCCGGCGCACCGTCCTTCCGGACGCAGATATCCCGGGCCGCCCAGATATGGAACAGCTCGGTGTCCAATGTCAGACTCGCGGCGGGTTCGAACGCCGACTTCGCGTACTACGAGGGCAACGACTCCCGCGGTTCGTACGCCTCGACGGACGGTCACGGCAGCGGCTACATCTTCCTGGACTACCGGCAGAACCAGCAGTACGACTCCACGCGGGTGACCGCGCACGAGACCGGTCACGTCCTCGGCCTGCCGGATCACTACTCCGGCCCGTGCAGTGAGCTGATGTCGGGCGGCGGCCCCGGCCCGTCCTGCACGAACCCCTACCCGAACGCGACCGAGCGCTCCCGCGTCAACCAGCTGTGGGCGTACGGCTTCGCCGCCGCCCTGGACAAGGCCCTGCACAAGGCACGCTAGTCCGCTGCCGCTCCCCACACCCCCCACCGGGACGCGGGTCGCCCTCCTGCACAGGGCGGCCCGCGTCGCCGTTGTCCGGTGGGTCAGCGGCGGTGCAGGGTGACGTCGGCGACGAGGGTGCGGTGGTCGCTGCCGGTCAGTTTCAGGAAGCGGGCCCGGGTGACGGAGAAGTCGCCCGACAGCAGCACATGGTCGATCTGCACGCCGAAGACGGGTGTGGTGCGGGCCGGCCAGCTCGGGGCGCGGTCGTGCCCGGCGAGCCGGGCGGCGTCGTACAGGCCGGTGTCCAGGATGTGGCGGAAGGCGGCGTGGTCCTGGGAGGCGTTGAAGTCGCCGGCGACGATCGTCGGCGTGCCCCGGGCGGCCGCGGCGAAGTCACGCAGCCGGCCCAGCTCGCGGCGCCACGGCCCGAGACCACCGGGCACCGGCGGCATCGGGTGCGCCAGCTGCAGCCGTACGGCGTGACCGTGGACGTCGGCGACCGCGCCGGGCATGCCCATGGCGGCGGGCACGCCGGGGGTGGCGGCGAGCGGGAAGCGGCTGAGGATGACCGAGCCCTGGGAGCCGGCGCCGTCCACGGAGTGCCGGTACGGGTAGGTGCCGGCGAGCTCCCGGCGCAGCGCGATGTCGCACCGCAGGTTGTCGCACTCCTGCACGAACACCACGTCCGGCCGCTGCTGCCGTACGGCCAGGAGCAGGGCGTCGGTGGCCCGGCCGAACTGCGTGTTCGAGGTCAGGACGCGGAAGGAGGCGAGGGCCGGCCCAGCGGGCGCGCTGTCCTTGCCGTACGGCTGGACGAACCAGGCGAGCAGGGCCAGCACGACCACGCCCCACACCACGCCGCCCCACCACCGGCCCAGCAGCGCCAGCAGCAGCCCGCCACCGGTCGGCACCAGCAGCCACGGCAGAAAGGCCAGCAGCTGGGGGACGGGCGTGACGGCGTCGGTGTCGGCGATCCGGCACCCGAGCAGGACGCTCACCGCGGCCAGCAGCAGCGCCGCGCACCAGGCGCTCATCCGCCGCCCCGAAGCGCCGGCGGGGAAACGCCGGGCGGCCTCGAAGTCCACGTCACGGGAAGACGTGCACGACCTCGATGCGTCCCACGATGTGCGCGTTGAACTCGTCCAGCTCCTCGGCAGGCACCCACAGCTCAAGGATCGTCTCTCCGCCGGCCTGCCGCACGGGATAGCGCTCCAGGAACGCGCTGTCCACGGCGAACCGGGTCACATAACCGGACCCGGACGCCGGGACGTTCCAGTCCCGGGCGATGCGGACGGCGTACTCCTCGTTCAGCACCGGGTAGAAGATCGGCTGCTCGGGCAGGCGGGGCGGCCACGCCGTCCACCCGGACGCCTCGACGAGAGCGAGCTCTTCGGGGCCGGTGGGGCGGTACAGGATCGTCGTGCCGGTCATGAGGGACGACCCTAGGGGGCGGGCCGGCCGTCCCGCCGGTGGTTTTGCGCCCTCAGACGGCGGCCGCGGCGTCCACCCGGGTCAGGAACGCGCCCAGGGCCGCGTTGAACTCCTGCGGGCGCTCCAGGTTGGGCAGGTGGGCCGCGCGCTCGATCACCGTGAGGGTGGAGTCGGGGAGGGCGGCGTGCATCGCCTCGGCGTCGCCGACCGGTGTGTACGTGTCGTCGGCGCCGACCACCACCAGCGCCGGCACGGCCACCCGGGTCAGCAGGGCGCGGTAGTCGGGGCGTTCGGCACGGCCGCGCAGGGCGGCGGCGGCGCCCTCGGGCGGTGCGGACGTCATCATGCGGTGCACGTGCGCCTTCACGGCCTCCTCCGCGTACGGGGCGACCATCTTCTCCAGCACCTCGTCGGCGTATCCGCGCATGCCTTCGCGCAGCAGACGGTCGGCCATGGCGTTGCGCACCGCCTTGCCCTCCTCGCTCTCCGCCGCCGGGAAGGTGTCGGCGAGGACCAGGCCGCGCACCCGGTCGCCGAAGCGGTCGTAGCACTCCATGGCGATCTGCCCGCCCATGGACAGCCCTGCCAGGACGAAACCGTCCACGCCCAGCTCGTCCAGCAGCGCCTCGATGTCCCGCGCGAAGACGGACAGCGGCGTGCTGCCCGGTACGACCGGCGAGGCGCCGTAACCGCGCAGGTCGGGGACGATCACGCGGCGGGTGGACGCGAAGGCGGCGGCCTGCGGGGCCCACATCGTGCGGTCGAAGGGATGACCGTGGACGAGGACCAGGGGCGGCCGCGAGGAGTGCGGGCCGTGGTCGTCGCAGGCGAGGAAGGGAGGCATGGCAGCGACCCTAGGAGCGGCCGGCTTCTCGGGGCAATAAAATCATTGCCCTCGGTGCAATGAGCGGAGGCGGCATGCAGGACTTCCGGCGGATCGCCGACCGCATGGCCGCCGACATCGCCTCGGGCCGGCTGAGCCCGGGCCAGCGGCTCCCGCCGCAACGGGCGTTCGCCCGCCGCCACCGGATCGCCGCGTCCACCGCGGAACGGGTGTACGGCGAACTCGTCCGGCGCGGGCTCGTGGTGGGCGAGGTGGGCCGGGGCACGTTCGTCCGGGCCGCCCCGGCGCCGCCCGGGGGACGCGCGCTCGCCGAAGAGGCCACCGTCGCGCCGGTCAACCTGGAACTCAACTACCCGGTCGCCGACGGCCAGGCCGACCTCCTCGCCCCCGCGCTCGCCCCGCTCCTGCACCCCGGCGCGCTCGCCGAGGCGCTGCGCCCGGCCGCCACCGACGGCACAGCCGAGGCCCGCGCGGCCGTCGCCGACCTGCTCGCGGTGCCCGGCTGGCGGCCCGACCCCGGGCGGGTCCTCTTCACCGGCAACGCCCGCCAGGCCATCGCAGCCGCGCTGGTCTCCCTGGTCCCGCCGGGCGGCCGCGCGGGCGTGGAGGAACTGACGTACCCGCTGGTCAGGGACATCGCAGTCGGCCTGGGCCGCACGCTGGTCCCCTTGTCCGCCGACGCGCACGGCGTGCGCCCGGAGGCGATCGCCGCCGCGCACCGCTCCGCTCCCCTGGCCGCGCTCTACCTCCAGCCGACGCTGCACAACCCGACATCCGTCAGCATGAGCCCCGAACGCCGCGAGCAGGTGGCCGCGGTGATCACCGAACTGCGCCTGCCGGTCGTGGAGGACCGCATCTGGTCCTTCCTGCGCCCCGCCCTGCCGCTGGCCGCGCACGCGCCCGACCTGGTGCACGTCGTCGACGGGCTGTCCAAGCGGGTCGCCCCCGGACTGACCGCCGGTTTCCTCGTCGTCCCGCCCGGACGGGTCGCGGCCGTGGCCGACGCGGTGCGCGCGGGCGGCTGGAGCGCGGGGCGCTTCGCGCTTCAGGCGGCGGTGCGGTGGGTGGGCGACGGGACGGTGGCCCGCCTCGTCGCGGCCAAGCGGGCGGAGGCGGCGCGGCGGCAGCTGCTGGTGCGGCGGGAACTGGCCGGCTTCTCGGTGCGGTCGGATCCGCGGGCGTGTTACGCCTGGTGGGAGCTGCCGGCGCCGTGGCGCGCTGACACCTTCACGGCGGCGGCCGCGGCGCACGGCATCGCCGTCACGCCGGGCACGGCCTTCGCGGTGGCGTCCCGCACGACCCCGAACACGGTCCGCCTGGGCCTGGCCTCGACTCCCACCCCGGACCTGCGCAGGGCCCTGAGAATCCTCGCCGACCTTGCGCACGGCGCCGCCGGGGTCTGACGGCGCCCGAAGCAAGGGCCCACGTCCCCGGCCGGGCGTGGGGAGGCACGACTGCCCACACCTGAACCCGTGACGGCCCGCACCCGCCGACGGCGGTGAGGGGCTGGGGTGGGGGTGTCCGCCCGCAGCGGCCGGCACCGGGCAACGGCGCACTCGTCGGGGACGGGCGGCCGGACCGAGGACGGACACCCCCCGCCCCGGCCCTGACCCACTCACCGGCCGCAGGCGACGCACGCCACGACGCGACCGCAACGGGCCGCCGCAGGCAAGAAAGGGGCGCGGGGAACGGCGCGAGCAACCGGGAGGCACCGGCACAGGCTGCCGCAGGCGACGCACGCCACGATGTGACCGCAACGGGCCGCCGCAGGCAAGAAAGGGGCGCGGGGAACGGCGCGAGCAACCAGGACGCACCGGCACAGGTCGCCGCAGGCGAACGCACCGGGACAGGTCGCCGCAGGCGAACGCACCGGGACAGGTCGCCGCAGGCGAACGCACTCGCACAGGCCGCCGCAGGCGAACCCGTACAAGGACCGGCCAAACCTCACGCCGGCGGCGCCGCAGGCGCGGGTTCCGGTGTCGGCTCCGGTGCCGGAGTCCCCCGCCGGCGCCCGGCGCGAGCCAGTAGCCAGGTCAGTCCCGCCACCGTCAGCCCCAACGTCAGCAGCATCCACGACGCCGTACGCAGAGTCTCGGTCAGCGCGTCGTACACCGCCCCCGCCGCCTGCGCGGAGACCTCCGTCGGCAACCCCCGCAACGTCACCCGCCGCACCACCGCGACCGCGACCCCGAGCAGCGCCCCGCCCACCGCCGTGCCCAGGGCCGTCGCGGTCAGCGCCCGCCGCCGGCACGCGGCAAGCCCGATCCCGGCGGCCGCCAGGGTGACGGCCGCGACGGGCAGCCAGAACCCGGCGACCTCCAGCACGTCGTATCCCTTCCGCAGTCGCGACAGATCCTCCGCCGGCACCAGGGCGACCTGCGTGTGCCGCACGGGGATCCGCGCGGCCAGCGGCACATGGTCCTCGGCGAGCTGCCGCTTGACCTGCGCGGTGACCGGCGCGAGGTCGACGGTCACCGGCCGGTCGTCGTCCTCCCGCAACGCCCGCAGCACGGCGTCGTGGGCGGACCGGTTCGCGGTGTCCCACGCGGCGCGGAACGCCTCGGTCTGCGTGAACGACCGCACCGCGTCGTGCACGAACGGCCCCATCGCGCCCTGCGCCGTCCCGGTGCCGACCTGCCGCAGGATGCCCTCACCGACGGTGTCGGCGATCTGCCCCTGGACGGCGGGGTCACCGGCCAGCGGCGCCATCGTGGCGACGTACCGCCCGGTGTCGGTCAGGCCGTACGCCGCCCACGCCGCCAGTGCGCCGAGCGGCACCAGCAGGCAGGACAGGACGATGAGAACGGCCGACGAAGCGGTCCGCAGGCGTCGTGACGACACGCTTCAAGGCAACGCCCCCGGCGCGGACGCCGCCAGCGGGCGTGCGCCGTACGGGTGACCTGAGGCAGCGGCTGGACCTGGGCTTTCCGCCCTCCGGTGGAGGGTTCACCCGAACGGGTGTTTCCTGGTGCTGGCGGACGTTTCCGGTACGGGGGAGCAGGAAGCGCCGCGTGCGGTTCGTCCGAGTCCTCTCCGGGCGCCCGGAACCGGGTTCCGGCGGTCCGGTGAGTGGAGGGATGAGGGAAACGTGGGCCCCGGTGCACCACACCGGGGCCCACGTGTGCGCCGGTCGCGGCGCCCTCACCGGATGCGGTTGCCCTCCGCGTCCTCCCGCGTGTAGTAGCGGTAGAAGAACACCAGGTAGATGGCCGCCCCGGTGATCAGCCCCAGTGCCACGGAGCGCAGGATGGTGTCGCCGGTCTGGCTGTACAGGAAGCCGATGGAGATGCCGGCGAAGGCCGATTTCACGCCCGAGTGCAGTTCGCGCGTGAGCCGCGGGGCGAAGAGGGCGACGCCGATGC
The DNA here is from genome assembly GCF_055609245.1 of Streptomyces sp. NPDC036813. Lineage (NCBI taxonomy): Bacteria > Bacillati > Actinomycetota > Actinomycetes > Kitasatosporales > Streptomycetaceae > Streptomyces > Streptomyces sp. NPDC036813. The sequence goes on along the minus strand of NZ_JBVJPV010000007.1, from coordinate 55,947 downwards.
ACGCCACGATGAACACGATCGCGGTGACGAAGCCGAACAGCAGGTTCCAGCCCGTGATGGGTCCGCCGCCGCGACGGTTGGCCGCGGCCCAGTAGCCGTAGACGAGCCCGAGGACGACGGGGACGCCGTACCTCGCCAGGGTGTGCGTCCGTTCGCTGAGGACGTCGGGCAGTCCGTTGGGCGCCCGGCGGGCGCCTAGCGCGCCGAGGCGGGTGCCGATCGAGCCGCGGGTACGACCGCTCCCGGGTGCGGGTGCCGCATGAGCCATGAGAGCGCTCCTCTCTCTCCTCGCCCCCGCCTTCCAGGGCACACCTGGCGGGGACCACCGGCAAGTCGACGTGTGCCCCTCTCGCGGACGCTGATGCGAGCCGCGCGGGCCCGTGTTTCGCTGGGGTGCGTGAGCGGCGGCACGGACAGCGAGAACCCGGACGACGCCGGCCAGCACAGCCCCGGCCCGGACGGTCACGGGCCGCGTCGTCACGCCCCGGACCCTCGGGCCCCGGACGTCCAGGCCCCGGACCATCACGTCCCGAACCTTCAGCCCCCGAACCTCCGGGCCCCGGACGGACCCGCCCGTCGCCGTCACGCCCCCTCCCTCCGTGCCGCCCGCCGCCGGGACGTCGTGCACCGCCACCAGCTGCTGCAGATTCGCGGCCACAGCGTGGCCTGGGTGCCGCCGTTGCTGCTGCTCGCCGCGATCGCCATCGTCGACATCAACACACCCGGAGAGTTCCGCATCGTCTCCTGGATCGTGCTGGTGCCCGGCATCGCCGCGGCGATCTGCGGGGTGCGGGGCACGGCCGCCTTCGCGGTGCTCGCGGTCGTCACCTACGTCGTCGTGGACGGCGCCTGGCCGAACCGGTACCAGGCCGGTCTGGCCGACTTCGTCCTCGTCACCGTCGGCGGTGTGCTCGCCACGCTGGCCTGCGCGGTCCGGGTGCGCGACGAGCGGCGGATGCTGCACATGATGCAGATCGCCGACACCACCCGCCGTACCGTGCTGCGCCCGCTGCCCCCGCACTGGGGCGGCCTCGACCACGCCGCCGTCTACCTCGCCGCGGACACCGACGCCCGGATGGGCGGCGACTTCTACGACATCCAGCCCGGCCCGCACGGCACCCGGGTGCTGCTCGGCGACGTCCAGGGCAAGGGGCTCGGCGCGGTGGAGGCGGCGGCCGCGCTGCTGGGCACGTTCCGGGAGGCGGCGTACCACGAGCCGGACCTGCTGACGGTCGCCGTGCGCCTGGAGACCCGTATGGCGCGCCACCGCGGCCACACGGCCGCCCTCGGCCGCACCGACGCCGACCGCTTCGCCACGGCCGTCCTGCTGCACTTCCCGCCCGGCGTGCCCGACGCCGTCGACGTGGTCCTCTTCGGCCACGAGCCGCCGCTCGCGGTGGGCCCCGCGGGCGTACGGCCCCTGCCGGAGGGCGACGGCCTTCCGCTCGGCCTCGGCGACCTCACCGGCGCCCCGCCCCGTGCGCGCCGTGTGCCGCTGGCCCCCGACGAGACGCTGTTGCTGGTCACCGACGGGGTGACCGAGGCCCGGGACGACACCGGCTGCTTCTACCCGCTGGCCGAGGACCTCGCCCGCGCCGTCGGGGCCGACCCCCGCACGGCCGAGCCGGACCGCCTGGTCACCCATGTCCGCGACGCGACCCTGCACCACTGCGGGGGCCACCTCGCCGACGACACGACGGTCTTCGCCGTGCACCGCCGACGCTGACCCGGCATCCGGCATCCGGCACCCGGCATCCGGCACCCGGACGGCGCACCGGCCCCGGCACCCGGACGGCGCACCGGCCCCGGCACCCGGACCGCGCACCGGCCCCCGACGCTCCGGACGTCGTACCGAACCAGGCCCTCCGCCCCGGTACGGCCCCGTACCGCTCCGGTACCGACCAACGGCGCACCTGGCCGGAGCCCCGCCGCCACACCCCTCCGCACACCCTCCCCACACCTCTCCCCGGGCACCTTCCCGATCGCCTCCCCGGTCGCCTCCGCCCGTACCGTCCCGGTCGTCGTTCCGTCCCCCGGTCCCCCTTTGCAGCCGCAGCGGTTACGGTGCTGCCGTACGTGATCCACGACAGTCGTCAGGGGGGAGTGGCCCATGGCCGGAACCGTGCTGCTGCTCGCGGCCTCGCCGGTGGGGCGGGGATGTCTGGTGGACGCGGCCTCCGTGCTCCCCGTCCTGGCCGCCGTGCCGCCCGCCGTGCTCGCCGGGACGGACACCGCGAACGTCGTCGAACTTGCCGACCCGCTTCAGCCACAGGCCGTGCTGACCCGGCTGCGGGCCGCCGCGGCCGCGCCCGGGCCGCTGACCGTGTTCGTCACCGGGCAGCTCCAGCTGGACCGGCGTCAGCGCCTGCCCCATCTGGCGCTGGCCCGCACCACCGCCGCCAGCGTGCGCTACACCGCCTTCCCCTGGCACTGGTTCCGCGAGGAACTGCGGCTGCGGGCCGGCGGCAGCACCACCCTGGTGGTCGACCTGCACGCCGACGCCGAGTGCTGGCAGTGGCTGCGCACCTCGGTGCTCGACTCCGGCCGCGGCACCGCCGTTTACGGTCGCATCGCACCGCCGCCCGGCCGGCGCAGCGTGGCGGCACCGGCGTACATGAAGGCCGTCGCGACGATCCTGCGCAGCGGGCGACGGCCGCCGTTGCCGCAGCTGCACGAGCAGGCGCTGGCCCGGATCGCCGCGGACGGCCCGCTGCACGACCTGGTGCTGAGCGCGCCCGGACCGGCCCCCAGCGACCCGCACGTGGCGCTCAGCACCGCCGTGCGCGAAGGACGGCACGCCGACGCCGACGCGCTCGCCGCGCAGTGGGAACAGGCCGCCCGGCGGGCCCACGGACCCGGCTCCGACGAGGCGCTGCACTGGACCGAGGTCCGCGCCGACCTCGCGATGTTCGCCGGGGACCCGGTGCGCAGCTGCCGCACCTGGCTCGAGGTCGCCTCGGTGCGGCTCGCCGCCGGGCAGGCGCCCGACGCGCCCGCGGTGGAGGCCGCGGTGGACCGGGCGCACCACCAGTGGGCGTCGATCCGTGACGCCGGCCGGGCGCGGGACCTGGGCGCGGCGCTCGCCGAGGTGCGGGGCCGCGTGCCGGGGCGGCGGGAGGGCGCCCTGGATCATGTGCTGGACCAGCTGCGGCAGTTGGACGGCCGGCCGGAGTCGCCGACCCGGGTGTGAGCGGCCCGGCGCGGGGGCGCGCACCCGGGGTGCGCGAGGTCCGTCCGAGGTCTCCCTTCACCACCTGAGCCGGTGTCATGATGAGGTACATGGCTGAGGGGGACGCAGTGGCCGGGGTGGGCGTGCGGGTCAGTTTGGACGCGAGCGCGAGCAGAACCGACGTGAGCGCGCTCCAGGCGTGGCTGGAACAGGAACAGCCGCTCCAGGACCTGGTGCGCGGGGGAACGCTGCAGATCGAGGTGCGGCCCGGCACGGACGCGGCCGGGGAGCACATGGGCTCCGCGTGGGAGATCGCGCTCCACATCGCCGGGGACGTCACCACCGTCGCCACGCTGGCCGAGTACACCAGCCGCGCGGTCAGGGCCTGGCAGGCCAACCGCCGGCGCGTCGAGGACGGCGAACCGCCGAGGACACGGGTCGAGCCACTGGACTCCGACGAGGACTGAACCGGTGAGCTTCGACCCACGGGGGAAGGCGAACCGGGCGCTCGTCGTCGGCGTGTCCGAGTACGACCACACCAGGGCCGACGCCCCGGACGGCGTGCCCGGACAGCTGCCCGCCGTCCGCTACAACCGCACCACCCTCACCGAGGCCCTCTACCGCGGCGGGCTCTTCCGCGAGGGGGAGGTCGTGCCGTGCGTCTCGCCCGCCCACGACGAGTTCGCCGCCGCCCTGCACCGGGTGGCGCGGGACGCGCGGGGGCTGCTGCTGCTCTACTTCGCCGGGCACGGCATCGTCACCGCCGCGGGCGACGAACTCTTCCTGCAGATGCGCAACGCGCGCGTGGCGCGGGGCCGGCACGACGTGTTCCCCGGCGCCGTGCCGCTGACCGAGGTGCTCGCCGTGCTGGCGGCCAGCAGCGCCGAGCGGATCGTGGTGATCCTCGACTGCTGTTACGCCGGGAACGCCGCCGGTGTCTGGCACCGCTTCGAGCCGCGCGAACGGCAGAAGATCCTGCTGCTGATGAGCGTGCAGGCCAACCGGCTGATCCATCCCGGCGGCGGCAACCGGGCCACCCCCTTCACCCGGCACCTGGTCCGCGCCCTCGAGAAGAGCGGAACCGACGGCGCCGCCGGCGGGGGTGAGCTGTGGCTGACCGAGCTGTACGCCGGGCTGAAGGAGCGGATGGCCAAGGCGCGGGTCCCCACCGGGGCCGGCGACCACCAGGATCCGCAGGCGGCCTGGGAGCCGGGGCAGGACGTCCTGCTGCGTGCGGTCGCCCGCCGGCCGGGGCACGGGCCCGAGCCCGTGCCCCGGCCCCGTACCGAACCGGCATCCCGGCCCGGGCAGGCGCCCCGGCGCAGACGGCGCGCGGCGTTACGGGCGGTCGCGTCCCTCTGGGGCGAGACGGCGGCCCGGCTGCGGCGCCGGCTCCGCCTCTGGCTGATTTTGGTGCTCGCCCTCGCCGCCACGGCCGCCGGGGGCTACGCCGTCGCCGAACTGTTCGGCGACGACGCGCCGTGCGCCCCGCCGCTGGAGCTGCGGGTGCTGACCGACCCCGACCTGGAGCCGGCGCTGACCGCGGCCGCGGACGCCTACCTCGCGTCGGACACCGGCGACGGCTGCCGCCGCACCGGCATCACCGTCGACAGCGCGGGCGCCGCCGACGCGGTCGCCGCGCTGCGCGACCGCACCGACGCCTGGCAGCAGCCGCGCGACGACGACGATCCGCAACGGGACGTCGGCCCGCAGCCGGACGTGTGGATCCCGGCGTCCCCCGCAGACGTCACCCGGGTGACCGCCGGACAAGGGGAACGGGTCTTCGCCCATGTGGAGCAGCTGGGCGAGCCGTTGGCCTACTCACCGGTGGTGCTCGCGGTGCCGGGCGGGGACGGTGTCCGGTCCGCAGCCGCCGGTACCGGGTCCGGCGCGGGAGCGGGTTCCGGCGGGGGGCTGGCCGAGCTGGTCGCCCAATTCGAGGCGCGCGGCGGACGGGCCCAAGTCCTGCGCCCCGACCCGGAGTTCACCGACACCGCGCTCCTCGCCACGCTGGGTCTGTACGCCGGCGGGGCCGACACCCGGGCCGTCGAACGGAGCGTGCGGCAGAGCGGGTCGCCCGCGGCTACGGCCGGCGAGCTGCTGTGCTCCCTGCCCTACGACCCGGCCCAGGACCGGCGCACCGCCGTGCTCGCGCCCGAGTTCCTGCTCAAGAGCGGCCTCGGCTGCGCCTCGGAGATGGTGCGCGCCGAGCGCGTCGCTCAGTACCCCGACGACGTGCCCGCCCTGCAGCCGGCGTTCGTACGGGTGCGCTGGGAGGACGGCGACCGGGACGCGAAGGCCCGGGACGACGCCGTACAGCGGTTCCGCGACTGGCTCGGCGGTGACGGCGGCCGCAAGGTCCTCGGCGACTACGGCTTCCGTTCCGCCGACGCCCCGCACCGGCTGCTCGGCCGGGGCAAGGCCGCGCCCGGCGTGCTGACCGACCCGGGCGCCCCGCGCGAGGCGGCCGAGCCGACCGCGATGAACGCGGCGCTGGAGCGCTACCGCAGCGCGGGCGGCCCCGGCCAGGTGCTGTTCCTGCTCGACAGCTCCGGCTCCATGGCGGGGCTGTGGGAGGGGCCCAGTGGGGGGCCGGGCCTGCTGAAGCAGTCCCTGGGCGGGCTCGGCGACCGGGACGAGTACGGGGTGTGGGCGGTGGCCGGCACCTCGGGCCCCACCCACAGCGAGCTGCTGCCGTTCGGCACGCATCGGCGCGCCGACGGCGTCCGCGCCCTCGATCCCGGCGGCAGGGCCCGGGTGCGCGACGCCGAGGCGGACCCGCACGCGGCGCTGCTGGACGCCCTGGAGTTCCTGCACGGGCGCGGCACCGACGACCAGCGGCCGCAGCTGATCGTCTACCTCACCGACGACGAGGACGACAACCGGCTGAGCGGCCACCAGCTCGACGAGGTCCTCCAGCGGGCGCGTACGGCGCGCGTACCGGTCGTCATGGTGTCGCTGGCCAACGGCGGATGTGACGGCGGCCGGCCCGACGCGCGTGTCGCCGCGGCGAGTTCGGGGCGCTGCCTGGACCCCGGCGACGACCTGGGGGCGGCGCTGCACGACGAGGTCGCGCGGACCGGGACGGGGGAGGAATGAGGGCGGGAGAGGAATGAGGTCGGGGGAGGCATGAGACTGCGACGGATCGCCGCCGTCCTGGCGCTGCTCGCCGTGGCGTCCTGCACGGGCGGCGCGGACGACGACACGCCGCCCGGGGCCTCGTCGTCCCACTGGATCGTGGTCGCCAGCGGACGGGACGTCACCGGCAAGGGCGGCATCCGTCAGCAGCTGATCGACGCCTGGAACCGCACGCAGCCGGAGGGCGGCTACCGGGCCCGGCTGGTGGAACTGCCCGGTTCGGCCGACGCGCAGCGCAGCCAGCTGCTCGGCGCGCTGCAGTCGGGCAGCGCGTCCTACGACGTGGTCAACCTGGACGTGACCTGGGTGCCGGAGTTCGCCGCTGCCCGGCTGATCCAGCCGCTGCCGGACAGTGCCGTGGAGCGCAGATCCGATCTCGTGCCGTCCGTGGACGACACGTCCCAGTGGGACGGCGAGCGGTACGCGGTGCCGTTCAACAGCGATGTCGGGCTGCTGTACTACCGGCGCGATCAGGTGGCGGCCGTCAGCGGGCGCAGCGATCTGGGCACCAGCGTGAGCTGGGACGAACTGCGGGCGCTGATCGAGGCGCTCAACCGCAAGCGGCCGACGGGATACGAGGCCGGGTGGACCACCCAGCTCGACGGTTACGAGGGGCGGACCGTCAACGCCGTCGAGGCGTTCGCCTCCGCGTGGGGCGACGACGTCCGGCTCACCGACTCCACGGGGCGCTACCGGGGCGACGAGGAGCAGCTCGCGGCCGGGATCGGCGAACTGCGCCGGCGCACCGGGACGGCGTACACGCTGCGGGACGCCTACGAGTCCGACGAGGCGCGCTCGCTCGACGACTTCGCGCGGGGCCGCACGACGTTCCTGCGGCACTGGCCGTACGTGTATCCGACGCTGTACGGGACGTTCAAGGACAATCTGGGGGTGACCCGGCTGCCCGGCAAGGCGGTGCTCGGCGGGCAGGACCTCGCGGTCACCTCGACGACGGCGGGCGAGCGGGCGACGCGCGCGTACGACCTGATCCGCTTCCTCACCGATCCCGACAGCGAACGGTGTCTGCTGCGGGCCGGGTTCGCGGCGACACGGACGTCCGCCTACGAGGACGGCGCCACGTGCACGCACGCGCCGGTGTACGCGGAGACGCCGTCGGCGTCCCCGACCGGCGAGAGCCCCGGCCGGACGCCACCGGACCGGCTCGGCGGTCTCAGCTACCGCCGGCAGATCCTGCTGCCGTCCCTGCGCGAGGCCGTGCAGCGCCCGCGCACACCCCTGTACGGCGCGGTGTCGCGCACGCTGATCACCACCCTGGGTCCGCTGTACGACGTGGGGCCGCGGGGCGGGGGCGCGCAGGCGCCGAGCGACCAGGAACTGGCGGAGTCGCTGAACCGGGCGCTGAAGCGGGAGCTGCCGCACTGAGGCCGGGCGTTGCGCCAGGCCCACGTGCCGTGGGCCACGACTGCCTAGGGGTGGCCCGGCCAGTGGGGCTGCACCACGGTGCTGGGGTGGGGCGACGCCTTCGCCGGACCGGCGTTGGCCGCCGTGATCAGGGCCGCGACGGCGAGTACGGCCGCGACCACGCCCCGGGTGACGGGTGTCGCGCCGGCCGGGCGCGGGCGGGCGTAGGGCTGGTCGTGGCGTGCGGAGGGGCGGACGTGCACGGCAACCTCGCAGCGGGCGGGCGATGACAGCGGCTTGTCGGTGGGCTCGAGTCGCTGTTCAACCTAGGGGGCGCCGGAAGCCGACGGCAAGGGTGACCGGGGCAGTTCGGGCGAGGCGGGGGGTGGCGGGCGTGGGTGAGATGGCGGGGGTGAGGGGGCGGTTCGTCTGCGGGTGCGTTGTGGCTGGTCGCGCGGTTTGCCTACACCTGCGCCCGCCCCTGCTTGCGGACTTCCGCCAGGCGTAGTGCTCCCAGTTGGACCGCTACCTGCGTCGCGTCGGAGGGGACGTCGGAGAGGCCGCCGTTGGTCAGGGTGAAGGCGTCCGGGCCCTGGCGGACCACCGCCACGTCGAGGGTGAGGACCGTCGGGTCCTCCGTGCCCTCGGCCGGCGGGGCCGTCACCGTGACGTGCAGGCCCTGTCTCGCGTCCCCGACCGGGGGCAGGGAGGTGGCGGAGATCTGGACGTCCTGGGCCACGCCACGCCCCGTCGTCGCTGTGAAGTGCGCGCACGTCTGCGGCACCGTCGCGAGCCAGGCCAGCGTCCGGTCGACGTCGGCCGGCGGCTGGGCCGAGACCTGGTAGCGCAGCTGGGCGCCGGTGTCGGTGTTGTCGAGGCCGATGACCGCGCGGGCCGGGGAGCCGAGGAGTTCGTCCGCGTACAGGGCGTCGAGGAAGCGGGCGCAGTCGCCGGGTGCGCCCGTCGTCTTCAGCATGCCGTCCCGCCAGGTCGCCGCGCCCCGCGTGGGCGTCCAGGCCGGGCCGAGGTCGGACTCGGTGACCAGTACCGACTGGGCCTGGGCGGCGGTCAGCGCGGGCGTGGTGGTGGGGGAGGCCGGTGCCGTGCGGGAAGCGGAGGACGTGGTGGGCGTGCTGGTGGGGGCCTCTTCCATGTCGAGGTAGCGGCCCGAGCAGGCGGTGGCGGTCAGGAGGGTGCCGGCGGCGAGCGTCAGGGCGAGGGCGGCGGGGGCCGGGGGTCGGGGCATCGGGGCTCCTGGGCGGGGCGGGTGCGTAGGTCCAGGTCAGCACCGTGATCGCCGGGCGACCAGCGCACAGGACCGTCCGGGCGACAAAAGCGCTCGCGCCGAGGAGACGGGCGTCGGTACCGTCGTCGTATGCAGCGCGTACAGGTCCTGTCCACGACGACGCCGGAGAGTGTCCCGGCGCGCTGAGCGATGTCGCGAAAGCCCCGGGGCGGGTGCCCCGGGGCTTTCGGCGTGCGGGGGCTCGTCCCGCTGGAGGAGGAGCCCACCATGCATGATCACCGCCGTCTCGGCCGTGAGCTCGACCTGTTCGGCACCGACCCGCTGATCGGGGCGGGCCTGCCGTACTGGCTGCCCGACGGGGCCGTCGTGCGGCACACCCTCGAGGAGTACGTCCGGGACGTGGAGCGTGCCGCCGGCTACCGGCATGTGTACTCGCCCGTGCTCGGCAAACGGGAGCTGTACGAGATCTCCGGGCACTGGGACCTGTACAGCGACGACATGTTCCCGCCGATGCGGCTGGGGGCGGAGGAGGTCGTGCTGCGGCCCAGTCTGTGTCCGCATCATGCGATCGTCTACCGGTCACGCTCCCGGAGCTATCGGGAACTGCCGTATCGCGTTGCCGAGGTGGGCGGCATGTTCCGGTCCGAGCTGTCCGGGGTGCTCGGGGGTCTCACCCGGGTGCGGGCCATCCAGCTGAACGACGCACACATCTTCTGCACCCCGGACCAGGCCGTCGGCGAGGCCCGGGCCGCCCTGGAGCTGATCGCCCGCGCCCATGCCGATCTCGGCATCCGGGGCGCCCGCTATCGGCTGTCGCTGCCGGGGGAGGGCGGCAAGTACGTCGCCGACCCGGAGCTGTGGCGGCGTGCGACCGGCATGCTCCGGGAGGTGCTGGCGGGGGTCGAGCACGAGGAGGCCGAGGGGGAGGCCGCGTTCTACGGGCCGAAGATCGATGTGCAGGTCGCTGATGCGGCGGGGCGGGAGTCGACCCTGTCGACCGTGCAGATCGACCTCCATCAGCCGGAGCGGTTCGGGCTGTCGTACGTCGGCGCGGACGGTGCCAGGCACCGGCCCGTGATGGTGCACCGCAGTGTCATCGGCAGCGTGGAGCGGGTGGTCGCGCACCTCCTCGAACAACACGGCGGTGCTTTTCCCGCCTGGCTGGCGCCGGTGCAGCTGGTCGTGCTGCCGGTGTCGCCGGAGCAGGAGGAGCGGGCCCGGGAGGTGGCGGGGCGGGCGCAGGCCGCCGGGTTGCGGGCCGAGGTCGCCGCGGAGGGCAGCCTGGGGGCGCGGATCCGGGCGGCGCGGCTGGTGCCGTACCAGGCGGTCATCGGTGCCCGGGAGGACGCGGCCGGGGAGGTCGCGCTGCGGCTGCGGGACGGGCGGCGGGCGGGGCAGGTGCCGGTGGCGGAGCTGGTGCGGCGGGTGGCGGGGGTGGTGGCGGCGCGCGGAGCGGATCTGTGGGGCTGAGCGGCCCGGGCGCTTATCGTCGGGGGACGACGGAAGGAGCTCGTGGTGGCCGGTCAACCCATCCCCGTGATCATTGACTGCGACACGGGTGTCGACGACGCCCTCGCCCTGCTGTTCGCCGTACGTCATCCCGGTCTGGATCTGCGCGCGGTGACGTGTGTCGCCGGGAACACGGACGTGGACGGCGTCGTGCGCAACACGCTGACCGTGCTGGAGCAGGCGGGGGCGCCGGAGATTCCGGTGGGGCGGGGTGCCGAGCGTCCGCTGATCGAGCCGGCGCGGTCGGCGCGGCACGTGCACGGCCACGACGGCATGGGCGACCTGGGGCTGCCCGCGCCGAAGCGCCGGCCCGCCGACGTCGACGCGGTGACGCTGCTGCGCCGCGAGATCCTCGCCAGCGAGCGGCCGGTGACCCTGATCCCGACGGCGCCGCTGACGAACGTCGCGCTGCTGCTGCGCACCCATCCGGAGGTGACCCGCAACATCGAACGGATCGTCTTCATGGGCGGCGCGGTCGCCTCCGGCAACGCCACGCCGGTCGCGGAGTTCAACGTCTGGCACGACCCGGAGGCCGCGGCGATCCTGCTGACCGCGGGGGTGCCGATCACCATGTACGGCCTGGACGTGTTCATGCGGGTGGTCGTGCCGGGCGCCGATGTGCACCGGATGCGTGCGAGCGGTGAGCCCGGGACCCGGCTGGCCGGTGAGCTGCTCGCCCACCGGCCGACCACGCAGGGCGGCGAGCCCGAGGCGGAGGAGGCGGGCGGCCTCGGTGACGCGGGCGCGGTGTGCGCGGTCGCCGATCCCGCGGGCCTGACGACGCGGCTGCTGCCGGTGGAGGTGTCACTGGCGCCGGGCCCGGGCCGCGGGCAGACCGTCGTCGACCGGCGCCCGCGCCCCGGCGAGTCCGAGATCCACGAGGGCGCCCGCGAACAGCCCCTGGTGGACGTGGCGTTGGAGGTCGACGTCGACCGCTACGTGAAGCTGTACCTGGACACGGTCGAGCGCTAGTCGGCGGCGGAGGCCGTCCAGCGTTCCTCGACCCTGGCCAGCCTCCAGTACGTCAGGGCCGCCGCCCACACCAGGACGAACAGGCCGACGATGAGGTAGCCGACGTTGTCCAGGTCGATGCCGGCGATCCAGCCGGTGACGCCGTCGTCGAGGCCGAACTTGTCGTGCAGCACGCCGACCAGCTCGATGGTGCCGATCACGAAGGCGACGGCGATGGACAGGCCGGTGATGGCCAGGTTGTAGAACACCTTGCGGACGGGGTTGGAGAACGCCCACTGGTAGGCGAAGTTCATGAACGTGCCGTCCAGGGTGTCGAAGAGGCACATGCCGGCCGTGAACAGCAGCGGCAGGCACAGGATCGCGTACCAGGGCAGCCCGGCCGCGGCGCCCGAGCCGGCCATCACCATCAGGGTGACCTCGGTGGCGGTCTCGAAGCCGAGGCCGAAGAGGAAGCCGAGCGGGTACATCTGGCCCGGCCGGGAGATCGAGCGGGTGAGACGGCCCAGGAAGCGGTTCATGAAGCCGCGCGAGTCCAGGTGCCGCTCCAGCTCGGACTCGTCGTACGCGCCCGCCCGCATCGACCGGAACACCTTCAGGATGCCGAACAGGGCGACCAGGTTGAGGGCGGCGATGAGGTACAGGAAGGTGCCGGCGACGGACGTGCCGAGGACGCCGAGCACCTGGTGGGTGGTCGACCCCTCGTTCATGACCTTCCCGGCCAGCGAGGTGCCGCCCGCGATCAGCAGCGCCAGCAGGACGACGACGCTGGAGTGGCCGAGCGCGAACCAGAAGCCCACGGACACCGGGCGCTTGCCGTCGGCCATCAGCTTGCGGGTGGTGTTGTCGATGGCGGCGATGTGGTCGGCGTCGAACGCATGCCGAACGCCGAGGGTGTAGGCGGTGACACCGAGGCCGATGCCGAACGCCTTGGAGCCGACCTCGTAGTGGCCCGGCACGACGAGGAGGAAGAGGATCCCGAAGGCGGCGACGTGCAGGGCGGCGATGGCGGCCAGCAGGCCGGCGGTCTTGACGGTGTCCTCGCGGCGCCACTTGAAGGCGGCCGCGGTCGTCGTCGTCGGGGCAGGGTCGGGCAAGGTCATCCGGTCACGCTCCAGCACCTCGTGGATCACTTCGTGAGTGCCGTGGCCGGTCTCCTGGCTGACGGGTCGTGCGTCCGCCGTCCCTGCCTTCCCGGCCGTACGACCAGTGGCCCGGCGTGCGCCGGACGGGACGAGAACTTCCCCGATCACAGTGGCGAGGGCCGCTCCGGTTTCCCACCGGCTTCCCGAACACCACGGCCCGCCCACGGTAGGGGGGCGGAGCGTCTTCTGCATAGCTGCACAGCTGAGCAGGTATCCAAGATCACAGAGGGAATAAGCCGCCCGGGTTCCGCGGGCCCGCGGCCGGTGGCCCGGGCGGGGGCGGGAGAATGCGGGCATGCACCTCGTGCCTCCCGACCGCGCCGACCGCCGGACCATCGACGGTCACCGTGTCTGTGACGCCATCGCCGCCATCGGAGACGCCGCCCACGTGCGCGGCTGGGCCGACCGCTTCTCGCTGCTCGCCGACCCCAACCGGCTCGCTCTCCTGCTCGCCCTGCACCGCACCGGCCCGCTCGCGGTGTCCGACCTGGCGATCGCGACCGGCATGAACGACCCGGCCGTGTCGCAGGCACTGCGGCTGCTGCGGGCGGCCGGCACGGTGGCGGGCGAGAAGCAGGGCCGGGTGGTCCGCTACCGGGTGGTCGACCCGGACGTACGGACGCTGCTCGCGCGCTGCACCGCCGACGGCGCCTGACCCGAGCGGGCGCGGACACGTTCCCTCGCGCGGCGAAGTGGACAGTCATCTCCCTGTCGTGCCCGAACCGGCGAACGGAGACCGCGTGCCCGATCTCTCCTCCCGCGACCCCGACTGGTGGCGGCAGGCCGTCGTCTACCAGGTCTATCCCCGCAGCTTCGCCGACGCCGACGGCGACGGGCTCGGCGACCTGCGCGGCATCACCGACCGCCTGACCCATCTGGCCGCACTCGGCGCCGACGCGCTGTGGCTGAGCCCGTTCTACCCCTCCGAACTCGCCGACGGCGGCTACGACGTCGCCGACCACCGCGCCGTCGACCCGAGGCTGGGCAGCCTGGACGACTTCGACGCCCTCGTCGCCGAGGCGCACCGGCTCGGCCTGAAGGTCGTCGTCGACATCGTCCCCAACCACACCTCGCATCAGGGCGCCTGGTTCCAGGAGGCGCTGCGCGCCGGGCCCGGTTCGCGCGCCCGGGAGCGGTACGTCTTCCGCGACGGCCGTGGCGTCCACGGGGAGCTGCCGCCCTCGGACTGGCAGTCGGTGTTCGGCGGCAGCGCCTGGGAGCGAGTGCCGGACGGGCAGTGGTACCTGCATCTGTTCGCCCGTGAGCAGCCCGACCTGAACTGGGCCGACGACGAGGTCCGCGCCGACCTGCGCCGCACCCTGCGCTTCTGGGCCGACCGCGGCGTGGACGGTTTCCGGGTGGACGTCGCGCACGCCCTGGCCAAGGACCTGTCCGAGCCGCTGCGCGACCTCGGCGCGCCCGAACTGAGCGACGAGGCGGCCCTCACGGTGCTGCCCCCGGGCAGCCATCCCTTCTACGACCGTGACGAGGTGCACGAGATCTACCGGGACTGGCGCCGCCTGCTCGACGCCTACTCCCCGCCCCGCGCGGCCATCGCCGAGGCGTGGGTGCCGGGGGAGCGCCGCGCGCTGTACGCCCGGCCGGACGAGCTGGGCCAGGCGTTCAACTTCGAGTATCTGCAGGCCCCCTGGCACGCGGACGCGCTGCGCGAGGTCATCACCGCGTCGCTGGCCGGCGCGCGGGCCGTCGGCGCCTCGGCCACCTGGGTGCTGTCCAACCACGACGTCATCCGGCACGCCTCCCGGCTGATGCTGCCGCCCGGCACCGACGACAACGCCTGGCTGCTGTCCGGCGGCAAGGCGCCCCGGATCGACCCGGCGGCCGGGCTGCGCCGGGCCCGCGCGGCGACGCTGCTGATGCTGGCGCTGCCCGGCTCGGCGTATCTCTACCAGGGCGAGGAGCTGGGGCTGCCCGAGGTCGCCGAGCTGCCGGCCGAGGTGCTCCAGGACCCGATCTGGGAGCAGACGGGCCATGTCCGCAAGGGCCGCGACGGCTGCCGGGTGCCCCTGCCGTGGACGGCCGGCGGCCCGTCGTACGGTTTCGGGGCGGGCGGCGCCTGGCTGCCGCAGCCGTCGTCCTTCGCGTCGTACGCCGTGCAGGCGCAGGACGGCGTGGAGGGCTCGACACTGGAGCTGTACCGGGCCGCGCTGAAACTGCGCCGCAAGCTGGTGGAGGGCGAGGAGCTGCGGTGGGCCGAGGACGTCCCGGCCGGTGTGCTCGCCTTCGCCCGCTCTCAGGGCTGGCGGTGCGTCGCCAACCTGTCGGAGCGGGCGGTACCGCTGCCGGCCGGTGAGGTGCTGCTCGCCAGCGCCCCGCTGGAGGACGGCCGGCTCGGCCCGGACACCACGGTCTGGCTGGGCTAGGGCGCCGTCGGGGGCGGTGGGCTAGCGCACCGTCGGGGGCGGTGGGCTAGCGCACCGTCGGGGGCGGTGGGCTAGCGCACCGTCGGGGACGGGTCGCCGGGCAGGGGGACCGGGACGGACGTCGGGTTCGGCGGCGGGGTGAGGACCACCTGCGGCTGTCCCCCGGCCGGGGGCGGCGGGGTGACGTCGTTCGAGGGCAGCTTCGGCGGGGCGGTCTGCTGGAAGAGGGCCTGGTCGAAGTTGACCAGGCCGGTCTTCTCCATGACCGTCATGTGGTCGAGCACGGTGTCGTTGGCCTGGTCGGCCAGCGCGCGCACCAGGGTGTTCTTCGTCGTGGAGCGGATCTTGGCGATCGTGTTGAAGATCGAGCCGTGCGTGATGCGCAGGATGTTCGCGAAGTCCGAGTCGAACTGCCTGCCGCTGTCCGCGTTGAGGGTGGCGACGAATCCCTGCTGCTGGGGGCTGGGCAGGTTGGGCAGCGTGATGTTCAGCATCGGAGCGACCCTGCGGCAGGTGATGTCCAGGGCCGCGTGCCCGTCGATGAGGTGCCGGCCCGCCGTGAGGACCGCCTTGTCGGTGCTCTTCTTCAGGGCCATCTGCCCCACGGGGTACTCCCACAGGCCGGCCGCGCGCACCTTCACCACGAAGTCGCGGTCGCCCTCCGTGAGCGGTCCCCACTGGGTGTTGGCGATCACACGTGAGGTGTCGCTGGACACCGTCTGCAGGCCCAGCATGGCGGGATAGGCGAGTGCGACGAGGGTCAGGCCGAGGGCTCCGCCCACGAAAAGGGTTCCCGTCGCGGTCCGCGAGAGTCGCACCATGCCTCCTGTCGTCGTCCGGTCGGACGCACAGGAGTACGGGGGCAAGGGCGGTTGTGTTCGGGCGGCGCCGTAAAAAATCTTCCTTGACGGCGGTCGGCTGGGGTTTTATGCAGGTATGTGAGGTCACGTCCGCAGCCCCGGCAGCTACGGCACCCGAGAAGGGAGAGCCCGATGGCGCGTTCGGTCGGAATCGATCTCGGCACCACGAACTCGGTGGTCGCGGTCCTGGAGGGCGGCGAGCCCACCGTCATCACCAACACGGAGGGCGCCCGCACCACCCCGTCCGTCGTCGCCTTCGCCAAGAACGGCGAGGTGCTCGTCGGGGAGGTCGCCAAACGGCAGGCCGTGACGAACGTGGAGCGCACGGCCCGGTCCGTGAAACGGCATGCGGGCGACCACTCCTGGCGGTTCCCGGAGAGCGGCGACGTCGACGGCAAGCGGTACACCGCGCAGGAGGTCTCCGCGCGTGTGCTGCAGAAACTCAAGCGGGACGCGGAGGCGTACCTCGGGGAGGACGTCACGGACGCCGTGATCACCGTACCGGCGTACTTCGACGACGCCCAGCGGCAGGCCACGAAGGAGGCCGGGGAGATCGCCGGCCTGAACGTCCTGCGGATCGTCAACGAGCCGACGGCGGCCGCGCTGGCGTACGGGCTGGACAAGGGCAACGACCAGACGGTGCTCGTCTTCGACCTCGGCGGCGGCACGTTCGACGTGTCGCTGCTGGAGATGGGCGACGGTGTGATCGAGGTCAAGGCGACCAACGGCGACACGCACCTCGGCGGCGACGACTGGGACCAGCGGATCGTCGACCACCTCGTCACCGGGTTCAAGAACAACTACGGCGTCGATCTGTCGAAGGACAAGATGGCCGTGCAGCGGCTGCGGGAGGCGGCGGAGAAGGCGAAGATCGAGCTGTCCTCGTCGACGGAGACGAGCATCAACCTGCCCTACGTCACCGCCTCCGCCCAGGGTCCGCTGCATCTGGAGGAGAAACTCACGCGGGCGCAGTTCGAGCAGCTGACGGCGGATCTGCTGCAGCGCTGCAAGGGGCCCTTCCAGAACGCGGTGCGGGACGCGGGGATCTCCGTCAAGGACATCGACCACGTGGTGCTGGTCGGCGGGTCGACGCGGATGCCGGCCGTGACGGAGCTGGTGAAGGAGCTGACGGGCAAGGAGCCGCACAAGGGCGTCAACCCCGACGAGGTGGTGGCGGTCGGCGCGTCGTTGCAGGCGGGTGTGCTCAAGGGCGAGGTCAAGGACGTCCTTCTGCTGGACGTCACCCCGCTGTCGCTCGGCATCGAGACCAAGGGCGGCATCATGACCCGGCTCATCGAGCGCAACACGACGATCCCCACGCGGCGTTCGGAGATCTTCACGACGGCGGAGGACAACCAGCCGTCGGTGACGATCCAGGTGTACCAGGGGGAGCGGGAGATCGCGGCGTACAACAAGAAGCTCGGCATGTTCGAGCTGACCGGTCTGCCGCCCGCGCCGCGCGGGGTGCCGCAGATCGAGGTGGCGTTCGACATCGACGCCAACGGGATCATGCACGTCTCCGCGAAGGACCTCGGCACCGGCAAGGAGCAGAAGATGACCGTCACCGGGGGCTCCGCGCTGCCGAGGGACGACATCGACCGCATGGTGCGGGAGGCCGAACAGCACGCCGAGGAGGACCGGGGCCGACGGGAGGCGGCGGAGACCCGCAACCAGGGGGAGCAGCTCCTCTACCGGACGGAGAAGCTGATCCGGGACAACCCGGAGAACATCCCGGCGGACGTCAGGAGGGAGACGGAGGAGGCGCTGGCCGAGCTGAAGGAGGCGCTGAAGGGGGAGGACACGGGGGCGATTCGCTCCGCGGTGGACAAGGCGGCTCAGGCGGCGCAGAAGATCGGTACGGCGATGTACGAAAGGGCCTCCGGCGGCCGAGGTGAGGGTGAGGGTGAGGGTGCGGGTGCGGGTGCCTCCGGCGGTGGCGCCGATGATGACGTAGTGGATGCGGAGATCGTGGATGACGACAAGCGGCAGGCGGGCTGAGGGGTCCGGTCGTCTGCGGCTGGGTGGCGGGTCGCTCGCGCAGTTCCCCGCGCCCCTGAAGGTCGGCTGCCGTTGCTGTCACTCGCATGGGCGCACCGGCGCGGCACGTGACGTGCAGGGCACTGAGAATCGGCGTGGGGGGTCGACACCCGTTCGTTCAGGGAGATCGCGCCACCATGAGACGCCCCCTCGCTTCGCTGGGCTGCTGTGCAGCTCTCGTTCTGACCGTCCTCGTCCAGTCGCCCGCCGGGGCTCGGGAACGCGAGCTGTGGGGCTCGGTGACCATCGTTCCCGGCCGGCAGGGGCTGCTGGAGGTCACCGGGTACGGCGGTCCCGCTCTGGGCGCCGGGTCCCGGCTGACGCTGACCGTGTCGGAGCCGGCCGCGGTGACCGGTACACCGCTGGCCGACGGCGGGTACCGGGGGGCCGTCGCCTCCGACGGCGGCACCGGCAGTTACACGTTCACCGGCACCACGGCGGCCGGTCCGTGGGCGGGCCGGACGTTCCCGTTCGTGCTCTCCGTTCCCGCGGACGCCGTGCCGGGGACCCGGCTCAGCGCGTGCGCGATGGTCGTCACCGACGCCGGCGGCGGCCGCCGGGACGAGGGGGCGTGCACCGTCACGGTGGGGCTGCCCGAGCCGACGCTGACGCAGCCGCTGGCCGGTGTCCCGCTCGGCTCGCGTCCGCGGACCGCCGGGACCGCCTATCCGGGCGCCCAGGTCAGCGTCCTGGACCAGGACGAGAACGAGGTGTGCTCCACGACCGCCGCCGCCGACGGCACCTGGTGGTGCGTCCCCGGGACCGATCTGCCGGCCGGCGCCGGGCGGCTCCAGGCGACCGCCACCTTCAACGGGGTCAGCGCGACGAGCGAGCAGATCCGGATCACCGTGACGTAAGGGGCCGTAACGGCGCAGCGGGGCCCGCTTGTTGGGGAAACGTTGACCTTTCGTCCGGGAGTGTTGACTCTTCCCCGGGAGAGTCCATAGCCGGGCCGCCCCTACATTCGGCCGCATGTCCGTGCCGCTCCCCGTCCTGCCGTATCGCAAGCCCACCAAGGGCCGCGACTACTGGGTCTTCGACGACGTCCTGCCCGATCCCGACGCGGTGCGTGAGCGCGTGCTGGGCAGGGACGACTGGGTCAAGGGGTATCCGTACACCTCCGAGAGCTGGCCCGGGCTGCGCGCCATGCCCGGTCTGGAACCCGATGAGCTGGCGGTCGTCGAGAAACTCGTGCGCAAGGCGACCGGGGCGAAGGAGCTGTGGGTGCAGCAGGCGCCGGGCGGCGGCACCCTCAACCACAACTGTGTGCAGGTCGTCGGGGAGGGCGAGAGCGAGCCCCGGCCGCACACCGACTCGCGGGCGCTGTGCCGGTACGCAGCCGTGCTGTACCTCAATCCGACGGTGCCCAAGGGGTGCGGTACCGCCTTCTACCGGCAGTCCCTGCCCGGCGGGCGGCTCGGCGGGAACGTCGTGCAGGCGCCGCACACCAATCTCGTCCAGGCCCTCGGGACACGGTTCGTCGCGCCGGACGCCTTCGAGGAGGACGTGACCGTTCCGCACCGGTACAACCGGCTGCTGCTCTATCACGCCAACCTCGTGCACAGCGCGACCGGTTACCACGGCATCGCGCTGGAGGAGAAGCGCATGACGGCGGTGTTCTTCTGGATGGCCTGACGTCCACATCGGTCGCCGCCTCACCCCTCGGACGGCTGTACGGGTGGCAGTACCGCTGCGGGTGATACCTAGGGGCCGTGCGTCCTCCGACCGGGCGGTGTGCGGACGTGTGACGGCGACGCCGCGCATCCGCATCCCTACGCTGTGACGAGTTCCGGCAGCAGGACCGCACGGGGGTCGTATGGGATTCGGATTCGGACAGCGGCGTGGCGGGCAACTCCCCGCCGAGGTCACCGGTTTCGTGGGGCGCGCGCCGGAACTGGCCGCGCTGCGCGATGCGTTGGCGCAGGCGCGGCTCGTCACGGTGGTCGGGCCGGCCGGCGTCGGCAAGAGCCGTACGGCGCTGCGGGCGGCCGGGGAGGCGGCCGCGCGGTACGCGGACGGGGTGCGGCTCGTCGAGCTGTCGGCGCTGCACGACGCCGAGTTGGTCCCGGCGACGCTCGCCGGGGTGCTGGAGCTGCCCGAGCAGTCCGGCATGAGCGCGCTGGACGCGGTCGTGGAGCATCTGCGCGGGCGGCGGATGCTGGTCGTCCTGGACACCTGTGAGCATCTGCTCGACGCGTGCGCGACGCTCTGCGACATCCTGCTGCGCGAGGCGCCCGGGCTGAGCGTGCTCGCCACCAGCCGTCAGCCGCTCGACGTGCCCGGTGAGCACTGTCTGACCCTGGCTCCGCTGCCCCGCGAGGACGCGGTGGAGCTGTTCCTCCAGCGGGCCGCCGCCGTCACCGCGGGGCAGGGCGTGACCGACGCGGACCGGGAGCGCACGCTCGCCCTGGTCGACCGGCTCGACGGCATTCCGCTCGCCCTGGAGCTGGCGGCGGTCAGGCTGCGCGCCCTGCCGCTCGCGGAGCTGGTCGCCCGGCTCGACCGCCGCTTCGAGGTCCTCACCGGGGGCCGGCGCACCGCGCTCACCCGGCACCAGACCCTGCGCACCGCCATCGACTGGTCCCACGAGCTGTGCACCCCGCCCGAACGGCTGCTGTGGGCGCGCCTCTCGGTCTTCGCGGGGCCCTTCGACCTGGCGGCGGCCGAGCAGGTCTGCGCCGGGGGCGGTCTGCCCGCCGAACGGGTCGTCGAGACCCTGGTCGCCCTGGTCGACAAGTCCGTCGTGCAGCGCGTCGACGAGGACGGCGGCGCGGCGCGCTACCGGCTGCTGGACACGATCCGTGAGTACGGGCGGGCACGGCTGTCCCTGACCGACGACCACGAGGCGGTGCCGGAGCGGCACTTCGGGCGCTACGAGCGGCTCGCGGGCCGGTTCTGGGACGAGTTCGTCGGGCCGTCCCAGGTCGCCCTGCACCGCGCGGTACGGCGGGATGCCGCCGATGTGCGGGCCGCCCTGGAGTACGGCTGCGCGAGCCCCGCACGGGCGCCGCGGGCGCTGTGGCTGGCGTCCCGGCTCGGGCCGTACTGGCGGGCCGCGGGCACCCTGTCGGAGGGGCGGTACTGGATCGACAAGGCGCTGGAGCTGACCCCGCGGGACTGCCCCGAGCGGGCCTGGGGGCTGTTGATGACAGGGGTGTTCGGGGTGTGGACGGCCGACCTGGACACCGCCCTGGAGCGGTTCCCCGAGGCCCACGCGGTGGCGCGACGGGTGGGGGAGCGGCGGGTGGAGCTGTTCGCGGAGGCGTATCTGGGGGCGCTGACCGCGCTCGGCGGCAAGGTCGAGGAGGGGCTCGCGGACCTGGAGCGGGCGCGGCAGCGGATCGTCGCGGCCGGTGACGCGCTGGGCATCGGGGTCGTGCACTACGAGGGCGCGCTGCTGCGGGCCGTGCTCGGCGACACGATGGGGGCGCTGGAGCTGTGCGCGACGGGGCTGGCGTATCTGGAGGGCACCGGGGAGCGGCAGATCTACGCCTCCACGCTGGCGGTGCAGGGGCTGATCCTGTCGCTGGCCGGGGATCACGACGACAGCGCGGCGTGCTTCGAGCGGTCCCTCCAGGCGGCCGCGGAGATGGGGGAGGTGCTGGTGGCGGCCCTGGCATGCCTCGGGCTCGCCTGGTACGAGGCCCGGCGCGGGCGGCACGCGCGCGCGTGCTGGCTGCTGGGGTACGCCGAGCACGCCCGCCGTCTGGGTGGTGACCCGGTGGCGATGCTGCCGCGGCTGCTGCAGGAGCAGGAGGCGGTGCAGCGGGCGGTGCGGGCGGCGCTGGGCGCGGAGGACTTCGGCCGGCTTCGGGACGCGGGGGCGCGGATGTCGGGGCGGCAGGTGCTCGAGGCGGTACGCGCGGGTGCCGACGAGCCGGAGCCCTGGGACGGTGTGCGGCGGCCGCCGCGGCCCCGGGAGCCGGTGGAGGGGCGCGCCGCGGACGCTCTCACCCGGCGCGAGCGGGAGGTCGCCGCGCTGGTCGCGCGGGGGCTGTCCAACCGGGAGATCGCCGAGCGGCTGGTCATCTCCAAGCGCACGGTCGACGCCCATGTCGAGCACATCCTCGCCAAGCTGCGCATCACCTCGCGCACCGAGATCACCGCGGTGACCGGCCCGGTCACCTAGGTACGGGGTGGGAGCGCGCCGGACGGGGCCTGGCGGGAGTAGGTATACGGATCTTGCCCGGTCGTGGTGCGCGGCGCCCGTCCGGCACGGCAGCCTGGGGGCAGCCGCCGCGGGGACGGAGCGTCCGGGTGCCGACAGTGGTCGGATCCCCCACGGCTGTCATGGCAGGCATCCGGCGCGGTACCTCCCTCCGGCGGCTGCAGCGGGGCTGCCCCTGGTCGGCGGGGCAGCCCCGCCGTGTGTGATGTGAGTCACTTTCGGTACCTGTCACGTCTGTTCCCCGTCCCTTGTCCCCTGGGCGTCACCGCTTGGTGGCCCGGACCCGGGAGGGACCATGACGCACCAGGATCAGTACGCAGAGCACCGCATCGTCGTCCTCGGAGCCGGCTACACCGGCATGCTGGCGGCCCTCCGCCTGGCCCGCCGCACCCGCCGCAGCGGCGTCCGCATCACCCTCGTGAACCCCTCGGACCGCTTCACCGAACGCCTGCGGCTGCACCAGCTGGCCGCCGGTCAGGAACTGGCCGACCACCGCATCCCCGGCCTGCTCGCCGGCACCGGCGTCGCCTTCGTGCAGGGCACCGTCACCGCGCTGGACGCAACAGCCCGCACGGTGACCGTCGACGGGGGTGCGGCGGTGCTGCCGTACGACACACTCGTGTACGCCCTCGGCAGCGCCCCCGACACCGGGCGGGTGCCCGGCGCGGACGCCCACGCGCACACGCTGAACGGCCGGGACGCGGCGCTCGCGCTGGCCGGCCGGCTGCGCGAGCTCGCCGCGGCCGGCGGCGGCACGGTGGCCGTGTGCGGCGCCGGACTGACCGGTGTGGAGGCGGCGACGGAGATCGCGGAGGCCTACCCGGCGCTGACGGTGACGCTGATCAGCACGGGCGAGCCGGGCGCCCTGATGGGCGAGCGGGCCCGTACCCATCTGCGCCGCGCGCTGCACCGGCTCGGGGTGAGCACGCGCACCGGCGCCGCGGTCACCAAGGTGCTGCCCGACGGCGTGGAGCTGGCGACCGGAGAGGTGGTGTCGGCCGACGTCTGTCTGTGGACGACCGGCGTGCGCGCCCCGCGGACGGCCGCCGACGCCGGGATCGAGGTGGACGGCACCGGCCGTGTGGTCACGGACCGCACCCTGCGATCCGTGTCCCACCCCGAGGTGTACGCCGTCGGTGACGCGGCCGCCGTGCGCATGCCGTGGGGACCGCTGCACGGCACCTGCCAGAGCGGGATGCCCACCGCCCAGTACGCGGCCGACACGATCGCCCGCCGGCTGCGCGGCCGGCAGGTCAAGCCGTTCCGCTTCGGCTATGTGCACCAGCCGGTGAGCCTCGGCCGGCGCGACGCCGTCATCCAGTTCACCCACCCCGACGACACGCCCCGGCGGGCGTATCTGAGGGGCCGGGCCGCCGTGCTGTACAAGGAGACGGTCAGCGCCAGCCCGCTCCCGGCGTACCGGCTCGTCAAGCGGGTCGATGTGAACGTGGCCCTGTCCCGGGGCGGCCGGGCGACGCGGTGAGGGGAAGCGGACACGATGACGGAACCGACGACCGGGCGGGAAGAACGGGACCGGCAGGGCCGCCGGGACGAAGGGGACCGGCAGGACCCCTACCTCCAGCACCGCAGGCTGCTGTTCGCCACCGCCTACCGGATGCTCGGCAGCGTCGCGGACGCCGAGGACGTGCTCCAGGACGCCTGGCTGAGCTGGCACCGGGCGGACCGCTCCGACGTGCGCGACCCGCGGGCGTACCTGGTCCGCACGGTCACCAACCTCGCCCTGAACCGGCTCACCTCGGCCCGGGCGCAGCGCGAGAAGTACGTGGGCCCGTGGCTGCCGGAGCCGCTGCTGACCTCACCCGACGCGGCCGAGGAGACGGAGATGGCGGACAGCGTGTCGACGGCCCTGCTGGTGGTCCTGGAGACCCTGACCCCGGTCGAGCGGGCGGTGTTCGTGCTGCGCGAGGTCTTCGGCTTCAGCCACGCCGAGATCGCCGAGGCCCTCGACCGCCCCGAGCCGGCGGTCCGGCAGATCGCCCACCGCGCCCGGGAGCACGTCCGCGCCCGCCGTCCCCGCTACGACTCCGACGCAGGCCGTCGCGCGGAGGTCACCAGCCGCTTCATCGAGGCGTGCGCGGGCGGTGACCTGACGGCGGTGATGGAACTCCTCGCCCCGGACGTGACCTGCTGGTCCGACGGCGGCGGCAAGATCACCGCGGCCCGGCGTCCGCTGTACGGCCCGGACCACGTGGCCCGCTGGATCCTGGGCGTCCTGGCCAAGCCGCAGTCCCGGGGCGTGCTCATGGAACGTGCCGAGATCAACGGCGAACTGGGCCTGCTCATGCTGCTGGGCGGCACGCCGGTGGGCGCGTTGACGTACGACGTGGTGGACGGCCGTATCCGCAACCTGCGGCTGCAGGTGAACCCGGACAAACTCACCGGGGTGCGGGGCTGAGGAGCCGGTTCGTTTGACATCCGCGCTGCTCTCTTCCATGAGTGTGCTAATTCATTAATGGAACCATGGAAGGTGACGTGGTCGAGTACCGGATCGACCGGAGCAGCGGCGTTCCCGCCTATGTGCAGATCGTCCAGCAGACCGAACGCGCCCTGCGGATGGGCACGTTGAAGGTCGGGGACCGGCTGCCGACGGCCAAGGAGGTCGTCGCGGCCTGTGCCATCAACCCGAACACCGTGCTGCGGGCGTACCGGGACATGGAGCAGGCGGGACTCGTCGAACTGCGCCGTGGGCTGGGCACGTTCGTGACCCGGTCGCTGGCGCAGCCCGCCGCCGAGGACGACACGCTGCGCGCGGAACTGGCCGGCTGGACGGCCCGCGCGCGGGTGGCCGGGCTGCAACGGGCGGACATCCTCGCCCTGGTCACGGCCGCCCTGGACCATCACGAGCGACAGCACCACCAGGAGGACGCATGACCGGGCCTGACGCCCCGGCCGCCCTGCGCGCCACGGGACTCGGATTCCGGTACCGGGCGCGGGGCGGCTGGGCCCTGAAGGACTGCGAGTTCACCGTGCCCGAGGGCCGCATCACCGCGCTCGTCGGGCGCAACGGCGCCGGCAAGAGCACCCTGCTGCACCTGGCCGGGGGCCTGCTGCGCCCCCGTACCGGGCAGATACGGGTCCTCGGCACCGTTCCCGGTACGCCCGAGGCGCGCACCCAGGTCGCCCTGCTGACCCAGGACAAGCCGCTGTACCCGCGCTTCACGGTCGCCGACACGCTGCTGATGGGCGGCAAGCTGAACGCCACCTGGGACCGCGAGGCCGCCGGGGCCGTCGTGGCCGCCGGGGGGATCGCGCTCACCGCGCGGGTCGGCGAGCTGTCCCCGGGGCAGCGCACCCGGGTCGCGCTCGCCCTCGCGCTCGGCAAGCGGCCCCGCCTGCTGCTGCTGGACGAACCGATGGCCGACCTCGACCCCGTGGTGCGCGGCGAGATCATGGCCGTGCTGATGACCGAGGCCGCCGAGCGCGGGACGAGCATCCTGCTGTCCTCGCACGTGCTGCCCGAACTGGAGCAGACCTGTGACTGGGTCGTCGTGCTGCGCGACGGCCGGGTCGAGCTGAGCGAGGACGCGGACGCGCTGCGGGAGGCGCACGCACTGGTCACCGGGCACGCCGACCGGGCGGGTGCGCTGGCCGGCCACACCGTGGTGCACCGGAGCACCGCCGGGCGGCAGCTGAACGCCCTGGTGCGGCGGCGCGGGCCGCTGACGGGCGACTGGCATGTGGAGCGGGCCGGCCTGGAGGACGTCCTGCTCGCGTATCTTCAGGCCGGCGACGCGGCCGGGACGGAGGCGGCGGCGTGATGAAGGGTTCCTTCTGGCTGGCCTGGCGCCAGCAGCGCACGACGGTCGCGGTGGGCGTCGCCGTCCTGCTCGCGGCCGCGGCCCTCGCGGCGTACTCCCGCTCCGGGATGCTCGACGACCTGCGCAGCGGGCTGTTCGACCGGTGCGAGGCCGGGCCCCTGTACTGCACCGGCCCGGACGGCCGGATCCTCTTCCTCGACATCGATCCGCTGCGCTACCTGGGCGCACTGAACATCGCGCTGCCCGTGCTGGTCGGCGTGTTCTGGGGCGCCCCGCTGCTCGGACGCGACCGCGAACTGGGCACGCATCGCACCGTCTTGGCGCAGGGAATCAGCCGCGGACAGTGGTTCTCCTCGCGGTACGCGCTCGCCGCGGTGAGCGCGGTCGCCCTGTCCGGTGTACTGGCGTGGCTGTTCGCCTGGTGGCGGCAGCCGGCCGAGGACAGGAGCTACGGACTGTTCTGGTACGAGACGTCCGCGCTGAGCGGCTCCGGGCCGCGGGTCGTCGCCGCCGCGCTGTTCGGGCTCGCGACCGGCACCCTGCTCGGGCTGCTGTGCCGCCGGGTGCTCGCGGCGATGGGATGGACGCTGCTGGTCACGGGCGGGGTGTCGCTCGCCGTGGAATGGCTGCACAAAGCGCGCGTGCTGGTCGCCCCGCACACCTACACCAGCGCCGGCAGCGCGCCCAAGCCCGAGATGGGCGACAAGTGGTCCACCGGGCACTACGGCCTGATCACCGCCGACGGTCACCGCACCGACGTCCTCGCCTGCCCCTTCCCCTCCGGCGCCGAGCTGCGGCAGTGCATGGCCCAGCACCACTTCGTCGCCCGCTTCTACGAGGCCAACCCCGCCGGTGACTACTGGGCGTTCCAGTGGACCGACACCGCGCTCCTCGGCGGACTCGCGCTCCTGCTCACCCTCGCCACGGTGCTGCTGCTGCGCCGCCGCGTCTGAACTCCCCTTCCCCCTTCACCGCTGTTCCGTACGGAGGTCGATCCGCCATGCCCGCAGACGCCAAGTCGCCGCGGAAACTGCGCAGCAACCGCGCCGCCCTGACCCACAAGATGGGGTACGCGCTGCGCCACCCCGAGCGGGTCGCGCCGTATCTGAAGCGGGCCGGGCGGGACGCCTGGCTGCGGCTCAAGCACCCGGACCACGTGGGTTACTACCGGGCGGTGATGGCGTCCGACACAAGGCGCAGTCCCGAGGCGGCGGTCGGTTCGCAGACGCACGAGCGGTGGCTGGCGCTGGGGCGGATGCAGTTCGACTACCTCGTCGAACACGGGCTGCGGCCCGGGCAGCGCATGCTCGACATAGGCTGCGGCAACCTGCGCGGCGGCTGGCGGTTCATCCAGCACCTCGACGCCGGCCACTACTACGGCATCGACATCTCGCCTGACATCCTGGTCGCCGCCAAGCAGACCCTCGTCGAGCGGGGTCTGCAGGACAAGATGCCGCACCTGACCATCACCGGCGACCTCACGCTGGACTTCCTGCCCGACGACCACTTCGACGTCGTCCACGCGCACAGCGTCTTCTCGCACTCGCCGCTCGACGTCATCGAGGAGTGCCTGTCCCACGTCGGCCGGGTGCTGAAGCCGACGGGCTTCTTCGACTTCACCTTCGACCGCACGGAGGGCGCCGAACACCAGGTGCTGCGCGAGGACTTCTACTACCGCACGGAAACCCTCCTCGCCCTGGCCCGCCGCCACGGCCTGCACGCCCGTTTCATGGAGGACTGGGAAACCCGCCCGCACGGCCAGTCGAAGATCCGGGTGAGCCGCGCACCGCGGTGACCGGCACGGGGGCCGGTGGGGGGGGGGCAGCCCGCGGGCCCGGCCGAGGTCGGCCGGGCCCGGGCGGGGGGCAGCGGGGTCAGCGGACCGTGGCTGCGTCCCAGTGGTAGAAGCGGTGTGCCATCGCGTCCTTGGGGCTGCGCCAGGTCGCCGGGTCGTACGCGGAGACGAACGGCGTCAGACGTTCGCTGACGTCACGGAACTCCGGGTGCTCGACCAGACGCGCGATCGCAGGCGACGGGTCCTGCTCCGCCTCGATGAGGTGGAGGTAGATGTCGTTGAACTGGAACAGGCTGCGCCGGGTGACGCCCACCAGGTGCGGCAGCTCGCCCTGGTCGGAGTCGGCGAAGACCTGCGCGATGTCGTTCTGAGAGCCGGGTTTCATCCGGGCGACGATCAGGGTGTGGTGCATCGCGGGGCGCCCCTTCAGTCCGTGGCCAGCGCCGGCTCGCGGCGCTCGTCGCCGGCCGCCTGCTCGATGCGGTCCCGGATCAGCGCCATCTGCGTCTTCGAGTTGCGGTTGATCATCGCGGTCATGCCCGCGTCGTCGACCGGCGCCTCCGGCTTCATCGCGAAGTCCTGGATCCAGCGCATCCGCACACCCTCGGGCGTCTCGCGGTACTCCCAGCGGATGTTCATGTACTGGAAGGGCCCGGTCTCCACGCGGTGCGCGCGCACCGTGCGGCTCGCCCGGTCGGCCGTGCGCTCCGACACCCAGCTCCACACCTTGCCCTGCTCGTCGGGGTGCATGGTGAGCCGGAAGGTGACCGTGTCGCCCTTGCGGTCGAGGACGTCGACCGAGGCGTACTCGCTGAACAGGTCCGGCCAGTTCGCCAGGTCGTTGGTCATGTCCCAGACCAGGTCGAAGGGGGCGGCGATGGTGATCTCGTTCTCGGTGTGTCCGTCGGTCATGTCAGGCTCCACTCGTCAGGGCGTCGTTGACCAGCGCGAGGAACTCGGCCGGCGTCTTGCACTTCTCCGCGTTCTCCGGCAGGCCGGCGCCGTGCCGCTTCTCCAGCTCGGCGACGATGCCGAGCAGACCCAGCGAGTCCAGCCCGAAGCTGTCGAAGCCCGAGGCGGACTGCCGCTCCAGCTCCTGCGGCTCGACGCTGACGCCGGCCGTTCGCTTCATCAGCTCGGCCAGGTCGGCGTAGGTGACGCGGGCGGTCAGCCGGTGGTCCAGTTGGTCGGTCATGTGCTGTTCCCTCTCTCGTGGCTCGCGTGGATGGTCACGGCGCGCGCAGGACGAGCGCCGCGTTGTTGCCCATCAGGCCCCGGCTGACGACCAGGGCCGTACGGACCTCGGCGGTCCGGGCCCGGCCGGTCACCAGGTCCAGCTCGTGGCAGGGGTCGAAGACGTTCGGCGTGGGCGGGATCAGGCCGTGCTCCATCGCGAGCACCGCCGTCGCCACGTCCAGCACCGCCGCCGCGCAGTGCGCCCGGCCCCCGCCGGTCTTCGGCGCGGTCACCGGCACCTTCCGGGCGTGCGGCCCGAGCGCGTCGGCGAGGGCGAGGACCTCCGCCTCGTCCGCCTCCGGCACCCCCAGCGCGTCGGCGAAGACGACGTCCACATCCTGTGGACGGCACCCCGCCTGCGTCAGCGCACCGGTGATCGCGCGGGCCAGCCCCTCGCGGGAGTCGGCCCAGCGGGAGGCCCCGGTGAAGGTCGCCGCGTGACCGGCCACCGTCGCCCGTGCCTCCGCGCCCCGCTCGCGCGCCGCCCGCTCGTCCTCCAGGACGAACATCGCGCCGCCCTCACCGGGCACGAAACCGCACGCGCCCGAGGTGAAGGGGCGGTACGCGCGCTCCGGGTCGTCGCTGGTGCTGAGCTCCGGATAGCCGAGCTGGCACACCATCGAGTACGGCGCGAGCGGCGCCTCCGTGGCGCCGACCACCACCGCGTCGGTGCCCCGGCCGATCGCTCGGGCCGCGTGCGCCAGCGCGTCCAGGCCGCCCGGCTCGTCCGCGCACACCACCCCGCACGGGCCCTTGAACCCGCCGCGGATGGAGGTCTGGCCGGTGCTGGCGGCGTAGAACCACGCGATCGACTGGTACGGCCCGACGTGCTTGGGGCCGTCGCCCCACAGCTTCTGCAGCTCCCGCTGGCCGAACTCGCCGCCGCCGGAGCCCGCGGCCGTCACCACGCCCACCGCGTACGGCGAGTCGGGATCGGCCGGCGCCAGCCGGGCGTCGTCCAGCGCCAGTTGGGCCGCGGCCATGGCGTGGTGCGTGAACCGGTCCGTCTGGACCAGGTACGTCGCCTCGATCAGCGCCGCCGGGTCGAACCCCTGCACCTCGCCGCCCACCTTCAGCGGCAGATGCGTGCAGCCCTCGCGGGTGATCGGGCCGAGGAAGCCGCGGCCGTCGGCCACCGCCTTCCAGTACGTCTCCACGCCGACGCCCTGCGGCGCCACCACACCCAGCCCGGTGACGACGGCCCGCCGGGTATCCGGTCCGCTCATCGCAGCCTCCTTACCGGTCCTGTCAGAACGACCGCCGACTGGAACCCGCCGAACCCGCTGCCCACCGACAGCACCGTGGAGAGCTCCCGCTCCCGCGCGGTGCGCGGCACGTAGTCGAGGTCGCACTCGGGGTCCGGCACCTCGTAGTTCGCCGTCGGCGGCACCACCTGGTGGGCCATCGCCAGCACGCACGCCACCAGCTCGATCGAGCCGATCGCGCCGAGCGAGTGACCCACCATCGACTTGATGGAGCTCATCGGGGTGTCGAAGGCGTGCGCGCCCAGGGCGCGTTTGACCGCGGCGGTCTCGTGCCGGTCGTTCTGCTGCGTGCCCGAGCCGTGCGCGTTGACATAGCCGACCGCCGTCGCGTCCAGCCGGGCCTGGCCGAGCGCGTCGTCGATGGCCCGCGCCATCTCCAGGCCCTCCTTGGTCAGACCGGTCATGTGGTACGCGTTGCCGTACGTGGCGTAGCCGGCCAGCTCGCAGTAGATCTCCGCGCCGCGCGCCCGGGCGTGCTCCAGGTCCTCCAGCACCAGGACCGCGCCGCCCTCGCCCATGACGAACCCGTTGCGGCGGGCGTCGAAGGGGCGGGAGGCGTGCTCGGGGTCGTCGTTGCTCGGCGACGTCGCCTTGATCGCGTCGAAGCACGCCATGGTGATCGGGGATATCGGCGAGTCCGACGCGCCCGCGATCACCACGTCCGCGCGGCCCTCGGCGACCGCCTGCGCGGCGTAGCCGACCGCGTCCAGACCCGAGGTGCAGCCCGTGGAGACGGTCTGCACCACGCCGCGCACCCCGAACTCCTCGGCCACGGTCGCGGCCAGCGTGCTCGGCGAGTACGCGCGGTGCAGATCCGGGCCGGCCTTCGTGTGGTCCACGTCCCAGCGGGCGCCGCGCTCGCTGACCAGCACGTAGTCGTGCTCCAGCCGGGTGGTGCCGCCGACCGCGGTGCCGAGGAAGGCGCCCATGCGCCACGGGTCCTCGCGGGCCGTGTCCAGGCCCGCGTCCCGGACCGCCTCGGCGGCCGCGACCAGGGCGAACTGTATGTACCGGTCGCAGCGCTGGGTGGTCGCGAGATCCAGCCCGTGCGCGGCGGGGTCGAAGTCGCACTCGGCGGCCATCTGCGAGCGCAGGCCCTCCGGGTCGAACAGGGAGATCCTTCGGGTGGCCGTACGCCCCTGCGAGAGCAGGTCCCAGAACGCGGGGACGCCGATGCCGCCGGGTGCGACGACGCCTATGCCGGTGACCGCGACGCGCCTGTTCATGACACCGCCCCGGCCGGTTCCGCGTCCTCCGTGTCGACGTGCCCCATGTCCGGGCGCGGCGCCAGCGGGCCGAGGTGGAAGACGATCCGCGCCTCGGTGTCCCCGACGTTGCGGAACCGGTGCCGCACGTGCGGCGGGATCAGCAGCCCCTGCTCGGTGCGCAGATGCTGCGGCTCGCCGTCCAGGTCCACCTCGAACACGCCCTGCGTGACGAAGACGAACTCCTCGGAGTACGGGTGGTAGTGCTCGGCGATGCGCTCCCCGGGCTGCACGATGGCCACGCCCATGAAGCCGCTGGTCGAGCCCGCGGTCGTCGGCGTCAGAAGCGCGCGGACGTCACCGCCGCGCCGGCGGTTGGGGGCGATCGAACCGAGGTCGACGATGCGTGCCTGCTGTTGCGTCATGACGTTTCACTCCGGGAGGGAAGAGGGTTCGGGGTGAGTCGGGAAGTGCCGGCGGCGGTGACATACGGGTCGCAAGGCCGCCGCCGTGCGGGTCAGGAGGCCGCCGCCGTGCGGTCCGTGAGCGGTCGCATCCGGGCCCGGGTCAGGAGGCGGGGCAGCGCCCGCTCGTCGGTCAGCGGGACGTCGAGGCCGAGGGCGTCGCCGTCCAGCAGCGGCGCGGCCGCGGCGCGCGCCTGCGCGTCCGCCAGGGCGAGGACGCGTCCCGGGGTGTCCTGCGGGTCGCCGGCCACATCGACCAGGCGCACCACGAGGTCGTCGCGGTGAAAGACGGTGCAGGACGTCACCGGGGTCTCCGGGTCGCCCGCGGCCGCCGCGTCCTGCCGCGCCAGCAGCCGGGCCAGCGCCGGGCCGGCGCCCGGGCGGGCGTAGTAGAGCAGGGCCACCCGCTCCACGTCGGCGCCCGGGGTGACGGCGTCCACATGGTGTACGGCGGGCAGCGCGGCCCGGGTGAAGAAGGCCCGCGCCGACTTGGGGTCCTTAAGGTCGCGGTCCTGCTCCAGATAGGGGTTGATGGCCTCCTCCACGGCCCGCACCTCCGGCTGGCGCGACACGTGCCGCAGCGCGGCCTGAAGGTCGCCGCGCACCTCGACCGCGCGCACCACCCGGTTGCCGTGCATGAACAGGGACGTGCGCAGCAGCCGGGTGGTGTCGTCCACCCGGGGCTGCGGGGAGGCGTAGTGGGACAGCAGCTCGGCGACGACGGCCTCGCTGCCCGGGGTGACCGTGAAGGTCAGGGCGTGGCGGACGACGTTGCCGCCGGTGCGCGGGGCCGGCTGGAGGCCGCCCGTGGGAAGGGCGTCGGCGCTGCCGAACGTCTCCCGCAGCACGGTGTAGCGCAGGGAACGGGTGTCGCGGACGCAGCCGCTCATCGGCTCGACCATGTCCAGGTGCTGGTCGCTGTTGACCCAGGCGAGGAAGGGCTCGGCGCTCTCCCACTCGCTGGTGATGAGCCACTGGGTGGGGTTCTCCAGGGACTGGCACAGCTGGTCGCTGATGTGTCCCGGTACGGAGGCCACCTGCGCGCACATGCGCTCGTAGGCGGTCAGGAACTCCTGTTGGGTTCCGTCGTGGATGTCCACCATGAGCACGACCCGCACCCGGGACCCGTCGAACGCGTCCGTGGCGACGCGGTCCGGGACCGTCGACACGGCGGGGGAGACCGTCATCCTGCACACCTCTTCTTCGGGTGGGGAGTTTTCGTTTTCCGCGGTGGGTGGTGGGTGGGGGTCGCCCGGGGCGGCCTCCGCGGCCACGTAGGGACGATCCTGAGCCGAGCTGCACGAGCGCGCGATCCGGGCGGGGTGAGCGGGTGAAGCGTGAGCCGCCGAGGGCGGCGCGGGGCATGGATGTGAACCCGTGGGATCGACGCGCTGGAGGCGAAGCGATGAAGCAACAGGCCGGTCAGGAGGCCGTGCACCGGGTTCCTGTCCTGATCGTCGGAGGGTCCCTGGTGGGACTTTCGACATCCGTGTTCCTGGGCCGTCTGGGGGTACGGCACACTCTCGTGGAGCGGCATGCCGGTACGTCCATTCACCCGCGTGGGCGCGGCAACAACGTCCGGACGATGGAACTGTTCCGGGTCGCGGGCGTCGAGGGGGACATCCACCGGGCCGCGGCCACCCTCGCCGACAACCACGGCATCCTGCAGACGCCGACGCTCGTCGGGGACGCCGGGGAGTGGCTGTTCAAGGAGATCGACCCGGGCGGCGGGCTGGCCCGCTTCAGCCCCACCTCCTGGTGCCTGTGCAGCCAGAACGACCTGGAGCCGGTGCTGCTGGACCACGCCGTGGCGCTGGGTGGCGACCTGCGGTTCTCCACCGAGCTGATGTCCTTCGAGGTGGACGGTGACGGCGTGACGGCCGTCGCGAAGAGCCGTGAGACCGGGGAGCACCTGCGGGTGCGGGCGGACTACCTCGTCGCCGCGGACGGGCCGCGCAGTCCCGTGCGCGAGCAGCTCGGCATCGGGCAGAGCGGGCCGGGCGACCTGTTCCACAACATCAGCGTCACGTTCCGCTCGCGCGGGCTGGCGGAGGTGGTCGGGGACCGGCGGTTCATCGTGTGCTACCTGACGTCCCCCGAGGCGGACGGGGCGCTGCTGCCCGTGGACAACCGGGAGAACTGGGTGTTCCACGCGCCCTGGCATCCCGAACGCGGGGAAACGGTCGAGGAGTTCACCGACGAGCGGTGCATCGCGCACATCCGGCGCGCGGTCGGGGTCGACGACCTCGACGTGGAGATCACCGGGCGGGCGCCCTGGCACGCGGCCCAGCGGGTCGCGACGGCCTACCGGTCCGGGCGGGTCTTCCTCGCCGGGGACTCCGCGCACGAGATGTCACCGACCGGGGCGTTCGGGTCCAACACCGGGATCCAGGACGCGCACAACCTCGCGTGGAAACTCGCCGCCGTGCTCGGGGGGTGGGCCGGGGACGGGCTGCTCGACAGCTACGACGCGGAACGGCGGCCGGTGGCGGAGGCGACGAGCGCGCGGGCGGCGGTGCGGTCGGTGGAGCACGCGCATCCCGGGTTCGCGCCGACTGCCGGGGCCGGCGGGGCCGGCGGGGGTGGCGGGGGTGGCGGGCGGCGGCCCGGGGGGATCCTCGATGTGGCGCTGGGGTACCGCTACCCGGGTGGTGCGGTCGTCGGGGCCGATGCCGGTGGGCCCGTGGTGCCCGAACGGCTGGAGCTGTCCGGGGCGCCGGGCAGCCGGGCGCCGCATCTGTGGGTGCGGCGGGCCGACGGCACGCGCGTGTCCACCCTCGACCTGTACGAGACGTCGCTGGTGCTGCTGTGCGACGCCGCGGCGGGGCGGGCCTGGTACGACGCGGCGCTGCGGCTGGCCGACGAGCTGCGTGTGCCGCTGCGGCCGCATCGGGTGGGGGCGGGCGGGGATCTCGTGCCCGAGGAGTCCGTGTCGTGGTCGGATCTGCACGGGGTCGCTGCGGGCGGCGCGGTGCTGGTGCGGCCGGACGGGTTCGTGGCTTGGCGGACGGCGCATGCGGTGCAGGACGCGGAGCGGGAGCTGAGGGGGGTGCTGGGTCGGGTGCTGTCGTTGCGGACGTGAGGGGTGGGGGCGCGTGGTCCGTCTGCGGGTGCGTGGGGGTTGCTCGCGCCGTTCCCCGCGCCCCTTCTGGTGCCTGCGGCGGCCCGTTTCTGTCCGGTGGGTGGTTGCGGTCCCGCCTCCGCTGCGTTGTGGGTCGGGGCCGGGGCGTGGGGTGTCCGTCCTCGGTCCGGCCGCCCGTCGCCTGATACGGCGCCCTGTGCCGGTGCCGGCCGCTGCGGGCGGACACCCCCCACCCCGTCCCCTTCCCGCCGTACGCGGGTGCGGGCTGTCGCCCCTTCCGGGTCCGGGGCGCAGCGCGTGGCGGGCGGTCCGTCCGAGGCCGACGGCGACTGCAACACCCCAGGGGCGCGGGGCTGCGTCGATATGCGGCTCCGCCGCGTGGGCGCGACCGGCCACGACGCACCCTCACCCGTCAGCGCTCCTGTTCGGTTAGGGCAGTTGCGGTGACGGGGCCGTTGTCGGGGTGACGGAAGGGGGTGCCGACGGGGATGCCGACGGGACGGGGGTCGGAGTTGCGGGGACAGGGGACGGTGTGGTGCTGATGGGGGGCGGGGCCGCAGGCCGTACGGGGGGCTGGGGCGTGCCCCGGTGCAGGGGGAGTGCGAGCAGCGTCGCCGCCGCGCCGCACACCGCCGTCGTCGCCGCCGCGCGGAGCAGCCGGCGTGTGCGCGCCGCGCGGCGCAGCCGGCGGTAGTGGCCCGGGGGTGGGGGCAGGTGCCCGGAGGGGGGACGCAGGAGCACCGCGAGGGGGTCGTCGTCGCCGGGGCCGCCGTCGTCAAAGCGAGTGGTCAAGGCTTCTCCTCAGGTGGACGCGGAGCAGTTCACGGGCCGCGTGCAGGTCGGCCTTGACGGTTCCTTCCTTGCGTCCGGTCAGCACCGACACCTCCCGGATCGGCATGTCGGCGTAGTAGTGCAGGAGGATCGGGACGCGCAGCCGCCGGGGGAGGGACTGCACCAGGAGGCGGATGGAGGGGTCCGCCTGTTCCGTGTGCGCCGGCACCTCCGCGCCTGCCCGGCGTACCGCCCTGCGTTCGCGTTCCTGTTTGCGCCAGTGGTCGCGGACGAGGTTGGCCGCCGTGACGTAGAGGAACCCGCGGGGCTCCTCCACCTTCGTCCAGCGGGCCCACAGCCGGGTGAACGCCTCCGACGCGATCTCGTGGGCCGTCTCGTCGTCGTCGACGAGACGGCGGCACCAGCCGGCGAGGCGCGGGTAGAGGACGGCGAACAGTTCGGCCGCCGCCTGGTCACGACCCACCGTGCGCCGACTCCGCGAAGACGATGACGTTGTCGGGGTAGCCGTCGTCCGTGCGCCGGCCCCCGCAGGTGATCAGGCGCAGCACGGGGCGGCCCACGTCGCCGTACACGTCGGCGGTGGGGAAGCGCGACTTGGCGACGGTCCGTACGGCGGTCACCGTGAACGCCGGGCGGGTGCCGTCCGTCAGGCGGGTGGTGACGCGGTCGCCCCGGCGCAGCCGGGCCAGGTGGCGGAAGACGCCGTCGCCGTAGCGGCCGACGGTGACATGGCCGAGCAGGACCGCCGGGCCGGTGCGGCCCGGTACCGGTGAGTGCCGGTACCAGCCCGCCCGGTCGTGGGCGGTGACCGGCGGCACCTCCACTGTGCCGTCCTCCGCCAGGCCCAGCTGGATGACGGGGGTGTCCAGGTCGATGGCCGGGATCAGCAGGCGGACGGGGGCCAGTGTGCCGGGTGGCGGAGGGGAGTCGTGGCTGCGTGCTGCCGGGTGGGGTTTCGGGGCGGCGCAGGCGGTGAGGAGCGTTGCCGCCGCCGCTCCTGCGAGGGTCCGCCGGGTCAGCGGGCTCACGCTCCGGTCGCCCGTCGACGCCGTACGGCGAAACCCGCGCCGCCCGCCACGAGCAGGGCGGCGGCTCCCCCGCCGATCAGGCCGGCGTGGGACTCGGTGGGGGGCACGGCCCCGGTGTCCGGGGCGCCGCTCGGGACGACCGAGACCTGGCCCGGTGACGGCGCGGCCGACGGGGACGCCGTGGGCGCGGCGCCGGGGACGCTCGGGGAGGCCGAGGGTGCGGCGTCCGGGAAGGTCGGGGACGCGGAGGGCGCGGTCGAGGGGACCGGGCTGGGGGTGGCGCTGGCGGTGGCGAACGCGGGGGCGGTGGCCGCCAGGACGGCCGTGCAGGTGAGAGCCAGGGTCGTGAGGCCGCTTCGGTGCATGGGTGTGTCTCCCTCGGGGCGGGTGGGTGGTGCTTGGTCGTGCGGAGAGACGAACGGGCCCCCGGGCGGGTTGTAAAGGGATGGCAAAGGAGCGGGAGGGCGTGATCTGCGTCACCGAAGCGCGGTCTCCTGTGATGCCGGCGTGGCCGCCCGCGCTGTAGTGAACGGTGCACCCGAGTGACCGGTGCGCCTTCTGTGACTTCGCTTCCTCTGCCGCCGTTCCGCGGCCTTCTTCGGGGTGGGATACGTCGTGAGTCGTCGTACGACGCGTGCTTCGCATGCGTACAGACCGCTGAGCCTGAAACGACGGGCGTGGCTGACGCTCGGTGCCGTGGTGCTGGGAGGCGGGGGCGTCGTGACGTACGCCGTCGCCAGCCCCTCGCACGACTCCGGCCCCGGGATGCGGGCGAAGCGGCCGGCGCGGGTCTACGACCTGGCGCTGGGCGGTGCCGCGAGCGACAAGCGGGCCCTGCCGCGCACGGACACGCACGAGTTCTCGCTCGTCGGCGTCTCCTGGAGCGGCCCGGCCGTGCGGCTGCACGGCACCGCGCAGGTGCGCACCCACAGCAGCGTCACCGGTGAGTGGAGCGACTGGCAGAACCTCGACGTGGACGCCGACCCGCTGGAGCACCCCGACCAGGGTGAGCGCGGCGCGTCCGAGCCGCGGTGGGTCGGTCCCTCCGACGGCGTCGAGGCCCGTGTGCTGCGCAAGAACGGCACCACCCGCGCGCTGCCCAAGGGGCTTCAGGTCAATCTCGTCGACCCGGGCGTCGTCACCGACGCCGAGAGGCGGGTGAGTTCCTCCGAGCCCGCCGCGTTCGTGGCCGAGACGACGCCGACCGACTCCGCCTCCCCGACCGACTCCGTCTCCCCGACCGACTCCGCGTCGGCTCCGGTGACGGACTCGCCGTCGCCCACGGATTCCGCCTCGCCCACGGATTCCCCGTCGCCGACGGGCTCCGTGTCCTCCTCGCCCACGGCCACGGCGTCCCCCTCGCCGACCGCCACCACCCCGCCCCCGCCCACCGCGCCGCCGTCCACCGTGCCGCAGCCGCCGATCACCTCGCGGGCCGCGTGGGGCGCCGACGAGTCGCTGAGCCCCGATCCGTCGGAGTACAACGCCGACGTCAAGGCCGTCTTCGTGCACCACACCGACGGTGACAACGGCTACGCGTGCACCGACTCGGCGTCGATCGTGCGCGGCATCTACGCGTACCACACGCAGGTCAACGGCTGGAACGACATCGGCTACAACTTCCTCGTCGACAAGTGCGGCACCGTCTTCGAGGGCCGCAAGGGCGGCGTCGGCCTGCCGGTGCTCGGCGCGCACACCTACGGCTGGAACCGGGAGTCCGCGGGCATCGCCGTGCTCGGCGAGTACGGCACCACCGCCGCGAGCAACGCCGCGCTGGAGGCCGTCGCCCGGGTCGCGGCCTGGAAGCTCGGGCAGTACGGCGCCGACCCGGCCGGCACGGTGCAGCTGAACTCGGGTGCCACGCAGACCAACTATTTCGGCACCAGCTACACGGCCGGGACGAAGTACACCTTCCAGCGCATCTCCGGTCACCGCGACGGCTACAACACCCAGTGCCCGGGCAGTTCGCTGTACGCGCAGCTGCCGACCATCCGGGCGTGGGCGGCCGGTCCCGTGCAGGGGCTGAAGGTCACCTCGGTGGCCGGCGGGGCGAGCCTGTCCGGTTCGACGTACTACACCAAGGGCGCCGTCACCGTGAACTGGTCGGCCACCACGCCCCGTTCGCTGGTCAAGAGCTTCGAGCTGCTCGTCGACGGCAAGGCCGTGACGACGGTCGCCGGCACCGCCTCCTCCGCGAGTGCCACGCTCGCCCTCGGCAGCCACACCGTCGCCGTGCGGGCCGTGCACCAGTCCGGCAGGACCGCCACGACCGCCTCGGTGAACGTCGTCGCCGAGACCACCACCCCCGCCTTCACCGCCAACCCGGCGCTGTCCCTGCGCACCGGCACCGTGAACACCACGGCCGTCCCGGTCACGCTCGGCTGGAAGGCCGGCGACAACGCCGCCCTGCGCTCGGTGAGCCTGCTCTCGCCCGGTACGGCGACGTACGGCCCGACCACCTACAGCGCCGCCCGCACCGCCGCGTCCGGCACCGCCGCCACCTGGTCGATGCGGGCCGCCGACTGGGCCGGCAACGCCCGTACCGCGTCGGCCGCCTTCACCCCGGTGATCCTCCAGGAGAGCTCGGCCGTGAAGTCCGGCAGCTGGTCCGCCCGGTCCAGCAGCAGCTACCTCGGCGGCGCCTCGTACTCCAGCTCTTCCACCGGAGCGAGCCTGACCTGGACCTTCACCGGGCGGTCCGCCGCCTGGGTGGTCTCCCGGGCCTCCACCTCGGGGCAGGCGTACGTGTACGTGGACGGCGTCAAGGCCGCGACCGTGGACCTGAAGTCCGCCACGACGCTGTACCGGCAGGCGATCTGGACGAAGACGTGGTCCGCGAGCGCCAAGCACACCGTCAAGATCGTGGTGGTGGGCACGAGCGGCCGGCCGACCGTCACCACCGACGGGCTCGTCTACCTGAAGTGACGCCGTCCTGACCGATGCGAAGAGGGCCCCCGACCGGGGCCCTCTTTCTTTGCCTCAGCCGTCGTCCTCGGAGTGCTTCTTCTTGTGGTGCTTGCCCTGCGGCTCGCCGGTCGTGACGGTGACGGCCGCCGGCCGGGTGGCCTCCGGGACGGGCGTAACGGTCGCCGGGGTCTGCGGGGTCTCGGCGGAGCTGCGGTCGGGCGCGAACCAGGTCATCCCGGCCAGCAGCGCGCCGACGAAGAGCAGGACGCCGGCGAGCATGGCGGCCACCTTCTTCCCGGTGCCGCTGAGCCCGCGCGTCCGGACCGGGCGGCGGTGGTGCTGCTCGCGCGCCGGGAGGCGGTAGGTGGCCACGGCGGCGGGCGCGGGGGGCGGCGGTACGGGGGCCGCCGGCTCCCGGCTGGGCGGCAGCGGCTCGGCGCGGCCGTGCCAGGCACCGCCGGCGAACCAGTCGGCGATCGCCTGGGCGCTGGGCCGGTCCTCGGGCTCCTTGGCGAGCAGGTCGAGCAGGAAGTCCTCGAAGGCGGGCGGCAGGCGGACACCGAGGTCGCGGGGCGGGACCGGGGCGGCGTCCAGGTGCTGGTGCAGCACGCCGAGCGCGGTGTCGGCCTGGAACGGCGGCTGCCCGGTGAGGAGTTGGTACAGCACACAGCCCAGGGCGTACACGTCGGACGGCGGTCCGGCGGGCCGGCCGAGGGCGCGTTCCGGCGCTAGGTAGAGGCCGGTGCCGACGATCTGCCCGGTCGCGGTGAGGGCCGCGCCGGGGTCGTCGAGGAAGCGGGCGATGCCGAAGTCACCGATCTTGAGGGTGCCGTGGGGGTCGAGAAGCAGGTTGGCGGGCTTGATGTCGCGGTGCACGATGCCCTGCTGATGGGCGGCGGCGAGACCGGCGGCGGCCTGCGCGGCGATGCGGGCGACCCGCTCGGGGGGCTGCCGGGTGAGGCGGGCGAGGCTGTGGCCCTCCACCAGTTCCATGACGAGGTACAGGCGCTCCTCGTGCTGCCCGAAATCCAGCACGCCGACCACGTGCGGATGGTTCAGGGCTCCCGCGGTCTGCGCCTCCAGCCGGAACCGGGCGGCGGCGGTGGCGTCCGAAGTCGCCTGTTCCAGCAGGAGTTTGACCGCGACTGGTCTGCCGAGCATCTCGTCGTGCCCGCGCCAGACCTCTCCCATCGCGCCCCGCCCGATGGGTTCGAGCAGCCGGTACCGGCCCGCTATCAGCACCTGTGACT
This sequence comes from Streptomyces sp. NPDC036813, assembly GCF_055609245.1. Classification (NCBI taxonomy): domain Bacteria; kingdom Bacillati; phylum Actinomycetota; class Actinomycetes; order Kitasatosporales; family Streptomycetaceae; genus Streptomyces; species Streptomyces sp. NPDC036813. The sequence goes on along the minus strand of NZ_JBVJPV010000007.1, from coordinate 15,157 downwards.
CATCCTCGTCTCGCACGATTCGACGTGACCGCCGCAGACCGTGCGCACCGCCGAAGCCGGCGGTGACGGTGGGGGGAGGCCGCAGCGAGCACAGCGTACTGGCGCAGCGACCGTGCGGTCCCAACTGCCCCGTGTGATTCAGGTGGTGGCCTCCGGCGTGGCGGAGTCGAAGCAGACGGTCTCCGGGAGGAAGGCGACGCGGGTGGAGTCCCTCGGTTTCAGTGCACTCGTCCTGTCCCCGGAGGCTGAAACCGCGCTGAAGCCGTCCTGAATGCGGCCCCCCGCACGCTACGGGGCATGACGACGACCGAGTACGAGCCGGCGATCGCGGCCAGTGGACTGCGCAAGGCCTACGGGGACAAGACCGTCCTCGACGGCGTGGACATCCAGGTGCCCGCGGGCACCGTCTTCTCCCTGCTCGGCCCGAACGGGGCCGGCAAGACCACGGTGGTCAGCATTCTGTCCACCCTCATCTCCGCCGACGCCGGCCAGGCCCGCATCGGCGGACACGACCTCGCCGCCGAGGCCCAGGCCGTACGGGCCGCCATCGGCGTCACCGGCCAGTTCTCCGCCGTGGACGGGCTGATCACCGGCGAGGAGAACATGCTCCTGATGGCCGACCTCCACCACCTGCCCCGCAAGGAGGGCCGGCGGGTCACCGCCGAACTGCTGGAGCGGTTCGACCTGGCCGAGGCCGCCAGGAAACCCGCCTCCACCTACTCCGGCGGCATGAAGCGCCGCCTCGACATCGCCATGACCCTGGTCGGCAGCCCGCGGATCATCTTCCTCGACGAACCCACCACCGGCCTCGACCCGCGCTCCCGCCACACCATGTGGCAGATCGTCCGCGAACTGGTCTCCGACGGTACGACCGTCTTCCTCACCACCCAGTACCTCCAGGAGGCCGACCAGCTCGCCGACCGCATCGCGGTCCTCAACGGCGGCCGGATCGTCGCCGAGGGCAGCGCCGAGCAGCTCAAGCGACTGGTGCCCGGCGGCCACGTACGCCTGCGCTTCGCCGACCCGCAGACCTACGAACGCGCCGCCGCCGCCCTGCGCGAGACCCAGCGCGACGACGACGCCCTCACCCTGCAGATCCCCAGCGACGGCAGCCAGCGCGAACTGCGCGCCATCCTCGACTGGCTGGACAGCGCCGGCGTCCAGGCCGACGAACTGTCCGTGCACACCCCCGACCTGGACGACGTGTTCTTCGCCCTGACCGCCCCCGCAACCTCCGAGAAGGAGACCGTCCGATGATGAGCACCGCCGTCCGCGACAACGTCACCATGCTGCGGCGCAGCCTCCTGCACGCCCGCCGCTACCCCTCCCTCACCCTGAACCTCCTGCTCACCCCGGTGATGCTGCTGCTGCTGTTCGTGTACGTCTTCGGCAACGTGATGAGCGCGGGCATCTCCGGCGGCCACGCGGACCGCGCCGACTACGTCGCCTACCTCGTCCCCGGCATTCTGCTCATGACCGTCGGCATGACCTCGCTCGGCACCGCGGTGTCCGTGGCCACCGACATGACCGAGGGCATCATCGCCAGGTTCCGCACCATGGCCATCTCCCGCGCCTCCGTACTGACCGGGCATGTGATCGGCAGCGTCATCCAGACCGTGCTGGCGCTTGCGGTGATCCTCGGCATCGGCGTGGCCATCGGCTTCCGCCCCGACGCGAGCCCGGTGGAATGGCTCGCGGCCATCGCCCTGATGGCCCTGGTCAGCCTCGCTCTCACCTGGATCGCGGTCGGCATCGGCCTGGTCAGCCCCAACGCCGAGGGGGCCAGCAACCTCGGGATGCCGCTGACGATGCTGCCGCTGCTGTCCAGCGCGTTCGTACCGGTGGACGCGATGCCGGCCGGCTTCCGGTGGTTCGCCGAGTTCCAGCCCTTCTCCCCGATCATCGAGACCCTGCGCGGCCTGCTGCTCGGCACCGGGATCGGCACGAAGAACGCGGCGCTGGCACTGGGGTGGTGCGTGGCCCTCACCGTGCTGGGCCACCTGTGGTCCAAGGCGTCGTTCAACCGTGAGCCCCGCCGGTGACACATGGGCGGCGGCCAAGTGCCCCGGGGGCACGGTCCGTTGCCCCCGCAGCCGTGCGGGCCCTACCCCGCCGCAAGCTCCCGCAGTGCCTGCACCCGCAGTTCCTCCCGCCCCAGGGCGGCGTACCTCGACCTCGCGTCGGTGTACGCCGCCTTGTCGGCGTTCTCGGCCGCCGCGTCGGCGCGCGCGGAGGACAGCGTCGGCAGGTCCCGGATCACCGGCATCCGTTCCGCCAGCGCAACCAGCCGGACCGCCGCCGTCTCGCCCGACGCCATTCCGGCGTGCCCGAGCGCCAGCAGCATGGTGCCGTGCACCGGGAGTTCGACCGGGGCGGCGACCCCCGGCGGGGCGCTCAGCATCTCCAGCAGCCGCTCCCGCAACTGCCCGGCGAGCGCGGCCACCGGCTCGAGCCGTCCGTGCTGCGCGTGCGCCGCCAGCGCCGCCGACTGCACCTGCAGGGACCACGGGTCCACGAACGGGTCACCGGCGTAGCGCCGGCCGTCCTCCCGCACCTGTTCCACCGCCCGGCGCCACAGTCCGAGCCCGACCTCCGTCAGGCCCCGGGCCAGTGCGATCTCGGCGCGGGCGGGCAGATCGGGCGCGAAGACGCGGGCTGTCTCCGACTGCCGGTCCAGGGAGGTCAGGCCCAGCCAGTACTCCGCCTCGTCGAGCTGCCCGCGCTGCAGGCAGGCGAGCACCAGCCCCCAGTACACGCCGATCGAGTCCGACCAGTCGCCGAACTCCTCGAGCGCGCCGAGCGCGGCCCGCAGATGCTCGTACGCCTCGGCGCCCCGCTCGGACTGCAGGCACAGTTCGCTGACCCGGCCGTGGCCGAGCAGCCGCATGGCCGGGTTGCCGAGCGGTCCGAGGGCGTCCAGGAGGTGGCGGGCGTGCGTCAGCGCCCGCTCGGCGTCGTGCTCGGCCTCCCACACATAGCTGGCGATGCACGCGGCGACCCCGGCCACCAGCGGCTCACCGCAGTCGCACAGCTCCTGCAGCCGCGTGTAGTGCGGCGGCCGTATCTCCGGTACGGCGCACAGGACGACGGCCAGCGCCCGCAGCAGCGTGTCCGGCGGGGCGGGCGGCAGACGGCGCAGGACGACCAGCTGGCGCAGGGCGTGGGGGCCGTGGCCCATGAACAGGGCGCCGGTGATGACGGCGGCGGCGCTGCGGGTCGTCTCGACGTCGTCCGGGCCGGGCCGGAAGTGCGACAGCGGGCCCGAGGTGTCGGCGGCGAGCGCGGCGAGCCGGGTGTAGTGGGTGTCGATGGCCCACAGGGAGGCCAGTACGGCGGTGAGGGCGGCGGTGGTGGGGGCGTCGCCGCGGGCCAGTGCGTGCCGTAGCGCCAGGACCAGGTTGTCCTGCTCGGCGCGCACCTCCATCAGGGCGCCCACCGGTCTGCCGCTGAACAGGATGTCGTGCCGGTCGCGGCCGAACTCCCGTGCCCAGCTCAGGAAACCGTCCGTCACCTGCTGCTCCTCGCCCGCCTCCGCCCGCCGGGCGGCGCTGAACTCCCGCAGCGTCTCCAGCATGTGGAAGCGCACTCCGGCCGGGCTGTCCCCGACCTTGACCAGGGACTGCCCGGCGAGCTGTTCCAGCACGGTCAGCGCGTCCACCTGGTCACCGAGCACGTGCTGGGCGGCGTCCTCGGTGAAGCCGCCGGGGAACACCGACAGGGCGCGCAGCGCGCCCCGGCCGTCCTCCTCCAGCAGCTGCCAGCTCCACTCGACGACGGCCTGGAGCGTGCGGTGGCGTTCGGGTGCGTCGCGGGCGCCGCCGCGCAGCAGCCGGAAGCGGTCGCGCAGCCGGCGGTTGATGTCGGCCACGGACAGCACCCGTACCCGGGCCGCGGCGAGTTCCACGGCGAGCGGCAGCCCGTCGAGGTGCCGGCAGATCTCGGTGACCTCGTCGGCGGGCAACTCCGCGCCGGGCCGTACGGCCCGCGCCCGCTGTGTGAACAGCTCGACGGACGTCGTCAGCGCCAGCTCCGGCAGGGCGTACACGGATTCCGAGGTCAGCCCCAGCGGGGCCCGGCTGGTGGCGAGCACCCGCAGCTGCCGGGAGCGGGATATCAGCGCCTGCACCAGATCGGCCACACCGCCGAGCACCTGCTCGCAGTTGTCCAGCACCAGCAGCGCCGGGCCGCCGCCCAGGGCGCCGAGGATGCCGGCGGCCTCGTCGGCACCGCCGGCGAACGGCCGTCCGTCACCGGCGCCCACGGCCGCGGCGACCTCGGCGGCGACGTCGTCGTCGGCGACGACACCGGCGAGCGGGACGAAGTGCACGACGGCCTGTTCGGCGGCCCGGCTCACCGCGTGGGACAGCCGGGTCTTGCCCAGCCCGCCGGGGCCGACGACGGTGACGACGCGCGCCTCGCGCAGCAGCCGGGCCACGGCGGCCACGTCGGCGTCCCGGCCGAGCAGCGGGTTCGGCTCGTGCGGCACGCCGTGGCGGACCGGCGCGGCGCCCGAGGCCAGCAGCTCCTGGTACACGGCCGTCACGCCGCCGCCCGGGTCGGTGCCCAGCTCCTCGCGCAGCGCGCGCCGGTAGGCGTCGTACCGGGTGAGCGCCGCGGCCCGGCCGGCGGTGGCGGCCTCGCAGCGCAGCAGCTCCGCCAGGACCTCCTCGTCGCGGGGCAGGTCGCGGGCGAGTTCGAGGAGGGGTGTCAGGGCCTCCTGGCGGCGGTCCAGGCGGGCCAGGGCCAGTGCGCGGGAGCGCACGAGCGAGCGGTGCGCGGGGACGAGGCCGGCGCGCAGGGCGGCCACCGGATCGTGCAGGTCCTCGCCGGTCCCTGCGTCCACGCCCCCGTCCCACAGCGCGAGTCCCGCCTCGGCCCGCGCCAGCGCGGCCGCGTGGTCTCCGGCGCGGGCGCGTTCGGCGCTCGCCTCCGCGTGCCGGGGCAGCGCCAAGGCGTCGATGCGGGACTCCTCCAGCGCCAGCCGGTATCCGGTCGGTGTGCTCACCACCAGGTCGGCGCCGAGCTGCGTACGCAGCCGGGACACGAGGACCTGGACGGCCTTCGCGGGCCGCTCGGGCAGCTCCTCGGGCCACAGCCCCTCCACCAGCCGGCCGGTGCTGCACCCGGCGCGCAGGTCACCGGCGAGAAGGGCGAGCAGGCCGCGCAGCCGGGGTGCGGTGATCTCCCGCCCGCGGAAGGCGACGGTGGGCAGGAGCGTCAACTCGGTGGTCACGCCTGCAGAGTAGTCACCGGGGGAAACCCTGAGGGGGTGTCGGGTCGGATCCGGGTGCGGGCGGGGGTGGCGCCCGATGTCGCGGCGCGCACGGGCCGGGAGTGACTGAGCGGCCGTGGTGTCGGACACGGAAAGGGCCCTGCCCCCACCGCTCACGACGGCGGTGGGGGCAGGGCCCGTGTTCCGTGAGGCGCTGTGTGCGCGCCTTACATGTAGTAGCCGAACAGGTCGGCGATCACGTGCACGCTGCCGGCGTTCGGACGGAAGTCGATCTTTCCGTTGACGACCGGCACGGTCACCAGGTTGGCCACGGTCTGGCCCTTGACCCAGTTGACGCTGGAGGCGTTGGGCAGGGTGGACCCGTCGGGCCAGACGGTCAGGAAGCCGTTGGACGTCGGGGCGGTGACGGTGACGTTGAGGACCACGGCCTTGGCGTTCGCCAGGGTGTGGCCGTCATTGATGTTCAGCACCAGCGTGGCGCCGCCGGGCACCGGGGTGTTGCGGGCGGTGCCGAGGGCGTAGCGGGTGTCGAGCAGACGGCTCGGGCCCGCGGTGTGGAAGGACGAGCCGGTCGCGTCGGCCGTGAAGTAGCCGGCGACGTCCGCGATGAAGTGCACGGTGCCGGTGCCGGCGTTGTACAGGTTCACCTTGCCGTCGGTGCCGATCGGCAGGACGACCATGTTCGGACGGGTCTGGCCCGTGAGCCAGTTGATGTTCGACGACTCGGTGCGGGTCGCGCCGTTCGGGTAGGCGATGAGGTGACCGGTCGAGGTCGGCGCGGTGGCGGTGACGTTCATGACCACGGCGCTGGCGGTGGCGGGTACGCCGCCGGCGCCCGCGACCGTCAGGGACACGGTGCCCTTGCCCGCGACCGGCGTCCGGGTGGTCACGCCGATGGCGTTACGGGTGTCCAGGACGCGGGACGGACCGACGGGCAGGTAGGTGCTGCCGCCCGCTTCGGTGGTGTAGTAGCCGGCGACGTCCGCGACGAAGTGCACGGTGCCGCTGGAGGCGTTGAACAGGTCGACCGAGCCGTCCTTGCCGACCGGGACGGTCACCAGGTTCGGGATGATCTCGCCCTTGAGCCAGTTGCTGTTGGACGACTCCGGGCGGGTGGTGCCGCTCGGGTAGGCGATGAGGTGACCGGTCGCGGTGGGCGAGACGGCGGTCACGTTGATGACGACCGCGGTGACACCGGTGGCCGGGACGCCGCCGGCGCCCGCGACCTTGAGCTTGACCGTGCCGTTCGCGGCGACCGGGGAGGTGCCGGAGCGGCCGATGCCGTAACGGGTGTCGAGGACGCGGGCCGGGGTCAGCGCGTTGAACGTGCCGGCCGGGGAGCGCGGGACGGAGGCGCACAGGCCCTTGACGATCTCGCGGCCGTTCGGCGTGCCGAGACCGGTGGCGAGGTCGTAGCCGGCGCCGGCCTGGTACTGGCCGCTGTAGTTGCCGGAGTCGGTCACGTTGTTGTTGCCGGTGGTGACGTCACGGAACGCGGCGGCCGGCAGGCGGTACAGGGCGTTGTGCGCGTAGCCGACGGTGCCGTTGGCCTGGCAGGCGAGGTCCTGGTCGGCCTGCCCGATCAGCGCGGCCCACACCGGGGCGGCGCCGCTGGTGCCGCCGATGATGTTCCAGTACTGGCCGCCGGTGCTGCTGTGACCGAAGGCGACGGGGTAGCCGGTGGCCGGGTCGCCGACCGCGGAGACGTCCGGGACCTGGCGGCAGACCGTGCCGGTGGCGGCGGCGCAGGCGTCGTTGTAGCCGGCGCCGGTGCGGTTCTGGAAGCCGTTCGCGTCGACACCGAAGCGCTGCGAGACACCGCCGCCGGAGCCGGTCCAGGTGGTCTGGTTGGTGACCGCGGTCCGCATGGAGGTGCCGCCGACACCGAGGACGTACGGCGAGCCGGCCGGGAAGTCGGTGACGAGCTTGTCCTGGCCGGGGATGCTCTCGCCCGGCTGGTAGCAGCCGGTGGAGCCGCTGTCGCCGGAGGCGGCCACGACGGTCTGGCCCTGCGCGGCGGCCTGCTGGAACAGCAGGTTCTCGGCGTCCATCACCTCGGCCGGGGTGTACGTCTCACAGCTGCCCCAGCTGATGGAGACGACCTTGGCGCGGTTGTCGGTGACGATCCGGCGCAGCGTGGCCGTGCCGTCGTCCCAGGTGTTCTTGCCCTGGTAGACGAGGACCTTGGACTGGGGGGCGAGACCGACGATGGTCTCGATGTCGAGCGCGGTCTCCAGACCGACGCCGGTGTCGCCGCTCGCCGGGTCGGTGGGGCCGCCGTTGACGCGCACGGAGCTGACCGAGGCCTTGGTGCCGTGGCAGGCCTGGTAGCTGTTGATGTCGCGCAGGTCGTAGTTCTCCAGCGAGTAGACCGCGATGGTGGTGCCGGTCTGCACGTTGGGCTGGTCCGCCATGTTGTACGCGGCCGCGAGCGACCGGGCGCTCCAGTAGTCCTGCTTGTCGTAGGCGGCCGGGTAGCCGTCCTGGGCCGTCCCGAAGAGGTTCTTGATATCGGTGCACATGGTGCCGGTGGTGCCGGTCAGCCGGGACTGACGGGCGCCGTCCGTGGCCTGCTGCACCCGGGCCGGACCCTTGGCGCCGGTGTTGCGCGGCGCGCGGGCGGCGAGAGTGTTCAGGCCGACCACCGCGCGGACGTCACCGGCGACGGCGCCGTCGAGCTGCGGGGCGCGGGTGTTGGTGAACCCGGTGCTGCCGTCCTTCAGCTTGTAGCCGTCGAAGTCGGTGGCGAAGGCCTTGGCGGCCTTGCCGACCGTCGCGTGCACGGGCAGCGTGAGTCCGTCGGACTCCAGCGCGCCGACCTCGAGGCCCTTGGCGGCGAGCCGCGCGCGGACCCGCTCGGCGGTCTGCGGCAGCGCGCCGAAGCGGTCCGCGAACTCGCCGGAGCCGAGGTACTTGCGGTAGTTCGGCGACGCCGGGTCGGAGACCTCGGCGACGAAACGGTTCAGCGCCGCGGGGTCCCGCGGCTCCAGGACGACGCTCAGGTCGAGCACCTCCCCGGCCGCCGGGTCCGCCGCGCGTACGGCCCCCGCCGGCACCTTCGGCGCGCCGCCGACCCGCTGCGGGGCCGGCTCGCCGGACGTGGCCGCGTACGACACCGGTGTCACGGTGGCGGTCACAGCCAGGGCGGCTATGGTCGCCGCTCCCCATCGATACGCCTTTTCACGGGCGGTTCGGCCCATGCACACTCCCTCTTCGTCATCTGCGTCATCCAGGTGCGTGGGCAGGTGACACCGCGGAAGGGTGCGCCGGTGCGGGCACGCGGGCATACGACATGCGGCATGCGGGCACGGCGAGAGCGCGAAGAGTACGTGTCGGAGGCCCGGCCGCAGCCGGACCACGTAGAGCCCCCCCGGCGGTGTCACCGCTCCCACGCGGTGGACGACGGCCAGAAACGAATCTCTATCAGCCGCGGTATCGGCCCGCCAAGGCGGGGGTGGGCATTTTGCTAGACCGTGATCATGACAAGCGGATGGTTTACGGACATAGCGGCCAGGGCTCCGCCGTCCGGCACGGAAAGCGTTGTCTGCGGCCCTTGTTATGCTCCGGCTCACCTGCGGTGGGGGGCACGGCAGGGACGGGGGGAGGGACTCTTGCTGAAGCGTCATGGCCTGATCCGGGGAGTACTGGCCACCGCGGTGGCGGCCGGCGGACTCCTGCCGCTCGCATCGAGCGCCGTCGCGGATGACCCTGCCCCGCCACCGGAGATGGTGATCCCGGCGACACCGCGGCCGGCACCGGTCGGCGCGTCGCTGTACCAGTCGGGCATGTCACGCTTCGGCTGGGCGGACGCCGCCGGACCGGACGGCGTGTTCTACGCCGACGGAAAGCCGGGCGGCGTCGTCTGGACCCGGTACGCCGACGGTCGGAGCACCAGGGTCTCCGTGCCCGCCGGGAACATCCGGGCCACCGGCTCCGACACCCTGGCCGTCCTGCGCGACGGCGAGGTGGAGTTCCGCGGTGCCGACGGCAGCGTCCGCCACCTGGCCCTGCCCGGCGACATCAAGACGGCCGCCATGGTCTTCGGCTCAACGGCGGTCGCGTACCGGATGGTCACGCAGCCGGACGGGACACGGACGCCGGAGTCGACGCACCTGCTGTCGCTGCGGCCCGACGGAACGACGAGAGATCTGACCCTGACCGGCCCGGACGGCGTAGCGTTCGACCGGGTCATCGGCGGTGACGCGTCGAGTGTCGTGGTGTCGACGACGGCCCGGGACGGGCAGCGGCGCATCGGCATCGCCTCGACGCAGACCGGACGCGTCGAGGCACTGACCCCGCCGGTCCCGGAGTCGTACGAGAACGTGAAACTGTCCCCGGCACACCTGGTGGTGTACAGCGGGAAGAACGGCGTTCACGACATCCTGGCGTTCTCCCGCAAGGACCTTTCCGCCCCGGCCACCGTGGTCCCGGGGGACCGGATCGACCCGGTCGACTACACCAAGAACCACGGGTTCGCGATCGTCGGCGACTGGCTGGTCTACCCGTACGCCCGGACCCTCGAAGGGGTGCCGATCTCCGGCGGTCCGGCCGTCACGCTGCTTCCCCAGACCTTCTCCGGACCGGCCGCCGGACCCGACGGCACCGCCGCCGCCATGGGCGGCAGCGACCCGGTCCGGTGGGGGGTGCAGCACATCACCCCCGATGACTCCGGCAGGCCCGTCGCGCGGCTGGTGAAGCCGCTGCCCAACCCCGCGCGCATCCAGGGCGTCGCGCTCGCCCAGGGACGCCTGTCCGTGGTCGACGACAGCGACGACACCCCTTACGAGTACGTCCGCACCCTCGGCGCCTCCGGCACCCCCGCCGTCGGCGAACGCTCCAAGCTCACCGACGTTCCGCTGCAGGACTGCGCCGCGGACGACGCCACCTGCGCCGAGTACCGGGCGCTCGGCGACGGCCGCTTCGAGCGCCGCATCGGCGGCTACTACGTGGTCAACGGCCCCGAGCGCGGCGACTTCCGGTCCGCCTACCTCGGTGCCGGCCGGCTCGTCGACATCGACGGCGAGTACCTCGTGCACGACGCCGCGGACGCCAAGAACAAGCAACAGGTGTACTCGTTCACCGAGGAACGCGTCGTCAAGGAGCGCGCGGCCACCGCCGCCGCCCTGTGGGGCTCGTGGCTCTGGACCCCCGGCGCCACCGGCGGCACGCTGACCGCTGAGGACCTGACGACCGGCAAGCAGGTCGAGACCGCGGACGCCGCCACCCCTTGCATCCCCCAGGAACTCCAGGCCGACGGCCGCTGGCTGTACTGGAGCTGCGGCGCGAACGGCCCGGCCGGGGTCTACGACCGGGCCACGAAGGCCACGCAGCCCGTCCCGGCCGGTGAGGCCCTGCTCGGCGACGGCTATGTCGTCACGCACGACACGGCCGCCGGCCGGCTCGTCCTCACCGGCGCCGACCGCGCCCACCCCGTCAGCCGAGTCATCGGCGCTCTGCCCGCCACCGGCGTCCCGCAGCGCCACATCCGCTGGAGCGTCGACCGCTTCGGCGGCCACGTGGCCTACGTCGACGCCGACGAGCAGGTCCACGTCGTCCCCACCGGCATCGCCACGCAGCCGCTGTCGGTACTGCACCGCACGGCCGTCGGGACGGTGACGGCCGGTGAACCCGGCACGGACCTGCTGTGCCTCCTGCTCAGCAAGCCCGCGGGCGCGTGGACGGTCACCGCGCGCCACACCACGACCGGCCGCACCTACGACGTGGGCTCCGGCACCGACGCCCGCGGCCGGCTGCGCCTGCGGTGGACCGGCAAGGACACCGGCGGGCAGCTGATGCCCAACGGCCGGTACACCTGGACGCTGACCGCCGCACCGGCGGACGGCGACGGGCCGGCCCTCCAGCAGAGCGGGACCGTCACCCTGACGGGCGGTCAGTCCCCGGCGCCGACGAGGTTCACACCGGTCGAACCCGAGCGGCGGATGGACACCCGCACCGGAGCCGGTGTCCGCAAGGGCAAGGTCGGATCCGGCGGCACCGTGACCCTGAAGGTCACCGACTCCACCGACGTGACGGCCGTGGCCATGAACGTGACGGCGACCGACGCGACGGCGTCGACGTACATCTCGGTGTACCCGGCGGGCACGCCCCGCTCCAGCGCGTCCAACCTGAACGTGCCGGCCGGCCGGACCGTGCCGAACCTGGTCGTGGTCCCGGTCAAGGACGGCAAGGTCACCTTCTACAACCACGCCGGCACGGTGGACCTGATCGCCGACGTCACCGGCCTCTACACGAAGGGCGCCGGTTCCCTGTACGAGCCGGTGCGGCCCGCGCGCCTGCTCGACACCCGCAGCGGTCTCGGCGCGCGCAGGGCCAAGGTGGCGGCCCGCACCACCGTGCCGCTGACCGTCGTGGGCCGCGGCGGAGTACCGGCCAAGGGTGTGACCGCGGTCGTCCTGAACGTGACCGCGACCAACCCCACCGCCTCGACCGTCGTCTCCGTCGTCCCGGACGCCACCACGACGGCGTGGTCGGGCCCGTCGGTCCTGAACGTCCCCGCCGGGCAGACCGTGTCCAACCTCGTCGTCGCCGAGGTGCGCGACGGCCGGGTCTTCCTCTACAACCACGCCGGCTCGACCGACCTCGTCGCCGATGTCGCCGGGTACTTCACCGACGGCGACCTCGGTTCCCTGTACCAGCCGCTGGCCCCGGCCCGCGCCATGGACACCCGTGACGGCACGGGCGTACGCAAGGGCACGGTCGGCCCCGGCGGCACGGTCACCCTCCCGGTCACGGGGCGCGGCGGCGTCCCCGCCACCGGCGTCGCCGCGGTGGTCCTGAACGTGACGGCGACCGGTCCGACGGCGTCCACGTACATCTCGGCGTACCCGTCGGGCACGGCCCGCACCAGCGCGTCCAACCTGAACCCCCGCCCCGGCGGTACGGTGGCCGGCCTGGTGGTGGTCCCGGTGATCGACGGCAAGGTCACGTTCTACAACCACGCGGGCACGGTGCACCTGATCGCGGACGTGGAGGGCTTCTACGCGCCGTAGCGACGACGGGCACCGACCTGACCCGCCCTCAACACGGTGACGTGCCATGGCGGTTCCTCCACTCGATCAAGGAGGAGCCACCGTGGCGGCAGAGCTGACCGAAGAGATACGCAAGCGGCTGGAAGAGCCCAACTTCTGGTACGTGGCCACGGTGACGCCGGACGGCGCGCCGCACGTCACCCCGATGTGGGTGGACCTCGAGGACGGCCTGGTCGTCTTCAACACGTCCGTCGGCCGCGTCAAGGAGGAGAACCTCCGCCACGACACCCGCGTCCACCTCTCGCACGCCGCCGCCGACAACCCCTACGACCGGGTGCAGATCACCGGCCGCGCGGTGCGCTTGGTGGAGGGCGAGGAGGCGGAACGCGGCATGGACCGCCTGGCCCGCAAGTACCTGGGCCTGGACAGCTACCCGTGGCTGATCGAAGGCGAACAACGCGTGCACGTCCTGATCGAACCGGACCGGGCCCGCCACATCATCGGCGTGGAGCCGTTCCGCCCAGGAGTCATCCCCGCCTGAGGCCCGCGTCGTGGCCGCCCCGGCAGCCGCCTACCCAGTCCGGCGTCTTCCCCGAGAACACGGCGAGCCTCGCCCTGCACCGCCGGGCCGGGTTCCGCGTCGTGGGAAACCGCGAACGCATCGGCCGGCTCCACGGCGTATGGCGCGACGTCGTCCTGATCGAACGACGCAGCCCCACCGTGTGAGCCGGCCGGGCCGGTACGCGGAGGACGGGTCAGGCCCTCACGCCTCCCGGGGAACCACCGGACCCGGGTCGTCGAGGAGGTTCTGCGGCGTGGGCAGCGCGGACGACGGCGCGCCGAACGCGGGCTCGGGCTCGGCGTCGGGATGCGGGTGGCAGGTGAAGCCGAGGCGGGTCATCGCCAGGGTGACCTCCCGGCCGGTGAAGTCCCGTCGGTCCTGCCGGGTGACGACTTCCCCCACCTGCTTCACCGGGTAGCGGCGGCGCCCGATCGTCACGGACTCACCCGTGATGGGCTCGGGCGCGACGCCCTCCATGGAGGCCAGCACTCCGGCCTTGGTCAGCTCGAACGGATAGCGGGCGATGACACAGCGCATGATGCCTCCCAGGAAAGGGTGAACGGGCTGTCGGACAGGGGACGTTCCGGCGGGCCGTGCGGTGACGCTAGGCCGCCCGGCCCAGGGCGGAGCCGCGTCCCGAGCCGCGCCGTGCCGCTTCACCGGCGGACCGGCCGCGACCCGAACGGCTGCGGCGGGAGCGGGACGAGGAGGAGCCGGGAGCGGCGGCGCGGCGGCTGGGTTCGGCGGCGGGCACGGCGATGACCACGGGGATGCCGGAGGGTGCCTGGGCGCCGGTGATGCGGCTCAGCTCCTCCTCCCCCGGACGCACGGCCGTGACGCGTGCCGTGACGCCGGCCGACGCGATCAGCCGCTTGAACTCCCCGCGCTGCTCGGGGGTCACCAGGGTGACGACGGTTCCGGACTCGCCGGCGCGGGCGGTGCGGCCGCCGCGGTGCAGGTAGTCCTTGTGATCGGTGGGCGGGTCCACGTTGACGACGAGGTCGAGGTCGTCGACGTGGATGCCGCGGGCGGCGACGTTGGTCGCCACCAGCACGGTGACCTGGCCGTCCTTGAACTGGGCCAGGGTGCGCGTGCGCTGCGGCTGCGACCTGCCCCCGTGCAGGGCCGCGGCCCGCACACCGCTGTTCAGCAGATGCTTGGTCAGCCGGTCCACGGCGCGCTTGGTGTCCAGGAACATGATCACTCGGCCGTCCCGGGCCGCGATCTCGGTGGTCGCCTGCCGCTTGTCCGCGTCATCGACATGGAGCACGTGGTGCTCCATCGTGGTGACGGCGCCGGCCGAGGGGTCGACGGAGTGGACCACCGGGTCGGTGAGGTAGCGGCGGACCAGCAGGTCGACGTTGCGGTCGAGGGTGGCGGAGAACAGCAGTCGCTGGCCGTCGGGGCGTACCTGGTCGAGCAGGGCGGTGACCTGGGGCATGAAGCCCATGTCGGTCATCTGGTCGGCCTCGTCGAGAACCGTGATGGCGACGTCGTCGAGGCGGCAGTCGCCCCGGTCGATGAGGTCCTTGAGCCGGCCCGGCGTCGCGACGAGCACCTCGGCGCCGGCTCGCAGCGCACCGGCCTGCCGGCCGATGGACATGCCGCCGACGACGGTGGCGAGCCGCAGGCTCACGGCCCGGGCGTACGGCGTGAGCGCGTCGGTGACCTGCTGGGCCAGCTCACGGGTGGGCACCAGCACGAGGGCCAGCGGGCGCCGGGGTTCGGCGCGCAGCCCGGTGGTGCGGGCCAGTACGGCGAGGCCGAAGGCGAGGGTCTTGCCCGAGCCGGTGCGGCCGCGGCCGAGGACGTCACGGCCGGCCAGGGAGTTCGGCAGGGTCGCCGCCTGGATCGGGAACGGCACGCTCACGCCCTCCTGGCGGAGCGCGGCCGGCAGGGCGGGCGGCAGGCCCAGCTCGTCGAACGACTCCACGGGCGGCAACGCGGGAGTGATCGTCTTCGGCAGGGCGAATTCACCCGAAGGGCGGGACGCGCCCTGTGCCGAGGACGGCCGACGGCCGCGGCGGCCCTGGGAACCACCGGAGGAACCGGATCCACCGGATCGGTTGTTTGTGCGAGCGGAACGAGCACGGCTCATGCGAAATCTTCACGCTTTCCTGGACGCGGCGCGTATCCGTCAAGGAAATCGCGCGGCAGGAAAAAAGCCGCGCGGAAAACCGCAGAACGAGCCGGAATTGAAGGGGGCGGACCGGATCGGTCGACGACGCCCCGAACGACGCGAGCTGGGGCCCGCACCCCACGGTGCGGGCCCCAGCTGCTAGAGGTTGTCCCGTAAATGATCTGAGGCATGCAGGCTGACCTGCTCGTTTGCCTGTCATCCGGTGAGGGTGAGGTTGTGCAGGCGGGCGATGC